>JACRMI010000107.1 GCA_016215025.1 Chloroflexota bacterium
CGGGTACAAACTCATCGGCAGCGTTTTCGTATGCACACGCGTTCCGTCAAGCGTTCCAAGGCGCAACTCAAAGATATCGTGCGGCGCTGGAAATCACTCCCCGTGGATGATGTGCCCAAGTGACTTTTGCGCTAATGCAATAATCCTACTTCGCCAAACTATCGTTCATGCTGGGGCACGGGAAAATACGGCGGAACGGTTACGGTGATTTACAATGTCACAATCGTTGGCGGGGCAGGCACATCGTCCAGTCTTTCCACGCTCATCTATGATTTCTCCGGTAGTAGTTATCACTACAACTCCGATTTTTCTACTTCGACTCGCATTGCGAATATAGTTAGCGCAACTGATTTGAAAATCGCCAAGAGTTTTGTGCCTAGTTCGATTCTTGCCGATGGCGTGACGACGTCGACCTTGAAGCTAACCATCCCCAACACGATGACGGTGACGATGAGTGGTGTCAACTTTACGGATAACTTGCCGACAGGGACGCCCAATCTGGTGGTCGCCAATCCGCCCAATGCGTCCACTGTCGGCTGCGGTTCGCCGACATTTGCACCAAGCGCGGGCAGCGGTTCGTTGTCGTTCTCAAGTGGCACGCTTGCGCCCAATAGCACGTGCATCATCAAAGTCGATGTCAAGGCATCGGCTTTAGGCAATGCAACATTCAACAATACGACGGGGCATCTGTTCATCAACGGAACCACACCGGGGACGGGAACGGACACAGGCAATACTTCGAATACGGCGACACTCGTGGCGAGCAATCCAGTGGCATGTACGCCGGGGCAAACATTAGCGTACTGGACGGTGCCTACAACGACAGTAGCTCCGCCGGATAATAATGGCGGTGGTGCGCCGACATTCAGAGCTAGCAATGTTGCGACGGCAACGGCCTCGAGCAATCTGACCCAATCGATCAATAATACCTATGGGGTCACCGATACCTATTCGTGGAATGGTTATCCCTTTCAAACCAAGAATACGACCTATTACCAATTCGTGGTCGATACCAGACATTACAGCAACGTTTCGATGCAGTTTTATGTGAGAAATCCAGGCGGTGGCAATGGAGCAGACACCTTGTATATGGGTTACTTTGACGGGATTACGTTCACGCCTGTACTGACGGATACGAACGCACGGACGTATTCCAGTTTTACTCCACTCACAGCATATTTTACTGGAACGACCAGTCTCTCCGGCGCAACGACGTTCCGAATCACCGGCTCGGGCAGTGCAAGTAACCAAAATGGAAACTTGATGATCGACAATATCAAATTTGTCGGCTGCACGACCGGCACCTATCCGCCGCCAACGCTGAGCAAAGCTTTTGGCACATCCCCAATTCCGGTGAATAGTACATCCACTCTGACCTTTACGCTGGGCAACACTCAAACGGGCAACGAAGCGTTGACGAATGTGCGGATCACCGATACTTTGCCCGCAGGTCTCGAAGTCGCCAATCCTACTGGTGCGAGCACGACATGTTCAAGTGCATTTAATCCAGCCGCTAGCGCAACGACTATAACCTACAATACCAATATGCTCGCAGGCACTACCTGTACGGTGAGTGTAAATGTCAAAGCTACTCGGGCAGGGCAGTTTGATAACGCCACCGAATTTATTTCGGCGAATGAAAGCGGCGCAAATAAAACGTCGACCGGGTACGGCACCGCTTCGTTGGTCGCAATTGCACCGCCGAGCATCACTAAATCGTTTGCCGCCTCGCCCATCTTTGTTGGAAATACGACGACGCTAACTTTCACCGTCTCCAACCCGAACGCATCGACCACACTAACCGGCGTTCAATTTTCCGATTCGCTACCGTCCGGTGTCACGGTTGCGACGTCATCCTCGTCGCAATGTAGCGGCACATTGAACACGACGAACCCCAGCACGATTGCGCTATCGGGCGGCAGCATTGCGGCGAATAACAGTTGCACCTTTGCGGTTACGGTCACCGGCACAAGTGCCGGGTTGAAAAACAATGTGACCGGCAACGTCACTTCGACGAATGGCGGAACTGGCAATACCGCTTCTGCAACATTGGATGTGCGAACCCAGACGCCGAATGTGTCCTTATTGAAGCAAGTGGGTCCGACGGCAAGCGGTCCATGGACGACGTTCATTACGACTACGCCGTCTAATAACATCTATTTCCGATTCACGATGGAGAACACTGGGGATACGACGTTGAACAATCTCGCTGTGAACGACATCAGTAACCCGACTTTGGATGTATCGGGTTGTAACACCCCAAGTTTGAATATGTACACGTATACGACGTGTATTGCTGGCCCCGTAGTTGTAACTACGACCAGCATGGTTACGAACACGGCTTATGCATCTGCCAGCAACCCAGCCACATCGGTAACTTCGTCTGTCAGTTATGCGGGCAGTGACCCGACAGCTGTCAAGCTCAGCCAATTCAACGCACGAGACACTGAAAGCGAAAATGTGCTCACGCTCATCATCGGCTCGACGACTGGCGTGATTCTCAGCGGTCTGGCGTTCGTCATCCTGCGCAAGCGTAGAATGGTTGGATGAAATTTGCGTAACCGAGCAAGTTGAACTATGATGTAACCACAGAGACGAAGAAGGTCTCTGTGGTTATTTTTTATGCGAATCCTCATCTTCTCCGACGTTCATTCCAATCTCGAAGCGCTCGCGGCGCTGCATCAAGTGGAAAAGCCGCCGGATGCGCTGTTCTTTCTCGGCGATATGGTCGGCTATGGTCCCGATCCGGTGCCGTGCGTTGGCTGGACGCGCGCGTACGCTACCCACGTCGTTCGCGGCGACCACGATTATGCGATTGCGACCGGGGCAGCATTTGCTTCGCCGCCGGACATGCGCGATCTTGCCGCCGCCACCCGCGAGCATACGATTCGACAATTGAAAGCGAGCGATTTGACGTACCTCGCCAATCTGCCGACGACGCTCCAAGTTGAATTGGGCGGCGCAAAATTTTTCCTCGCGCATGGCTCGCCCCACGAGCCAGCCACACGCCTGTTCGATTTTGCGACCATGTCGGAAAAAGCGTTGCATGCTGAATTGGAAGGCGTCGATGCCGATGTGATTCTGCTAGGGCACACTCACATTCCCGCTATTCGCAAAGTCGGCGACCAGTACATCGTCAACCCTGGCAGTCTCGGTCAGCCGCGCCACGGCCTGCCCAGCGCGACCTTTGCCGTGTGGGAAGACGGTCGCCTGCGAATTCATCACATCGATTACGACCCCAAGCCGACGCAAAACAAAATCAGTTTACTGCCACTCGATCCGGAGATCGCCGAACGATTGAAGGACCTCCTCGAACGCGGCATGTAGTCCATAACTGTCATGTTGAGCGGAGCGAAACATCTTTTGTTGAAAGAATGAGACTCTTCGCGGAGTTTACACTGAGCGGGGCGAACGTGCCGAGTGACAACCTTTTGTAAAACCCTCGATTTTTCAGGCAAAAAAACTCGTTTGCAAATCCCTTGACACAGAACAAGCGTTCGTGGTATAATGCGGACAAATGTTCGGGCAACACGCATTGTTTTCATGTGTGCCTGAGGAGGGCTGCCATGGGACTCTCAGAACGTCAGCAACGAATCTACGAATTCATCACCAAGTTCACGCGTGACAAGGGACGCCCGCCGACGATTCGCGAAATCGGTTCGGTCGTTGGCATCACGTCCACCTCGGTCGTGAATTATAATTTGAACATCCTCGTCCGCGAAGGATTGATCCAGCGCGAAAAAGAAGTCTCGCGCGGATTGCGCGTGGTCGGCGGGCAAGTTCGAACCACGGCAGGGGATTCCATCCATGGAATGCAAATTCCGTTGCTGGGTATCATCGCCGCAGGTTCACCGATTCCGGTGCCTGAGGCCGGTCTCGAGCCGCTGGACACACTTACACTCACACGCGATCTGATTTCGGAGCAGGAAGGTCTGTTTGCGCTCAAGGTCAAAGGCAATTCGATGATCGATGCGCTCATCAACGACGGCGACATCGTCGTGATGAAAAAGCAAGAGACGGCGCTCAACGGCGACATGTGCGCAGTGTGGCTCAAAGACAAGAACGAAACGACACTCAAGCGCATCTATCGCGAAAAGAGCCGCATTCGTCTTCAGCCGATGAACCCGACGATGAAAGCATTCTACGCCGACGCGCGCAACGTCGAGATTCAAGGCAAAGTCGTTTTGGTCGTGCGCCAACTTCAGAAATCGACTGCGGCAAATTAATTTCCGTCGATCCAATCAATCATGTTTGCAAATCCGCACCCGGCTTTTAGCCGAGTGCGGATATTGTATCTTTGACATCACATGAAAATCCTCGTCTTCACCGAAGGCACACTTTTTATCGGCGCGAATGTTGTTTACCTTTCTCGCGCAGAACGTATTCGAGCGACGCAAGAAAAGATTGGCCAACGAACACCGGTCGATTTTAGTGCGCTAGTGCCTGCTGGTAACGCCGTCGAGAAACTACAGACTTGGCGGCGGCAGGGCGCAGAGATCATGTACCTCACGTCGCGCACGCGCTTGGACAAAATCGAGATCATTCGCTCGTTGCTCCGCAAGTTCGATTTTCCTGAGGGCGAATTATTTTTCTGCCGCGAGAATGAAGCGTACAAAGATGTGGCGGAACGAGTGTGGCCGGACGTGATTGTAGAAGACGATTGCGAAAGTATCGGCGGCGAAATCGAGATGACGTATCCGCATATTCGACCGGCGATGCGCGCCAAAATCAAATCGATTGTTGTGCCCGAAGCGGGAGGAATCGATCATCTGCCGGAAAACGTTGTCGATCTGAGCGAGTGCTAAAAACCTTCGCGACATTTTAAGGTCGCGAGATGAGAAATATCTTGACAAGAACGCGCGTTCTGGTTTATAATCGCAACTAGAACGCGTGTTCTTTTGTTTCTAGTGAACGAGGAAGTGCGTATGAATCTCAGTCCATGCCCCTATCGTCATGTTGGCGATGAAGGACATATTCTGTGCGATAAAATCAAATCGGGTGATCGTGAGGTAACGCCAAATGTCTGTCGCGCTTGTCCCATTTCCCAAATCAATTGCGGACATCTCCGCGCGAAACTCGCGCATCAAGCGCATCCGCCTGTAATCGTTCGATGGGGCAATGGCAGAACTGAGGTCTGGGAAGATAACGCACCCACCATCTCGTTCGACCAAGCCGCGTGCGCGGAAAAAGTGATTCCGATTCATTCGTCGAAAGATTGCGCGAACTGTGCGCTACGCCAGCCACTGATCGCCGTTCAAGCGATTGCTCAACCGGTTGTAGCCGAGCGCAAAGTTGCATCACCGCGGGCGCGTCCAGCGCAACGAACAGAATCCATCGCGTCCCAGGTTGCTGCGCCTCCAAGGGCAGCCGCGCCGTCGCCGATCGTTTCTCCCGCGCAGCCTTCAGCCGACGCGCGTTCGAGTATCGTTGCGCAGAAAATTATTCAATTGCAAGAATGGCTCGCCAAGCAAAAAAATGCGCCGCAGTCAGAAAGTGAAAACGACGTTCGCCCGATTGCTGTGAGCGCGCGTCCTGCACCCCGCGTCGCCGGAGAAGAAAAGCGGGTAGGGTGGACAGACTAAATTTATGATTTCTAATTTATGATTTATAACCGAGTCCGATCAACCAATCCTAAATTATAAGTGGGAAGACAGGCTTCGTTGGAATGAAGATGATTTACTAAATCAGTCGACCGTGTGCTCACCGGGCTAGTGGCGCTTTTCGAGCACGACATCGTCCTAAATCGCGTAGCGGATCGTTTACAAGATTAAGTTGATTCGACTACAAGACTATTGCACTATCGGACTAGTTCACTAGCATGGAAAAGCGCAATTTGAATTTTCAGGCCGACAAAATCGAAATGGTGTTTGCGGCGCACAAAGCGCCCGCCCGCGTATGGGGTGGACGCTTGACGCCGCGCACCGTTCAGTTTCATATTGCCCCGGCGGCCAACACGCGCCTTTCCAAATTAGAATCGCTCACAGAGGAGGTCGCCTTGGCACTCGGTACACCGACCGCGAGGTTGACTCGTTCCAACGGCACATTATCCATCGAAGTCCCACGCAGCGATTCGCGTTTCGTTTCGCTCAGCCAACTCGATGCGCGCTTGCAGAGTGATGAACATCTGCGGCGCGCATTGGCTTCGCCCGGCACCGCGATCCTGGGAATGGACAGCGAAGGCGTGCCACTTTTGCTTCGATTGTCGTCGCCCGACGTGGCGCATTGTTTGATCGCGGGGACGACCGGCAGCGGCAAGACCGAACTCGCGCGCACGATCATCACGTCGCTGTTCATGCACCAAAAACCGCGCGATATCCAATTTGCGCTGTTTGATCCGAAAGGGCATGGACTCGCGCCATTTACGCAGGCAGCGCATCTTGTGTTTCCCATCGTCAGCGATCCCGACGAGACGATGGTGCGAATGCGTTTTCTCGTTTCCGAGATGGAACGCCGCGACCGCGAACTGCTGGAGCGACCGCGCGTGATTATCGTGATCGACGAACTTGCCGACCTATTGCAAATGTGTGGTGCTGAATTGGAAGCATTGCTCACTCGCCTGGTGCAGCGCGGACGAAGCGCAGGCTTTTCGTTGGTGGCTTGCACGCAGAAACCATCGACGCGCGTTGTGGGCAGTCTCGTCAAAGCGAATTTTCCCGTACGCTTGGTCGGTCGCGTGGCCAGCACCGATGACGCGCGAGTTGCCGCCGGCATTGGCGGCAGCGGCGCGGAAAAACTGGCTGGGCGCGGCGATTTTGTTTTGATCGCGGGCGGACAGACGATTCGATTTCAAGTGGCATATATTCAGCAAGATGAAATCGTTGCTCTAATTGATAGACGCTATAATGAAATCGCCGAACCCAGCTTCGGCGCACGCGTGTTGGGACGATTACGCAGAATCAAATAGCGGATAGCGTTTGGCTTATGGCACTTACCATCGGCTATTTTCCATCTGCTCACAGGGAGTTGAAATGAAAAATGGTCTAATACTCGCCGGCATTGCGTTTGCCGTGGCATTAGCATACATCGTCGGCAGCCGATTATCGAACGAAGCGATGGCGGTTGTTGTCGGCGCTGTGTGCGGTATCAGCGCAAGTATTCCGGTCAGCATCGGTTTGGTCATCGCCTCGGGCAATCACTGGGGCCGAAATGATGCGCCGCGCGAAGTGAGTTACGATTATGCTTCGCAGCGATTCATGCCGCAGCCGCCCATCATCATTATGAGTCCGCCGCAAATGCCGATGCAATCGCCGTACGGCTTTCCGCCGAATTACGCGGAGCGCGTCGTTCCGCCGAGCGTACCTGCGCTGGGCGCGCCTCGTGATTTCAAAATCATCGGCGACGAATAACACAGTAGGGCAAATTTCCAATTTGCCGAGCAAGTTAGCAACCTGCTCTACATTTTACAAAGGAGCTTACGATGAACCAATTGATTGCATTTTGTGGGTTGGACTGTGCCAAGTGCGATGCGTACATCGCGACGCAAGCGAACGATGAGCAAGCGAAACAGCGCGTCATCGAAAAATGGCGCGTCGAGTACAACTCGCCGAACCTAAGCCTTGCCGATGCGACCTGCGATGGCTGTACTTTGGTTAGCGGACGACATGGTGGCTATTGCGGGCAATGTCCGATTCGTGCATGCGGTGTGTCGCATAACGTTGCCAACTGCGCGCATTGTGCTGACTATAATGCGTGCGACAAGCTGGCAGACTTTTTCAAACTTGTGCCGGATGCGCGCGTAAGATTGGATCAAGTCAGGAGCACGTTGTAAGCGATGGATGGTCATTCATCGAAATTGTCATTTCGAGCGAAGCGAGAAATCTTCATCTCAGTTTGTGAGATTTCTCCTCGCAAACGCTTCGCGGCTCGTCGAAATGACATGATGAATCACTTTACAGGGGGCTTGTCAAGCTGAAGGATTTGGCTAAAATACTTTTCCGAGGAGGGAATTATGAGTCCTGTTAAACGTGCCACCAAACGTACCGTCAGACATACGGCCAAGCGCGCAACTGCCAAGCGTGCACCGCGCGGTGCTCGCAAGCCCACTGCACCGCCACGACTAACCGAGGATTTTCGCGACCTTAACGTCGTGTCGGTGAACGTTACCGATTGGGCACGCGCGCGCAAGTTTTATCACGAAACGTTGGGGTTGCCCATCGCCGCAGAAATCGATGGCGTCGGCTGGCTCGAACTGGGCTTGCCGAACCAAACTCATTTTGCGCTCAATCGCTGGGATGGTCCAGAGCCAGCGCCGACCAATTCTGGCAATGCGACGGTGGTTTTTGGCGTTGACGATGCGCGCGCGGTGATGGACAAGCTGCGCGCCAAAGGTGTTCGCTGCGAAGAGGTCGTCGAAATTCCTGGGATGGTCATCTACGGAACGTTTTACGACCCGGATGGTAACCGTCTTCAGGTCGCACAATCGCCAAGATAAAAAATGCGACGCACGTCGAACGTGCGTCGCATTTTTTTCATTTCGTCAACTCCGTCATCAGAATGTCCAGCGCAAGCACTGGCTCAGTTTTCCCCGTCTTGATCGCAATGTCCGTGTCGAGCAATTTTTGATAGATCGCTTCGAGTTGCGGCACGGTAAAGTTCAGCGCTTGCGTCCACGTTTTGTTTGCGACGAACGGATGCATCTTCAATTGCTCACGCGCCGCATCGACGGTTAGCCCACGCGTCGCGTAATCCTTCATCTGCAACAACAATCGAAATTGGCGCACGATCATTCCGAAGAGCGCGGGCGGCTCGGCTTTTTGCGCGAGCTGTTCATGCATGAGCTTCAGTGCCAGGTCGCGTCGACGAGCGCCCACCGCGTCCACCATCGCAAAAATATCCGATTCGCGAATGGACGCGACGAGCGTTTCCACATCCTGCGCGCGAATCGTTTCATTGGCGCGATAGACCAACAGCTTTTCGATTTCGTTATCGAGCAAGCGCAAGTCTGCGCCGATATGTTCGGCAAGTGCAGCAACCGCTGCCCCATCGATTGTGCCACCTTTCGACTTGACGCGATCTTGAATCCACTTGGGCAGCATCTTTTCCGTCGGTGCGGTGAATTCTTTGACGTACGCCTTTTTTTCGTCGATGGATGCGGCGTGCTTTAAGATTGGATTGTTCTTCGCCAGCGTTTTCGATTCGATAAAGATCAGGCGCGTCGTTTCCGATAGTTTATCGAGATAAGCGATCAAATCCTTGGCGAGCGTCGGATTCGATTCTTCTTCGATTTCTTTCCCTGCATCGTCGGTTTTGCCGCGACGCGGTTCCAATCGCGCGAGCATCCCTTGAACGATGACGAGTCGTTTGTCCGTGAGAAACGGCACGGCGTCACAGGCGTGCTGCAACTCACCCAACGATATTTTGCGACCGTCGAATTGCGTCGTGTTCAAATCCGCGAATTGCGGATCGCCCATCTTGGAGCGCAACTTGGCAACCGCTTCAGTTTGCGACAACTCATCTTCGCCATGTAGAATGTAATACATTTGATGCTAGATGTTGGAAGTTAGATGTTGGAAGTTGGAGATTGAAGACCCTCGCGATGGTGTTTCTAACTTCCAACATCCAACTTTTAATTTCCAATTTACTCCCACTCGATATCGACGTGCTGGGCTTGGATTTGCCCCATCTTGAATTGGCGCACGCCGGTTATACGCGCTCCGCGTGCGTCAGGCGATGTGGTGATGTACTCTTGGAACGTCAGTCCCAACGGCTGTGAAACGTACGCGGCGAGCGTGGTCGCCAGGATCACGTCAGGGATTTTTTTAAAGCTGGGCTTGCGTCCGATGGCGATGATAGCGGCGAGTGCAGTCACCAATCCCGCGACGACGAGATTGGTGCCGCAGCGCGGATGCACCGCGAGATTGCCTTCGCCATTGTTCAAGCGTTCCAAAGCTTCGTTCGCTGCCGATTCAAGTTCCTTGGTTGGGACATCGCCATAGATATTGAAACCGGTTGTGTCGGCGCGACCGACCAAGCGCGTATTGGGGTCACGCCCGGTCAGAACATGCACCGTGGCGTGTTCGATTCCGTGGTTGCGCCGAACGGTTGAAATCGGCGCGGTTTCTAGAATATTCATGCTTTCACCTCAAATTGAATTTTACATCAAAACGAGTTTCGCGTCGAATCGAAAATTTAGTGATGGAAACAAAAAGCGAGGAAGGAATTCCTCACTGGGTAATCGACAGTCTCACGTCTCATTATTCAAACCTTTCAAATCTCGCTTGATTCTCCTTCACTTCATGTTCATGTTGTACTTGGACTGCAAGTTGGAGTTTCTGATGTTGCACGATAGCCCAATCTCGGATTTCCGCGTTCGGATATTCGGATAATTTGGTAAATAAGATAAATCGCTTCGCCATTGCATCTGCTCGTGAACCACTCCAAGACATGGGATAGATTCCTTTTTCCAGTTGTGAAAGTACCGCTTGTAAATTGGGTGATTTTGCAAAGATGGCAGGGAGTATTGGATGCCAGCACAATTCCTCCGAATCTTTTGCTTTTAAGTACATTTGCATAGATGACACAATCAACGGGTAACGTGTCTCTGCGTCTTGCTCACACCAGTCTACAAGTATTTTTTCTGGTATTTGGTTGATGGGACTACCTGCTCTATCAAAGTCATCAAACGCCATCGATCTAAATATATGTTTATCTTGTCCGATAAATGTATCCAAAAATACGTATGGTTGAACCTCTGCTAATTTGCCAAGCAATCGTGGATAATGGAAACTGTATATTCGGTATTCTCGGAACTCTTCCGCGAGATGTTGACATAGCTCTTTCGCTGACTGAGTGCCTTCCTGTCCGCGAAGAGAAACATCTGCTATCTGTGTCAACTCATAATCAAGATGATCGTTTCTAGTCTGTTTTTCTTCACAATCGTATTGCAATAGAACGCTACGTGAAACCTCAATTAACTTCTGAGAGTTTGGTGTTTGTCCCTCTTTTTCCCTGTGAAATCTTACACTCAAGATCTTGATTACAACTCTTACTCCCCCCTCTTTTGTAAGAATCTTCTGCATGAGTGTTGCCAGATCATCATCACCGATTGCTTCATGGCGACGACCCCACGCAAGTTGTTCAAAACCATAGATGGGTGCATTGCCTTCATCTAGTGCCTTATGCAGACGTTCAATAGCTTGCTTATCAATTGTTGAGGTCATTTGAAAATGTGGATACCATTGACCTAGCAATTCATCTTCAACCAATGAATCGAGAATTGAGTGGTAAAGTTCAGGGTCGTGTGTAGCACAGGAAGAAACAAACCCTAGCATGACCATAATCTGGCGTTTTTCAGATGGTGTTTTTTCGATTTGCTCGTATAGGGTTCGCCACATGCTCCTCCTGTCTTCACAACCGTCTGCTAACCCCTCGCCAAACACACCCAAACGATCGTTGTGGTTTGATACAAGGTCTGGCAAAAGTTCTCTGAAAACGGTCCCGTCTTGTGCCACCGCTGCGCCGATTTGTCGTGTTGTATCTTGTACCCGTTTCCACTGGGCTGAGGATCTTTCTTTTTCATCTACGTCATCTTCTAAATCAAAATTTACGTGTTCATCGGTGAGAGCGTATGTACGCGCTTGTTCTAGAAGATTGACTGGCTTTAGGAGTTGGGATAGTTGTTCAAGTCTCAATAGAATTTTTTGCTCCATTCGATCGCCTTCATATCGAATGATCCCTTTGACTGAAATCCATCCTTCATTCCATGGTTTTTGGCTGTGGATTTGAATAACTGAGTGTTCCAACTCCTCAAGAAACTCTTGATCGAGGTCAACCCCAATTGACCACATGCCTCTTAGATTATTTGCTAATACTTGCTTAGCTCTTTTTGCGACGGGCGCATCCAACAAAGCTGTTCGTGTACAGATCGATAGATAGGTTCTATACCAATCTACAATCTCTTGTTTTGTTTTAGGATGATAACCAAAATCACGCGGTCTTGCACCAAATGTGTTTACATGACCTGTCATAAAGTCATACGTTTCCAGCGCAGCTTCAAGAAGTTTTATCCCCAAATCCTGTTCTTCTTGCCTGCTAGAGTTTATCAGTTCATCAACTATCGACGCACGTGTTTGGGCGGGCGCATGTGTGCCAGATAGAATCAGGTGGAATAATGATGTTAGCGTAGCACGAGCAGAGCTCCCATCGTTGATATCGGGTTTTTCCAATAGTGCCAAACGAGAAAGCAATTCTGCACATCTCTGAAATAGTTCGGCTTCATAAGCCAAGTATCTTAGCAGTCGAATAAATTCATGGCTATGGAGTCTTGCTAGTCCGTCGTTGTCATTGGCAGCACGTTCTAGCATTACCAATGTTGCTTCAGGTGCAATGGGTGCAATGTTTTCAAATACAGTTAACCCGAATGAATTGAAATTGCAGTTTGTTAGACCTAGCCAGCCGTCTGGTTTTAACCACCCTTGGGCGATTTCAATTGCAGGTTCACAATCGTGAAGATAGCCAAGACGACGGGTAAAAGATTTTATTAGCCGTTCTGAATTACTGAACAAAAAAGCATTCACAATGGTTTGGGTTGGTATGGAATTGAGTGCATCCTTGGCTAGTCGGTTGGCGATAGCGTGTGGTAAAACAGCCCTCCACACGCTACGTGATTGCACCAATCCTCTTTTCTTTAGCTCCGCAATATCTCGACATAATTCACGCGATGATTTATTGGCAAGGTTTGCCAAAAACTCAAGCTCTGATTTCTCGGACGTTGCATCATCTCCACTAAACGAGTACACCAGCGAACAGATTTCAGCCGAAATTCGCAAACTGTCATCTGGAGCATGGTGTTGATGGAAAAGTCTGTTGAATAAATCCAAGTCTCTGAGCGTTGATAAGCTTTCGTTTTGTTTCAACGTATTGGCGAGGGCGATTGCTACTCGTGCATTTCCATTTGCAAACTGTGCAATTGTTCGCGCGTTAATCTGACCGATATTGGGGTAACGTTGTTCTAATAGCTTTTCGATTACGTTATCACTGGAAGGTTCTAGTCTAAAGACCTCTGTTTCTTCTGGAACGTCATCACGAATATCATATTCAACGGTCAGTAAGCTAACCATTGAACCTGCACACAGTTTGGTTAGTGTGCGATGCAACTCAAGAGGGCAATTGTCGATGATCAATATAGCTTTTGCTTTTGTTGCCACGAGTTGGCTGGCAAATGACGCAGGATCGGGGATGGGACTATCTGAAATATCGGTATAATGCGCTAGAGCTGGGTTGAGTGCATTTTTACCAATTCGCTCATCGAACAATGCTTGTACAAATCGCGTCTTTCCGACACCTGATAAACCAGTTAGCCGAACTGATACACCATTCTGAGCCAAACGCAATCGCAATTCTTGCAATCCATCAATTACTGAGACGCCCTGCCCAGAATTGGTCCCGTCATGGAGTCTCAGTTCTTCGTCAACTATGTACTCTTCTTGAAACCCTGTCGGTGTGTTTGCCCAGTTATCATAGGACTGCCAACTTTGTAACGGTTGCCCGATTTGTTTTCGTACCCACAGAATCAAAGAGGGATACGCGCGTACCCAAGTCGCGATTCGTCCTCGATCTAAAAAGTCTACGAACAGTTGCTGATGATTGGGCACATTAGCAACCGCTTTTCTTATTGCATCCAAGCGATTTTGCAGAGCTTTATTCGTTACGGATCCAGTTGAATTGACAATAATGTATGCTCCGCCCTGATTCCCTTACCAATTTAATTAAAGCCGCTTGATGACAGGCGCTAAACGAATTGGCGTTAGGCAGGCGTTGAAGACAGGCAGCCGCTGCATCGCCGTCGCCACGCAGCGCTTGAGCCAACGCAGACCGAGTTGGAAG
>JACRMI010000108.1 GCA_016215025.1 Chloroflexota bacterium
CGCTCGTATCGGGTTCCATACTTCCTCCTGTTACAGGGAAGTATGGTCAAATCGCACACGATGTCGTGATTACGATTGGCTTTTAAAGTGCACACGATGTCGTGATTACATCAGCGCACACGATGTCGTGATTATTGAGAATTAGCTTCACGTTAATTCCATTATCCCAAACCGATCTGCACCTACGGACGACCCTTCGAATATGTATGGTGTGCGTCCCATCTTTTCGCAGAATTGGCTGACGACACGCTGAAAAGCCGCTTCTGATTGCGGACTCGTCGTTCCCAAGATCGCGACAGTGCCGCCTGCGCCACCACCCGTAATCTTCGCGCCATATAGTCCATGGACTGGGCCTTCTTTGCGTACGAGATTCACGATGAAATCAGTCTCGACAGAACCCAAGCCGCATTCAGTATAACCTTGGTGCGCTTCATACATCAATTCACCCAGCAAGGATAATGTTCGCGACGTTAGCGGTTGTTGCTTGTTCAATAACAACTCGACAAAGAGATGAACACGATAATTTTCTTCAATGGCATAGCGTGTGCATGCTCGGACTGGATAAATCACATCGGGACGCACAGGCGTGAAGGGATCGAGATGCGTCGGATATTTCACCGAAAAATCCGCGCCGTGCATTGTTTCGGGCAAACGCGCTTCATACCGCGCGCGATAAGTTGCCAGGTCGAGGTTTGCGAGGTATCCATTCCAGCACGGTTCGGTGTAGCGCGCTAACGCCCCAGTTTCGTCGAACGTGACGGGCAATCCTTCCCAATCGCAAATCAAGGCATAGCCCATAAACGTCGCGGCGCGCGCCGCTTCGTATGCGATCCCCGCCACCGAATGCCGCACGCCCGAATCGATTCCCCAGATACGCATGGGCGATGGAAGTTTTACTACAGGTTCAGGCACACACGGCTGGCAAACGAGCGGAACGAAATGGTCTTGATCGCCGAGCACGACAGTGATTTGATCCATCACCCCGCTAGCAGATTGCGCAATGGCGTTCTCGACCCATTGGGTCCACATCGCCAATTTGGGTCCCTCGATTGAAATGCCGTATGTCGCCGCAAGCGCTTTCATCGCCGATACTTCGAGTGCGGCGGACGAGCTCACACCTTTGCCCAGCGGGACTTCGGATTCGAGGAAGACGGACGCGCCCTGGTTTATGCGCGCGGGATATTCTTTTTTCAAAAGATAAATTGCGCCGAGGATATATGCGATCCATTGTTTCTTCGCGTCGGCATTGACGAAAGCGCGGACCTCTTCCAAAGAACGCATACCCTGGTCGTTCGCCAAGTCCGCCAACGAAAATTCGACCAGTTCCTCCCAGCCCTGCGCGCGCACATCGAGATTGAGCAAGCGAAAGCGTTGGTCTTGCCGTGGCTGTGCGGCAACGCGCGTGGCTTCACGAATCGTCGTTTCAAAGACTAGCCCGCCGGTATAATCGTCGTTGCCGCCCATCAAATCGAGACGCCCGGGGGCGCGGCTGATGTAAATAGTTTTCCCTGGTTGGAAAAATTTTTCCGCGCCGATCAGGGCGCGGATTTTGTTTTCGAATGAAACAATGTCGGGCAAGGATTGCATAGAGGCTTCTCCAAAGTGAAATTAAACGACAATGACTTCGATCCCAGTCGCACGGATCTCGGCAATGAGTTGTGGCGGCGCACTTGAATCGGTGACGAGTTTGTGAACTGCATTCAGTGGCACAATCGGTGTAAAACCGACCCGACCCAGTTTGCTCCCATCCGCCACCGCAATAACTTCGGTTCCTACTTCCGCCATCACGCGCCCCACTTCGGCAATCAACATGTGCGGTGTAGTCAATCCATGTGACAGTGTGAGACCATCACAACCGATAAAGGCGCGACCGACTTGGATGCGGCGCAAATTGGCAATCGTCTGCGGACCCACCGTCGCTTGAAATTCTGGAAGCAAAATGCCACCCAGCAAATTCAAATGCAATGAACTCCACGTTTGCAGTTCATTGATCACTGGGAGCGAGTTGGTCACCACTGTAAGCGGTGTTGGACCGTTCAATTGTTTGGAGAGGTGCAAGGCAACTTCGAGCACCGTCGTGCCAGAATCGAGCAAAATACTTTCGCCTGTTTGCACGAGCGCGGCGGCGGCGGCGCCAATGCGCGATTTTTCGTCGGGATGCTCGCGGGCTTTGGTTTGAAACGATTGCGGGGCTTGGGAACGTGCCGTCGCAACTGCGCCGCCATGAATGCGACGCAATCGACCTTGTGATTCGAGGATTTCTAAATCGCGCCGAATCGAGGTGTCCGTCACTTTAAAGGCGCGCATCAATTCAGCCAGTCGCACTGAACCTTGATCTTGAACTTGGCGCGCGATTTTCAAGCGTCTTTGATGAGCAGTAAGAGACATGCGGTTCTTCAAACCCCTCCGATGTTCTGGTTTTGATTATATCATACATGTTTTTGTGTGTCAAACATTAGAAATCATAACAAAACCAATTGACAATCATAACATTTGATGGGATAATACGATTGCCGCAAGTTCGACATTGGGAGATCAATGAAGATGTCCGTGGGACGTTCCTCGCACACAGGTGGCACCGCTTGGTTAGGGGTGTTGCCCTTTCTTATTTTTTGTCTTGCCTTTGAAATTATTCCCGTGTTCATCCTCTTGTTCGGTAGTTTCTCCGGCAAGAACGGTGGATTGACATTCGTCAATTACGAAAAAATCAGCGCGCCAATTTACGTCCGTTCATTCTGGAACAGTATTCAACTTTCGGCAATTACAGCAATCCTCGGCGCTATCCTGGGACTCCTCATTGGATACACCATTTTTCGAATTCAATCGCCGCGTCTGCGCGAAGCTCTGATCGCCCTCTCAGACGTGACGACGAATTTTGCGGGCGCGCCGCTCGCCTTTGCGTTCATCGTTATTCTTGGTTCCAGTGGCGTCGTGACGCTCGCTTTTGAACAATATTTGAATCTCAAGCTCTATCCAACCTTTAGCATCTATTCTTACTCTGGCTTGATACTCGCGTATCTCTATTTTCAACTTCCCTTGATGATTCTTTTGATTATCCCCGCGTTTGTCGGTTTGCGCCGTGAGTGGGTTGAGTCGGCGCAGAACCTGGGCGCGACGACGATTCAATACTGGTGGCGCATCGGTCTACCGATTTTAATGCCCTCGCTGATTGCGGGTGTCGTACTTTTGTTCGCGAATGCGTTTGGTGCCTATGCGACGGCGTGGACTTTGGGCGGATCGAACATTACGCTCGTGACAATTCAAATCGCTTTTAATGTCACCGGCGAGGTCTTGCACGATCCTGGCGCGGGTGATGCCTTAGCCATGGTCTCGCTGCTCATCATGGGCGTGTGCATTGCGATTTATCAACTTGCCAATACCCGCGCCAGGCAGTGGGTGAAATGAAACGCAAAACTCCATTGCTCCAGTGGCTTCTCATCGGCTTGTTTCTTTTGTACATGATTATTCCAATCATCGCGACGTACGTCTTTTCCGTCGCGACGAAATGGGACGTTTCGATTTTACCGGAAGGGTACACGCTCGAATGGTACCAGTCCGCATTTGACCATCCGTACTTTAGTATCACACTCACCAACTCGTTCATCATTTCAATTGCGGCAGTCATCGTCGGCGTGCTGTTCATCGTTCCAACCACTTATTGGGTTCACACGCGCGTTCCTTCCGCCAAACCGCTGCTCGATTTGCTAATGATTTTACCGTTCGGCATTCCCGCCGTAGTGCTGGCGCTTGCGCTCATTCGCGTCTACTCCTTCCCGCCGATAGGGCGTTCGCCTTTCCTGCTGATCAGTGCGTGTGTCGTCTTTTCGATGCCCTTCATGTACCGTCCGGTGTCGAATGCGTTGGGCGCCATTGACGTGGATACGCTGACCGAAGCTGCGCAGAACCTGGGTGCCGATACGATCAAGATTCTCGTACGCGTCATTGCGCCGAACATTATGCCAGGAATTCTTAGCGGCAGTCTACTCGTCTTTGCAACGGTATTCGCCGAATTCACGCTTGCTAACTTGATCACCGGTGCGAGCTTCAAAACCTTTCCGATCTTGCTGGTCGAGTTTACCAAGCGGGATGGTCGTGTGGCGGCGGCACTCTCTGTTATTTCATTCACGGTCGCTTGGCTTGTATCGCTTGCCATTTTGTGGGCAAGTGGACGCCGTGGCAAGCCGACCGATAAAGTCCAGGGCGCGCACTAGTCCGGTTTATCGTCAAGCACTTGCTCTTCACAGAGGATGCGTATGGCTTATCTCGATTTACAAAATGTTTCTAAATTGTTTGGCACGGTCGCTGCTGTCAAAGGATTCAACTTGGCGGTCGAGAAAGGCGCGTTCGTTTCGTTGCTGGGTCCGTCGGGTTGTGGCAAGACCACCACGCTGCGCATGATTGCTGGGTTTGAAACGCCGGATGATGGAAAAATATTGTTGGATGGCGAAGATATTACGACGGTTTTACCCAACAAACGCGGTACCGGCATGGTCTTTCAAGCGTACGCGCTTTTCCCCAACATGAATGTGCGGGACAATGTTGCCTTTGGCTTGGAAGTGACGAGCGGACATCCGAAATCAGAAATCGATCAGCGAGTGCGCGAGATGCTCTCACTCGTGCGGCTTGAAGAAACCGCCAAGCGCTATCCGCATCAATTGTCCGGCGGCCAGCAACAACGCATCGCGCTTGCGCGCGCGCTGGCAATTCGTCCGCGCGTGCTGTTGCTCGACGAGCCACTCTCTGCGCTTGATGCGGTTGTGCGTGTGGCATTGCGCAGTGAGATTCGTCGCATTCAACTCGAACTGGGCATTACGACCGTCTACGTCACGCACGACCAAGAAGAAGCGCTTTCGATTTCAGATCGCGTCGTCGTAATGAACCAGGGTCTGATCGAACAAGCCGACTCGCCAGAAGAAATATATCGCCAGCCCAAGACGCGGTTCGTTGCTGCATTTATCGGCACAGCTAATCAATTGAATGGCGATGTGGTCGATAACTATCTGGTGCGATTTGGCGAGACGACTCTGCGCGCGCCTGTGCCATCCAATTTAGTTAAGTCGAGCAAGGTGGTGGTGCTCGTGCGCCCAGAAAATGTTTTGATTCATGCTGCTGCGCCAGACGATAACACCAAGAATGTTTTGGAAGGCACAATTCAAACAATGACATTTTTGGGTTCGATTACGCGGGTTGCGATCGACGTGAACGGCACACGGCTGGTCACCGACACGACGGCGGAAATGCGGACATCGTTAAATTACAACCAACACGTGTGGGTTTCATTTGCGCCCGAAGCGTGTCAAGTGATGGCAAATCAGTGAGCAGTGGAAAGTGGGTAGTGGTTAGAATCGTTGAATAACTACTTCTCACTGACCACTGACCACTAACCACTGAGGTAATTATGACAGGTGAACAAATTCGACTCAACCGATTGTTTTCTACAGGTAATGTTGTTATCGTCGCAGTCGATCATGGATTGTACAACGGACCCCTGCCAGGTTTGATCGATTTGCCGCGCGTAGTGCAATCGATTGTGGACGCGGACGCGATCTTGATGTCGCCGGGCATGCCCGCGCATTGCGCCGATGTGTTTGCAAAACGCGGCGCGCCGTCGCTTATTATTCGACTTAACTGGGGCACGCAGTACGCGACGCAATGGAATTACGAAACCGCGCACAGTGTGCCAATGATCACAGCCCAAGATGCACTTGCGCTGGGCGCTGACATTGCACTCACCGGTTTTTCACTTCATACCGGCGATCAAAAAATGGATGCAGACAATATCGGCGTGTTGGCTCAGCAAATTGCACAAAAGCGCGCGGCGGGCATTCCGCTTATCGGTGAGTTTTATCCGGCAGGCGCGGAAGACCTGGCTCCCGAGCAAATACAGGAACAAGTCGCAGTGGGCTGTCGCATTGCCGCCGAACTTGGCTCAGACATGATCAAGACGTTTTACACGGGCAAGGATTTCGACAAGATTGTCGCGGCGACACCGGTACCGATCTTCGGTCTGGGTGCGCGAAAAACGCCGCGCGAAATTGACGCGCTCCGTCTCGCCGCAAATGAAATTCGCAGTGGCGCACGCGGCGTCGTTTTCGGTCGCAACGTCGTCCAGGCTCGCGATCCGAAACGATTCCTCGATGCGCTCAAAGAAATCGTGAAAGTAGGCAAAGACCCGGAACAAGTGGCAAAAAAGTTTGGAATTGAATGAGACGTATGAATTGAAATATGCTTTTTCTTGGAATTGATGCAGGCACTACTTCACTCAAAGTAGGATTGTTCGATGAACGCGGCACGACGCGCGCGATTGTCAACGAAGAATATTCGCTAGTCACGCCAACTGCCGACCAAGCGGAACTCGACCCCGAAGATTATTGGCGCGCGTGTGTGAACGGCGTGCGCCGAGTTTTAGCTAGTGCCAATGCACGACGCGAGGAAATCATCGGCATTGGCGTATCGTCGCAAGGCGAGACGACGATTGCGGTCGATGCCAACGGTCGTGCCTTACGGCGCGCGCTTGTCTGGCTCGACAATCGCGCCACCGAGCAGGCGCGGCAAATCGCCGAACAGTTCGATCTCAAGCGGGTGTACGCAATCACCGGCGATCCCGAAATTGTTGCAACGTGGACCGCGTGCAAAATTCTATGGCTCAAGCAAAACGAACCCGACATCTTTAACCGCGCGCACAAGTTCATTCTCGTTCAAGATTTCTTGCTCCATCGGTTGACCGGACGATTTGCCACAGATGGCGCGACGGCATGCACATCGCTGTTGTGGGACATTCAGCGCGGCACTTGGTGGGAGGAGATGCTAGCGTTCATTGGCATAACACCTGAACGATTATCTGAGCCGGTTCTGCCCGGTGCAATCGTAGGCACGCTTCGTCCCGATGCGGTAAGCGAACTGGGTCTGTTGCCGAACGTGCGAGTAGTCGCGTGCGGAATGGATCAGGCATCGGGCGCGATTGGCGCGGGTAATTTCGCGCCAGGGACGGTCTCGGAAAGCACGGGCGCGGCGCTCGCAATTCAAGCTACCGTGCCGGCATCCAATCTCGATCCAACGGGACGGTTGCCCGTTTACGTTCACGATGTGCGTGGTGCATTTCTCTTTGTCCCCGTTTGTAACACGGGCGGGATGGCTCTGCGCTGGTTCCGCGATCAGTTCGGACAAGAAGAAATGCGCGCGGCGCGTGAACAGAATCGGGATGCGTACGATTTACTCGGCGAGCTTGCGGCCGGCATCGACCCAGGATGCGAAGGACTAACCCTGCTTCCGCATTTGATGGGCGCATTTAGTCCAGAATACAACATGGATGCGCGCGGCGTGTTTTACGGATTTACTCTGCGGCATACCAAAGCGCATTTCGCGCGCGCCATTCTCGAATCGATTGCGTTCATGCTCAAACGCAATTTGGACTTGATGCAATCCCTGGGTGTCCCGGTGCGCGAGGTGCGTTCGACGGGTGGCGGCGCGAAAAGTCCGGTGTGGTTGCAAATCAAAGCCGATGTCCTGGGTGTACCGGTCATCACACTCGAACAAGAAGATACCGCAGTGCTTGGCGATGCGATTCTCGCCGCCGTGGCGTGCGGCACGCATAAAACGCTTGCCGATGCGAGTGCGGCGATGGTACGCGTGCGCGGCAAAATCGAACCGGATCGTGCGATGCGGAGTGCTTACGACGATGCGTTCGCACGATATGTCGGCGTGTATGATCGATTGTTTGCGCGATGATCTTTATCAACAATCACGAAATAGTTCTTGACGAACACGAGCGACTTGGCGCGTGGGCATCGTACGACCGTGTGATTTGGCTCGCGATGAATTTTATCAAACACTGCCCGCACGATCTGCGCAATGAACTGCCCTGGTATTTGCAATATTCGTGTTTCTGGACCGACCCACTGCGTCCAACCATTTGGCCCGACAATCCAGCAGGCAAATTCGCGTGGGCAGTGACGACCCTATTAAAATATTATCCGTACTCGGGCGATCGCGCTTTCGTCGATATTGTGCGTGAGATGCTAGACCGACTCATCGTTTATCACACGCCGACTTATTTTGATTGGGGCGGCGTGCCGTACTCTTCCGCTCATCCGGGCACGGGAATTTATTTCGGCGCACGCGCGGATGGCGAGTATGCCACCGAGCCAGATAAAATCGCGCAGGTCGCGCGCGCATATGTCGATTTCTACGAATTGACCGAAGAGACGCGCTATCTCGCTGCAGCGCGCCATTGCGCCAATGTGCTCGTCGCAAAGATGCGCGCGGGAGATGCGACGCATTCGCCGTTGCCGTTTCGGGTCGATGTGCGCGACGGGCAAGTGATCGAAGAGTACACCGCCGATCAGATTCAAGCGGTACGGTTATTCGACGAGTTGATTCGGTTGGGTGATTTCAAATACACCTCCGCGCGCGACACGGTGTGGAATTGGCTCTTGCAATATCCGATGCGGAACGGCGTGTGGAAGGGGTATTTCGAGGATATTCGGCTCGATCCGGATAATGCGAATCGCGATCAACTGTCGCCGCTCGAAACGGCGCGGTACATTTTGCAGAATCCTGAACATTCTCATGTCAGTGCGACGAGCCGCGAAGCGTTTGGCGACGAAGCCGCGTTCGCGTCCACATCGCGAATTGGGGATAGCTTCGCCGCTCCGCGGCTCGCAATGACAGGCGACGTACCGCGATTGATTGAATGGGTGCGGGAGAACCTGGGAGCATCGCCATTTTACGGCGCTGTGCCGATTCACGAGCAGAAATTTTGCTGGCACGTGATGGGCAGTCATACCGCACGTTACGCATCGCTCTGCGCCATGTGGGCGGAAGCATCCGGTGATGCGAGTTATGCTGAGCGCGCGATTCGCTCATTCAACTGGGCGACCTATATGGCGAGCGACGATGGCACAGTAACCGTCGGGATTGATCGACCCGATTATTACAATCAATGTTGGTTCACCGATGGCTATTTCGATTATGTGCCCCACTTTATCGACGGAATGGCGGCGATGCCGGAGACCGCACCATGCGATAGCGACCATTTGCTTCGCTCAACGTCAGTTGTGCAAGAGATTGTGTATGCGCCATTGCGCATTCGTTACCGCACGTTCGACGCAAGAGCGAGTCAAGTGTTGCGACTGACGTTCAAACCAATGCGCGTGCTTGCTGACGGCATCGAATTGCGTCAAGTCAAAACATTATTTGAAGAACCTGGGTGGAGTTTTGCTCCGGTGCTAAATGTGGTGCGGGTGCGGTATATCGGAAAGAACGTCGAGATACTTGGATGACGAATAAAAAATAAAACAGGGAGGAGTTGAATATGACTATTAAACCAAAAGTTGGCGTGCTCGTATCGGCACTGCTCGAAGATGATTACAACAAGACCGCACACATGCGACCCGAGGCGCAAAAATTTGTGGATCGCATCACGGGCATTGTTGGGCAATCCGCCGATGTCGTTGTGCCCAAGTTGATCGAGGAAGAATATCAAGCGGCAGAAGCGGCGCAAATGTTTAACGCCGCAGGCGTCGATTTGATCGTCGCCGCGCAACCGGCGTATACCAAAGGCATCATTCCCACCCGTGCATTTCTCGATACGACTGCGCCGATCCTCGTGTGGAACACCCAGCAAATTCGTTTTTTGCCGGAGAACGCGGATTTCGATCTCATCATGGTCAATTCGGGTTTTGCGGGCGTGCCAGAAATGACGAGTGCACTCACCCGCATCGGCAAAAAATTCTGGACATTGACGAGCCACATCGAAGATCAAGTGGGCTTGCAGAAACTCGCAGACTGGATTGCGGCGGCGGGCGTGGTGCGCCGACTCAAGACCACGCGGATCGGTACGATTGCGGGCACGTTTGAAGGTGCGACGGACATGATGGCGGATCAACTTTCGCTGCGCCGACACGTCGGTCCCGTGTGCTGGCCCATCGAACCTGAGACGGTGGCGAGTGTCATGGAAAAAATTTCCGACGCGCAGGTCAAAACGTTGGTCAAGAGTGAATCGGCGCGCTACAAAATCGATATTGATGCGCCATCGTTTGAACGTTCGTGCCGACTCGCGCTCGCGCTGGAGCAGGTCGCGCGCGAAAAGAAAATGGATGCGCTGGCGTCATTCGATTACATCTGGCTGAACATGCCCAGCGTCGGCATCATCGCGTCGTACGGCACGGGACGCTTGTGCGAACTGGGAATTCCGACGACGACGGAAGGTGATATTGTTCACGCGACGGCGATGATCGCATTGCAACAACTCACCGGCGCGGCGACCTTCATCGAACCGTACGTGATCGATTTTGATCGCAACGCCGTGATTCTCTCGCACGATGGTCATGGCAATCCCGCGATGGCAGCCTTGCCAAGTCATGTCACGATCAAGTCGAGCATTTACTACGAAGGTCTGCATGGTCGCGGCGCAGGTTTCGAATACGCGTACAAACCTGGCGCAGTCACCTTGCTTTCGTTGATTTGCGTCGAAGATAAATGGCGGTTCGTGATCGCAGAAGGCGAATCGCTCGAAATCAAACCGCGCCCAGTCGCTGCGCCGCAAATGTTGTTCAAGCCCAAAAGCGGTGACATTCAATCGTGGTGCGATGCGTGGTTAATGGCAGGCGGTCCGCATCACATGGGGTTAGCGTACGGACATGTCGCGGCGCGGTTGGAGAAGGTGACGAAGCTGTTGGGAATCGACGTGATGGTTGTGTGAGAGTTTCTAATGTCGCTTTCAGATAAGCAAAGTGTTTGTCGTTTCAAGGATCTACGTCGGTCCAAAAAAGGATGACTAATGTACCGGGGACTAGCCATAACACCACCCTTCTTTGAATTCGGTCCGAAGGCATATTTGTATGGTGAGAAGCTACTTGCCCTTGCCAAGCATGCAGACGCGTTGAGTAAAAAGTATAAAGTCCAGATTATCATTACTCCTCAGTGCGTTGATATTAGATTGCTGGCGCATGAAATGGAACGGGTCTTGATCTTCGCACAACACATGGATTCGCTGGACGTTGGCAGAGGGGTGGGGTCTGTCTTGCCTGAAGCGATCAAGGCGGCAGGTGCCACGGGTGTCTTGCTGAACCACTTTGAAAAGAGATTATCCATGGACGTCTTGCAACGGACCATGAAACGTGCCGACGAATTGGAACTCGCGACCATGGTGTGCGCTGACAACCTTGAGGATGCGGCGTTAATCGCAAGGATGGAACCCAATATCATCATTGCCGAATCCCCCGAATTAATCGGCATGGGCAAGCGCGGAGATGATGATCAACGAGCCATCGCGAAGATCAACCAAATCGTTTGGAATATCAACCCCCAAATACGGGTACTTCACGGAGCCGGAATTAGTTGTGGGCAGGATGTTTACAATGTTATTGTTGGAGGCGCGCAAGGCACGGGTTCCACGAGCGGGATCGTCCTGGCGCAGGATCCTTTTGCTATGCTCGAAGAAATGATCAGTGCGGTTCGCGCGGCGTGGGACAAAACTCATTGAGTCTGGAGACCAGGCGATGGCAGTTTATCACGAGTGCTTCAAAATTCAATCGGATAGAAGACCAACCTTCCATGATGTGACGGCACAAGTGGAAGCCGTCCTCAAGAATTCGAATATCAAGAACGGGATCTTGCTCGTTTTTTCCCAGCATACAACGTGCAGTGTATTGATTCAAGAAGCATCGGATGATGTCAATTATTGGGGCACGGAATTGTTGATGCAAGATCTGGTGAATGTGCTTACGAGCATCATCCCTACCTGCACGACGGAGGGTCAATACTTGCATCCCGGACCTAAACATATCGAAGCGGCTGCTCGCAGAGACGAACTCCCCGCATGGTCACTGAATACTGACGCGCACCTCAGAAGCGTTATTATGGGGCGGTCACAATCTATTCCCATTGTAGATGGCGTCATGCTACTTGGGGAGTTTGGGCGGGTCTATTTTGTCGACTTTGACCAGGTTCGTGCGCGGGAGCGAACAGTGAGAGTTCAAATTGTAGGAGAGTAAAGGCGGCTCGACAGCAGTCTTGTGCAGCACTTGTCACCCGCCACACGTCACATCAAGAAAATGGACCTGACTATTTTAGGCGCAGGCACGGCGATTCCAACACCACAGCGCAGTCCAGCGGGTGTGCTGGTACGGATCGGCACAACGCCATTGTTGTTTGATATCGGTCCTGGGACGATGGCACGGCTTGGATTGGCAGGTGTTAGTTGCCGAGACTTGGAGTACGTTTTCCTAACACATCTGCACTCGGACCACACGCTTGATCTCGCAACGTTTTTGCAAATCAACGATTCAACACCGGGCTGGACGCGCACTCGCCCGATCCATCTCATGGGTTGTCGGGGCACGCAACGCTTTTACGATCAGTTGATGCAAGTGTATCCTGAGATTTCGCCGCAATCCTACACGATTGACATTTGCGAGGTCGCGACAGAACGAATCGCATTTGATGGATGGGCGATTGAAACCGCCAAGACCCAACACACAGGTTCGAGCATCGCCTATCGCATCGAAGCGGAAGGTCATGTGATTGTGTACACGGGCGATGCAACGGAAAATCTTGAACTTGTCCGCATCGCGCAGGATGCCGATGTGTTCGTGTGCGAATGCGCATTCCCGAGCGGTTATCCAACCGATGATCACATGACCGCCGACGCGGTCGGACGTGTCGCACAAATGGCGCAAGTCAAACAAGTCGTGCTGAATCATCTCTACCCGCCTGCGCTCGAGGTCGATATTGTCGCGCAAGTGCGCGCAATTTTCGACCGCGAGATCGTCGTTGCTATCGATGGAATGCGAATTATCGTTTAAAACGAGTCAACCATGCTCAAATCGCGTAGCATAAAAATTCCAGGGCTTGCCTGGCTGGGTCTCGTGCCATTCTTTTTGTTTGGCATTGCTTTTGAGATCATGCCCGTGTTGACTTTGGCGCGTTCCAGTCTCACCGCGAATGACTCGTTCACGCTAAATCATTTTGAGCGCGTCCTCACGCCTTTGTTCATCGACTCGTTTCGCAACAGCATCCAGCTCTCGGCGGCGACGGCATTGCTTGGCGTGGTGTTCGGCACGATTGTCGCGTATGCGATTGTCACGACGCGCAATCCTTTCGTTCGCAACGCGCTCACTGCGCTCGCCGATGTGACGACGAATTTTGGCGGCGCGCCACTCGCGTTTGCATTTATCGTCGTCCTAGGTTCGACGGGCATCGTCACGCTCGTCCTCAAAAATATCGGCATCGAGCTGTATCCGACGACGTTTCGCATCTATTCGATTCAGGGATTAGCGCTTGCTTATCTGTACTTTCAGTTGCCCCTAATGATTTTGCTGATCATCCCATCGTTGCTGGGTCTGCGGCGCGAATGGCACGAGGCAGCCATCAACCTGGGTGCGTCGAGTTGGCAGTACTGGTTTCGTGTCGGCTTGCCGATTTTGTTTCCATCATTGCTCGGTGGGTTCTTGCTCCTGTTCGCCAATTCCTTCGGAGCGTATGCCACCGCGTGGACGCTGACAGGACCCGACGTGAATCTCGTCACGGTGCAAATTGCAGCGCTGGTACGCGGCGAAGTGCAACTCGATCCTTCACTCGCAGATGCGCTGGCGATGTTGTCGTTGCTGATTATGACGGCGTGTGTGGCTGGGTATACCTGGCTGAGTGGACACACGCGGAAGGTAAGTCGATGACCAAGGTTTATCCTGAGCGTAGCCGAAGGACCACCTCGGTGAAAGAACGCGGCTTGTGGCGTTGGATAGTCATTGCCCTCTTTCTCACTTTTATGATCGTTCCCTTTCTGGCGACGGTTCTGTTTTCGATTTCGGTACGCTGGGATCGCACAATCTTTCCCGAAGGACTGACCCTGGAATGGTGGGACAAGGTCACGAGTCGTTCTGCATTTGAAACGACGCTGACAAATTCGTTCATTGTTTCGCTCGCGACGATGTTTGCGCTGGCAGTGCTCGTCACGCCAACGGCGTACTGGGCGCACATTCGCATTCCGCGAAGCAAATCACTCATCGAATTTCTGACGATCATTCCGTTCGGGATTCCCGGGGTTGTGCTTGCGCTCGCGCTCATTCGCTTGTATTCGACCGTGCCGCTGCCGCTCATCAATACCCCCAGTATTCTGGTGGCCGCCTGTATGGTGATCGCGTTGCCCTTCATGTATCGCCCGGTTGCCAATTCGCTTGAGGCGATTGATATACATGTCTTGACTGAAGCGGCACAAAGTTTGGGCGCGGGCTGGTGGAAAACAATGATCCGTGTAATCGTACCGAACATTTTGCCGGGCATCATCAGTGGGTGCTTGCTCGTTTTCTCGACCGTATTTGCCGAATTCACGTTGGCGAACTTGCTCGTCGGCACGCGATTCAAGACCTTTCCGATTTACCTGGTTGAGTTTACCCGTTTTGATGGGCGCCAAGCTAGTGCCCTTGCCGTCATCAGTTTTGTTATTGCGTGGCTCACATCATTGTTGATTCTTTGGATTGCTGGTCGTGGTGGGCGACCGGCAGAATCGTTAGGTGCGCGCTAACGGCTCGCCGGTTCGAGAAAGGGAGGTAATTGCAAAAAGGAAATCACTGACCGTTTTTTCAGTGTTACCATTGACCTTGCGGAGATTTCGATCTTCGTCAAATTAACAAGACTCAAGGAGGAGAAATGAAAGCTCGAGTAGTTGTGTTCAGTCTCTTGCTGATCCTAGCAGTGGTCGTTGGTGCATGCGCTACGCCAACCGCAGCCCCCACGGCAGTCCCGACGGTGCCACCCAAGGCATCCTCGTCTTCATCTGCGCCCGCATCCTCCGCGCCAGTCTCAAGCGCGGCTTCATCTGCGCCCGCATCATCCGCCGCCTCGGCGGGACCTGCACAGGCGATGTTGGACGCTGCAAAAAAAGAAGGACAAGTCATCAGCTATGGCATGTCGGATGATTGGGTCAATCTTGAAAACATTTGGAAGAGTGTCGAAAAGAAATATAGTATCAAGCACACCGATACGGACATGACCAGCGCTGAGCAAATCACCAAATTGCTCGCCGAAAAGAATGCGCCCGTGATGGACGTTGCCGACATCGGGTATGATTTCCTCGGCAAGTTGATTGACAACAATCTAGCCATGACGTACAAGAATACGAATTGGGACAAGATCCCAACCGAATTCAAAGACGCCGATGGCAAATGGGCTGTGGCTTACTGGGGCGCTATCAGCTTCCTTGTCAACACCGACCTCATCAAGAACGTGCCACAAACCTGGGACGATTTGCTCAAGCCCGAATACAAAGACAAGGTGTGCAGTCGCGATCCGGCTGTCTCAACCTATGCAACCGGCTCGGTGCTCGCTGCCGCGTACGCCAAGGGCGGGGGTGAAGACAACATCAAGCCAGGTCTGGATTGGTTCAAGCAATTGCGCGACACCGGCAACCTGCGCGCAGGCGTCGTGTTGAACGTCGCATCCGTGCAAAAAGGCGAATGCCCCATCTCGCTTGTGTACGATTTCGACGGATTTGCCAAGCGCGATGCAACCAAACTGCCACTCCAAGTCGTCATTCCGAAAGACGGCACCGTGGGCATGTTGTTCGCCGAATACATCAATGCCGTAGCGCCGCATCCGAACGCCGCGAAATTGACGAACGATTTCCTCTTCTCGGATGAAGGTCAAATTCTTTTGGCGACTGGCTATGCGCATCCCGCGCGCAAAGATGTGAAATTGCCCGACGCTGTTGCCAAAGCCATGTTGCCCGACAGCGCCTATGGCAAGTTGTACTTCCCCAAGAGCTTGAAGACGTTCTCTACTGCCATCAACAATATCGTCGATGGCTGGAACGCCATCAAGGGCGGCACCACCTCGTCTGCCGCGCCCGCGATTCCGCAAGCGTTGATCGACGCCGCGAAAAAGGAAGGCACCATCACTTCGTACGGCTTGCCGGATACCTGGGTGAACTATGCCGGTATGTGGAAAGTGATGGACAGCAAGTACGGCATCAAACACAAAGACACCGATATGTCATCAGGTGAAATCATCGCCGCCCTCAAAGCCGAAAAGAGCGCACCCGTCGCCGACGTCACCGACCTGGGATTCAACTTTGCCCAGACCGTTCTCGACAATGACCTGGCGCAGCCGTACAAGAATGCGTACTGGAGCGACATTCCCGACTATGCCAAAGACAAAGATGGCAAGTGGGCTGCCGCTTACTGGGGCGCAATTGCGTTCACAGTAAACAAAGACAAGGTCAAGAACGTCCCGCAAAAATGGGATGACCTGCTCAAGCCCGAATATAAAGACACCATCTGCATGAAAGACCCGCGCTCGTCCGCAACTGCCAACATGGTTGTGCTTGCCGCCGCCGTTGCCAAGGGCGGTGATGAAAAAAATACAAAGCCGGGCGTCGATTACTTTAAGCAGTTGAAAGCCAGCGGCGCATTGCGCCCGGTCACGCCCAGTACCTCCAATATTCAAAAAGGCGAATGTCCAATCTCGCTCGCCTGGGATTTTGACGGGCTGGGTTGGAAACGCGACTTGAAGATGAACTTGGAAGTAGTGATTCCGCAAGACGGTTCAGTCGCAGGTCTCTACATTCAATTCATCGCCAAGAATGCGCCACACGCCAACGCCGCAAAACTGCTCGCTGAACTCGAATTCTCGGATGAAGGACAGCTCACCTATGCGAACGGATTTGTGCATCCCATTCGCACGAGCGTCAAGATTCCGGATGATCTGAAAAAGCAATTCCCGCCCGACGATGCGTACAAAGCCGTCAAGTTCCCCAAAGACTTTGTTGCGCTTGATGCCGCCGCGAAAGCAATTTCGGACGGTTGGGCACAAATGGTTCAGTAAAGCGGTCACAATGCAATGAAGAAACTGCCGGATTGGAACTAGCCAATCCGGCAATTTGTTTCGGTAATAGTATTACTCCGACACTTTGACAGTAGACGCCCAAGTAAAAGTCAGTGTTTTTTCCCGAGTCGGCGTCGGCGATGGGAACAGTAGGCGGCGTAATTTCGTTGCTGGTAATAGAGAATGAGAGAGACGCTTCGCGTGTCTCGATGACCTTCTTGTTCGTCTTCCAAAGCGCGTGCGATGAGGCGACGCGCCTGTGCGAC
>JACRMI010000109.1 GCA_016215025.1 Chloroflexota bacterium
CCCGATTCGTTTAAACCAAGTATCATAGAGTCGGTTGATCGACATTGGGAACCTCCGTCAAGTAGTTTGGGCAAAACCTATCTTAACAGAGGAACAGTGTCGGTCAACTATCGTTTTTGTAAAACTGTCAGGTAGCTAGAATCAGTTCTATATATTCTTCGTTACTTTTCCGCAATTTTGATACCCTGAAATGAGTCGCAGGGCTTAAATATTTTGATGGATTAAAGGAAACTTGATCTGTGAACTCAAATGCAAATCGAACAAGCAAATCGAATAATGCTGAAGAAGTAGCATCGTATAGATGATCTACAATGATATTCTAGAATTATTAGGGTTTTGTCAAAGTCGTAGTCCATCGAGTATACTTCCTCTTGGCGATCAACCAAGAGAGGAGGTGCCCGATGGACCAACCTCAGTATACCACACTCACGGAAGCATTGAAGTTCGTTCCTGATCCGCGTCACGCACGCGGCAAGCGTTATGCTTGGCTGTTCTTGCTCACCTTGATCGCGGCGGCAATGATCAGCGGGCAAAAAACGGTCAATGCGATTGCGGATTGGGTTCAAGTGCATGCGGAGGAACTGCGCCAAGCCCTGAACCCGTCCACCGGACGGATGCCCAGTGGGTCGACGTTCTATCGCACAGTGCGGCAGGTTGATCTGGTAGCGCTCGAAGCTCAGTTGTCTGAGTTCGCCGAGCCGCTGGCCAGGGAAAAAACTCAAGTCGCCACTATCACAACGGCGGATGGTCAGATGCTTCAAGGTCAAGCCTTTGATGGTAAGGAAGTACGCGGTTCGCAAGCGCATGGTCAGCCCCTGACGTTAGTGAGTTTAGTCCAACACGAAACAGGGATTACACTCGCGCAGGTTGAAACCGATACCAAAAGCAATGAAATCCCCGCGGCCGCGCAACTGTTGGCCGGGCGTGACCTGACGAACACCGTAACCACCATGGATGCGCTGCATACGCAACGTGCCTTGGCGCAACAAATCTTGGATCAACACGGGCAGTACTTCATGGTCGTGAAAGAGAATCAACCCACCCTTTACCAAGCGATTGAGTTGCTCTTTGAGCAGCCTCCCTGGCTCGCGCAAGAACGCGCGCAGCAATATCATGTGTATACTTATGCGAACAAGGGGCACGGTCGCCGCGAAAAACGGTGCTTGGAAAGTAGCCCCAGCCTGAATACCTTTGTGGACTTTCCCGGCGTGGGGCAAGTCATGCGGCGGCAATGTGAACGAGTGATCGTCAAGACCGGCGAAATCAGTCGTGAGACCCGCTACGGCATTACCAGTCTCCGCTTTGTGCAAGCCAGTGCGCAGCAATTGGAATTACTGTGGCGGCGGCATTGGACGATCGAGAATCGGGATCATTATGTGCGCGATGTGACACTGGGTGAAGATGCTTGCCAGGTGCACACCGGGCATGCCGCGCATGCGTTGGCGACTTTTCGGAATACCATTCTCAGTCTGTTTCGCTGGAAAAGTTGGGACAACATCGCTTCCGCGGTTCGCTACTATGCAGCATCGGTGACTCGCGCGTTGGGATTGATCGGAGCGTTGTCACCCTGACTTTGACAAAGCCCTAAAGAATTATTGTTATCTCTTGTCTTTGCCCATTTTCGATGTATAATTGGCGCATATTCGCCATTTAACGGGCAAAAAAAGACAAGAGATAATTTTTTGCCTTTGCCTGCCAAGTCCTCTCTCGATCCGTTGAAAGAATTTGAACGGTATTTGCGCTCCCAGGATCGCGCCGAGAAAACGATCACCGATTATCTCACGGACCTGCACTTGTTCGCTGAATGGTTCAAAGAAACCAACGATGAACCCTTCAAACCCAAGTCCCTTACACCAACCGATGTACGCGATTATCGGGCGTACCTGCTCAACGTCAAACGCCAATCGCCGGCGACGATCAATCGACGCTTGGTCACCTTACGCGTTTTCTGTCGCTGGGCGCTCAATGCAGAACTGATTGCATCCAATCCAACAAACGCCATCAAACCCGTGAAACAAGTTCAACAAGCCCCGCGCTGGCTCGACCGCAAAGAGCAGTACGCCTTGCGCCGCGCGTCGGAAAAGGACGGCGATCCACGCAATCTCGCGATCATCCTCTTGCTGACGAATACGGGGTTACGGGTGTCCGAAGTGGCTGGGTTGAAACTCAGTGATATCGAGATGAGTGATCGGAAAGGACAAGTGACGGTTCATGGCAAAGGCACCAAGGTGCGCACGATTCCACTGAACGCAGAGATTCGCAAAGCGTTACGCGACTTTCTCGCCAAGCGTCCCAAAGTGCACCACCATGCACTCTACCTGAATAAAAAAGGGGAAGCGCTGGGGCGCTTGGCAAGACTCGAGCGCGTCACGCCACATATGCTACGTCACACGATTGCCAAGAATCTGGTCGATCAAAGTGTATCGCTCGACCAAGTGGTGATGCTGATGGGGCATCGGAGTTTGACTACCACGGCACGGTACACTCAGCCATCACAGCAGGATCTGGCAAGAGCGGTTGAGAAATTGACGAATGAGTAGCGGATGAAATGGAATACGCTGAGACCGCGTTCACACACGAATCTCGACACCGTGACCGCGGTCATCCGTCAGAATTTCGAACGCGGCGCGATGCTGGGTTGAGAGAATTTCGGGTTGGCTAGTTTTACCATTGTGCTTGCGAATCAACTGTAGTTCACACGTTGCAATCTTGGTGTTGAGGCAATGCTTAATACCGCCAGGTGGATTGGAGTAATTCAACCCGACAAACGCTTCGCGTGGCGCCACAATTTTTCCTTCCAATCGTACGTCGTGCGTCTCCGACCGAAAAGCCCACTCGAAATAACGAAATGCCCCACGCGCGCGAAACGACTGCATCAAATTGTTGAGCGCGATTTCTTCGCCGCGATGCCGCAACACCATCGGCGTCATTGGCGGCGTCCACAGCGGTCCGAGCTTGAGGCGTGCCGTTGCCACTTCGAGGAAACTATCGGGGTCATTGTCAAAGCCGGCGACTTGCCCCCAGGCATACAAATCAGTATGCTTGGCACCCCAGTTATGGTTTTGACTGCCGACCCAGTTCGCCACGTCGATTTCTTTTCCATCCACTGTCAAGATTCCATTGAAGACTGCCATCGGCAAGCTGACCAGACTCTTGGCTTTGGGCAATGATGCGTCGTACAGATTCAAAGGTAACAGGAACAAGGGTTCGGCGTCACCACCGAATGTGAGATTCCACGAAATACTGTGCCCTTCAGAATGAGCCGCCCCGTTCAATCGACCCGGTTGCAAACTAGCGTCGCCGACTTGGACATAGAACTCCTGGGTTTTGAAGACGCACGCAACCAAGGGGACCTCTTGCTTGACCGCGACGTGCTGTTGAGTTTCACCGTCGAAGCAGACTGCCCACAGTTCGCCGATGGCATTTTCGGGATAGCGGTCAGGACTGAAGACAGTATAGCGAATCCAAAACGCGAGTGGGCGGCTGGGGTGATTCGCGCGCAGGAAGAAGCTTTCGTAATGTCCTGCAGGCTGCCCAAGTTGATAGCGTGTGTGGTTAGCTTGTTGACGCATTTGTACAAGTGTGGAACTCATTTGTCCTGTCGTTTCTCGTCTACCAGTCCAAGGACGTTTCAAATTCCAATTGCCTGGCGTGCGCTCCGTGATAGTTCGAGTTCATCTGCCAACGCGCGGACCCCGCGCTCGATAGTTGCCCAATGACTGCGCCGCGAATGCCGTTCCATTTCGACGCGACCCTCACGTGCCAGTTCTGCTGCGCGCTCCAAATTGCCCTTCGCCGCATAAGCCATCGCCAAATAGAAATAGCCCGATGCGGTCGCGCGCAATTTCTTGAGATCAATCTTTTCGATAGTGCGATCGAATTCTCGCAAGCGCAAATGCAGTTCGACCCACATGTACCAAAAGCCCCACCGATCGATCTCGGGTGCCTTCAGATCTTCCGCCCACAGTTGACGCGCCGCATCAAAGTTGTGGGCGCGCGCTTCGACAATGCCGAGCCAATGATTCCGCGCTGGCTCACTGTCAACTTTTTGCAGACTTGCCCGCGCACCCGCGAGATCATGCCGCCGCATTTGAATCTTGGCGAGTCCCAAGTAATATTTTTCCGATTCCTCATCAGTGTCGTTCATCGCGTGCCAAAATTTTTCCGCTTCATCCACCCGATTGAAATCGAGGAACGTTTCAATGATCTCTTCGTACAAATCACCTTGGTCATCCTCAGCGACGTTATCGAGACCGCGTCGCAGTGTTGCAATTGCATCGTCAGGACGATTCAACAAATCGCGTTGGACTGCCGCAAGCGTGGTGAGCGCGCTCAAACTGTCGGGTTCACTTTCGATCAACTCATTCAACTCGCGCAAGGCGCGCTCCATCTCGCCACGCTCGGCACGCATCTCAGCGATGTCGGCTCGAATCACGTCAGGATTGTCGGGATCGAGCGCAAGAAATTCTTCGAGCAAGGCGCTCCCCTCGTCATAGCGTTGGAACGTCGCCAGGCGATAACCGAGTTGCAACAATGTCTCATCCAAGATTTCGATGAGATCCCAGGTTTCGGCAAACTCTAGATCGTCTTCGTTGACAATGGGATATTTCGCGCGAAAGGCGCGCCACGCTGCCAACGCATCGTCCACGCGATCATCAAAGGTCAATTCATCAATCTCATCCAGTGTGGCTTTCATTTCGTCTTCGAGCCGCGACTCGGCGACCAACTCTTGATCGGTGATCCCCAGTTGCTGTTTCAATTCGCTAAAATCATAAGCGATTTTGCCACGATGCACGCGCCCACTTTCGGATGCTTCGATCTCTTTCAACAAGCGAATCACGCGCACACGCCCGCCAAATGTTTTCACGGCTTCGCGCGGCGTTTTGTCTTCTAGCGCAGGAATTTTCTCATCGAGCCACTGGCGATGGAACTGGGCTTCCATCTCCGCTTGCATCGCCTCAAGCTCTTCGGGCAGTTCTTTTTCTTCCTCTTCAATTTCTTGTTCGGGCTTTTCAGGCGTCTGCGCCAGCATCTCTTCGACCGATTTGATTTCGTCTTCGCGATGCTGAATCGCGTTGCCGAGTCGTTGTGCGAGCAAATCCTTGCCCGCTTCCAAGCGTCGACGCGAGGTCACTTCCAGGGTCAGCGTTTCGCGCGTAAGAAATAAATGCCCCAGGTTGCGAAAGCCACCGCGCGCTTCACCCATCGCGGGCCTGTGCTCGAACGCGGGACCGTGCGTGCGCAATAGTTCGAGCGATTCGCCTTCTTCGCTCCAGCCAAACGAAACCTCATCGTCTTCTGCCTCATCTTCGATAAATTCTTGTGCACCGCGCAAGCCCGCCAGCGCAACCGTGTAATCCAACACGTCGAAGGTGGCTTTGCAAAATTCGCTCACGTCGCCTTCCGCCGTAATCACGGTGGGTGGTGTGCTCAGCGCGGGAATCACTTCGTCTTCGATGAATTGGATGAGGAGTTGCGACGACGCGTGGAGAAAATCTTCGTACGTGGATTCGGGGTGGTTGAATTGATAATGCGACCATTGTTCGGAGAGGAAGCCACGCACCCAGTCGCGGTAGCGCGCAGGTAAGCGCATGCCCGTTGCGCCGCCCATTTCGTAGTGATCGCCGGTCCGCATCAAGCGCGAGACAATAATTTCCCAGCGATTCAAATCCTGTGTGCCGCGTTTTTCGCGCACGTCAAATTCCTCGCCGGACACCAGATCGCGCAAACGCATGCCGACACCCTGCTCGACCGCGATCACTTCGAATGCCGTCAAGCGCGAATGTTGCCAGCCCTCGATCAGTACGCGTTCCTCCGCCGATAAATGCTGGATGTGTTCTGCGGCAAAGCGTTTGATCACGCGCTTGCCATCGGGCAGACGATAATCGTGGATGAAATAATCGAGCGCGCGCTGAAAATCGATCATGCTGTCTTGATCGTCGGGGGTTTGGAATTCGTATCCGAGAAAGAATTTGAATGCGTTCTCAAAATTGGATTTGAATTCGCGCTGCAACCCGTACAGGTCGAGTCGTTCAATCAAGTTGTTGTGCACGAGCACCCGACTGGTCGCCGCCTCGTCCTCGCGCATGTGACAATTCTTGTATTTCTTGCCGCTGCCGCACCAGCACGGATCGTTGCGACCTGGCTTGGGTTCAGGTTTAGATGCCATTCGAAATCTCCGTTCTTCTGGGCGAGGATTCTATAGTTTGCTATTCGATAAACCTCTTCCAATCAAGGGCCCTATCATATTCATCACGCGTGCCTTTGCCCGCTGCGCCGAACAACTCCCGGGTTAGCCCCGAAGCCATAACAACTTTCGAGGGAGCGGTCAGCTGCTGGCACATTAATTCAAGTTCACGCATCATTGCATCAATCCGCTCAACAATTTGGCGCGTATCCAGCGCTGTACGTTTGGGGTTCCGTGCCGTGTGACGAGTCGTACGCTTTGTCGATCTACGCCGAGTCATAAGAAACTCCTGTAGGTATATCCCCATTATCGTTTGCATTGGGAAGCCAAGAAAGGTAGAGGACACACATCGTTCATCCGTACCTTTCGAGTTCCGCCATCAGCGTCTTTTTGAAATCGCCGATGATAGGTTGATAGGAGCGCGGCAGAAAATCGCCGAGTTCGGCTTTGAAGTTAATACGTGTTCCCGCCAAGACTTGTTTCACTTTGAACAACACCTGATGCTGCTTCGGCGTAATCATATTCTTCCGCAACATAAAATAACAATCGAAAAAACACTTGCACCGCACGCAAGTGCAGGTGTCGCGCGGCTTGCCACGATCCAACAGTGCCGCCAGTTTCTCCTCGACCAGTGCTTCTTCTGGCAAAAGCGTCACTGTGTACGCGGGTACAAAATCGCTGGCGACCAACACACCGCGCCCCCTGAGTCCATTCTTGCGTCGCAGTGAAATCTCAAACAACACTCGCACTTGATAACCGCTGAATTCCAAATCCAGAATGCCCAGATAACCCCCGCTCGTCTTCTTGCTTTCTTCAATGGAAACCGCGATGCCGGCTTGCTCGATTCCTTCACTTGCGCCGGCAACCCAGTCCTCAATCTCGCTCACGCGGACCCCAAAACCCGAAAAATCCAAGTCCTCCGAAAAACGTGGGCTGTTATACACAATTCGGAGTGCGGTGCCGCCTTTGAACATCACCTGTTGCGTGCCACGCTGTTGATAAAACCCTGATAAGAACAGATGCTGGGCATACTCACGCGCAATGTTCAGCTCGGTTGTTTGTTGAGCGATTGCCATTTTCTTGATGGCGTCTGCGGTGATCAAAGTTCCTCCAAAGTTTTGTCCAAGTCGGGATAATCAAACAGTTTAGCAAACGTTCGCATCTTTGGTTTGGACAGGTGTGCAAGGTCGATGCGTTCGGGCAGTCCTTGCTTCTTGAGCGCGACAAAGTACAGCGTGTCAACCAATGCTTTCTCAGGTTCGGCGATCCAGATAGTTCGATCGTTGACCCGCTCGGCGATGTACCCTGTGAATGCACCACGCTTGATCCGATGATAGACGAACTGCTTTTCTAACACAGCAAAAGTTGCCGTGGTCCGTGTGGTTGCCGAGGTAATGGCATACACCGTTTCTGGAATGATGTGATAATACGACAGGGCAAACGTGAATGAGACGTAAGAAGGGCGATAGAGCAGATTGGCGATTTCCAATTCGGAAGGCATGTGCGTTGCGAGTCCGTACAGCCCCCGACGCAATTTGAGCACGTCGCCACGTTTGACCGCGCGGGTCAAGAGAAAACGCAACGCGATCTCCGAAGCTGCCAAGAGATGTTGAAGGTCTTGCGGACTAAAAACGGTGACGTTGTTCTTCCGCAGTTCGTTTTCGACGATGTGCCAATTGAGTTGTTTAGCCATATTGCTAAATATCTCCAATTGGCTAAAGTATAGGTCTGCGACGCTATTTTGTCAACTGTGGCTTCAAGAATTGGAACATGGGTTCAACGATGCTATAATTCATTCACCAAAAGTTCAGCCATGAAAGGAGGACTCGATGCGACAACTACTTGTGGAATGCAGCGATCCAGGCATCGTCGTTTCGCTTGCCGAGGAATTTGAAAACATCTTGCGCCAAGTGGACTTTGCGCGCGCTCAACAATTGCAACGCGAATTAACCGACCTCGCGCACGAACTGGGTACCGAAGTCGAACAAGCGTGGCACGGATTCCGTATCGAGGTTCCAAACGATAGCGGACGTCCGCTCTCTTTTGGCAATCGTGAGATGGTCGGTGAGAATCACGTCCGACAACTCGTCAAGTACGCGGCAGAACGCGGTATTGGCAAATTCGAAATGCGCGATACACTGCTCCTGCCCCAAGATGGTCGCGCGCCCGAAACCCGTGAGCAGTACGTCCGAGACCTGGCAGACAGCATAGGGTATGAGTACTTGGACGACATGCACCTCTTGGCGCGTCCCACCGCTTTGCCCGATGCCATGGCAGCGCATCGCGAGCAATTGGTGAATGAATATGTCGCCGATGTGTTGCGGTCACACGCACGTGATAAAGAGGTGGGACACCGCTGGGTCAACGAGGCGGTCGAACGATTGCGGAAAGCGTTGGAAGAAGTGGACACGCGCGCCGAAGCGGTGATGCTGTACGAACTTACGCGCCTGAATCCTAACCAAGTCGACGTGGAAGAGCAAACGCGCTGGGCGATGCTCGCCGTACGGCTGGGGAAAGAAATCGACAAGTGGCTTGATGCGGCAGAAGAACCACTGGACTTCGTCTATCAGCGTTTTGCATTGGTGAGTCTCGCCTGGGACGAATGCCAGGGAATGGGACCTGCGCGACCCATCTTGGAGAAAAAACTGCTCGCGTTGATCGAACAAGCCAAAGAGATTTATACGGCTGACGCGGTTGATGCGCTCAAGTTGGCGTTCAAGGATTTGCATCAATCGCCTCTGGATCGTCTGCGTGATTTATCCGAATTGGAAGAACCTGATGACGAAGACGAGGACTGATCGCCTGCGCCTGGCATCCATCGAGATCACGCAGCGTTGCAATCGCAATTGCGAGTATTGCGAACAAACCAAGTCTGATCGTGAGATGTCCATCGCGCAATTCGACGAACTGCTCGATACGCTGACCACCGAAGGTGTCGAGGCAATCGCATTAGGTGGTGGTGAACCAACGCTCCATTCGGCGTTGCCTGATTTGTTGGACATGGTGCGGCGGCGGGGTCTGCGCGCGGGATTGACAACCAACGCGCGTGATCCTGGCATGGTTTTGTCGCTTACCAATGCTGGGTTACTAGAGAGTTTTGGCGTCTCGGCGGGCAAGGGTGAATGGACAGCCCTGGTGCATCATCCGCGTGCGATTGTGAATTTGCTGTTGCTACACGATGGTCAAGCGAATGTAAAGCGATGGGCTGTAGAAGCAATTCGGCGTGGCGCGCGCTGTTTATTGCTCCTGGGTTACAAAGGGAATCGCTCCGAATTCGTCCCATCCACCATTGAGTTGTCCAACGCTTTCCGTTTGCTCACAATGCTTGCAAGAAAAACAAATGTGCCGATCGCTGCGGATGATTACACCCGTCGTCGTCTCGGTTTAGCGCAGACGTGTGGCGAGGGTTTCGTGCGAATGCAACTGGATGGCACGCGCGATTCGTGCTGCTTTCCCACGTGCGAATACCGAGCGGGATAACTTTGAAACGCATCGCCTGGATGACCGACCTCCATTTGGATTTCGTCGAGAACTCAAAGCAAATCGAACAATTCTGTCAAAGCATCGTCGCACTGAATCCCGATGCCGTATTCATCGGCGGCGATATTGCGGTTGCGGAGACCGTCGAAGCATCGTTGTTGATGCTTGTGACACAGTTGCGACGCCCGATCTATTTTGTGTTGGGCAATCACGATTTCTACAAAGGATCGATTGCAGGCGTACGCGCCAAGATCGCACAACTGACCCACCGAGCATCGCTGTTACATTGGCTCAGCAATTCGGGCGTCATCGAACTAACACCCAACACAGGACTGATTGGGCATGATGGTTGGGCGGATGGGCGACTGGGGAATCGCATTCGTTCGCATGTGATGCTCAACGACTATTTTCTCATTCAAGAATTCGCTGGACTTGCGCCCTACGCCGCTTTGCCAAATTGAATGAACTCGGCGACGAAGCCGCACGTTATCTCAAGCATCAATTGCTTTCAGCGATCACGCGTTTCTCGAGGTTGATTCTGCTGACGCACGTGCCGCCGTTCAAAGAAGCTTGTTGGTTCGAGGAAAAAATTTCCGACGACGATTTTCTACCGCATTTCACTTGCGGTGTGGTGGGCGATGTTCTCATCGCGACGATGCGAGCGCATCCCGAATGCCGATTGACGGTGCTGTGTGGACATACCCACGGTGAAGGCGAAGCAACCATTCTGCCTAACCTTACTGTGAAGACGGGCGGGGCGAAGTACGGCAGACCGCGATTAAATGAGTTGATCGTCGTCAAATAATTACTTGCATTCCGAACCTCGAAATAAAGACACCCTGAAAATAAAAATCATGGCTTTCGATTTTCAGGGTGTCTTTTTCCGATTTGGTTCAGTCATCTGTCGTTTCGTCAGGACTTGACAATCCCCACTCAACCGCAACCTTTCTCGCGCGATCTGGATTTCGTAAGACACGTTGCATCTTCTCCAAAGTCAATTCATCGCGACGTGCCAAGTGAAGTAGAAAGGATTGCGGTGTCTGCCCGACAAATTCTGCATACACTTTTCCTTGCTCGTGCGGCGACAAGGCATCATAGGCAACCTGCTGGCGTAATTGCGCCACGATCTTCGCGTGCTCGCGCAGAGCATGGTCATGCAGGAGCGTGAGCACTGCTTGATCATCTTCATCCCATGCGATTGGTTCGCGTACTGGTTGACGAGACTTGTAAGCGTTTCGCATCGCGCGCCAGTAATCGGCGCGACTGGGGACGGAGACAAACCGAAAATCAGGCAGCATGATCGCGGTCAGTACGCCGCCGTGACAGCAACTCGTGTCGATCCCAAACACGCGATCCCGATAAACAAACGGCTGGCGATTTCGAGCGTAATCGTGATGACCAACGATAATGGGTATATCGCCATCGTAAAGTTCATACCACGGACGATCGTAATTCTCGCGCAGGTGTTTCTCGCTGCCCATTGTGCCCGCGAGTACGGTCGCGCGTTGTTGCTCGATGGCTAGACCTGGCTCCCAATATCCATGCACAAGATTCGCTTCGGGAAACTCGAGATAAAGCGGCAGTGATTCAAAGAACGTGAGCGCCTTAGCGTAATCATCGCCGAGTTGTTGGCGCGTGATACGCTGCGACAATGCCGCCTTCACTTCGCCGCGCACTGACCGAATATGTTTGCGCTCGTGATTTCCCTGGATGGCGTACGCGTTCGGTTCCCTCTGGAAAAAATCGAGCACGCGTGGTGAATCGGGTCCACGATCCACAAAATCACCGAGCGCGATGATCTTATCCCCTTCCGACAATCCTGCTTGGTCGAGGAGTTCTTGGAATTCGATCCAACAGCCGTGAATATCGCCGATAACGAGTCTCTGCAATTTGAATCCTCAAACGCGAATGGAAGTCTTCTGATCAAAATCGCAATTTCCGTCGAGCTTTGCGGCGAGCAACTACATTCAACCCAGTATCCAAGTCGTTGAGGTTGACCCAGACACACCTGGCTTTGCCGACTGCGCGCTGCGCCGCTTTCGTAAATCCAGAGCGCGAGAAGAATCCGAATGATACGTGCCATTCTTCAGCGGGCTGAGGGACAACTGCTGCGGCTTGCTCTATCAGCTTGAGAACCTCCTGCTCGTCGGTGGGATGCTTGCTCCAGTTGCATTTTCCGAACAGAATGCCGTGCTCGTCGTGATTGATCGCGACAATATCAATCGGCTCGGTACCTTCACCCCAATACGATCCAACATACATGGGATGGAATGGTAACGTTTCTCCCTGCCGATACAACCACTCGCGACAGAGATTCGGAAAAATTTCAGCGCCGATGAATTCATCCAACGACACACGCAGATGCGCTATCGCCGATTTTGTCTCACCGCGTTCAAGCAAGGATCGGATGGGCGCAAGACAGCGAAAGTAGAAATGGAGATATTGATCGGCGACGTGATAGTGCCCCAAGCGGCTCGTGTCAGGGAACCGTGCAGTGGCAGGTCCAGCCCAGCGCAGAATTTTAGCGCGTTCCAATACTTTCAAGCATTTGGAAACTTCACGGTGTTCAACCCCAAGTGCTTGGGCGATCATCTTGCTGTCCGTTATCCATCGAATCAACGAATCTAGGATTGCCGCGCAAAGATGTGGCTGGTCAAATTGTTCGCGCAGAAGAATGTCCACATCTTCAAGCATCACCAAAGACGATACAACACGCACCAAGTTTTGCTTCGGCGTCGATTGTGGATCGACGAGTTGCAGATAACGCGGCACACCACCTATACACGCATACAGCGTGATGCGATCCACCATCGAATAATTCGGCAGAAGTATTTTTAGATCGGCAAAGGAACGCGGTCGCACAAAATCAATCCACCAAGCGCGCCCGTACATCGGCGCACGATACGACAAGACGTCATACTCCATCGCGCGAACATTCGAGCCAATGAGAAAGAGCATCACGTTGCTGGTCTGCAAGCGATGATCCCAAATGCGTTGGAGCGTGCGCGGGAATTCAGACTTGGCAATAATCAAGTGATCGAAATCATCCAGGACAACCACGAGCCGTTCTTTATCAGCGAGTCGCAAAATTTCTTCAAACGCATTATCCCAGGAAGCGCAAGTATAAGCGGTTGGGATGAGTGTGTCGGAAGTTTCGAATGCGCGAATCGCTTGCGAAAAGGATTGCAGTTGTAATCTTGGTGAAGTTAGAGGCGCGCTCCAATAGATCGCACGGTGATGTCGCGTCGTGATCCAGCGTTGCACGAGCGTCGTCTTGCCGATGCCGCGCCGACCGTACGCAATCGCCAAAATGCCACGGTCGCGTTTGTATAGATCGTCGAGTTGTCTCCATTCTTCTTTTCGATTAAGGAAATTCATGTCCTGGTCCCAGCCCAGCATGAGAAGTGGAAATTTATCGTTCGAGACGTACTTCTGTGCTTGAATGAAAGTTATTCACGGCGTGAATAGAAATGCACGCTCGCCATTCGGTATAAATCGGTCAAAATCGGAAGCCAGAATGTTTTCATTGACAATGAAAACATTATACCATATAATTATGCCATGAGTGAAATCCATTGGAAAACCCGCTGGACACGCGACCAAATCAAAGCCATGTTGCTAGAGCAATTCACTGCTTTCTGGCAACGCGACACCGGCATCGAACGTGAACAATTAGCACAGGTAGAACGCGCAACGGAATCGACTCACGCAGTGATCATTTCGGGATTGCGCCGAGTCGGCAAGTCTACGCTCTTGGCGCAGCTCGCGCATCGGTTGGGTGGGCAAGCATTCTATTATCTCAACTTTGAAGATGACCGCTTTCTCGGTTTCCAAGCGGCAGATGCCAACGAGCTGTATCAACTGCTCATCGAACTCTTCGGTGAGCGGAGAATTTTCATCATCGACGAAATTCAAAACGTCACTGGCTGGGAACATTGGGTACGTCGCTTGATGGACTTGGGTCTCAAATTCTATATCACTGGCTCGAACGCCGCACTGCTGAGTCGGGAATTGGGAAGCCGCCTGACCGGACGATACGTGCCGATCGAACTGTTTCCTTTTTCGTTCAATGAATTCCTGCGTTTTCGACAACAACTCTTGCCGGATCTTCAACGGTTGACGACGGTGGATCAGGCGCACCTACAACAATACTTGAATGATTATTTACGTCTTGGCGGATTGCCCGAAGTCTTGAAGTATCCTGAGCTGGATTTGGCACGGACGCTTTACAATGATGTGTTGTATCGCGATATTACGACGCGCTATCGGCTCGAAGCGGTGAGCGCGCTCAAAGAGTTGGCGTTCTTCTTGATCAGCAATCCTGCTGACTTGGTCTCATTCAATAAATTGAAAACGCATCTTGGACTCGGCAGTGTCAACACGATCAAGAATTTTGTCGAGTATCTGGAAAATAGTTGGCTGGTGTTTACACTCAAGGTCTACGATTATTCGGTCAAGCGGCAGCAGATTGCGCCCAAGAAAGTTTACTGCATCGACATGGGTCTCGCCCGCGCCGTTGGTTTTGCGTTCTCGCCAAACACGGGGAAGCTCTTGGAGAACGCAATCTATCTCGCGTTGCGCCGAACCACGACCGATCTTTACTACGTGTCATCGCCCGCGGGATATGAGGTCGATTTCTATTTGCCCGCGCGTCGCCAGTTAATTCAAGTCGCTCAAAACATCGATCAATCAGCGACGCGCGAGCGCGAAGTGCGCGCGTTGAGTGGAGCCATGCACGAGTACAAGGCGTCGCGCGGATTGATTCTCGCTGAACGCAACGAAGCACCCATCGAAGAAGCCGGTAAGACCATTGAGATCCGTTCGGCGGTGGAATGGCTTGCCAGTCCAATTTAGTAAGGAGTACGGACATGCCAGACTCTTCCAAGAAAATTAAACGGCAGTTGCGTGAATACCTGACCGAAGCGTATGAGCACGAATTGCATCGCGAATTGACCAAGCTCGATCAGAGCTTCGCGGAATGGCGGGCATCCAAGATCAGCAGTGGCGAACTGAGTTATCGTATTCATCAATATGAAACCGGACCCTCCCGCCAACTTTATCAGCAATACAATTCTGGAGAGGTCGAAATGACCGTGGCGTATGCTATTGTGACAGGGCTTTTGTCGCGTGAGGAAATTGCGGCGGATGTGCTGGCGGCGCTTGAAAGGCATCTGGGATTCTATGAAGCCCTCAAAGCGGAAGGCAAATTGAAAGAACCCGGCGCGTGAGAAAGGGAGATGATGTATCCGTGACTAAACCGCGAAAAACATGGGTCTACAGCCCGCCCAAATCACCCGCACCGAAAGTACCTGAACGAGTCAAGATCGACGTGCAGACCAAAGCCGATCAGCTCATCGAAACGGCGCTCAAGCCCAAGTATATCCAACCACCACCGAAGGATGAGGAGTTCAATTACATCGTCGATCTATATTCCAAATGGTACCGTCACTATTTTTACTTTTGCGCCAAATACCGCTCGCCGGGACCGCATGCCATCTCACCCTTCTTTGAAACCAAATTTGCTCGCATGGAGTATGCTGGGGCGGGTCGTTTCCATTTGTCTTTCATGCGTTACACTGAAGAATGGATCGAGGTCTATCCGAATAGTTCGCTGGAGGAATGTTTGGCGTTCATTCAGAGCGATCCGATGTTTGCTCCGTAAAGTTTGGAAAATGGACAACGCACAGGACATTTTCAAACCAGGGGAGAAGGTCGTTTGGTTAAAGCGTGTTCCCGGCGGCGATTACGTTTATCCCGTGAGTGCGACCGTACTCGCGGTCACCGCCAAACGTGTGAAAATCGAAGCGGACGATGACGGTGAAATCGTTATTCGGTTTGTTCCTCCGCGGAGTCTCCAGCACGCCCAGTAAGAATATTCGCTTGTTAAAGTTGATAAACTGTTCCTCAAGTGAGGACTTGATCTTCTTTACTCTTCCTCCGCGACCTAAGACCACGTACTCTGTTTCTCTTCTTGATTCGTTATTTGTGCACATGTTAGACATCATTCTCCTGCAAGAGAGGGCACAGAACCCTTAGCAAAATTATCTTGTAGGAGGAAAATCAAATGAAAGCCGTTGGGTACATTCGTGTATCGTCCGAAATGCAAATCGAAACTGGACACAGCCTGGGGGCACAGCGAACGCTCATCACAGATTACGTTCGCGCAAAAGGATGGACGTTGAGTGAAGTGTTCTGTGATCCTGGGTTATCGGGTACACTGAGCAATCGTCCCGCGTTGCGGGAATTAATGTCGCGGGCTGAACAGCGTGAGTTCGATGTCGTGATCGTTTATGCCATCGATCGGTTTTATCGTGATCTCGGTGGGTTGCTGACCGCATTGCACCATTTACAAAAACATCGAGTCACATTTGTTTCGATTACGGAGAATCTCGATTTCACTACACCCTGGGGCAAGCTTGTCTTGGCAGTCCTGGGTGCTCTCGCCGAAATCTATATTGACAAATTGCGTGAAGAAACGAAGAAAGGCAAACAAGCACGCGCACGTAAAGGACTATGGAACGGCAGCATTCCATTCGGTTATTGCAATGGATTGTGCGCTTCATGCACCGACGTGAACGGGAAAGATTATTGTCCTAACTTTGGTCAAGCCAATCGGAGCCACAGCGGAATTCTCATCGCGCATCCGATTGAAAGTGTCGCCGTGCGCTTAACCTTCGGCTGGTATGAAATGAGAAATTGGAGTCATCGGTTAATCGCCGAAAAACTCAATGCCTATGAACTCATTTTGCCTGATGGTTCCGTTCGTCACTTTCGCACGAAACGTTGTCCCTCCCTAGGTGGACCACAACGCATCACTCGGAGTACCGTCCGTGAAATGCTATCACGCATCTTCTATACAGGACAACTACCCTATTATGGCACGAATGAGCACGGGATCAAATTGAAACGGCGGAATATTTCAGCGCTTGTCCCAGGTCAACATCCAGCACTAATAAGCCAAGAACTTTTCGATCATTGTCAGGAAATTGCTGGGAGACGTCTGGGTAATCTATCAAGGGCTGGAGGACTCAACGCGGAATTCGCTGAGAGACCATAATATTCCTGACGGAGAAACCAACTAAACGTGGAACGAACATGATAGTCTCACAATAAAAAGCAACGTCTTTGAGGACAAAAAAGATTTGCGGGAGCGAAGGTAGTACTAGTACTACCTTCGCTCCCGCAAAAAATTCTTCCCCCATTTTGCAAAATGCGTTTTCAAAAAAGCTTGATTTACTGGGGAAAAATGAAAAAAAGGTTGCCGCAGCGGGAGCGACGGGATTCGGACCCGCGATCTCGGCCTTGACAGGGCCGCATGTTAGGCCGCTACACCACGCCCCCACGACCTATTGGCAATATAGCATATCTCGCCAAGGGTGTCAAATTAATCTGGCGTCGATCCCTCCACGTCCACAAATTGCCGCTCGTACAATTGGCGATACAAGCCATTCAGCGCGATCAACTCCTCGTGCCGCCCACGCTCGACGAGGCGTCCATCGTTCACGACGCAAATCATATCGGCGTGCCGAATCGTGCTCAAGCGATGCGCGATGACGATAGCCGTGCGCCCTTTGAGCAATCGCTCTAGCGCCTGCTGAATCAACACCTCGGTCATTGTATCGACGCTGGCAGTCGCTTCGTCGAGAATCAAGATGCGCGGATTTGCCAACACCGCCCGCGCGATGCAAATCAATTGGCGCTGCCCCACCGACAAATTGACTCCACCCTCTTGTATCACCGTTTCATATCGATCAGGCAACGCGATGATGAACTCATGTGCATTTGCGGAACGTGCCGCGTCTTCCAGTTCGCTTTCACTCGCATCGGCAAAACCAAATCGAATGTTGTCGGCAATCGTTCCAGAAAACAAGAACGGTTCTTGCGGCACGAGTCCCGTTTGGCGGCGCAGAGTTTGCTGGGCGACCTCGCGCACGTCAATCCCGTCAATGCGTACCGCACCTTCAGTGACATCGTAGAGACGCGCGACCAAGTTCGCAATCGATGTTTTGCCCGCGCCGGTTGGACCGACCAACGCAATCATATTTCCTGGCTCGACTACAAGATTCACATCGTGCAGCACACACTCTTCGCCGCCCTCTGAAGAGGACCTTCGGCGATAGGCAAATGAAACGTGATCGAATTCAACGCGGCCAACAATCGGCGGCATCTCTTGGGTGTTCGGTCGATCCATGACTTGTGACGGCGTGTCGAGCAAGTTAAACACGCGTTCGCCGCCCGCTATTGCCGCTTGCATCGTCGTATAAAGCTGGCTCAGGTCTTGAATCGGCTGAAAGAAACGCGTGACGTACGCGAGAAAGGCAACGACCACACCCAGAGTGATTTCGCCGCGCGCGACCGCGATTCCACCGAATCCCAACACAATCGCCGTGGCAAGCATTCCCAAAAATTCGACCGAGGGCAAGAACGTAAACGACAAACGCATCGCCGCGATGTTGGCGTCGCGATTCGCACGATTCACCTCGTCGAAACGTTCCTGCGTTGCGTCTTCCTGCACGAACGCTTGAATCACCCGCATCCCCGAAATATTTTCCGCGAGATCGCCGACCACCGCCGCGATTTTCGAGCGTGTGTCGCGAAACGCAACCTGGGCTTGACGCGTAAACAACCAGGTTGCCAGAACCATAAGCGGCAGAACGCTGAATGTGACGAATGCCAAGCGCGCGTCCATCGACACCATCACGACGACAATTCCGATCAACACAGCGAGGTCGCCGATCAACGTGATGAGTCCTTGCGACAAAAGATCATTGATGACCGACACGTCGTTGATGACGCGCGAAATGGCAACGCCGACAATATGTGTGTCGTGATAACCCATCGAAAGGATTTGGAGATGACGAAAGAGTTCTGCACGTAGATTCTTGAGGACTTGCTGACCGACCCAGGATAAAAGATATTGTAACGCCGATGTTGTCACAAAAATACCGAGGAAGGTCAGCACGAGAAAAACGGCAATTTGAGTTAGCCCAGCAGCATCGCTCGGTGCAATGAATTGATCGATGGCAACTTTGATGAGGAACGGCGCGGCAAGCGTCAGCGCCGACGAAATCAAAATCAGAATGATCGACGCGACCATGCGCTGCCAATGAGGACGCAAATAACCGAGGAGGCGCAACGCAATACGCAGATCGAAATCGTGTTGCTCCGAGTCCTCGCCGAATTTTTCAATTGCGCCGCGCGGTCCCATGTTGGCGGCGGTTGAACCGATAGAAAGACTCATAAACTGAAGGATGAAGGATGAGGGATGAATCGCCGTCATAGATGGCGCATCATCTTTCATCCTTCCGCCTTCATCCTTCATCCTTTCTTAGTTGATGATTATAAATCTCGGCATACAACCCCGACGTTCGTAACAACTCCTCGTGTGTTCCCCGCGCGGCAATGCGTCCTTTTTCCAAAACGAGAATAAAGTCCGCAAGCCGCAGTGTGCTTAATCGTTGTGCGATCACGAACGAGGTACGCCCGCGCATCAAGCGCTCTAACGCGAGTTGAATCAAGCGCTCGGTCTCGGCATCGACGCTCGAAGTCGCGTCATCGAGAATCAGAATGCGTGGGTCTTTGAGCAACGCACGCGCAATCGCGACGCGCTGGCGTTGTCCACCCGACAGCGTAATACCGCGCTCGCCGACAAGGGTATCGTAACCGTGCGGCGTTTCCATGACAAAGTCATGCGCCTGCGCCGCTTTTGCCGCTTCGATAATCTGTTCTTCATTTGCATTCGGAACGCCGAATGAAATATTTTCGCGGATCGTTGCGGCGAACAACATCGTTTCTTGCAACACGATGCCGATTTGATCGCGGAGCGAATTGAGCGTCACGCAGCGCAAGTCGGACCCATCGACGGAGATGCGTCCTTCGGTCGGATCATAAAATCGCGGGATAAGATTGATGATGGTCGATTTGCCCGACCCTGTCATGCCGAGCAGCGCAATGACCTGCCCCGGTCGCGCCTCGAATGTAATGTCGGAGAGAATTTTGTGGCGACGAAAATACGAAAACGAAACGTGATCGAAGCAGACTGCGCCGCGTACGGGCGGCAGCGCAATCGCATCGGGTGCGTCGCGCACTTCGGACTGCGTGTCGAGAATATCAAAGATGCGTTCGCCCGCCGCTGCCGCGATGGCGATGACCGGAATAATCTGCCCCAAGCGACGAATCGGTTGAATCAATTGCGCGAGATACGTTGAAAACGAAACCAATTCGCCGAGCGTGAGTTGTCCTTGAATCACCAACTGTCCGCCGTACCAAATAATCAAGACGGTCCCAAGATTCGCGATCAAATCCATCAGCGGCGCATTAGTCGATTGCAAACGCGTCGATTGCACGGAGAGGTTGAACCATTTTTCGTTTTCGCGATCAAAGCGCGCGATTTCGGCATTTTCTTGCGCAAACGCTTTGACGACGCGTGCCCCGCGCAAGTTTTGTTCCAGTCGCGTCGTCAGCACGGCAAGTTGTTGTTGGATCGCCAGCGAGAGCGGACGCAAGCGCCGACCAAACCAGAAGGCCCGATACGCAAGGATCGGCATCGTGCAAAGCGCGAGCAGCGCCAACCTAGGATTCATTGCCAGCAAGAACACTGCCGTACCGACGAACAAGACGAGCGCATCGACGAGACGCTGCACCGCGCGTCCCGTCAAAAATCGAACGCGGTCAACATCCTGAATCGCGCGCGAAAGAATTTGCCCTGTCTCGGTGCGATCATGATACGCGAACGATAGCATCGCCAGCTTGCGATGGATCGCATTACGCAAATCGTATGCGACACCCTGCGAAGCTGTCTCTGTCCACAACCCTTGAAAAAAAGTAATGACGCCTTTGATGAGCGTAAGAACTAGAAGTGCTAGTACGGACCCAATCAAAAGCGGTGTGTCATGTTGACCAATGCCGCGATCGACGATCCAACGGATAAATTGTGGCGTGATGAGTGCAATCGCATCAATTGCAACCAACGCAACGTATGCTCCAACACTCAATCGCCAATACGGCCGGAGGTAACTCAAGCAGCGCCAAAGAATACGGACGTTGTTTGGATTGGGGAGAGGGACAGGTTGTGGTTGGAAATTTTGTTTCGAGGTTTCAGCGCGAATCATGTCTCGTTCATTATATTCCTTGGATTCTATCCCAGCAAATTTTGGAAATAGGAAAGCGAAGCTGCATTCGCTTCGCTTTCCTTGCACTGTCATTCTGAGCGGAGCGATTTGTGCGGAGCGAAGAATCTCTCATATTGGAGTTGCGATATTCTTGGCTTCGCTCAGAATGACAAACGTTCGTATGCTACGCTTTCTTCGGCAAGCGATTCGTCAATTCGCGCAACGAAGCAACGTTCTCCAGTTTCCATACCACGTCGAGAAGATGTTCCGCTTCGGTATCGTTCCAAACACGCGCGCTATTTGTGCGGAATTTCGCTACGACTTGAGCGTCCGTCATTTTGTTGCCGGCGTGTCCCAACGGATAACGCGCCTCCCGCGTGTGAATCGCGCCATCCTTCGTCTTCACCGTGAGCTTGTTTGGAATGCTTTCGGGATATATTGCGGTAAGCCGCGCCGACTCGATTAACTTCGTCTGGCTGAGCAATTGATGAATCCGTTCGTCGCGCAATTGTTCCGGCGAAAACGTTTCGCGCACAACTTGCCCATCGACTAGCCCTGCGGCAATGATGTATTGTAAACTATGGTCTGCCGTCTCGCGTGTAGTCGGTTTCCATTTTTCGGGATCGCCTGCGATGATTTCGTACGCCGCTTTGAACGTCTCAATCTCGATCTGCTCGATCAATCTCCAATCTCGAATTTCTTGGTAGAGTTCGCACGCCGCATCGACCGCACTCTGCGCGTGGTATTCGACGGGATATGCCTTTATATACGAATCACAGATTCGATGCGGCGGTTCGTTGCGCGTAATACGTTCCAGCGCCTTATCGTCGAAAGCGTGACCGCCGAGTTCGTGCTTGATGAATCCCATTTGCCCGACGAATGGCTCGAACGGTCCCGTGAATCCTCTCGATGCAACGAGCGCGGCGAACAATCCATTGCGCGCAGAGTTCGCCGCCGCTGCGCCCTTCCACATCGACAGTTCGCCCGCACGCGTTTGGCGCATCGCCGCGTGTGGAACGAGTGCAATCGAAATCGCGTGCGCAGTCTGCGCGGCGTTCAATCCCAGGATGCGCGACGCGCCTGCGGCAACGCCGAGTCCGATGTAATTCACGTGATCCCAACCGTACGTCCGCAAACTGGCGGCATCGCACAAGTTCATGCTCAACTCGTACGAAATCGCAATCGCTTGGATGAGTCCGGCGGCACTGGCATTCTTCCATTCGGCAAGCGCAAGCAGCGGCATGATGCAGTCGCTCGGATGCAGTGGTTCGAGCGAGAGATAGGTGTCGTTGAAATCGAGATAGCGCACAGCAACACCATTCGCAAAGCCCGCTGTCTCCGGATTCGCGCGCACCGTCGAACCGAAAATCGTCGCGCCGTCCTGCAATGGATATTGTTCAGCGTACATGCGCGCTGCAGTGGGTGAATCGTCGTTGATAGCGGCGCACATCACGCCGAGTGAATCGATAATGCGACGCTTGACCTCGTGGATCGTATCAGCAGGCAGAGTGTGTTGAGCAATGGCGTACGCAGCAAATAGTTCTTGAAAACGGTCTTTCACTGGTTCTCCTAAAAATTCTCTCACGAATCGCGCGAATCTTTGCTAATTTGTCATTTCGAAAAGTCGCTTCGCTACCCAGAACCTTCAACCTGTCACCCTGAGCGAAGCGAAGGGTCTCGCTCTACCTGGCGAGACGCGCATCGTTCGCATCGCAAAAAACGCTCCGCTCAGAATGACAAGTTTCTGTCCTTTGAACATGCCAATGCGGGCATGAGTTCTCAGCATGACAGTCTGAGAGAATTCTTTGATTGGCGAAGATTCGCGTGACTAGCGGACTATAATTTCCTCGGCGGGATGCCGTCGTATTGAACGTCGTCGATGCGAACGCGCAGCGGTTTTTCGCGCGAATATTCTTCCATCACTTGCGCCGATAGTCCCGCGACGCGCCCGATGATAAAAATCGTTTTCGCCATGAGCGGCGGCAAACCCAGGTCGTACAGAATCGCCGCAATCGCACCATCGGCATTGATGGGCAAAGCTTTGATTTGTTTGCGCGTCGCATCGGCGAGCGCATGGATGAAGGTATAACCATCGCGCGCGAGTCCGAGTTCGTTCACCATTTCAAATAGTCGGACCGTGCGCGGGTCTTGATCGTGAAAGGGATGTCCCAATCCGGGCAGTCGCTTGTTCGCCGCGCGTGTTTCCGCGACGATTTTTTCTGCCATATCCACAAACAACATCGATTCTTTCTTGGCACGCGCGATACCATCGGTAATCACCATCATGCAATCGAACCCGGCTCCGGCGTGCGCGTCGCCAATCGCCAGGATGCCGCCCGCGATAGCGGCTTCTACCGCGCGCCGATTACCCGTCGCGATGGTGCGCGCCGCCATCGACGAAGGCGACCCAGGTCCGTGATCGGCAATCGCCACGAGAATCGCGTCGATGATTTTGCGCTCGGCAGGCGTGGGCAGTTCGCCGCGATGAAGCAGGACGACCATATCGGCAAAGGTGATGTTTGCCATTAATTCCGTCACATCGTAGCCGCGCACCCACACGTGATCGCGATCTGAATGCGTAATTGCTGTTCGCCACGGTCCCATAAAATCCTCCCCTCAAAGGGAACTCAAGGAAATAAAGGAAATGAGGGAAATAAGGGAATCGATTTCCCAGAGTTCCCTCATTTCCTCTAGTTCCCTTGAATTTTTACGATTCCGCGGGCAACAAAATCAAGTCGTCTGGCGAAAAGCTGAGGCGCACTTGCTCGCCTGGCGCAGCGTCCATCGTCTCCACCCGCATCGTGCCGGATTTGATTTCGACGAGGTACTGCCACTTGCTTCCCAGGTACACACCGGAGGCGACCTTCGCTGGAATCGTGTTGGGCAATTGCTCCGATACCGGCACCAAGCGAATGCGCTCGGAACGAATCGCGACCGATACCTTGTCGCCTTGCGGCGCGGCGCGACACGATGTGAGCACTTCGCCGGTTTCGATTCGGACACGCGTTTGGTTTTTCTCGCGCTCGACAATCGTGCCGCTGAGGAACGACGAGACCCCGATGAAATCGGCAACAAATTTGGACACGGGCTTTTCGTAAATTTCGAGCGGCGGCGCGTACTGCAACAATTTGCCATTCGACATCACCGCGACCATATCGGAAATCGCCAACGCTTCGGCTTGATCGTGTGTCACGTAAATCGTCGTGATACCAAGGCGATGTTGAAAATCGCGGAGCCAGAAACGTGCTTGCTCGCGCACCTTGGCATCGAGATTCGACAGCGGCTCGTCGAGCAAGAGCAAGCGCGGCTGGGCCACAACGGCACGCGCGAGCGCGACGCGTTGCTGCTGACCGCCGGACAGTTGGAATGGGTAGCGGTCTTCCAAGCCCGTCAAGCCGACGAGTTCGAGCGTGTCCTTGATCCGCTTGTGCGTTTCCGCGTCCGAAACCTTTTTCAATTTCAAGCCGAACGCAAGATTGTCTTTCACTTTCATGTGAGGCCACAACGCGTACGATTGAAACACCATCCCCAGTTCGCGTTCTTCGGGTTGAAGCGCGATGTTGCGTTTGGAATCGTTTAGCACGAAATCGCCCACGCGAATCACGCCTTCGTCGATGGGATCGAGACCAGCGATGCTGTTAAGCGTCGTCGTTTTGCCGCAGCCCGATGGACCGAGGAGCGTCGTCAGTGTGCCGGTCTTGACCGTGAGCGACACGTTGTCGATCGCGCGGACCTTGCCAAAGTTTTTGACCAACCCTTCGATGATGAGGTCACTCATAGAGTTTTACTCCCAAGAATCGTCGGCTCATGAGAATGACGATGAACGTAATCGCAGTTTGAATCGTCGCCAGGGCCGCCATGGGACCGGTATCGCCATTGCGTCCAAGCGAAATCAAGGTCGTGCCGATGACTTCGGAACCCGGTCCATACAAGAATAGCGCGGAAGAATATTCTTTTAGAAAGGTGATGAAGAGTAACACGTACCCGGACATTAGCGCTGGGAACAAAATCGGACCCAGGATGCTGGTCACCATCTTCAACCAACTTGCGCCTGCCACGCGCGCGGCGCGATCGAGTTCATTCGACACGCGCATAATCGACGGACTGATGGTGATAAAGCCGAGTGGCAGATAGCGCATGATGAATGCCGCCATGATCGCCAAAACCGTATTGCGCCAGCTACCCAGTCCCGGAACGAGCAAAAAGGCCCACAAAAATCCGATGCCGACGATGATGCCGGGAAATGCGCGCGGAAACATCGCCGCATAGGCTAGCGCTTGGCGTCCGCGAAACGTCGAACGATAAACGATGACGGCAATCATCGCCATAAACAGGATGCCAATAGCTGCGCCGACGACCGAAATAATGACGCTGTTGACAATCGAACTGCTATACGATTGCACGCTCAAAAGATCCTCGTAATTCTCCATCGTCAGCATCGTCAGGGGGTTGATAAACGGATTGAGAAACGGCACAAAGGATTTGGCTACCAGTCCGAGAAGTGGAAGCACAATGCCCAGGAACATGTACACCGCAACAATCACAAAAGCAAGCACGCGCCAGGGGCCGAGGCGCAACAGGCGGGGACGCGTCGCCTTGCCACCGACGGTCACAAAGCGTCGTTCTTGGCTCACCAATCTATTTTGCAGTGCGACGAGAAAAGCGATAAACAGAACCAAGAGAATGGAGACGACGGCAAGTTGACCATAATCCGGTGGTGAACCAATCGCGCCGATTTTGTACAAATAGCTTGGCAGAATTTGGATATTCACCGGCATACCGAGGACGAGCGGAATCGCGAGCATTTCAATCGAGGAAACAAAAATAAAAAGGGCACTAAACGTGATGGCGGGACGCAAGAGTGGAACCGTCACTCGCCACAACGCCAGGAACGGATTCGCACCGGCGATGCGCGCGGCATCTTCCAACTGCGGATCGGACAGCGCGAGCGAAGCCGTACACTGCAAGTACGCATTCGGCGCATAAAACATGGCGGTGACGACGATCATGCCGCCGAGTGTCAACAAATCCCAGGTTGGCAAACCCAGCGTGCGAATCAAGACGGTGAAATAGCCCTGCCGTCCAAAAATCGTATCCCACGAGTACGCCAACACCAGGGGTGACACAAAAAACGGAATGAGGACCAGACTAGAAACGATCCCCTTGCCCGGCATGTCGGTGCGCGTGATGAGCAAGGCAAGCACAGTTCCCAGGGCGACAGCAAGCACAGTGGACAGCACACCGTAGATCGCGGTGGTACCTACGACGCCCCAGAGTTCCGCACTCGTAAATGTGCGCATGACATTGCTGAAAGAAAATTGCTTGGCGGTATCGTACAACGGTTTATCCACAAACGCTTGGACAAAGAGGGGCCACGCGGGGAAAAGCACCAGCACGATGGTAGCAATGACGATGCTCCATTGCACCAGGCGATCCCAGGAAAAACGTGATGGCGCGCGCGTCCGTGTCGCTTGTGCTTCGATTGTGGTCATGGCAATCTCCGCGTTGGTAGAGACGTTGCACACTTCGCGAACGTCTCTACCAACCGATCAATCGATTATGGTTTGAACAGTTTCTTCCAACGTGCTTTGAACTCGGCGACCTTGGCGGGATCGGCGATGTCTTTGTCGAAATAGAACGGTGCAAGATTCTGTTCACCGACGGCAGCCGACAATTTGTTCAAGTGCAATTTTGCCTTGTCCGCGACATCGGGACGATACGCTGTGAGACCACCCTCGGCAAAGGCCAGTTGACCTTCTTGGGAGAGAATATAGTCCATCATGAGTTTTGCCGAGTTCGAGTTCTTGGCAGATTTGGTGAGACCCATGCCACGCACGATGAGAGGTGTCACATCGGCGATCATGGCATTGCCCATGACGGGTTCAGCCGCGGGGTACTTGGGGTACGCGTTGATCCCAGAGACAAAGTAACCGACGGAGATAGCGCCCGAAAGCGTGTCATCGACCATCGCGCCTGCGCCGCTCCCGAGTTTCGGTTTGGCTTTGGCGATGCTTTCGAAAATCTTCCAACCATCTTCGCCCTTCTTCTTCATCCAGAACCAGTTAGCGGCGAAACCGGTGGCGTTCGTTTCCGCATCATACGTCGTGATCTTACCCTGGAATTTCGCGGGGTCTTTATCGATCAGTGCGGCAAGGTCTGCCAACGACTTGACACCATTGGGAACCGCTTGCTTGTTCCAGATCAGAATCAAAGGATCACTGGACACGGTGTAGATGCCAGGCGCCAGTTTCGACCAAGCGGGGAGCGCTGCATCTTCAGTCGATTTGTAAGCGACAGATTCACCCTTGGCGATGAAATCTTGCCAGCCATCGGGATTGGTGGTGATGATGAGATCGGCGGTCTTAGCTTTGCTTGCCGATTCGGAATAGTAGCGTGGGAAGATTTCGTTCGAGGAAAGGTCGGCAACATTCTCGACCTTGATCCACGGATACTTTTTGGAGAACCCTTCAATGACCGGTTTCCAGTTGGACGCGCTCATGATCGAATAAACGACCAACGCGTTTTCTTTCTTCGATTCTTCGACGACATTGCTGGCGGCGGCAGACGATGCAGCGGAAGACGACACAGCGCTGGACGACGCGGCACTGCTACTTGGCGCGGCGGTAGGCGCAGGAGCGGCGCTGGAGGATGCCACCGATGAACTGCTACTAGCTGGCTTGGGCGCGGCAGTGGGCGGGGCCGCGGTAGGAACAGGAGTCGGGGCAGGCGCACATGCGGCAGCCAACACGACCACTGCAAGAACTAACATCGCGAACAATGCGAACTTTTTCATGCTTCTTCTCCTCTGATAATGTGGCGCAATTTGGCAAATTGCGCTACGGTTTTACGAACGTGCGATCCAATTCTTCAAACTCGTGTAGACGAACGACCCGCTGACGTTCTTGCCAATCGACCATGCGCGGCAAGATCGAAACGCTGCTCCCTTCGGCTTTGAGTACCGCTAACGATTCCTGGGTCGCGCGCATCGTTACGCGCAATAGCATGTTCGGATAGATAACGATTTTATATCCGAATGCTTGCAATTCCTGAGTACTAAACAGCGGTGATCTTGCGCCTTCCGTCAGATTGAAGAGCAATGGTGCGTTGATTTCTTTTGGCAGCCGCACCACTTGGTCACGCTCCGTCGGCGCTTCAACAAAAATCACGTCTGCGCCATTCTCGGCGTAGAGCCGCGCACGCTTGACCACTGCGTCGAATCCTTGCGTCGCAAGCGCATCCGTGCGGGCAATCAACACGAGGTCGGGATCACTGCGCGCAGCGATTGCCGCACGCAATTTTTGAACCATCTCTTCGGTTGCAATCACCTCCTTCCCGGCAAAGTGACCGCACTTTTTGGGACTGACTTGATCTTCGATCTGAATCGCGGCAACACCGGCGTGTTCGTACTCGCGCACGGTGCGCATCACATTCAACGAATTGCCATAGCCGGTGTCTGCATCGGCGATGACTGGCATATCGACCGCTTCAACCAAGCGACGAATGTGCGTCACCATTTCGGTCAGCGAAAGCAAACCGATGTCGGGTAAAGCAAATTGCGCGTTCGCAATGCCTGCACCCGTCGCATACACGGCGTCAAACCCAGCTTCTTGGATCAAGCGCCCCGTCAGCGCATCGGCCGCACCGGGGACGACGAGAATATTCGATTCGCGCAAAAGCGAACGCAGACGGCTAGTTTTTTTCATTTGCTGATTTTTCGAGCGCGCGCTTGGTGTGCGCCCAGGAATTTTGAACGTGTTCTTGCGAATAACGGTCGGCTTTGACGGCATCGTGCCGAGCAATCGCTTCGACAACCGCGCGATGTTCTTCCACCGCTTCGCGTCCGCGGTCATGAACGGTAATATTCACCGTGCGAAAATGCCGAATTTTTTCGTAGGTCACATTCAGTAGATCAATCAGATACTTGTTATCGGAGACTGAGTAAAGCAGTGCGTGGAAATCGTTGCCGGCTCGAACGACCTTTTTTTGGTTTTTTTCTTTCAATGCAACTTCCATCACCTTAATCGATTGTCGTAGTTGCGCAATGTCTTCATCGGTGGCGCATATCGCCGCGAGCGCCGATGCCATGCCTTCCAGACGTTGGCGAACGTAATACACGCTTTCGATGTCTTTGAGGGAAATTTGTTGAACGACGACACCTGTGCGAGTGACGCATAGATAACCTTCTTGTTCAAGCCGGCGAAAAGCTTCACGCACTGGACTGCGACTAAGTCCAAGAGATTGGGCAATCTCAAGTTCGACCAAATGGTCGCCCGGCGCAAATCGTCCAGACAGTATAGCGTCTTTCAGAGCGCTATATGCCTGATCTCGCAGAGGTGGGTTCTGACTGAGGGTAGCTCTAAGTGGTGGCATCTCCGCCAACTTCCAAAAGTACAACGTCGACGTTTTGGTATACTGTATACAGTATACCAAAAGAACTAGGAAAGTCAATGGCAATGCCAGAAAACGGGTAAATAAATTTTCAAAATCAAATGCGCTGCCGTAGAACATGCCAGGCAACGCCTCATCAAACCATCAAAGCGCAATCTTTCGGAGAAAACCTGCCCGTGCTTTCGAAGCGGCGAGCAAAAACGTCAAGTCATTTCCGGAAAGAATAAGCCTGACTCCCAGCCCAATATAGCGCTGCATAATGTCTTCGATATACACGCCGCCCATGCCAAGCCACTTGTTGTGCTTGCGACACGCCTCGCCCACTTGTTTGTACGCCTCTACCACCCTGGGATTTCCCACGTCGCCGTGAATACCCATTTCAGCGCACAAGTCGTTCGTGCCAATCAGCAAAATGTCGATACCTGGCACCGCGGCAATCTGATCGGCGATCTCAACCGCTTCGGGACTTTCGATCATTGCGATGACCAGACTCGCCGCGTTGAGCGATTCGACCAGCTCGGTCGTTTTGACCGATTGATAATCCAATTGCGGCAGCGCACCCGCAATCGAACGATGCCCCATCGGCGGAAATTTTAGTCTCTCGACCGCGCGGCGCGCCTCGTCAACGGAATTCACATGCGGCAGTACAATTCCCAACGCGCCGTTGTCTAGCGCGCGTGTTGCCATCGAATATTCGCCAGAGGGCACGCGCACAATCGGCGCGAGACCGGCGTCGAGTGCGGCGACGGAAATCTGGCACGCATTGTCCAACGACATCGCGCCGTGTTCGAGATCGATAAACAACCAATCGTAACCAGCCGTCTTCATCAACTTGGCAATTTCGACGGTGCGCGCGAGCTTGATGCCAGCGCCTAATGCCAACTCGCCTTGTTCTAAACGTTCCCGCGCCGCATTGCGAACAGTAAGCATAACTTCCTCTCTTCATAGATGTAAGGGCGAAGCATCCTTCGACTACGTTCAGAATGCTTCGCCTTACCATAGGATACAACGCCGACTCTGTCAAATTCAGGACTGTCAATTCGGCGGACCGCGAAGCGTTTGTGAGGCGAAATCTTCCAGTTGATAGGAAAAGAGATTTCTCGCTCCGCTCGAGATGACAACTGGTCGATTGGAATGGATCAATCAACTGACTTGTGCTAAAATCTTTTGGCTCAACCCTTTTGTAAGGAATATCGAATGACTAGTTTGAACACTTTTGGCACACGCACGAAATTTGGCGATCCTTTCATTTATCGACTCGATCAACTCGCCAAGACGAGTGTCGCTCCCAATCTTGAACAGCTCCCCTTTTCGATTCGCATTCTGCTCGAATCGCTTTTGCGAAACGAAGACGGCTATCGCGTAACCGCAGATGACATCCAACGCCTCGCGCAATGGAACGCCCGCACGCCCACACTCGCGGAACTCCCCTTCATGCCCGCACGCGTCATCATGCAGGATTTCACCGGCGGCGCATGTCTCGCCGATCTTGCCGCCATGCGCGACGCCGTTCATCGACTGGGTCACAACACGCAAAAGATCAATCCGCTCATTCCCGTCGATCTCGTCATCGATCATACCGTCATCATCGATTATTACGGCACGAAGGATGCGGCACAGAAAAATACTCTCCTCGGCTACGAACGCAATCGCGAACGTTATGAATTTTTCAAATGGGGTTCACGGGCGTTCAAGAATTTTCGCGTGGTGCCGCCCGCAACCGGAATTATTCACCAGGTCAATTTGGAATACCTCGCGCAAGGTGTGATCGTTCGCCCCTTCGACTCTGCTCAGGGTGCTGAACTCTTCCCCGATACCGTCGTCGGCACAGATTCACACACGCCCATGATTAACGGACTCGGCGTAGTTGGCTGGGGCGTTGGCGGCATCGAAGCCGAAGCGGTGATGCTGGGGCAACCGGTTTACATTGTCACTCCGCAAGTGATCGGTTTCAAATTGTCCGGTACTCTGCGCGATGGTGTGACCGCAACTGATCTCGTTTTGACGGTAACGCAAATGCTGCGCCAGAAAGGCGTCGTCGATAAATTCGTCGAGTTCTTTGGACCTGGCTTGTCTTCCATTTCGCTGCCCGACCGCGCGACGATGGCGAACATGGCTCCCGAGTACGGCGCGACGATGGGCTTTTTCCCCACCGATGAAGAAACCGTGCGCTATCTGCGTCACACCGGGCGCGCGCAATCCGCCGACCTGCTCGAACGATACGCCAAGGAGCAAGGTCTCTTTCGTACCGACACGACGCCCGAGCCAATTTTCACCGACACGCTCGAACTGAATCTCGCCGAGGTCGAACTGAGTGTTTCAGGTCCAAAGAAGCCGGAACAACGCGTCGCCGTCCGCGATTTGAAGAAACATTTTCACGGATTGCTTACTGCGCCGACTAAAGATGGTGGCTACGGATTGGCAAGTTCTGAAATCGAAAATCAGAAATCAGAAATCAGAAATGGATCAGTGGTCATCGCCGCCATCACCTCTTGCACCAACACGAGCAATCCATCATTGCTCATCGGCGCTGGCTTGCTCGCGAAAAAAGCAGTCGAAAAGAGTCTCACCGTCAAGACGCACGTCAAGACGAGTCTTTCACCTGGCTCGCAAGTCGTCACAGAATACTTGGACAAGACTGGACTGACGCCATACTTGGAGACGCTGGGATTCTTTTTGACGGGCTATGGCTGCGCGGTTTGCGTCGGCAACAGCGGTCCGCTCCCTGATTCCAACGCGCAAGCGATCACCGAAAAAAGTCTCGTCGCAACGGCAGTTCTTTCCGGCAATCGAAACTTTGAAGGGCGCATCCATCCACTCGTCCGCGCAAATTTTCTCGCATCGCCACCACTCGTTGTGGCATACGCTCTAGCGGGAACAATTGACATCGATCTCGAAAACGAGCCGCTAGGTATCGATAGAAACGGCGAGCCAGTTTTTTTGTGCGACGTTTTGCCATCGCAAAAAGAAATTGCCGAGTTAATGACCGCCATCGATTCGGAAATGTTCGCGAAAGTGTATGCTAATGTCTTCGACGGTGATCCTGCGTGGAATGCACTCCCCGTCAGCGAGAGTGATCTTTTTCCCTGGGACTCGTCATCGACGTACCTCATCGAGCCGCCGTTTGTGAAAGATTGGAAATTAGAGAATAGAGACTTGACCGATATTCGCGGAGCACGCGTGCTTGCTCTTTTGGGCGATGGGATTACAACGGACCACATCTCGCCCGTCGGCAGCATTCCACTCGATTCACCCACTGGCAAGTACTTGATCGCGCACGGCGTTGCGCCGGAGGATTTCAATCAGTACGGCACGCGGCGCGGCAACCATGAGGTCATGATGCGCGGCGCGTTCGCCAACATTCGATTGAAGAATTGGATTCTTGGTGGTGAAGAAGGTGGGCATACTTTGTATTTCGGACCACCGACCACCGACCCGCAACCTTCGACTGCACGCAGTCTGCCGTCTGCGGTCAGCAGTCAAAGAATGTCAATCTTCGCCGCGTCGAAGAAATACAAAGCGGATAACATTCCCCTCATCGTCATCGCCGGCAAAGAATACGGTACGGGTTCGTCGCGCGATTGGGCGGCAAAAGCGCCAGCGCTGATCGGCGTCAAAGCGATTCTCACGCAATCATTTGAGCGCATTCATCGTTCGAACCTGGTTGGCATGGGTATCTTGCCGCTGCAATTCAAACCCGGCGAGAATGCGGAAACATTTGGCTTGACGGGTCGTGAGGTGATCGACATTCATGGCATCTCAAATGATCTAAAGCCGCGCCAAGATGCAACCATTGTGGCAACCGACGACGCGGACAAGCAAATTCAATTTCAAGTCATCGTGCGCTTGGATACGCCGATCGAGATCGAGTATTACAAAAACGGCGGCATCCTGCCAACCATTCTGCGAAACCTTTTGCGAAAGGAAAATCAAATCGCCCGCGAATCTCGCGAATGAACGCGAAAATTCTATTGGAGTCGAGCGCTTACGCGGTGATGGATTTAGTCCACCAGCTAAAGCTTATACTCCAAAACGAATCATTCGCGCAGATTCGCGACAAGTATTTTTCAACGAGGAAGTAAATGCAAAAACGAATTCCATGTACCATCATGCGCGGCGGCACGAGTCGTGCGCTATTCTTTCGGCGCGAAGACTTGCCCGACGATATTCAACTCCAAGACAGAATTCTGCTCGCCGCGCTCGGCAATCCCGATCCGTTCGGTCGTCTGGTCGATGGATTGGGTGGACCGATCTCTAGCACGAACAAAGTTGCGATCATTGATTTGCGCGATGGCGAACCGAACACTGTCGATTATACATTTTGCCAGGGCAGTCACATCAGCGATTTGATCGATCGCGGCGGCAATTGCGGCAATATTTCTTCGGCGGTTGGACCGTATGCGATTGACGAAGGACTGGTCGAGATACACGAACCCGAAACGCTTGTCCGCGTTTACAATACCAACACAAAAAAATATATTGTCGAGCATGTCCAAGTTGAAGATGGCAAAGCGAAAGTCGATGGTGATTATGAAATCGCTGGTGTGTCGGGAACTGGCGCGCGCGTCGCACTTGATTTTGAATCGCCGGGCGGCGCGTTGACCGGCAAACTGTTTCCGACTGGCAAGCTGCAAGAGAAAATCGATGCGATTGACGTTACGCTCATTGATGCGGCGAATCCATTTGTCTTTGTACGCGCACGCGACCTAGGATTGAAAGGAACCGAATTGGCGAACGAAGTTGATTCGAACGCTGAGCTCGCCGCTCGCTTGGAAAACATCCGCGCCATCGCTGCCGTGAAGATTGGGCTTGCGCGCGATGTTGCCGAAGCCTCGCTCAAGAGTCCATCGATCCCAAAGATCGCGATTGTGTCGCCGCCCGCCGATTACAAAATGACCTCGGGCATCGTCATGAATGCCGATCAAGTCGATGTCGTTTCGCGAATGCTGTCGATGGGCAAAGTGCATGGCGCGTATCCGACGACCGGAGCAATCGGCACAGCCGGTGCAGCGCGCGTCGAAGGGACAATCGTCTACGAAATGATTCCGCCGGATCGGCGTGCATTGCCCGAAGTACGAATCGGTCACGTCAGTGGCTCGATTGGCGTCGATGCGACCATCACGCGCGAAGGTTCAGAGTACCACTATGTGCGCGGTACAACGTATCGAACCGCGCGAAGAATCATGGACGGGTACGTGTATGTTCGAGGGTAGAAACGTGCGACGCACCTTGGAGGTGCGTCGCACGTTTCTACCCTTTGACAACGTCTCTGCGATGTTCTACAATGCTGGCGAAATGAAAATTAGAATATCGTAGGGCAAGTTTCCAACTTGCCGCATGGTTTATTTCGCATGCAAATTGGAAATTTGCGCTACTTGGAGTCCACCATGCCAGTAAAAAAATTAGAGGTTACACAAAGATGGACGAACCAGGAAATCGCTGCACTGCTTTATCGCATCGCCGATATATTGGAGATTCAAGGCGAGATCGTTTTCAAGACAGTCGCCTATCGCCGTGCTGCGGATGCGATTGAACATCTAAACCGCGACATTCGCGACATTTGGCAAAACGACCCCAAAAATTTGCGATCGATTTCTGGCGTCGGCGAAGCAATTGCCGACAAGATCGACGAACTATTGCGCACGGGCGAATTGAAATACTATAAAAAGATTTCGAAAGACATTCCGGTTGGAATTTTCGATATCATGAAAATTCCCGACGTCGGACCAAAAACCGTGGCGCGTCTTTGGCAAGAAATGAAAATCACCAGCGTCGACAAGTTAGAAAAGGCAGCGCGTGCGGGCAAGTTGCGCACGGTCAAGGGCTTTGGCGCAAAGACGGAAGAAAAAATTCTCGCTGGGATCGACGCGCAGCGCCGCAAAAAATCATCGACGCGCGTTCCGATTGGCACGGCGTATCCGTTCGCGCAAAACGTCGTCAGCGAATTGCGCGTGGCGTGCGGCGACCTGATTCGCGACATTGCGCCCGCGGGCAGTCTGCGCCGCATGAAGCAAACGATTGGCGATTTGGATATTCTCGTCAGCGCCGATTTACCCGATCATCCCAAAATCATCGATGCGTTCGTCAAGTTGCCGCAGGTGCAAGACATTAACGCGAAGGGACCGACCAAAGCCAGCATCATCGCCGTGAACGGACTGCAAATCGATTTGCGCGTGCTCGAACCGAAAAACTGGGGTACCGCGCTGCAATATTTTACCGGCAGCAAAGAGCATAACATTGCCGTGCGCCAAATTGCGCTCAGCCAGGGCTTGTCGTTAAGCGAGTGGTGTTTTACGACTGTTAAAGGCGAAAATGAAATTTTCACGCCGACGGAACAAGAGACGTACGAGAAACTTGGCTTGCAATGGATTCCGCCTGAATTGCGCGAAGCCAACGGCGAACTCGAAGCGGCGCGCGAAAAGAATCTGCCGCGCCTGGTCGAGTTGAGCAATTTGAAGGGCGACCTGCAAATGCACTCGAATTGGAGCGACGGCAGCTTTACCATCGAGCAGATGGCAGAAGCGGCACGCGCGCGTGGCTGGAAATACATCGCGATCACCGATCACAGCCAAGGGCTAGGCATCGCACGCGGGCTAACACCGGAGCGACTCAAACAACAATGGGCAGAGATCGACGCGCTGAACAAAAAGTGGAAAGACTTTGTCGTGCTGAAAAGCATCGAGATGGAAATCCACGCGGACGGCTCGCTCGATTTTCCCGACGACATCCTCGCCCAATTCGACCTTGTGTTGGTCTCGACCCACAGCGCGCTCAAACAAACGCGCGAAAAAATTACAGCACGCGTCGTCAAAGCATTGCAAAACCCCTACGTCGATATTTTTGCGCATCCGACCGGTCGCTTGATTGGCACACGCGAAGAATCCGCGCTCGATTTGGAACAAGTATTCCGCGTTGCCAAAGAGACCGGCACGATTCTCGAAATCGATTCAGCACCAGAACGCTTGGATTTGGACGACGTGCGGGTACGTCGCGCGCATGACTTGGGAATACCCATCGTGATCGATAGTGATGCGCATTCGCCGGCTGGCTTCGACGCGTTATTTTTTGGCGTGGCAATGGCGCGGCGCGGCTGGCTGGAAGCCAAGGATGTGTTGAATACGTTAGAGTGGAAAGAGCTTAAAAGGCGGCTGAAGCGAAACAAAAAGTGACAAAGGCGCTCTGCCACAAAATTCTTCCAAAGGTGAAAGATGAAAAGAAAACAGTGGCTCTGGCTTTTGGGACTCTTTATCCTTGTAGGTGTGATACGCTGGCTTGTTGGCACAGACCATTCAGTTATAGGACTAGTACAGAGCATTGGCAGAATTCTTTTTATCAGTAACCGCAAAATTCCACCTACACGCCTCTGATGCGGTATAATGGGTTCTCAAGAACCCTACGACGCAAAGGTGTGTGGATGAGACGAGCCAAAGACAATTCCGAAGTTCCCAAGCGTTACTATCGGCCAGAGCA
>JACRMI010000026.1 GCA_016215025.1 Chloroflexota bacterium
AAAATCAAGGTGTTTTGGAATCTTGGTCGCGAATGTGCCAAACTCGCGAGCAAAACGTAATCAGTCAAATTCACTCATTCCGTTTTTTCGCTACTTCTGTCAACCTTGGCGGAATGAGTCCTGACTCCGCAAATCCTCTAGTAGTCTGTTCTCTGAAAACGACCGACCTTGGAGGTTAGATGGTAGCCCGAAATTTTTTCCTCGACCCGAAATCCAAAATGCCTGCCCGCGCACCCCATTTCCCAATGATGTGGATTGAACCCATACGCGATGCGCTTCGAATCGGCTTGATAGGATTCCTTGTTTACACGACGGTTGTTCACAACACGTCAAAGCTCGACGGCGCGACTGCCTCTATCGATACCCTGTCGCCATTCGGCGGGTTGGCAGCTCCTTGGCGGTGGCTTGTCATCAGCGGACAATACGTTTCAAAATTGCAATTTTCAAATGTCGTGTTAGGTCTTGGTTTGTTGATCGGCATTTTGTTTGCTGGCGAAGCGGTCTGCGGTTGGATTTGTCCACTCAATCCCAAGAAATCTTGAACGTACAAGAAGCCGTAAACATACACACGCAAAAAGACCGGACGTGCTTAACAAGTTTTTAAGGTGGAATTAAATTATCGTTAACATCTTATGCGGCTGGGTTGCATCAAAAGGATGACCGCTATTTTTCGGTCAAATTTTGATGCAAAGGAGCCGATTATGCAAAGAATTCAAAAAATTCTGAGCGCACGCGTTGTCTTTGTACCTTTCATCGTTGCTTTCGCACTGTACGGGCTGTTCCTCCTGATTTCGCAACCTCGCGCAACTGAAGCAGTTGGTAAATTGCCTCAAACATCCGAAGTAACTTTACCGCTCACAGCCAACACGGGCACATACAAAATCATCGGCTGGAACGATTTGGGCATGCACTGCATGAACGAAAATTACGCCAACCTTGCGGTGCTTCCACCTTACAACACTTTGTGGGCGCAACTCATTCGGCAGGGACCTCAACCGCAAATCATCACCAACAGCGTCACGATTCAATACAACATTATCGACAATACGTACTCGGCAGGCAAAACCAATTTCTTTCAATATGCCGCGAAACTTTTTCCCGGTAGTCCATCGGCAACCCAGATCGATGTTGGTCTGACCGGTGCGAAACTCGCGGGTAACATGGACGCGAAGAAAGACCATTTTGTGATCGAAGGCATTCCACTCACGCCTTACCGCGACAGCGCGCCGCAGCCCATCCCAGCCAATTGGTATCCATATCAGCAAGCCCACATCGTCGCAAAAGACAGCGCGACCGGACAAATCCTTGCCGAGACGACGACCGTTGCACCGGTATCAACGGAAATGCGCTGCGAAACTTGTCACGCCGATGGCAAGGATCCGGGCGGACGCACCGGCAACGTCGAAACGAATATTCTCACGTTACACGACCGCGAAAATGGAACGAATCTCATGAATTCGCGACCGGTCTTGTGCGCGAGTTGTCATGGCTCGAATGCGCTGGGCGCGCCGGGCAATCCCAACTTGCCCAATCTATCGCGCGCGATGCACGGCAAGCACGCCGAAGAAACCAACGATTGCTACCTTTGTCATCCGGGTCAGCAAACTCAATGCTTGCGCGACACGATGTACCAAAAGGGCATGACGTGTACGGCATGTCACGGTTCTATGTCTCAGGTTTCCAGTTCCAATCGCCAGCCCTGGATCGATCTGCCGCGCTGCGGTACTTGTCATTCGGCGCAATTCGCCGAAAATCCCGGCAAGCTTTACCGCAATTCGGTTGGACACGGCGGACTGTACTGCGAAGCGTGTCACGGCAGCCCCCACGCGATTCTGCCGACAATGCAGCCAAACGACAACATTCAAAATATTGCGTTGCAAGGTCACGCCGGCACACTCGACGATTGCCGCGTGTGTCATGGCACGATTCCAAGCGGAGCGGGACCGCATGGAATTTCGTACAAGCCCAAGAATAACTCGTTTCTATATCTTCCGTTGATTCGTCGTTAGGCATCCCCGCGAGAATCGGTAAAGCGACGAGGCGTCATGCGCACAGTGCGTGACACCTCGTCGCTTTATGCTGAACGCGAATCGGCAACCACATCAATCGTTCACACACATCCACGCCACATCGGTACCGGGTGGCACACGATAAAGTACAGTGATCGTGACCAACAGTTCCAACGACAGCCCTTCGATGCCCGTGAAACCGGGAAAGTGATTTCCCAATCCCAAGGCATGGGCTAGCTCGTGTTCGACAATCGAGCATGGCCGAAAACCCTCGCTCACAAAATCGCACCGTTTGGAACCAAGATGAACATACACCAGCGAATTGAACGCGCCGGTATTTCCAACCCTTAAAGAAAAACCGGAGTGCGGATCTCTCTGACACGTTACGTGTCCGCATCCCGGTCCTCCGTCGCGATTTTCAGCGTCTCCTTCGATAACCGTGATTCCGACGAGCGGATCGAAATCGACTTGGCGAAAAGTTATTACTCCTCCCGTCAACGCTTCGTAGTGATTGATCGCGTCCACAACTTGAGGAATGCCGTGCAAATTGATGTCAATCGGGGTTTCAAAGCGAACTGTTTTACCCGCGAGAGGATTCTGCGAGTAGAAAACATTACTTTCGCAAAGAAGGCGACGCACCCATTCTGGATACAATGCCAGGATTTCTTCTGGGGTATCCACCACATTGACTGATGGAGCTTGGGTTGAAAGCAACCAATGCGCATCGGTTTGTGTTTTGCCATCCACCGTCGAAAGTGGAATAAAGGAATTGGGTTCATCGCTCGGAATGAGAGAGCAGAACAATGCCACCAAGGCGATGCAGCCCCATCGAACAATCTGCCTGGGCAAGATGTGAACGTTCATCGTCGTAGTTCTTTTCCTACCCTGATGGTGTATCGAACACATGCAACCTCAGAGAGGAATGCGCTAAAGCTTTGGCTTATTTTTTCGGCGCAAAGTGCCGCTCGGTCGGTTGATCATTTTCGTCAGAGGGATACAAGACCAAAATCGCGCGCGCGGCTTTTGAATCCACATTATGCCAACGATGCGGCAAGTAGGATTCGAACAACAAACTATCGCCCGGTTCGAGCAAGTACGTTCGTTCGTCGATGGTATAGGCGATTCGACCTTCCAAGCAATAAACGAATTCATAGCCGGTATGAACGATCATGCGCGAACCACTGCCTGCTTGCGGTCCCAGAGTGACGATGAATGGCTCGACCGCTTGATGCGACAACCCTGTGCCAAGGTCTTCCAAAGTTCCATGCTCGAACGCGATGTGGGGACTCGTGCCGGCCTTGTGATGCACAACACTATTCTTGGGAATACTTGATTGAAAAAAAGCGGTGATTGGGACAGCGAGGGCAAATGCGATTTGCTGTAATGTGCTGACGCTAGGCGAGGTCTTGCTATTTTCGATGAGACTCAACGTGTTCATCGCCAAGCCGCTTTTCTCTGCCAGAGCGCGAACCGACAAGTCGTGCTCAGTCCGCAGCGCACGCAGGCGCTGACCGACGTTGATTTCAAACGCGGACCGCGCAGATCGAGTTTTTCGAGATGGGGACTTTGGCTTTTTCTGACGGATAGGGGGCATGGCAGACTCCTGAATCAAACCCTTGAGTCACCAATATTACAGTGCTAAATCACCCATTCGTCAACGATTTTAACTATTATTCTGGTAATAGAATGCAAAAAAGGGAGCCATCCATTCGGCGAGGAAAAAACAGAGGCATGATCCAAGAGGAACGACAAACGCTAAACGCTCAACCGATAATCAGCATCGACGGTACGACTGCGATCAACAAACAACTTGCCATTCGCATTGCGTCCGACAAAGGCATGATCCAATGCGCGCGTTGCCGGTGTTGCTAGCGCGCGACCATCGCGCGCAAAGCGGCTGCCGTGACATGGACATGCATATTCATCGCCCTCAACATACGGCGTGCAACCCAAGTGCGTACAAATCGCGACAACGGCGTAATACCCGCGCTCATCGCGACCGATGTACGCGCGCGCGTTTTCAACATGCGTTAACGAACCAACCGCGTATTCATCCGGAGTTCCGATTTCAACCGGACCTGGCGAAGGCGTAACGATATTCGGCGTAAGAAACCGCGCGAACATCGCCGCGACCAATCCGCTAGCCGCAAGAAAGACACCGTAACCCAAGTTGATTAAGAAATTTCGTCTTGTCATAGTCTCTTGTCCGGTAGTCTTATAGTCAGATAGTCGAACAATTGCATTGACTACCTGACTATTCGACTATGTGACTATCGGACGACCGAATGGCAAGTGTGACAATAATCCGACGTTTGCGTCTTGCCGTCTTGCGTACATCCGCTGCCCTTGACCAACGGCACATTGTAGATTTGCCCGGTCACTTTATCGACCTGCACGAATTTGTTCGGCGCAGTCTGCTTGATGCTCCACAACAATTCCCCGCGTTCCGTCGTAATCACTTGATCGCCGACCTTGAGAAATTCTGGGTGTCCATTGATTCGTGCTTGACGCATCGCCAACTCGTTCGCATCGACGATAGACGTAATCTTTGGCATAGTTGTCAGCGTGCCGTGACACGTTTGGCATTGAATATGCTGCGCGTCTTTCTTCGAGCCGTAAATGTGTCCGTCGCCCATCGCCTCTTGCGCCGTATGACAATCGACACAATTCAGTTCGTACTCGCATTTGGTGAAATCGGCAATCGGTTGATAGTACTCGATGAGCCGTCTGCCTTCGGGTGGCATTAGCGATGAAAGCGGACGTGCCATCGGCGGCAAGTCCTCGCGCCAATCAAACGCCATCGATTTCAAATTATAGTTGCTGCGATTGTGGCAGTGATCGCACTGCGAAAACGGAATCGCGGTCGTAAGCTGATGCGCGACGCCATGCCCCGGTTCGTTATTCGGAATCGTCGGATCGTTGCCGCGATACACACCATCGTCGGCGTAAACGTAATGGCACGCTGCGCATCCCGAACTTCGGTACGTATAAACTTGCGGTTGCGATGGTTTCGTCCACAAATGACAGCCGCCGTTCAAGCACGACGACATCTTCGCGTCGATGGTACCGGTCGGCGCACTGGTCGAATACATCGATAACGACGGTAACGCTTTCGGTGGACGCAAATTGCTCGTATCGTTCACCGCGCGAATGCCAAACTGCGCGATTGGCGAGTTCTGCGCGCCGAAAGAAAATCGAACATGCGCGATACCGCCAGCATAGGTCGCTTGCATGCTTTTCAAAACTCGATCAACGTGATTCTGTTCTTCGTCTGCGTAACCGCCGTGACAATTTGATTGACCGCACGATTGCGTAGCTACACTCAAGTCAGATGGATTGCGCCCGCCACGCATCGTCGAATGTGCGCGGTCTTTGTCGAGCGCGAGTGGCTCGCCGCCGTGACACACGACGCAACCAAACGCCTGCGCCGGATGCGAAGCGCTAATATCTTTGATGCCGACGTGGCAGGTGACGCACAACTCTGGTTTGCCGGTCTGCGTCGGCACGAGAGCTTGAATCTGAATTGGCATCGGCGTCGAATTTGGCTGAACATCGTAGCGCGCAATCCATGTTTGCCAGGGTTGATGCGATTCGTTCCAGAAGACAGCACCTATCGCCAGCAACAGTACCAAAGCCGCAAGGAGAATCCAAGTCCAACGGAAATAAAGGAAATGAAGGAAATGAGGGAACTCTGTCGGTTTCCTATCATTTCCCTTATTTCCCTCAGTTCCTTGCATTTTCATCGCCACACCTCACGCACACTCAATACGACGAGCACAACGGCGATGATGAATAACAATAGCTGTGGTTTCCATCGTTCACGCGCAAACCAAATCGCGCGACCGGGACCGCGTCGATCTAAAAATGGAAGCAGAGCGAGCAATATCAGTACAAAGGCGGGCGCGATGATGCCAGCCCAGAGCGGCGGAATGACTCGTAACAGATTTTGCACCCAGAGAAAAATCCACGGTGCGCGCACATCGACAACGCCTGCATTCAAGTTCGCGGCGGTTCCAATCGGAGCGGGAAATATTAGCGAGAGAAAAATCAACGCGGCAGTCACAAACGCCGCAACGATAAACTCGCGGAAAAATAATTCGTCGCGCGAAACGAACTCGCGAATCGCGCCCTCTGGCAATTGCGGACGCGAAATGCCGCCGTCTTTCCGCAATCGAAACAGGTGATAGACGATTCCTAACACGCCGACGAGCGTTAATCCGAAAATGTGCCAGCCGTAAAAGCGCAACAACGCCGCCGCGCTAATTTGCACATCGCCCACAATCGCAAGATAAATCGATTCACCCCAGACCGGAATCTCGCGGAGCAAATTTGTGCCGACGAGAAACGCCCAATATGCGCCGTCGTCCCAACGCAGGACATAGCCGGAGAAATCCCAGACAAGTGTGACCACGAGGAGCGCAATGCCAATGAGCCAGTTAAATTCGCGGGGAGGTCGATAGCCGCCGGTGAATACAATGCGTGCAAAGTGCAGTGTCGCCGCGATCACCATCCACTGCGCCCCCCAATAATGCAAGCCGCGCATGATCGATCCAAAGCTGGCAACGTCATTGATGAGTATGATCGAATCGTGCGCCTCGGCTGGGGTGGGAACATAGTAGAACGTGAGCGCAATTCCAGTGAGCATGGTAATAAGTGTCGAAAGAACTGCGATGCCACCAAGACCGAAGGTGTATGTAAGCCACACTCCGCTCGCCGGGATTTTTTCTGGATGGAGCGCGTAGATGATGCTTTTCTCTTTACGCCAAAATTGCATGTCTCATGTTTCAGTCCAAGTCACAAGCTCAAGTCACAGGTCGCAGTTACGGCTTGGAACTTGCAACCTGTGACTAGCAGCCGCTCGTTGGGTCGGCGCCGCGTTTAAGCCAGTCCAACAATCGTTGTAAGAGATCATCTGAAATATTCTTCTCGCCGTGCGCAGGATTTTCATCGGCGGATAATCGCATCACAGCACGTTGTCGCTCGAACGGATACGCTTCGCCTGCGAGCGCCGGTGCGTTTGGACTGCCTTGCGCAAATGCGCCGTGACATTTATCGCAGCCCTTCTCGGTCCAGACTTGAATCCCCAGGATTTGTCCGGTCGGCAAGGCAGCCTGCGTCGCGACTGGCGTTGATTTGGCTTGAGTCGAAACAGAATGCAGCCACAGATAAATCGAATAGGCTTGTTCGTCGGACAAATCGATTGCGCTCAATGCTGGCTTGGGTGGAAGCGCATTGCGAACTTTCGACACAAATTGATCGAACGGCAGTGCGGTATCCGCCAACGATTTACCGATTCCGCCCAGTGCCATCGTGCCATGACAGGCGACACATTGCTTGTCGCGATACAAACGCGCGCCTTCAGCAGCATCGCCGACGAGTGTCGCATTCAACGTCGTCGATTGAATCGTCGGGCGCGGCGGCGCGGGCATACGCCGATCACAGGCGACCAGCGCAAGAAAGAGCGCGATGAGAAGGAGATATTTTTTCAAGGTCATAGCTCCAGCACAAATCGGATTTCAAATTGGGAAAAGGGCAATTTGAAATCTGCAATTTATCGTGTGACCACCGGCATAAAGTGCGATGCTTGCCCGGCATAGACGAACACAAATCGCAAGACAAATCCGCCGACCAAGACCAATATCGCCGATAAACCGCTCAACACGAGACTGTATCGCGTCGCACCTTCTTTTAGAATGACGGGGAACAAATCGTACGCTTCGATAAAGAGCGGCAACAGAATGCCGAGCAAAATCACGCCGATCCAAAACCAGGCAGTGTACTCGCCGCCGAGAATCAATTCAATCGACGATGCCGAACTCTGCGTCGATAGCGCGTGATGCAAAAGGAACGGCACAATCATGAAAATCTCGAGCACGATCAACACCATATCGGTCGAGACGAGCAAGCGACGTTCTTCTTCATAGCCACTTTCGTGTCGTGTTCCGAGCAACGCTGTAATGAGCAAGACAATCGCCGTACCGGATGACATCGCCGAAAAGAGAAAGAGTTGCGCAACCATCGGCGTATTCCAAAACGGTCGAGACGGAATCGCGCCGAGCAAAATACCGGTGTAGATGCCGACGCCGAGCGCAATCGGAAAACCGACGGCGGCAAGAATCGCGTGCCAGCGACGAATGGTGTTGATCGACAGAAGATGCCAGCGCGTGAAATGCAATACATCGCTCAGACGCGATGGCAATCGCAAAAGATTATCGAATGGCGCAGGCAGCCAAAGCGCGGCGTATGCAAGACTGAGAAAAATAAAGCCCGTCAACAACCACGACCCAATCGACATCGGCGACGTGAATTGCACGATCAAAAACAGATTGTAAAATGCAAGCGGTCGTCCCAGGTCGAGCACGAGCAAGCCCACGCCAATCGCCACGGGAAACGGCGCGACCAATGCGCCGATGCGTGCCACACGGCGAAAGTGCGGTCCGCCGATATAGGTCGCAAAGCTGGAAACCGCAAACGCGCCCGCGCTCAACCCCGCGAGAAAAAGATAGTTAACAACAAGTATGCCCCATTCAATATTTTCCATGGTTGCTCCATAAGCAAACAAGCCAAACTTGCAAAATGTGCCAAATTACTTTTTGGCATGACTGTGCTGAACTTCGCACAGCCATTGGCAAGTTTATGCGATATAAAATATCTTCGGCTTGGTTCCCGCTTCTTCATAGACCACATAATGATCGCGGGTTGCCAGCAATTTCGCGACCTCGCTGTTCGGATCGTTCAAATCGCCAAAGTGACGCGCGCCGCCCACACACGTTTCGACACAGGCAGGCGGTTGTCCCGTGTCGAGCCGATGAACGCAAAACGTACACTTGTCCACATAACCATCGGTGTGCGGATAACGCGCGTCGTATGGACAGGCTTGCATGCAATAGCGGCAACCGATGCATCTATCGTAATCGACTAGCACGATGCCGTCTTCGCGTTGGTACGTTGCGCCGGTGGGACACACGCGCTCGCACGGCGGATTTTCGCAGTGCATACAATTCCCAGGTTCGAATTTCATTCCCAGCACCGGAAATGTTCCCGTCGGTCCAATTTGTCCGATCCAGTTACGATGTTTGCCTAGCGGCACCGCGTTTTCGATTTCACACGCAACCATACACGCTTTGCAATCGATGCAGCGCTTGGGTTCGATGACGAATCCCCAACGTCGTTTATTTTCTGATGCCATATTGATCCATTCACGATGTCATTCTGAGCGGAGCGAAGAATCTCCCAGTTCCGACAAGCGAGACACCTGCACTTGCGTGCGGTGCAAGTGTGCTTCGTCGCAAAGGCTTCGCGCTCCTCAGCATGACAAGTAAAAATTTTATGCTCTGTAAACTTTCACGAACGTTTGCGATAACGCTTGCCCGCCACTTGCTGGGTCGGTGAACGTCAGATGCAGCTCCGAATCGCTCGCGCCTTTGCCGTACGACACGCGATTGCCTTTCGACAAGTGACCAAAGCCCGGCGTCATATATGTACAATCGGGACGAATCGCTTCGGTAACATTCGCCTTGAGCTTGATCTTGCCCGCACTGCTTTCGACGTAGACCCAGTCGCCGTTCTTGATGCCGCGCTCCGCCGCCGGTTTCGTATGAATCCAAACTACGTTTTCGGGAAACAGCTCGTGCAAGAGTTTATTGTTCTGCGTTCCGAATTGCGTGTGCTGCGCGACCTTGCCGGTCAACAAATAGAATTGGTCGGCGGGTGGCGCAGGCGGCTCCTGCCACGTGGGTACCGCCGCAAAATTATTTTTCGCCAACGATTCAGAGAACAACTCGATCTTGCCGCTCGGTGTGTTGAACTTGAATTCTTCGGTCGCCTCTTCACTCTTGGCAGGCGGGCGATAATGTCCTTTGGCTTTTAGCTCTTCGAGCGAAATGCCGAGCGGTTTGAGTTGTTGGCGAATGTAATCTTCTTCGTCTTTGTATTGGAAATAATCTTGCAAGCCCAAACGCGTACCAAGCTCTTTGAAAATCCACAACGCCGATTTGCTTTCGCCGAGCGCTGACACAACGGGCTGACGAATGAACACGCCATCGCCGACAACTGCGAGCGGATCGTAGCGTTCAAGGTACGTCGCTTCGGGCAAGACCACATCGCTGAACCACGCCGTATCGTTCATCGTCGTATCGACGGTCACGATGAAGTCGAGCTTGCTGAACGCTTGCAGCGTTTTCTTGCGCTCGGGTAACGATGCAATGGGATTTTGGCGATGGACAAACCAACCGCGCGCGGGATACGGTTTCTCTGCCAAAATCGCATCGCGCATTTCTTGGTACACGCCAATTTCGAGCGGGACGAGCGGATACTTCCACGGCACGCCATCAAGACGCAACGCCGATGCGCGCGGATACGGCGGCTGTGGAATCGCCCCGAGTCCGCCACCTTCTTCGCCCGCGCCTGCCAAAAATCCGCCAGGCTGATTCCAGTTGCCGGAGATTGCGTTGATGATGCCCATCGCCCGTTCGGCTTGAAATTGATTGACAAAATTCGAGGTGCGCCAGCCCGGATGGATGAACGCATGTGGCGATGCAAGCGCAAATTCACGCGCGATACGTCGAATGGTCGCTGCAGGAATTTCGGTTTTGCTCGCCGCCCATTCGGGCGTGAATGGCTTGACCTCTTTAGCAACCTGATCGAAGCCAACCGAATTCTTGGCGACGAATTCTCTATCGTACAGATTTTCGGTGATGAGCACGTGCAGCATCGCCAAATAAAATGCGAGGTCTGTCCCAGGTTTGATCGGGAGCCATTCCGTCGCTTTGGACGCCGTTTTGGTAAAGCGCGGATCGAGCAAGACCACGCGCACGCCACGATCGATTGCCGCGATCAAGTCTTGCGTTTCGGAATTGGAAATCGCTTCAGCGAGGTTGCGTCCGGAATAAATAATGTACTTGGCTCCGCTATAATCGCGCCCCGGCTCTTGCATTCCGAACGTCAACAAGTTCGCGATGATCATCGCGTTGAAACAGAGTGAACGTTGCGTCCCATAATTCGGCGAGCCGTACGCGCGCAAGAGATTCTCAAATTGCACTTGCGACAGGTTGTGCGTCGAGCTAAACACCATCGCTTCAGGACCGAATTGCTGTTTGATCGCTTGCAACTTGCCCGCGACGTAATCGAGCGCTTCGTTCCAGGTGACACGCTTCCACATGCCGCTGCCGCGCTCACCGGCGCGCACCATCGGAAACTGCAATCGATCCGGATCGTACAGCGTTGCGATTCCAGCTTGACCGCGCGGGCACAACATTCCGTTCGAGTGCGGATGATTCGGATTGCCGTCGAGCTTGTAGACTTTGCCGTTGACGACTTTGGCGCGCAAGCCGCAGCGCCACACGCATTGTTCGCAGAGTGTGAACACTTCGCGATCGAACTTGGTCGGCGGCATGTGCGAATTTTGACCACGGACTGGTTTCGAGTTGGTGTTCGACGCAAACGGAATCGCGCCCAGCGCTAGCGCGCCCGCCGCCAGCGCGCTCATCGTCAAAAACTGGCGGCGCGACATCTCCCAATGAAACGTTTCGCCGATTTTGATTTCGTTATCGCTCATGACGACTCCAAGTCAATCCGTCACTTTTTTGCGCAACGGACCAAATTTTTCCAAGAAATAGAACAGCGTCAACGCGACTAGTACGAAAAGCAAAATGCTCAACCACAAATTCACGTCGAGCGCCGTTGGGAGAATAATGCTTCCCAGGTTGATGATCTGGCTAATGGGCGGATAAATCGTCGGATAGGCCGCACCGAAAATGAGTGCCCCACTCAAGAAACCGAGCATTCCAGGAATCACGTAATCGAGATTGCCTTGGCCGCAACCTGCGGCGCATGTGCCCGGTCAGAAACCCGCGCCGGCCATGCCGACGCCAAAGATCAAACCACCGATTAAATTGCCAACGACATACGTTGCCGGGATGTTCGGCAAAGCGACCAAGCCCAACGAATTGAGCGCGAACACGCCAATCATCGAAACGGCAAGCGTTGTCATCATAAACTTGAGCACCGCGAGATCGGTAAAGCGAAAGACGTTGACGATTTTGTGGTACTTGGCCAGTCCCGCTTTTTGCAGCGCAAAGCCAAACCCTACGCCCATGATGAGCGAAAAAATCATTTCAAACATTCTAGTATTTCCTCCGATAAAAGATCAGTGCCGTTGGAATGCCCGAAAGAAACATTGCGCCGATAAAGATGAATGCCGACGGCGCGAGGAACAATCCGCCGCCAATCGCCAGACCGCTCGTGCAACCACCGGCGATGCCTGCCCCAATTTCCAAAACGATGCCACCGATGAACAATACGAGCCAGCGTTTCCACACCGCTGTGCCAAACACGCGCTTCCATTGCGGATCCGACACGGCTTGCAATTTAAAATCGCCGGATAATTTCGCGGAGATAAACGCGCCAATGACAATGCCGAGCAAGATCATCACGGCCGTCGTAATGCCGGGCGGCATGACGAATTGAAAATACGTGTTCTTGGTCAGTTCAGGGTACACGGCTTGCGCGATCAATCCACCGATGTTTTCAAACGCGCCGGATGCGCCGGGGATGATGCCGGTAACGGCAATGCTGATAACGTACACCAAACCTAGCATTGTCCCGGCGAGATAGGGAGACCATTCTTTGCGTTTTAATAATGACAGCACGATTACACCTCTTGAGATTTCGTGTTGCGTGATACGAAACACTTTATACGCAACGCGTTCTACGACTTTAATTCTCTTGCTAGCGTCAGCAGCGACGTGAGCGCCTTTTGATCGCTTTCACCCAATTCAACCAGCGCGCGCAAATCAAGATGGCTTAACGCTTTCAAAATGCGCGGACCATTCTCGTAATCGGAAAGAAGTTGCGTGACGGCGCGTACGGTACCTGGGTCGCTTGACGAAAGCAACGGTAACAGAGAACTTAATTCAGGTCGGCTTATAGTGCTTGCTGAGGTTGCGACCGGCATCGCGAGGAGTTGGCGGAAGGCAGCAATTCCACGCGGCAATGGCTTTTCGTAGTAGAACATCAAACCGGCGAGAACGAGCGCAACCACCAGAATCAATCCGATCAAAATCGCATTGCCGAGAACATTGGGCATCTTTTCGTCCAGACCGGCATAGACCTTGTTGAGATTGATCGTTTGACCGCCCGTCGGTGCTGCGGGACCGCAACTAATATCGCCACTTGACGTTGTCCCACTGCTGTTAATCGGAGTTACGCTGGAACCGGTGCCAGTCCCAATCGTTTTACCCAGAGTGTCAGCGTACTTTTTGGCGCGATCCATGTAATCGTTCGGATGACACGATTGACACGCGCCTTTGACGTCGGCAAGTGGATCGAGCATTCCGGTGTGTGCGGCGGTCTTGTCTTTTGATTTGGTGTTGCCAGAGTGACAGAACGCGCAAAAGTCGCCGAAGGCATGTTGCGTGTGCCATGCGCCCTTGGCGTTGACCGGAGCAACTTTTTGGACTTCATGACAACTCTTGCATGACGAAGCCGCAGAGCCACACTGTGCTTCCGCCCGTCGCGGATTGGCGAAGAAAAAGATCGTCACTACCACAACCGCCAAGAGCAAAACAAACCCGATGTGTTTCTTTCGCATACTTGTTATCGCTCCCTCAAAAATGTAGAGCAAGTGTCCTCGGCACCTCCGGTGCCGCACTTGCTCGGCAAGTCAGAGACTTGGCCTACTAATTGGACGCCGACTGCTGGTACTCCAACACCGCATGAACAATTCCTGTGATGAATCGCTAGACGCAAAAATGCCTTGGGTAAACGATAATCGTCACCCAAGGCATTCATCACCTTGAAAGATCAATTTATTGCAATGAGCTATGATATCGCCACTCTAACGAATTGGGCGCTGATCTCAAAGCGAATGTTCGCTGGCGTGAATAAGTTGAATGATCTCAGCATTCACCGCGGCTTGTTCAGACAACACTTCGCGCATTGAATCGCACACCTGCGCGATTTTGGGATTCGCCAAGCGATAGACAATTTCGCTGCCGTGACGTTCAGACGTCACGATGCCGTGGGCGCGCAAGATCGAAAGATGCTGCGAGACTTTGGCCGAAGTCAGAGCGCACGCTTGCGCAATTTCGCCTACGCAGTGAGGACCTTCGCGCAAAAGATGAACAATCTTCAATCGCGAAGCATTCGACATGGCTTTGCACAATGCAGCTTGTAAATCGAAAATGGAGCGTGGCATCGTTAAACCGATGAGACGCCGGCAATTTCTGCGACCCTTTTCAGCCTGGTCAGTAGATCCAAACGTTCTTCGCCAATGTGGGAGTACATATTCGCCACAAGTTGGAGCAGACGAAGCAGTCGCTCCGCACGCGCTTTTTCAAAGATGCGAATATCTTGCGCGGCTACGGTCAATGCTTTCTCATCGACTTGACATTCGCGGGCAACGCGCTGCAGATGGTTATCCGCTTGGAGCGATTCAGCATTATCGACCGTAAATTGTCCGACGAAAAACATGGCGATGAATTGATTCTGGACCATGATTCGTCCGCGCGCGTAGGTCAAGCCAGCATGGCATTTTTCCAAACGCGGTTGTTGGTCCGTCTGCTTGGATAATTTTTCCCATGAGGCGGCGCACCGTGCACGTCCCTTTTCCGTCGAAAGAATCAGATTACAAAAGGTGCACGAATTGCTCACAGAGGTTAAAGGTTTGCCAGTCAAATCGGTGGTCACCGCACCGACATCGCTCGTCTGAGCAAAGACCTCCTGAATCGGCTCAAGACAATAGACCGGCAAGACTTCGATGGTCGCATGCGGAGGGTCGGATTCGGTCGATACTTTGGACTCGCTTGCCGATCCGACTTGGTCGGCTAACCATTTTTCGATGGCTTGGCGCGAAAAGCGCCATTGTCCACCCACCCGCGTGGCGGGCAAACGACCATCGTTAAGCATTCGATAGATCGTCGTCCGGTCCAATTGAAGCAAATCCATGAGCTGTTTGGTCGTTAGCAAGTCATCCATGTAATCATTTTACAATATTTTGATATATTTTGCAATAGCAACAAGTTACATTTTAGTCAAAATTTTGTACTTCGCGCCGAAGCGTCATCTGCTCAAAAAAGTGGCTGAACCTTCGTCTGGTGAATCCTAATCAAGCCAACAAAATTCTGCTACCAAATTATCTCAAAGATGAAAAAAAGTATTGACAAGGGAAAAAAAGCGTCTTATAATGGGAGCGCTCCCATAAAATGAACCCCCAAAATTGCATCGCCGACTAACAATCGGCTCAGGCGTGGGAGCGCTCCCGCTAATCGTTCCAAAATGCTTTACGACAAAGGCGTCTGATGGTCACTCTGGAAGAAATCGCAAAGCGTGCCAAGGTCTCTCGCTCGACTGTTTCGCGCGTCATCAACGATGATCCCAAAGTCAGCGATGAAACGCGCCAGCGCGTCCTCAACGTCGTCAAGCGTTTGAATTATCACCCTAACGTCGCCGCTCGCTCACTCGCCGCCGGTCGTACCCGTATCATTGGATTGGTTATACCCGAACGTGTGGTAGGTCTCTTTAGCGATCCCTACTTCCCCATTCTCATTCAAGGTATCACGTCTGCTTGCAACGTTCACGATCATTCGGTCATGCTTTGGCTGGGCGAACCCGATTACGAACGCCGCATGATCTCCCAAGTCTTGCACAACGGCTTGGTCGATGGCGTCATCCTGGCATCGATGCTGATGGACGACTCGTTGATGCAATCGCTGATCGAAAGTGCTCTGCCTTTCATCCTCGTCGGTCGGCATCCCACCGACGCCAAGGTCAGCTACGTCGATGTGGACAATGTAGCAAGCGCCAAGCAACTCGTCACCTACCTAATCGAATCTGGGTATCAGCGCATTGCGACCATTGCCGGTCCACACAATATGATCGCCGGGGTGGATCGCCTTAAAGGTTATGAACTTGCATTGAGCGAGCATGGCATCGTCGCCGATTCGAATCTGATTTGCACCGGCGACTTTTCCGAAAACGGCGGCTATGTTGGCATGCAGAGTCTCATCCCATCCAAGCCCGATGCCGTGTTTGTCGCAAGCGATACCATGGCGATTGGCGCAATGCGAGCCATTCGCGAAGCCGGATGGCGCATTCCTCATGATATTGCGCTGGCAGGCTTTGACGACATGCCATTTTCTGAACGGATGGACCCACCGTTGACGACCGTGCGTCAGCCGATTCATCAAGCGGGGTATAAGGCAGCAGAAACCTTGATCGAACTCATTACCGATCCGCTTTCCCGACCGCGTCATATTATCTTGCCGACTGAAATCATGTATCGTGCATCGACCAATTCCAAAACCTAGGTTGGACTAACTCAATGTCATTCCCTTGCGACGTTGACGTTTTTAAAAGGAGGTGATCGCCGAGCACAGCCTATTTCCAGTGTCCTCATCGACATCCCCGCAATTAAGAATTCAAAGGAGAAGAAAAACCTATGCGCAAGTTGTTCGTTTTGTTCTCGCTCGTCGTCGTGGTTGTTGCACTGGCGGCTTGTGCTGCGCCAACCCCCGTGGTCGTGCCACAAACCGTCGTGGTAAACCAAACCGTCGCCGTCCCCCAGACCGTCGTCGTTCAACAGACTAAGGTCATCGAACAAACCAAGGTCGTCGAACAGACTAAGGTCGTTCAGCAAGTCGTCACCGCAACGCCAGCCCCCAAGCCCACCTCGGTGCCAACACCGACCATTCCTCCGCCCGTCCTGACCTCCACCGAAGGTTGTGCGGCTGGCGCGACCAAAGTTACTTGGTTCATCGGTCTGGGCGCAGGCACGCAGCCCGATGATGTCACCAAGGAAAAAGCGTGGGCTGACAAGTACAACAAATCGCAAAAAGATGTGTGCGTCGTCCTGAATGTGGTTTACAACACCGGCACCAACTCGTACGATGCTTTGAAAGCCATGATCGCCGCGGGCAACGCGCCCGACATTGTTGGTCCTGTGGGTAAAGCCGGCCGCGCCTCATTCCAAGGTTCCTATGCAGATATCACAGTTCTCGCCAAGGACGCCGGTTTCGATCTGAGCAAGTATGATCCGAACTTGCTCGAGTTCACGAAAGACGAAGGCGTGCTCGTCGGTATTCCGTTCGCGTTGTTCCCCTCTTTCATCTTCTACAACAAAGCGGCGTTTGATGAAGCCAAATTGCCCTATCCTCCACAAAAAGTCGGCGACAAGTACCAAGGCAAGGACTGGAACCTCGATACCTTCACCGACTTGGCAAAGAAACTCACCGTGGACAAGGCCGGAAACGATGCCACGAATGCCAAGTTCGATCCCAAGACGATCAAGCAATTCGGTTTCTTTGAACAATGGACCGATGCGCGCGGCGTCGCTACCTTCTTCGGCGGCGGCTTGCCCTATGACGCCAAAGACTCCAAGACCGCGGTGATTCCGGACGTATGGAAACAATCGTGGAAGTGGTACTATGACGGCGTCTGGAAGAGCCACTTTATGCCCACCAGCGACTATTACAACAGCGACCTGCTCGGTCAAGGCAACACCTTTGGCACGGGCAACGTAGGCATGGTGTGGTCGCACACGTGGTACACCTGCTGCTTCGATCTAGCCAAGACCAAGTGGGACATCGCCGTCGTGCCGACCATCAACGGCAAGACCACGGCGAAATTGCACGGCGATACGTTCGCGATCATGAAGGCGAGCAAGAACCAAAAAGCCGCGTTTACCGTGCTGACCAAAATGGTCGTCGATCAAGACCTGTTCCAAATCTACGGCGGTATGCCTGCCGATCCGAAGGACCAAGCCACATTCTTCGCCAATTTCGACAAGCGCACCGCGCCCAACAAGATCAATTGGGATGTCGCGAAAGAAATGCTGAAATATCCCGACCTGCCGAACCATGAATCCTGGTTGCCCAACCTCATCAAAGCGAACGATCTCTTCACCGCGTTCCGCAACAAGATGGACCAGACTCCCGGCTTGGATATTGACGCCGAAATCGCTAAACTCCAAATCGATCTGTCCTCAGTCTTCAAAGCAGCGGCTCCAGCACAATAATCACGTCGAGTTAGTTTCCTGCGCCGCCCGGTTCTCCGGGCGGCGCAAAAGCAAGTGTCTGAAGGAGTTTGAGCATGGCAGCAGTCCAAACCGCAACCCTCGGTGCGCGCACCAAGCCCAAAGTATCGGCAAATCGACGCCGCGAAATTCGATGGGGATTTTTCTTTCTCTTTCCCTGGTTCATCGGCTTTTTTGGAATGCAGCTTATTCCAATTCTCATGACAATCTTTTTGTCGTTCACCGATTACAAAGGCACGAGCGAATTTACGTGGGGCAACTTTAACTTTGTGGGGCTGGACAATTACGCACGTGTGTTCAGCGACATCGATGCCATTCCGTCGATGATCGTGACACTCAAGTTTGCGTTGATCGGTATTCCCCTTGGACTTATTATCCCGCTTTATTTTGCAATTCTCGTCAACTCGCGTCATCTCATCGGCGCTAATTTCTTGCGCACGCTCTTCTTTTTGCCGACCGTTATTCCCGTCGTCGCCGGCACGATTATTTATCGCGGCACGCTGAATGCGCAATCGGGCTGGGTCAATCTGTTTTTAAAGTGGCTGGGCATTGCCGATCCGCCACGCTGGTTCAGCGATCCATTCTGGGCAGTGCCTGCGCTCAACCTTTTAGGCATTTGGGGTGTTGGCAATGCCATGTTGATTTTGCTCGCGTCTTTGCAAGGCGTGCCGACGGAGCTGTACGAAGCGGCAACCGTCGACGGCGCCAATGCTGTCCGCAAATTCTGGAACATTACCGTTCCGATGATCTCGCCGGTCATTTTCTATAACGTCACACTGGGCGTCATCGGATCGTTTCAATATTTTGTGCCTGCTATGTTGATCGGCGGCTTGCAGGGCGATCCGCAAAAATCGCTGCTCTTTTTCCCGCTGCACTTTTATCGGCAAGCGTTCAGCTTTAGCGACATGGGCTATGCCTCGGTGCTAGCACTGGTTCTGTTCGCTCTCAGCATGATCGCAACCGCGCTCTTGTTCTTTTTCGCGCAGCGCAACGTCTATTACGCAGGCGGCGATTAAGGAGAAACGCATGGCCATCCTAACCCAAGAAAAACCCAAATCCACTATCGCCTTCCGTCCCCAGCATCTCTTCCGTCAATTTTCTTCCACTCTTGGCGTAAGCTTCCTGGGTTTCTTGACGATGCTTGTTTTCTTAATGCCGCTAGGTTACATGCTCTCGACGGCATTCAAGCAAGACTCACAGCTCGCCGCGCAAAATGCTCCTTTGTATCCCGCCAAGCAAGCGATGTTTAATCATCAAGGCAAGGATTATCCGTTGTACGATGTTCCAACCGATCAAGGCGTCAAACGCTTGGCGTTGATCCAAGGATATCGCGAAGACAGCGATGTGATGGATCCATCCGCACCGGAACGCGGTGTATTCAATCAGGCGGGCCGCTGGCGCACCTGGGACCCCGTGTACGAATTTTCGCCGACGTTCGAAAACTTTTCGCGGGCGTGGAACGAAGTGAACTTTCCACTCTTGTTCCGCAACACCTTTGCCGTTGCCGTTCTTGGAACGATCGGCACGCTCATTTCATGCATCATGGTGGCGTACGGCTTTGCGCGTTTTCGCCTGCCCTATAAAAATATTCTGTTTCTATTCTTGATGGGCACGATCTTGCTTCCACCGCAAGCCACGATCATTCCGATGTATATTTTCTTTACCAAACTGGGATGGACCGGCTCATGGCTGCCCTTGATCGTGCCTGCATTTTTTGCGAACGCGTACGATGTATTTTTGCTGCGCCAGTATTTTATGACGATTCCACGCGACCTTGACGAAGCAGCCATGATCGATGGAGCAACGCCGCTTCGCACACTCGTGTCGGTCATCATTCCACAAGCGATTCCAGCGATCACCGCCGTCACGTTGTTCCACTTTTTCTACGCATGGAATCTGTACTTTGAACCACTCGTTTATCTTGTCGGGCATGAAGACCTGTATCCGATTTCCGTTGGCATTGGTCGTTTTGTTCAGACGTTTACAAATTATCCCGGACGCGCAGCGGCAACAGCGGCGCTCACATTAGTCTTGCCCGCCTTGATGTTCTTTTTCGCGCAGCGCCAATTCATGCAAGGCGTCGTCATAACGGGTGTCGAAAAGTAAGTGTGGCTCACTCTGGTTTTAGTTTTGCCTGCATCCGAGTCGCGCGACTCGGATGTGTTTTGCAAGATATGATGCGATCACTCTTTCTGTTTTTGTTTCTCCTCCTGGAAACGGGACTCGCCGCCTGCATGGCGCCGCAGAATGCGGCGAGTCCCATACGCGCAGGTCTCTATGTCGATGCAACACGCGAGCTGGGTAAGGTCAGCCCCTATGCGTTGGGAACCAATCATGGACCTTGGGCAACAATAACGGAAGATGTGCAAAAAGAATTTCTCGCATCAGGCGTCACCCTGATTCGCTTCCCCGGCGGCAACTGGGGCGATCAAAACTATATCGAAGGATGGCAATTCGATTTGTTCATTGCGCAGGCAAAACAAGTTAACGCCGAACCACTCATCAGCGTGCGGTTGCGAGGCGGATCAGTGGATTACGCCGTATCGCTCGTCAAGTATGCGCGCGGCAACAACTACAACGTGCGCTATTGGAGCATCGGCAACGAGCCATCGCTCTATCAGGACTACGACACGGAAAAATACAATGCCGACTGGCGCAAGTTCGCGCTCGCGATGAAAGCAGCCGACCCATCGATTCTGCTGGTGGGTCCCGACACCAACCAATTCACAGGCGATCCCAAGATCGATCCGAAAGATTCGCAAGGTCGCGACTGGCTGATTGAATTTCTAAGAGCGAATGGCGATCTCGTCGATGTCGTCGCCGTGCATCGCTATCCATTTCCGATTAACAAAGGTGAGCGACCAACACGCGCGGACTTGGTGGCGAATACCGTCGAATGGGATGCGATCATTACCCACTTGCGGCAAGCGGTGCGCGAACACGCCAAGCGCGATTTGCCCATTGCGATTACGGAATTCAATTCCAGTTGGGTTGGCACAATGGGCAGTGAAACCAGCTTGGACAGTTTTGCTAATGCGCTCTGGCTCGCCGATGTTTTGGGGCGATTGATTCGCGCGCGCGTTGACATTGTTGGGCAGTTTACGCTGCAATCGGGTTCAGATGTCGGCGGTTATGGTTTGCTCGCGCGCGACGCAGTTCGCCCATCGTACTATACGTACCAGATGTGGAAACACTTTGGCGACCAATTAGTGGACGCTGCCTCCGACAATTCCCAGATTTCGATTTATGCTGCGCGCAAAGGTGAGACGTTGACATTGATGCTTGTCAATCTGAGCGATCAACCGCAGACACGCCCCATCACGCTCGATCATTTCACACCGACAGATAAAGCCAGCGTGCGCCTGTTCGATTCAACGCACAATGCAACCGAAGAAGCAGCGGCAAGCGTTTCGGCAAAATTCCAATATACATTTCCAGCTTCATCAGTAACTCTATTAATAATTCCTGGAAAGGTGACTCGATAAGAATGCGGTACGGTTTCTTTGACGATGAAAGACGCGAATATGTAATTACCCAACCCGATACGCCGCTACCGTGGATCAATTATCTTGGCAACCGCGATTATTTTGGATTGATTTCGAACACGGCAGGCGGTTATTCGTTTTATCGCGATGCGCGTCTGCGCCGCCTCACACGCTATCGTTACAACAATGTTCCGTTCGATCTAGGCGGTCGCTACATTTATTTGCGTGATAATGACGCCAACGCGTTTTGGTCGCCGACTTGGCAACCCACGCAGTCCGCGCTGGACGATTACGAATGCCGACATGGACTAGGGTACACAATTATTTCTTCCACTTGCCAACGCATTCATTCCTCGATTCGGTATTTTGTTCCGCTCGACGATAACCTCGAAGTCTGGCAGCTTTCGCTCACGAATTTGCGCGATACGCCCGCGCACCTTTCGATTTTTTCACTTGTCGAATTTTGTTTGTGGGATGCTAACGACGATGCGACGAATTATCAGCGTAACTTCAACACGGGCGAGGTTGAAATTGTCGATGAGGTGATCTACCACAAGACTGAATATCGCGAACGCCGCAATCATTTTGCGTTCTTCGCCTGCTCCGAACCGCTTGCGGGCTTTGATACTCAGCGCGAAGAATTCTTCGGTGCGTACCGGGGCTGGCACAATCCGTTCGTCGTCGAACGCGGCGAATCGTGCAACTCGATTGCGCATGGCTGGCAGCCGATTGGCTCGCAGCAGGTACGCGTAATGCTCGCGCCGAACGAATCGAAGCAAATTATTTTTCTTCTCGGCTACCACGAAAATCCGCAAACCGAAAAATTCGATCCGCCGAATTCGCAGACGATCAACAAACGCACGGTCAAGCCACTCATCGCGAAATATCTCGATGCAAAAAATGTCGACGCAGCGTTCGATGAACTGCACGAGCATTGGAATAAATTGCTCGGCATCTATAGTGTGCAAACGCCGGACGTTCACACGAATCAAATGGTAAACATTTGGAACGCGTACCAATGTATGGTCACATTCAATTTATCGCGCTCCGCATCGTTCTATGAATCGGGCATTGGTCGCGGCATGGGCTTTCGCGATTCGAATCAAGACTTGCTAGGTTTCGTGCAGATGGTTCCCGAACGTGCGCGCGAACGCATTCTCGACATCGCGGCGACGCAACTCGAAACGGGCGGCGCGTATCATCAGTATCAACCACTCACCAAGCGCGGCAACGATGGCGTCGGTAGCAATTTCAACGACGATCCACTCTGGCTGATTCTCGGCGTCGCCGCATACTTGAAAGAAACAGGCGATTGGTCGATTCTCGATGAACGTGTGCCGTACGATAATCGTCCGGGTAGCGAGACGGCGCTGTACGAACATTTGCAGCGTTCGATCAAGCACACGCTGGATCGACTGGGACCACACGGGTTGCCGCTCATCGGTCGCGCAGATTGGAACGATTGCCTCAATCTGAATTGTTTTTCAGATTCACCTGGCGAATCGTTTCAGACGACGACAAACAAGGACGGCAAGATCGCCGAATCGGTGATGATTGCGGGCTTGTTTGTTTACGCTGCCAAAGAAATGTCTGCAATCGCAGAGCGATGTGGGCGCGCATCCGTCATTTCGAGCGAAGCGAGAAATCTCTCCTCTGCGACAAGAGATTTCTCGGTCGCTCCGCTCCCTCGAAATGACAGCATTGATTATCTTGCCATCGCAGAAAAAATGGCAGCGACGATTTTGCAGCACGGCTGGGACGGCGAATGGTTTCTGCGGGCCTACGACGATTCGGAACTCAAAGTCGGCTCGCACGAAAACGCCGAGGGAAAAATCTTCGTCGAGTCGCAGGGTTGGTGCGTGATAGCAGGCGTCGGCGTGAAAGATGGTTACGCTGCACGCGCACTTGAATCGGTGGGAAAATATTTGGCGACGCCACACGGTATCGTTTTGCAGCAACCCGCGTTCTCGAAATATTACTTGAACCTTGGGGAGATTTCGTCATATCCGCCTGGCTACAAAGAGAATGCAAGTGTCTTTTGCCACACGAATCCTTGGATCATGATTGCGGAATCATTGTTGGGGCACGGCGACCGCGCGCACGATTACTACTCGCGCATCAATCCATCCGCGCGCGAAGCCATCAGCGACATCCATCGCTGCGAGCCGTACGTGTACGCACAAACCATCGCGGGACGCGACGCGCCAACGCACGGCGAAGCAAAAAATTCCTGGCTCACCGGGACCGCCGCGTGGAATTTTGTCGCCATCACACAGTACATTCTTGGCATTCGTCCTACATTCGATGGATTGCAAGTTGCACCGGCGATTCCGCGCGCATGGAAAAGTTTTTCCGCCACGCGCATCTTTCGCGGTGTGACGTTTTATATCAATGTCGAACGTGCTGGCAATGGCAACGCCGTTTCGCTCGTCGTCGATGGCAAAGCGATTGAAGGCAACATCGTGCCACTGCCGACGGATGGACGGACGCAAGTTAATGTCAGCGTAACAATTCGGTAAAGATGAATATGGAGTACGGCTATTTTGACGACGCGCGGCGCGAGTACATCATCACCAATCCCCGGACGCCGACTAAATGGATCAATTACATCGGCACGCTCGCGTTCGGCGGATTCGTCGATCAAACCGGTGGCGCGCTGATCTGCAGTAACGATCCCGCGCTAAATCGGATAACAAAGTACATCACGCAAATGCCTGCGTCTGATTTCAAAGGCGAGACGCTATATCTACGAATCAAACGCGATGGCAAATACGAAATCTTTTCCCCGTTTTTTGTCCCTACCCTCGCCCCGTACGATCGCTATGAATGTCACGTTGGCTTAGGCTACACGCGCATCGTCAGCGAGTTTTTCGGCGTGTGCACCGAGGTGACGATTTTCGTGCCGACGGATGCAGCGCGCGAGATTCGCGACCTTCAAATTACGAATCTGACGCGCGAGCCAATAGAAATCGACGTGATTCCCGTCGTCGAGTACACTCATCCGGATGCGCTCAAGCAGTTGACCAATGCCGACTGGGTTCCGCAAACGATGCAGAGCCGAGCGATGCGTGATAATGCTGGGCGCGTGATTCTCGTTCAGTATCCCTTTATGCTGCGCGATTCCCGCATCAATTTTTTCGCGTCGAATCATGCGGTATCGTCGTTTGAAACCGACCGCAAAAACTTTCTTGGCGAAAACGAATATGGCACGTGGGCGCATCCCAAGAGCTTACAATTGCCCGAACTGAGCGATACGCAAGCACTGCGTGGCGACAATATCGCGGCGTTGTTGCATCATCTTGGAAACGTCTCGCCCAACGAAACACGTCGGCTCATTACGCAATTAGGTCAAGCGGATAAGATCGAAAACGAATTAGAACGCATCGACTTTTGGCGCGACCCAAAGCAGGTCGATACCGCATTGCAAAAGTTGGCGCAATTCTGGGACCGCTATCTGGCGACGATGCATGTCGAGACGCCTGATGCCAACTTGAATCGTATGTTGAACATTCACAATCCGCGCCAATGTCACACGACGAAAAATTGGTCGCGCTATTTGTCGTACTATCAGCTCGGCTATGGCTCGCGCGGCATTGGCTTTCGCGATAGCTCGCAAGATGTCTTGGCAGTCATTGCGGCGATGCCGAACGAAGCAAAAGAACTTGTCCGTCAATTGTTGAGCGTGCAAAAACCGAACGGCTCGGCAATGCATCAATTCAATCCGCTCACGATGATCGCGTCCGAAGGCGACTCGCTCGAACGCGAGGATCGTCCACACTATTACAGCGACGATCATTTGTGGATCGTGCTAGCGGTGTGCGCTTACCTGAAAGAAACGGGCGATTGGAAATTTCTGGACGAAGCGGTTCCGTTTTACAACGCCGCTTCGGCGAGCGTGCTCACGCATTTGCATCGCGCACTTGAGTTCACACATGGCGATGTTGGCGCGCACGGGTTGCCGCTTTTAGGTTTCGCCGATTGGAACGACACGGTGAATTTGGCAAAAGGCGCAGAATCGCTCTTCACTGCGAATTTGTATGGCAAAGCGCTGCGTGAGATGATCGATCTAGTTCGGTATTTGGGCGACGAAGTGTCGGTTGAAAAATATTGGAAATACCATGACGAGATGCGAACGCAAGTGAACGACATCGCATGGGATGGTGAATGGTATGTGAGTTATTTCGATGGAGACGGTACACCGATTGGCTCACGCACGAACGCGCATGGACAAATTTACGCTCACGCGCAGCCGTGGGCAATCATTGCAGGCTTCGCTTCGTCCGAACGCGCGCGTACGACGCTTGATTCTGTACGTCGAAAATTGAATACGCGACACGGCATCAAGTTAAGCACGCCGGGCTTTGATGGATTCGATCCACGGCATGGCGGAATCACCACTTATCCACCGGGCGCGAAAGAAAACGGCGGAATTTTTCTGCACACGAATCCATGGATCATCATCGCCGAGACCCTCGTCGGTAATGGCGACCGGGCATTCGAGTACTATAACCAAATCAATCCCGTCGCCAAGAATGACCGCATCGACGAATTTGAATGCGAGCCGTATGTTTATCCGCAAAACATTCTCGGCGACGAGCATCCGCAGTTTGGACTCGCGCGTAACTCGTGGCTTTCAGGGACAGCTGCGTGGATGTACGTCGCAGGTACACAATATATCCTGGGAATCCGTCCGACATTCGATGGGTTGCAAATCGCGCCCGAGATTCCGCGCGCGTGGAAAAATTTCTCCGTCACGCGCGTGTTTCGCAACGTGACGTACAATATCGATGTTGAGCGCATGGGCGATGGCAACTCTGTTTCGCTTGTCGTCGATGGCAAAGCGATTGAGGGCAATATTGTGCCGCTTCCAGACCGGGGACAAATTCAAGTGCATGTGAAAGCAATGCTTCGATGATGGTTGTCAATGGTTCACCATTACCTAACCTTCCCTGGGAAGAGTGTTCCGTGGATTGCCGAGATATTGTCTGGCGGTCAAAGCAAAATCCGATCATCACGCGCGACGCTGTGCCAGATGCCAATAGCATTTTCAACAGCGCGGTTGTGCCTTTTGAAGATGGCTTTGCGGGCGTCTTTCGTTGCGATGACACTGCCAGAATCATGCAGCTCCATGCAGGTACAAGTCGCGATGGCATCCACTGGGCGATTGAGCCGCAACGCATTCAATTCCAATGTGCTGACGACGAAATCGGCAAGTTTGTTTACGGCTATGATCCCCGCGTCTGCTGGATCGATGATCGATACTATGTGACGTGGTGCAATGGCTATCACGGTCCAACGATCGGCGTCGGCTACACATTTGATTTCAAAACGTTTCACCAAATCGAAAATGCTTTTTTGCCATATAATCGCAATGGCGTCTTGTTCCCACGCAAGATCAACGGTAAGTTTGCGATGCTGAGCCGACCGAGTGACACGGGGCATACACCATTCGGCGACATTTTTTACAGCACGAGTCCAGATATGGAACACTGGGGGCATCATCGCTTCGTGATGGGACCAAAATATGGCTGGCAAAGTACCAAAGTCGGCGGAGGTCCTATGCCGATTGAGACGAGCGAGGGCTGGCTGATTTTCTATCACGGCGTCATTACGTCATGCAATGGATTTGAGTACAGCTTTGGCGCGGCTCTGCTCGACTTGGAGCAACCCTGGCAAGTGATGTATCGCACCGCGCCGTATTTGATGGCACCGCGCGAAATGTACGAACGCGTCGGCGACACACCTAACGTCGTTTTTCCGTGCGCCGCATTAGTCGACGCACCGACGAATCGAATCGCAATTTATTACGGCGCGGCAGATACGGTGGTCGCGTTAGCATTTGCGCGCGTCGATCAAGTGATCGAGTTCGTCAAGAGTCATTCCGAGTTGTGATCGAAAAATGAAATCCAGTCTATCGAGATTTTTTCCGATTGTTGTTGCGTTTGGTCTAATGGTGGCGTGCCAAGCATCGCCTACACCGACACTGCTTGCGCCAACGCTAACGACTCTGCATATAAGCGCAACTCCAACCAGCACCGTTTCTATCGCACAGCGCGTGGATGATTTGCTGGCGCGGATGACACTCGAAGAAAAAATTGGGCAGATGACCCAGGTCGAAAACGGCAGCATCAAGCCCAGCGATGTCACGGCGAAATTTATCGGCTCGGTGTTGAGCGGCGGTGATGGCGCGCCTCAGCCGAATAATCAAGCCGCTTGGACCAAGATGATAAACGATTATCAAGCGGCGGCGGTGAAAACTCGACTGGGTATTCCGCTCATTTACGGCGTCGATGCGGTGCATGGTTTTGGCGGCTTGAACGGCGCAACGATATTTCCACACAACATCGGATTAGGTGCGACGCGCGATGCTGATTTGGTTCGTCGCATTGGACGCGCAACCGCAGAGGAAATGACAGCAGTTGGAATCTATTGGAACTTTGCGCCCGTGGTCGCCGTGCCGCAAGATGTCCGCTGGGGCCGCACGTACGAAGCATTCAGCGAAAACACCGGACTCGTTGCGCAACTGGGCGCGGCGTACGTTCACGGGTTGCAAGATGGTTCACCGAAGGTCGCAGCGACACCCAAGCATTTCATCGGCGATGGCGGCACGACGTGGGGCACGTCGCGCACGGAAAACTACCAACTCGATCAAGGCGACATGCAAGTGGACGAGTCGGTGCTGCGTCAACTTTATTTGCCGCCATACAAAGCCGCCATCGATGCGGGCGCAAAATCGGTGATGGTCTCGTTCAGCAGTTGGAATGGCGTCAAGATGCACGCGCAGAAAAAACTCATCGCCGAGTTGCTCAAAGGCGAACTCGGCTTTAACGGTTTTGTCGTTTCCGATTGGGCAGGTATCAATCAAATCACGAACAACTACGACGACGCGATTGTAACGTCGATCAACGCGGGTCTCGACATGATTATGGTTCCCGACAAGTATGGGGTGTTCATCGATGGATTGACGCGCGCAGTGAACACTGGTCGCGTGCCCATGTCGCGCATCGACGATGCCGTGCGGCGAATCCTCACCGTAAAATTCGAGCTAGGTCTGTTCGATCATCCATTTGCATATTCGGAGATGGCGAGTACAGTTGGCAGCGATGCGCATCGACAACTTGCGCGCGAAGCGGTGCGCAAATCGCTTGTGCTTTTGAAGAACGAAAACAACACGCTGCCACTTGCGAAAGATTCACCGCTGATCTATATCGCGGGGCAAGGCGCAGACGACCTGGGAATGCAATCGGGCGGATGGACACTCGCATGGCAAGGCACCGTCGGGAATCGTCAACCAGGGACGACAATTCTTGGCGGCATTCAACAAGTCGCGCCCAAAGCGAAAATTAGTTACAATGCCAACGGCAAATTCGACGAAAAGATCATTGCCGATGTCGGCATTGTCGTCGTTGGCGAGCAACCGTACGCCGAAGGACGCGGCGACAGCGCCGATCTTTCGCTTTCAAAGCCTGATTTAGCGTTGATCGACACGATGAAAGCGCGCAGCAAAAATCTCGTCGTGATTTTGTTGTCGGGGCGTCCGCTGACGATCACGGATGCGTTGCCGAAAGCGGATGCGTTCGTCGCCGCGTGGCTGCCTGGCACAGAAGGCGCAGGCATCGCCGATGTGCTGTTCGGCGATTACGATTTTACTGGCAAGCTGCCGTACATGTGGCAACGCTTTAACACGCAATTACCCGCGCACGCACTCTCGTCACGCGGTTGTGGTCCACTGTTTCCATTTGGCTTTGGTCTTTCAACGCGCGATATAGCACCACCCATTCCAACTTGTCCGAGTCAACCATGAGCAACGATTTCTATGGCTTACGCACGCAGTCTGTCGAAAATCAACATTTGCGTTTGGAGTTTCTTGCCGATGCGGGACCGCGCATCGTGCGCGTGATGTTGAACGGTTCAAATGAGAATCAGCTCGCCGAACTGCCCGACATCAAATGGGATACGCCGAACGGCGATTATTTCATTCGCGGCGGGCATCGCCTCTGGGTCGCGCCCGAAGTCGTCGAGCAAACGTACATTCCCGACAACAGCGGATTGCAAATCGAAAATACGTCGCAGGGCGTGCGATTGATCGGACCGACCGAAGTGACAGGCATCCGCAAGAGCATTGACATTCAATTGCACGCCGATGCGGCGCGCGTGACGCTCGTGCATCGTTTGCAGAATGAAAGCAACAAGCCAATCGATTGCGCCGCTTGGGCGATCACGATGTTTCGACTCGGCGGCACGGCGATTCTACCGTTGCGAAAAAAAACTGAAGCTCAGTCATTGCTGCCCGATCGCTCGGTGGTGTTGTGGCAGTACGCGCACAAGGGCGATTCGCGTCTGTATGTCGGCGACGAAAATATTTTGATCGAGGCGCGCGCGCAGTTGCCGCCATGCAAAATCGGCACGCTGAACGTGGCGGGCTGGCTCGCATATTTGCGCGGCGACATCTTTTTCGTCAAGCGTTTCCAGCCGCAGCCGAATCGCCCGCACGTGGATCGCGGCAGCAACGCCGAGATATATTGCAACGACCGATTTATGGAATTGGAAACACTTGCGCCGTTTCAAACGCTCCAGCCAAATGAAACGGTTGAGCACATCGAAACCTGGGAGTGGCGCAAGGGCGTGACCAGCATCGAACAAATCAATGAGATGATATAAACACGGAAGAATGGATTTGAAAATGACATTGAGTTTTCCGAAAGATTTTGTGTGGGGTGCAGCGACCGCGTCGTATCAAATCGAAGGCGCGTGGGATGAGGACGGCAAGAGCGAATCGATCTGGGATCGTTTTGCGCATACGCCGGGAAAAATTCTGAACGGCGACACGGGCGATGTAGCGTGCGATCATTATCATCGTTGGCGCGACGACGTGCAACTGATGCGCGACCTGGGACTGAATGCCTATCGTTTTTCGATTGCGTGGCCCCGTATCTTGCCAGCGGGTCGCGGTGCGGTGAATCAACGCGGCTTGGATTTCTATAATCGATTAGTTGATGAGCTGCTCGAGCAAAACATCACGCCGTATGTGACACTGTATCATTGGGACTTGCCGCAAGTGCTGGAAGACGCTGGCGGCTGGGCAGTGCGCGACACCGCGCAAGCGTTTGCAGAATATGCCGATGTGGTGAGTCGTGCGTTAGGTGATCGCGTGAAAAATTGGTTTACGCACAACGAACCATTCTGTGCGGCGTTCCTGGGTTATCAAATGGGTGTTCACGCGCCTGGCGTCACCGATTGGCACAAGGCGATTGTCGCAAGTCATCACTTGCTCTTGTCGCATGGCTGGGCGATGCCAATCATTCGTCAGAATAGCGCAGATGCGCAAGCGGGCATAGTACTCAACGTTGGATTCAATATGCCCGCGACGAATCGGCGTGAAGATTTGGATGCCGTTCGATTCGGCGATGGTTTCGTGCATCGCTGGTTCCTCGATCCACTTTTCGGTCGGCATTATCCCGCCGACATGGTGGACGCGTACTGCGCGAATGGATTTCTGCCGAAAGGAATGTCGTTCGTGCAAGCCGACGACCTCGCCGCGATTTCAGCGCCGATGGATTTTCTCGGCGTGAATTATTATCGGCGCTCCATCATGTCACAACCAACTGCATCCGATGGGACGCCAAGCCACGAAGAGATTCGCTTACCTGATTCGGAATACACCGAAATGGGCTGGGAAGTTTATCCCGACGGATTGTATCAACTGCTTTGTCGCTTGCATTTCGAATATCGTCCCGCCAAAATTTTCATCACCGAAAATGGTGCAAGCTATGCCGATGCACCCGATGCGCAAGGTGTTATCGACGACACGCGTCGCATCGATTACTTGCGCGGACATCTCACGGCCGCACATCGCGCGATTCAAGCAGGCGTGCCGCTCGCGGGATATTTTTATTGGTCGTTGATGGATAACTTTGAGTGGGCGTACGGCTATTCGGAACGCTTTGGCATCGTCTGGATCGATTACGCAACGCAGCAACGCATTCTCAAAGCGAGCGCGCGGTGGTACGCCGACGTGATTCGTCGAAATGGCTTGTAGGACAAATTGCCAATTTGTCCCACTTGGAGAACACAATGGCAAACATCGAACTACGCATTGAACAATTACTGAAACAACTCACGCTCAAAGAAAAAGTTGCGCTCTTGTCGGGCAAGGATGCGTGGAACACCGTTGCGATTGAACGACTTGGCATTCCGTCGCTGACCATGAGCGATGGGCCGCACGGCGCGCGTCGCGATACACCGACGACGGCGTTTCCAACTGGCTCGGCCCTCGCCGCAACATGGAACGCAGAGCTAATCGAACGTGTGGGCGTGGCATTGGCAGAAGAAACGCTCGCGTCGAATTGCGATATTTTGTTGGGACCATGCGTCAACATTGTCCGTCATCCACTCGCGGGGCGAAATTTTGAAGCGTACTCGGAAGACCCGTACCTCGCGGGTCGCATTGGCGTGGCGTGGGTCAAGGGCTTGCAGAGCAAAAATGTCGGCGCATCGCTCAAGCATTTTGCGTGCAACAACCAAGAGATTCTACGCTTTCGCGGCAGTTCAAACGTCGACGAGCGGACGCTGCGCGAAATTTATCTTTCGCAGTTTGAGATGATCGTCAAGGAAACCAATCCCTGGACGGTGATGTGTTCCTACAATCGACTCAACGGAATTTACGCGAGCGAGAATCGTCATCTGCTCACCGAAATTTTGAAGGACGAATGGAATTACGATGGCGTCGTCGTGTCCGATTGGAACGCGAATCACACGACGATTGAATCGGTTAAGCATGGACTCGATCTCGAAATGCCAGGTCCCGCGCGTTACTATGGTCACTTGCTCGTCGAAGCGGTTGACAATTGGCAGCTCGATGCGCAAGTGATTGACAACGCCGCGCGGCGGTTGTTGCGCATGATCGTTCGCTCAGGACGTGCCATCGATGCACCGCGCCCAGCGGGAAGCGTGAACACGATCGAGCATCAACAACTCGCACGTTTGACTGCCGAAGAATCGATTACGTTGCTGAAAAACGAAAATGCGATTCTGCCGCTGCGCGCAAAATCGATTGCCGTCATCGGCCCGAATGCCGTCGACTGGCAAATTACGGGCGGCGGAAGCTCGCGCGTCGAATCGCCGTATCGCGTGTCGCCGCTCGCTGCGCTCAAAGCGAAGCTCGGCGATAGCGTCAAAGTCGAATACGCGCAGGGCTGCGATAACTATATCGAGCCGCCGAAAATCAAATCGGAATGGCTGACGTTGACGCTGCAAGTTTTCGACAACGCTGATTTTGGAGGCGAACCCGTCATCGCGCATTCTGTGCCAATGCTCGATCAGTGGTGGTGGAAAGATGCGCTGAGTCGGTATGTCACGTTTGAAAATTTTTCGGCGCGATGGAGCGGCAAACTTGTCGTGCCAGACACAGGCAGATACGTTTTCAAATTTAGCAACTCGGCGCACGGGCGTGTGTTCATCGATGGTCAAGCTGTGTTCGATCAAGACAACAGCATCACGCGAACCGCATCCGAGCATCAGTATGATCTAGTCGAACTAGATTTCGTCGGCGGGCGCGCATACGATTTGCGCGTCGAATTCGTCAAGCGCACCGACGATAATTTTGCGTTCGTCCACGCTGGCATGGAACGCAAGTATCGTCCTCACGAAGACCAACGCATTCCACGCGCGGTCGAATTGGCAAAGCGCAGTGATGTTGCGCTGGTGTTTGTCGGTGATTCGGAAAATTACGAGACCGAGGGCGGCGACCGACCGCACATGGATTTGGTAAACGCGCAGAATGAACTCGTGCGCGCAGTCGCACACGCGAATCCGAACACGGTTGTCGTGCTGAACGTCGGCGCGCCGGTCACCATGCCGTGGATCGATGAAGTGTCTGCCATCGTGCTGGGATATTTATCGGGCATGGAAGGCGGCAATGCGGTCGCGAGCGTTTTATGCGGCGAGGTGAATCCGTCGGGCAAACTGCCGGTGACATTTCCAAAACGATTGCAAGACACGCCTGCGTTTGTGAATTACCCAGGCACGCGCGAGGTGTTGTACGGCGAAGGCGTCTTTGTCGGCTATCGCTGGTATGATGCGCGCGACATTGCGCCACTGTTTCCGTTCGGACACGGCTTGTCGTACACGACGTTCGAGTACGGCGATTTGCGCGCGCCACAAGCGACGAGAATTGGCGAGTCGATTCAGATTGCGGTGACGATCAAGAATACGGGTGCCGTGGCGGGCAAAGAAATCGTCCAAGTGTACGTGCGCGATGTGGAATCGGCGCTCGCGCGTCCGCCAAAGGAATTGAAGCGTTTTGCCAAAGTTGCGCTCAACCCAGGCGAATCGCAAATGCTCACGTTCACGCTCGACGAGCGCGCGTTCGCGTTCTACGATGTGACGCAGGCGCGGTGGGTGGTCGAACCAGGCGAGTTTGAAATTCTCGTCGGCAGTTCGTCACAGGATATTCGACAGAGCGCATCGATCAAATTGATGTAGAGTTCCCGATCTAAAGCACAAATCCTGTTGACATTTTTAGAGAGCATGATATACTTGGGGCATAGACGAATCTTTGACTGAGTAGTCTCTGGTCTGGATTGACAAAGGGGTCAGACATGACTGTCGCCCGTTTGTTAGCTCATCAAACATTTCACACCTGCGCGTCGCGCGTCCTGAACGAAAGGATTGCGCTGACCGCAGGTGTTTGCGTTTCTAGTGAAATATAGTGGACAAGATCGGACATGAACCATACCAGAATTGATTGGTCCGATGATTCGGGGTGAGGGACGAATAATCGAACCGCTTGAACAAGTTAGCAAGGAGGATGACATGTACGCTAGATTGGTCATCGCACAAGTCAAGCCAGACAAAATGGATGACTTGATCCGCATCTATCGAGATTCGATTGTGCCAGCGGCTAAACAGCAAAAAGGTTGCAAAGGCGCATACCTAATGACGGATCCAACCACAGGTAAAGCCTTCTCGGAGGTTATTTGGGAAACAGAAGCCGATATGAAGGCAGGCGAAGCGAGTGGCTATTTGAATGAGCAAATTGCCAAGGTCTCAGCCACATTCGTGAGTCCGCCAATCACAGAGCGATATGAGATTAGCGTTCAAGCCTAAGTTCGTACGTAAGTAACCCAAGTCAGGTCGTAAAGATCGTCCCTCACTCCAGCATTGCTAGCAATATTTTGTTCCGTCCAGTTCTTCACTTGCAAACAAAAAAACAAGCGATCAATTTTGCGAAGGAGGTATCTATGAGCGAAGCGAGTTTCAAACCCTGGCTCAAATTCTACGAGCCAGGCGTTCCAGAGACGCTCGCTATTCCGGCGCACACATTACACGCGTCTTTGAGCAACGCAGCAAAAAAGTTTCCGAACAACAGCGCCATTATTTTTTTCGACAGCAAGATGACGTATCGCGAACTTGACGAAGCGGCAACGCGGTTTGCCGTCGCGCTCCAGAAGTTGGGCGTGAAAAAGGGCGACCGCGTGATGGTGTACATGCCGAATACGCCGCAATTCGTCATCGCCTTCTACGGCATCTTGCGCGCGGGCGCGATTGTCGTGCCGACCAACCCGCAGTACGTTCCGCGCGAACTCGCGTACCAAGCCACCGATAGCGGCGCAGAAACCGTTATCGCGCTCACGATGAACTGGAAAACGATCAAAGAGGCGCGCGGTCAATCGCCCTACAAGCGCATCATCTTGTGCAACATCAAGGAATATTTTCCGCCGCTGCTCAAATTCCTGTTTACGGTGGCGAAAGAAAAGAAAGAAGGACATCGACCGGACGTCAGCGGCGAGCAAGGCGTCTTTGATTTTCAGACGCTGCTCAAGACGACGGGGAATCTCACCCCGGTCGAGGTGAATCAAAATGATGTCGCCGTCCTGGGTTATACTGGCGGAACGACTGGCGTTTCCAAAGGCGCGATGCTCAGCCATCGCAATCTGGTCGCGCAAGCTGTGATTACCCTGTGTTGGTTCACCACCAGCAAGCCCGGCGAAGATGTGTTCATGGGGGCGCTACCACTCTTTCATAGCTTCGGCATGACGTGCGTCATGAACACCGCCGTCCATAACGGTGCTGCGATGGTTCTCGTCCCCAATCCACGCGACCTGCCGAGCGTCTTGAAAGCCGCGCACAAACATCGTCCCACGATTTTTAGCGGCGTGCCGACAATGTATGCCACGATCAACAATTTCAAAGACGTGAAAAAATACGATCTCACCTCGATCAAACAATGTTGCAGCGGCGCAGCTCCTTTACCCGAACAAGTGCAGCTCACTTTCGAAGCGACCACGGGCGGCAAACTAGTCGAAGGTTTTGGTCTCACCGAAACGTGTTCGCCGACGCACATCAATCCGTTGAGCGGCACACGCAAAATCGGAACGATTGGCGTACCGGTGCCCAATACAATTGCGAAAATCGTGCATCCAGAAACCGGCGCGGATTTACCATGCGGCGAAATCGGTGAGATTGCGATTCAGAGTCCGCAGATCATGCTGGGTTATTGGAACAAGCCCGATGAAACCGCAAAGGTGATGTTGCCAGGAAATTTTTTCCTGACTGGCGATTTGGGAAAAATGGATGAGGATGGATTCTTTACCGTCGTCGACCGCAAGAAAGACATGTTCATCGTCGGCGGCTTTAACGTCTATCCGCGCGAGATCGAAGAGGTGCTGTTCAAACATCCCAAAGTGGCAGAAGCCGCCGCCGTTGGCATCCCCGATATTCAGCGCGGCGAAAACATCAAGGCATACATCGTGCTCAAGCCCGGCGAGACAGCCACAGCCGACGAAATCATCGCGTACTGTCGTGAGAATCTCACGCGCTACAAAGTCCCACGCGAGGTGGAATTCCGCGACGCGTTGCCCAAAACGTTGGTCGGCAAAGTCTTGCGCCGAACATTACGCGATGAGGAGTTGGCGAAGAAAGCGAAAGATACGTAAAAAGAATTGGACGCAGATGATCGCGGATGCACGCAGACGAAAATCTTATCTGCGTTTTTCCGCGTCCAATAGATTTCAATTTCGGAAGCAAAAACCAAGGCCCGCTTAATCAGCGACCATGCTCTACATAGTGCGCGGACGCCTTTCCGCGCCAATACAAAAACCCGACAGGATTTGCGAAACCTGTCGGGTTTGATGTTCGCGATTAACGCTTGGTGTATTGCTTTGCCTTGCGAGCTTTTTTCAAGCCCGGTTTCTTTCGTTCTTTTTCACGCATATCGCGGGTTAGCAAACCTGCTTTGCGCAAAGGACTTTTAAATGTTGCGTCGGCTGCCAAGAGCGCTCGCGCCAATCCCAGCGAGACCGCTTCCGATTGACCCACCGGACCACCGCCCTTGACCAGCACCGTGATCGTAAAACGCGCTTCGTTCTGCGTCGCCTTGAGCGGACTCGAAGCGTGATTACTCAGATTCAACTCTGGGAAATATTCCCCCATCGGTTTTTCATTCACCGTGAACGCGCCGGAGCCGGCAAACAAACGCACGCGCGCTACCGCCGATTTTCTTCGACCAACACCTTCGTAGTATTTTCCAGTTGCCATGACTAAACCTCCAACGTCTTTGGCTTTTGCGCCACGTGTCGATGATCCGCGCCTTTGTACACTTTCAATTTCTTGAAAATCTCGCGACCGAGACGCCCCTTGGGCAACATCCCCCACACGGCCGCTTTGATGACGCGGTCAGGATGCTTTTCCAACTGATCTCGCAAAAGCGTCGTTTTCATTCCACCGGGATAGCCCGAATGATGATGATACGCTTTCACGTCCAGTTTTTTACCGGTGACCGTGATCTTGCCCGCATTGAGCACAATCACATAATCGCCACAATCGAGGTGCGGCGTATAAATTACCTTGTGCTTGCCCTTGAGTATTTTGGCAATTCCTGAGGCAAGTCGGCCGAGGTTTTTGCCTTCGGCGTTGACGACGTACCATTCCCGTTTAATATCGGCGGGCTTGGTGTTAAATGTTTTCATCCTTCGCTCCGATAAAGTGACGTGTGACGTGTGACGTGATGGTTTCCCGTCATGACTGTGCGTAGTTCGCACAGCCATCACCCGATCCTCGTCACCTGTCGTTCATATTTCACTTGGGTCAAACACAACCCTTGCGGCGGGACTGCTTCGCCCGCGCGTATTTTTCTTTCGAGCACCTGCGAGAACTCGGCGATGCTCAACGTGCCTTTGCCCACTTGCAGCAATGTTCCAACAATTCGACGTACCATGCGGTACAAGAATGCATTTGCTTCAATTTCGATCAAGACCTGGTCGCCGTGTCGCTCGACTTGCGCACGATACACTCGCCGAACGGTGTTGTCGCCGCGCGGCGGAGTCCCAAATGCGCCGAAATCTTTTTCGCCGATGAGACACCGTGCTGCCGCGTTCATCGCATCGACATCAAGCGGCTCGGACACAAGCAACGCATATCGTTCGTTGAGCGGCGACCGAATCACATGATTCAGGATCGTGTACCGATAGGTGCGACTCGTGGCGTTGTAGCGCGCCGAAAAGTCCGGCGCGACCTGGGTCAATGATCGTATCGAAATATCGTTTGGTAAAACGGCGTTCAGGGCGCGGTGTAAAATCTCTAACGGTTTTTCCCAAGCCGAATCGAAATGTGCGCCCTGCCCGCTGGCATGAACACCGGCGTCCGTTCGTCCAGCGCCCATCACGCGAATCCGCTTCGCGTCTCCGGTGATCTTGTGTAACGCGCGCTCCAGTTCGCCTTGAACCGTGCGTTGGTTGCGCTGGAGTTGAAATCCTGCAAAATCAGTGCCGTCGTACTCAACAATTGCTAATAGTCTCATAGTCGATTCGTCTTGTAGTCATATAGTCGATTAGTCAAAGGTTGACTAGTTGACTACTCGACTATTTGACTAGGTGACTAGAAGACTAGCTTTCCCGATCCACCAATTCCATGATGACGACTGGCGCGGCATCGCCCAAGCGTGGACCCACTTTGAACAAACGCGTGTAGCCACCGGCGCGTTCTTTGTAGCGCGGACCAAGCTTCTCAAAGAGTTTCTTGGTGATGGCGGGATCCGTGATGGTGCGCGCGGCAAGTCGGCGGGCATGAACGTCGCCGCGCTTTGCCAGCGTGATAAGTTTTTCGGCATCCGCACGAACGGCTTTGGCTTTGGCTTCAGTCGTTTCGATGCGTTCGTGTCGAAAAAGTTCAGTAATCAAATTTCGGAAGAGGGCTTCGCGGTGAGACGAATCCCGTCCCAACGTCCGCCCTGCAATACGATGTCGCATTTCTCTTTATTCCCCTTCAGCGGGCGTTTCAGTATCCCCGCCATCTTCCGACGGAGCAAACACGTCGGGGGCGGGCTGGATCGTATCCAGATAACCCTTGGCTTGCAATCGTTCCATCAACTCATCGAGCGATTTCTGTCCAAAGTTGCGGATGGCAAGAATTTCGTCCTTGCCCTTTTGCAATCGTTCCAGAACTTCGCCGACCTTGGTAATGCTGGCGCGCTTCAAGCAATTGTACGCCCGTACGGACAATTCTAGTTCTTCGATTGGCGTGTCGTATACGCGGCTTGGAATTTCAGATTCGGGTGCGGCTTCCACTTCGACTTCACCGGCGAATCCGGCGACCAAGCCAAAATGTTTGACCAACATCTTCGCCGCTTCGGTCAACGCTTCGCGTGGCGTAATCGAACCATCGGTCCAGACTTCCATGATGAGATTGTCGAAATTGGTCATCTGCCCGACGCGAGCAGGCTCAACTCGAAAATTCGATTTTTTGACCGGGCTATAAACCGCATCGATTGGAATCTCGTCGATGGGTAACTTGCCGCGTTCTTCGGCGGGCGAATAGCCCTTGCCGCGTTGAACGGTCAAGTCCATGTCGATGGATGCGTCGTCGGAGTCGAGCGTAAGCAAATGCTGATCGGGATTGATCAACTCGACCTGCGCAGGCAACTGAATATCGCCAGCCGTAACCGAGCCACGTCCCTTGGCTTCCAAATGCAAACGAACCGACTGTTCGCCTTCGTGCAATTTGAATCGCAATTGCTTGACGTTCAAAATCAACGCCGTCAAATCTTCTTTTGCGTGCGGAATCGGCGTAAACTCGTGATGCACGCCTTCGACCTTGATCGAGGAAGCGGCGGCACCTGTTAACGACGCGAGCAAAACTCGGCGCAGCGCATTACCGAGCGTGACTCCATAGCCACTTTCCAATGGACCAATTAAAAATTTTCCGTAACTCTTTGATGATGCTTCCGCTTCAATTTTAGGCAAAACTGCTTCCAACGCGGAACCTCCTGGTTCAGTCTAGTTCAATAGTGCGATAGTGGCTAGTGCGATAGTTACGGGTCGCTAAGCAACTAACGCACTAACGAACTATCCAACTGTTGCACTAACTTTACCGGCTGTAATACTCGACGATTAGTTGTTCTTTCAACGGTGTATCAATCTGTTGGCGCGAAGGCAAATTCACAACGCTGCCTGACCAATTCGCCGCGTCTAAGGTAAGCCATTCCGAAACGGAATGACGCGACAATTCTTTTTCCATCGCTTGGAAATAATTGCTCTTGCGGCTATTGGGCAAAACTGTAATCACATCGCCCGCGCTGAGCAAATAGGATGGGACGTTGATCGGTTTGCCGTTGACGCTAAAATGGCCGTGCAAGACGAGTTGGCGCGCGGCTTTGCGGCTAGGCGCAAACCCGAGTCGATACGCCACGTTATCCAATCGGCGTTCCAAACATTGGAGCAACGCAACGCCAGTGACGCCCGTGCTGCGCGCCGCTTCGGTGAAATAGCGGCGGAACTGTCGCTCGAAAACGCCGTAGATGCGACGCGCTTTTTGTTTCTCGCGCAACTGATTGGCATAGTCGCTGCTCTTGCGACGGAATGATCCGGATTGTCCATGGGGTCCGGGCGGATAAGCTCGGCGTGCGACCGCGCACTTTTCGGTCATGCAGCGATCGCCTTTGAGATACAATTTTTCGCCTTCGCGGCGGCACTGCGCACAAACGGATCCAATATATCGTGCCATAAATCCTCCTGCTAAACTCGACGCTTTTTGGGCGGACGACAACCATTGTGTGGGATGGGAGTTTGATCGGTGATCGAGCGAACGCGCATACCCGCTTGTTGCAACGCGCGGATCGCCGACTCTCGACCGGGTCCAGGTCCCTGAACCAATACGTCCACTTCGCGCAATCCCATTTCCAACGCCATCTTTGCCGTGTTCTGCGCGGCAACCTGTGCGGCGTAAGGCGTACTCTTGCGCGATCCCTTGAAGCCGTTGGAACCGGCACTGCCCCACACGATGGTGTTGCCCTGGGTGTCGCTGAACGTCACGATAGTGTTGTTGAACGACGCTTGAATGTGGCAATGCCCGTAGGGTACCGCCTTGCGTTCCTTTTTGCCTCCGCGTCGCACCGGTCGACGTGCTGAACCAGATGCGCCTGAGGTTGTCTTTTGCTCTTCAGCCATTGATCCTCCAAAATCTGGATGTTAGATGTTGGAAGTTGGAGATCAAATTCCCATTTCCAGATTCCAACTTCCAACCTCCAGAATTTTACTTCTTCGCCTTGCTGCGCTTGCGTCCGGCGACCGTCTTCTTTGCACCGCGTTTAGTACGCGCATTCGTGCGCGTCCGTTGACCGCGAACCGGCAACACGCGGCGATGGCGCAAACCACGATATGAGCCGATTTCCTGCATTCGCTTGACATTCATCGCTACTTCGCGACGCAGATCGCCTTCCACTTTGTAATCGCGATCAATCACGGTACGAATACGCGATACTTCAGCTTCCGACAAATCCTTGACGCGAATCGCTCCGTTGACCTGTGCCTTGTCCAAAACTTCAACTGCCTTCATGGGACCAATCCCATAGAGGTAGCGCAACGCAATGTCCACACGCTTTTGTCGTGGTAGGTCAACACCTGCAATACGAGCCATAGTTCCTCCAAGTTCTGGATGTTAGAAGTTGGATGTTGGACATTGGCGTATCTCATCGACGTTCCAATTTCCAATTTCTAACGTCCAGAAGTTTATCCCTGCTTCTGCTTGTGTTTTGGATTCTCGCAAATAATTCGCACGATGCCTTTGCGTCGTACGATCTTGCATTTCTCACAACGCGGTTTCACAGATGGTTTGACTTTCATGTCATCACTCCACTCTACAAATTACAACTTACAATAAGGTCAGAATCTCTGGCTCGCCGTCGGTCACCGCAATCGAATGTTCAAAGTGCGCCGAAAGTTTGCCATCTTCGGTGACCACTGTCCACTTGTCTTTCAATGTCACCGTCTCTGCCACACCTTCGTTGACCATCGGCTCAATCGCCAGCGTCATTCCTGGTTTCAATTGCGGTCCGCGTTTGCCTTGTCGATAATTTGGAATCTGCGGCTCTTCGTGCATTTGCCGCCCCACGCCATGTCCAACGTACTGTCGCACGACAGCGTATCCGCGCGATTCGGCGTAATCTTGGACAGCGCCAGAAATATCTTCGAGGTAGTTACCGCGCCGCGCCACGGCGATGGCTGCCATCAACGCTTCCTGCGTCGTCTGCATCAAGCGGATAGCTTGATCCGATACAGCGCCCACCGGGAACGTCGCGGCACAATCGCCCACATAGCCCTTGTACGTTGCGCCAACATCCAGCGAAATAATATCGCCTTCTTTGAGCACAACTTTCCGGCTGGGAATCCCATGCACAACTTGCTGATTGACGGATGAACAAATCGATCCTGGGAATCCGTGGTAGCCTTTAAAGGAGGGTTTGGCTCCTCGTTTAGTAATGATCGAATGAGCAATTGCATCCAACTCAGCCGTTGTGATGCCGGGTCTAACCGCTCCCTTTAACGCTTCGAGTGCTTCAGCAGCAATTTGCCCGGCTTGACGCATTATCTCAATTTCGTTTTTCGATTTCAGAACGATCACTCGAGTGACCCTCGGTCACAGACGCTCTACAGTTTGAACAATTTCAGCTTGCACCTGATCGATGGCAAGTTCACCGTTAATTTCAACCAGCAAACCCGCCGTACGATAAAAATCGATCAAGGGTGCAGTATTTTTGTAATAGACATTGAGACGATTCTTGACCGTCTCCGGCTTGTCATCATCGCGTTGAATCAGATCATTGCCGTCTTTATCGCACTTGTTATCCACTTTTGGCGGGCTGGACAAACGATTATATACAGAACCGCAATTTGGGCAAGTCCAACGCGCTGTGAGGCGTTCCACCAAAACCTCGTCGCGTACCTTGACGAGCAGCACCGCACCGATCTTTTTTTGTTCTTTGGCGAGCGCTTCATCTAACGCCTTAGCTTGCGCCGCCGTTCGGGGAAAGCCGTCAAAGACCACGCCCTTTTCGCAATCAGGACGTGAGATGCGCTCCATCACCATCTGGATGGTCACATCATCGGGTACTAGCTCACCCTTGTCCATGTATGATTTGGCTAGTTTTCCCAGCGGCGTCTGCTTTGACACGTTCTCTCGAAAGAGATCACCGCTCGAGATGTGCGCCAGACCAAACTTGTCCTTCAAAATCTGGGCTTGGGTTCCCTTGCCCGCACCTGGAGCTCCGAGCAAAATGATAAAAGTCGGGTTGCTCATGCTTCACCTCTCCATCGAGTTGAATTCAAAATTCGTAATTCTAAATTCAAAACCCGGATTCTGGACGAATTGGAGATTTTGAATTTGGAATTTGTAATTTATTTGATGAAGCCTTCATAGTGCCGCATCAACAACTGCGCTTGCAATTGCTTCATGGTGTCGAGCACCACGCCTACGACGATGAGCATACCCGTGCTGGTAATCAACATCGAGGTCGTCTCAGTCACGTCACGTACCAAGAATGGTAGGATGGCGACGAGACCCAGGAATAACGCACCGACCAGCGTAATGCGTTGAAGCACCCCATTGAGATATTCTTCCGTGCGTTTACCAGGGCGAATACCGGGAATGAACCCGCCTTGTTTTTGCAACGCTTCGGGAATATTCTGTTGGCGAAAAAGAATATCGGTGTAAAAGTACGTAAAGCCGATGACCATGATAAAGTAGACAAGCCAGTAAACCGGACTTTGCTGATTGAACGCGTTCACAACCCAGTTCGCAATGTTTTCCGGCTGACCGACCGGCGCGGCGAACGGCGCGGCAATCACGCCAGGGAAAATCAGAATGGAGACGGCGAAGATTAACGGAATCATGCCTGACGAGTTGACGCGCAACGGAATGTGCGTGCTCTGCCCGCCGTACATCTTTGTCCCACGAACTTGCTTGCCATATTGAACCGGAATTCGTCGGCTGCCTTCTTGGATGAAAATAATGCCAACAATCGTGACAATCGTAATCAGGGTAAATGCCAACAGGTTGAGTGGACTCGTTTGCAGCATTTGTCCTACCCGCTGTGGAATGGCTGCCACGATACCGCTAAAGATAATGATCGAAATACCGCTGCCGATGCCTTGTTCTGAAATTAGCTCGCCAAGCCAAATGGCGAACATCGTACCGGCCGTCAATGTGATGAGAATCGAGAATGTACCAAGCGGATCGACGTTGAAACCAAAGTTTCTCAAAACGGGCGGACTGCTTTGCGTCAAAACGAACGCTTGCGCGAAAGCTTGCAATGCTGCGAGCGGAATTGTCAGCAAGTGCGTCCATTGGTTGATCTTGGCACGACCGGCTTCGCCGCCTTCCTTCTGCAATTGCTCCAACTGTGGAATGATGCCGACTGCCAACGTCATGATGATTTGTGCTGTGATGTATGGATACACGCCCATGGCAACGACGGAAAAGTTAGCGAGCGCGCCACCCGAGAACAAATCGAGCATACCCGCCAATTGATTGGTCGAAAAGAAATTTCTGAGCGCTTCGGAGTCAACGTTCGGGACGGGAACATGCGCTGCCAGACGATAGATAACCAAGATCAGCAACGTGAAAAAAATCTTGTTGCGCAAATCTGGCAATCGCAGTGCATTTCGAACGGCATCAATCATTTCAAAAACCTCCAATTACAAATGACAAACCCTAGCACCGCCCGTTAGGGCAGGTGTGAACAAATGACAAAATTTGTAATTAGTAACTTGTCATTTGTAATTGTTTTTATAATTCTTGTGCGCTTCCACCGGCGGCCGCGATCTTTTCCTTCGCGCTATCGGAGAACGCATGCGCTTTAACGGTGAGCGCCTTGCTCAACTCGCCCGTGCCAAGCACTTTGACGTGAGTTGCTTTGCTGACCAAACCCTGCGCAAGCAAAGCTTCAGGTGTCACTTCAGCGCCCGCATCGAATTTCGTATTCAAGATACCAAGGTTGACCACTTGATATTCAACACGCGAAATAGGCGTAAAGCCACGCGTGTGCGGTAGGCGGCGAACCAATGGAAGCTGACCACCTTCGAAATATGGCTTGATGCCGCGACCGGTGCGTGAGCGTTGACCTTTGGTGCCGCGTCCGGCGGTCTTACCTTGGCCGGCGGAGATACCACGACCCACGCGTCGCTTGCGATGAGTCGATCCTTCGGCTGGTTTCAAATCATGTAGTTTCATGGTTAGCCCTTGACTTCTTCTACTTGAACCAAGTGTCGAACTTTGAAAACCATGCCGCGAATTTGCGGCGAATCTTCTCGCTCAATCACTTGCCCATTCTTGCGAAAACCGAGCGCCGCGATCGTCGCCTTTTGATCTTTCTTATAACCGATCGCGCTCTTGACCCAGGTTATTCTCAGTTTACCCTTGTTTGCCATTTTCCGTTCTCCTCCAAGGCGGCAAGAGCGTTTGCAAGGGTTTGTTCCGCCGCTTGGCTTCGGCCTCTGCATCGATCATGTCGCTCAATCCCTGCAACGTCGCGCGCACCACGTTCAACTTGTTGCTGCTGCCGAGTGATTTGGTCAACACGTCTTTGACGCCTGCACATTCCATCACCGCGCGCACGCCACCCGCCGCAATTACACCCGTACCGGGTGTCGCGGGTTTCAACATGACTTGAGATGCGCCGAACTTGCTGGTGATAGCGTGTGGAATCGTCGTCCCCGCCAACGAAAATTTCTTCATGGTCTTGCGCGCCGCTTCGGTTCCTTTACGAATCGCTTCGGGAACCTCGCGCGCTTTGCCCACGCCGACACCAACGCTCCCCGCGTTATCGCCGACCACAACGACAACCTGGAAGCTAAAGTGACGACCGCCCTTGACCACTTTGGAAGTTCGTCCGATATGGACGACACGTTCATCTAACGATGGACCTTCCTCTTGGCGATCTCGATCACGTTCACGTGGACGATTTCCCATTGGACCTTTTGGCATATTACCTCTTGATGTTGGAAGTTAGAAGTTGGATATTGGACCTAGATTCCAATCTCTAATCTCTAATCTCTAACTTCCAATTTCCAATTTCGAATTTCTAGAACTCTAATCCACCCTCGCGGGCGCCCTCGGCGAGCGATTTGATGCGACCATGATACTGGTATCCGCCGCGATCAAACACGACTTGCTTGAATCCTTTTTCGATAGCGCGTTGCGCCAGCAATTTGCCGACCTGTTTCGCTTCGTCTTTCTTTTTCGTTTGGGCAGCTTTCGCGCGCACATCGGCATCTAGTGTAGATGCGGCAACCAGCGTATGCCCCTTGGAATCATCAATAATTTGCGCAAAGATGTGACGCGCGCTGCGAAATACGTTCAAGCGCGGACGAGCGGGCGTCCCTACAACCTTAGCGCGGACACGGCGTTGGCGTCGTGCTCTTCGAACATGAGTGGCAATTGTTTTCATGTGCTAAACCTCAGACTATTTCGCGCCGCTGCCGACTTTACCGGCTTTACCCGCTTTGCGACGAATCTTTTCACCCAAATAATGAATGCCTTTGCCCTTGTATGGCTCCGGCGGTCGCGCCGAACGAATCTTGGAGGCAAGTTCGCCGACAACCTGGCGGTCCGGTCCCTCGATGGTGAACAAGCGCTGCGACTTGTCAACCGTGAACGTGACACCCGCGGGTGGCTCAAACGTCACCGTGTGCGAAAGACCCAATGCCATGACCAAGTTCTTGCCTTGCAATTCCGCGCGATAACCGACACCTTCTACTTCCAAGCTGCGCTTGAAACCTTCGGTGACACCGTTCATCATGTTATTGATCAACGCTCGCGTCAAACCATGCTTGGCATCCAGCACCTTGTTCTCAGGCGTTTCAACGACGACCTGATTATTTTCGACCTTGATCTTCAACCCCGGATCGAATGTTTGCTTCAATTCGCCCTTGGGGCCTTTGACCGTCACGGTCGATCCATCGACATTTACTTTGACGCCCGGAAGTATTTTTACGGGCTGTCGTCCCACTCGAGACATCAAATCCTCCAATTAGTCTTCTAGTCTTCTAGTCGGTTAGTCAATTAGTCCGTTGGACTAGTTGACTAACCGACTATTTGACTATCGGACTACCAAACGTAGCACAAAATCTCGCCGCCCAAGCCCATACGCTTGGCACGCGCACCCGTCATGACACCGCGCGTCGTCGAAACAATGGCAACGCCCAAGCCATGTTGAACCCACGGCACTTCGGCTTTGCCAGCGTACACGCGCCGACCAGGTTTGGAAATGCGTTTGACACCGCTCAAGATGGGTTTCTTTTTGTCATCATACTTGAGCCAAAGACGCAACACCGGCTGCGGCTTGTCCTTGCTCACTTCCAGCTTTTCGATGTAGCCTTCGTCTTTTAAAATTTTTGCGACCGCCACACGCAACTTACTTGCGGGCATCAATACAGTTTGGTGCTTGATAATCGCCGCATTGTGCAATCGGGCGAGCATATCAGCGATGGGATCGTTTGTCATCAGTCCCTGCTCCTTGCATACAACTCGGAATCTTGGACGACTCGCTCAGTTTAGCGAATCGGGTGCGCTTTACCAACTCGATTTAGTCACGCCTGGGATATGGCCATTCAAGGCTTCTTTGCGGAAGCAGATCCGGCACAACTTGAACCGTCGAATATATCCACGCGGACGACCACAAATTTGGCAGCGGTTTCGCACGCGGTTTGGATACTTGCGATGTAACTCTCGGTTAATCATGGATTTCTTCGCCACGCGTTTCCTCCTACTGCGCCCGGAACGGCATGCCGAACAATTGCAGCAAGCGCCGTCCTTCGTCATCGGTCTTGGCTGAAGTGACGATGGTCACTTCCATGCCACGCACCTTGTCAATAGTATCATAATCAATTTCTGGGAAAATCAATTGCTCACGCAATCCCAGAGTATAGTTGCCGCGTCCGTCAAACGCATCGTGCGGCACACCGCGAAAGTCGCGCGTTCGCGGGAGTGCGATATTCATCAAGCGATCCAAAAAGTAGAACATGGTGTCGCCGCGCAATGTCACGCGCACGCCAATCGGCATACCTTCGCGCAGTTTGAACGTCGCAATCGATTTCTTGGCTTTGACGACGAGCGGTTTTTGCCCGGTGATTTGCGTCATATCTTTGACCGCTGCATCCAACGCCTTGGCATTGCCAATCGCTTCGCCGATACCGATGTTGACGACGATCTTTTGAATCTTGGGCGCTTGCATCACATTGCTGTAGCTAAATTCGCGCATCAATGTGGGCAGGATTTGCTGGCGATACAAGTCTTCCAAGCGCGGTGGCTTGGTCGACTTGGCTCGCGCTCCCGCTGTGCCCTTGGCACCCTTTTCTTCTTTTTGTTGCTGAGGTGCACCCTTGGGATTCTTTTGTTCTTTCTTTACTTCTGGCTTTGCCGCCTGTTCTGGCTTTGCCATCGTTACCTCTTCAATCTGGAAGTTAGATGTTAGATGTTAGATGTTGGATGTTAGAAGTTGGATACTACGCCACAATGAGTTCTAATTTCCAACTTCCAATTTCTAATTTCCAATTTCTAGTCGATGTACTGTCCACATTTCTTGCACTTGCGCAATTTTTTTCCGCCCTCTTCGGCGAATCCCACGCGGGTGGCTTTGCCACACGACTTGCACACCACCACCACGTTCGATAAATTAATCGAACCTTCGCGTTCGATGATGCCGGCTTGCGTTCGGACATCGCCCGTGCGCTTTTGGTGCTTTTTCACCAAGTGGATCCCGGCGACAATCACGCGACCCTTTTTCGGATCGATATTGTGGACTTCACCACGCTTGCCGCGATCATTGCCTGAAATCACTTGGACAGTATCGCCTTTACGAATCTTGTTCATTCCAAAATCTCCTACAACACTTCGGGCGCGAGCGAAATGATCTTCATGAAACCCTTGTCGCGGAGGGAGCGATCGACGGGACCAAAAATGCGTGTGCCTTTTGGATTCGTGGAATCGCTTTCGAGGATCACCGCGGCGTTGTCATCAAACTTGATGTACGATCCATCGACGCGTCGATATTCTTTCGATGTGCGAACGATGACCGCGCGGACCACTTCGCCCTTTTTAACCGTCGAAGTCGGAATTGCGCTCTTGACAGCGGCAACAATAATGTCACCCGCCTTACCATACTGACGACGCGATCCGCCCATCACGCGGATACACATGACCTCACGCGCGCCGGTGTTATCGGCGACAACGAGGTGCGTATTCACCTGAATCATGCTTCCTCGCTTTCCGGTTCGGCTTCTTCAGTGGTTTCTTCGTCCTCACCTGCTAGCTTCGACAGTCGTTCGGCGGCGCGACGTTCTTCTTCAACGCGACGCGCGGCACGATCGGCTTCTTCTTTTTCACGCAACGATTCCAATTCAACGTCGACGGCTTTTTCAACCACGATACCACGTTGAACAATTTCGGTGACCTGCCAGCGCTTTTGGCTGGACATGGGCCGCGCTTCGGTGATCTTGACCAGATCGCCCAACTTGGCGACGACGGGTTCGACGTTGTGCGCTTTGAATCGTCGTGCGCGAGTCACCACTTTGCCGTACAGCGGATGGCTGGTGCGGCTTTCGATTTCGACGATAACCGTCTTTGCCATTTTGTCGCTGACGACGCGTCCTTGCATTACTTTACGTCGTTCCTTCATTTCGCCTCCTGCACGCCTGCACGCTCGCGCAAGAGGGTCTTGACGCGGGCGATGTCACGCCTAACTTGGCGTAGGCGATTGAAATTGGGCAATTGCCCTGCTGCGCGCTGAAAGCGCATGTTGAACATTTCTTGTTGCAAATCGTCGAGCTGTTTTTGCAGCGCGGCATAATCCATAGAGCGAAGCTGTCCTACATCCATTACTTCGCCTCCGTCTTTGAAACGAACTGGGTTTTGATAGACAACTTGTGACCGGCGAGACGCATCGCCTCGCGTGCGGTCTCTTCCTTTACGCCGCCGATCTCAAAGATCATGCGACCGGGTTTCACAACGGCGACCCAGTGATCGGGCGCGCCTTTACCACCACCCATGCGGGTTTCTGCGCCCTTGATGGTCACCGAGTGATCAGGGAACACACGCACCCAAAGTTTTCCACCGCGTTTGACAAAGCGCACCACAGCACGGCGCGCCGCTTCGATTTGGCGGCTCGTCATCCAGCAGGGCTGGAGGGCTTGCAATCCGTAATCGCCAAAGTCCAGCGTAACGCCACGGGTTTCCTTACCCTTCATGCGCCCGCGATGCGTCTTGCGATACTTGACTCGTTTGGGCATCAACATTTCAAAATCTCCAACAATTACAAACTACAAATTTGGCATTTGTTCATTTGTAATTTGTAATTTATTAGCTATTTTCTGCTGCGGCTTCTGCCTGCGCTGCCGCCGCTTCGATCTGCTTCATAATCTGCTGTTTGCGTTCATCGGGCATCACATCGCCGCGATAAATCCAGACTTTCAAACCAATTTTGCCGTAGGTGGTGATCGCTTCGTAAATTGCAAAATCAATGTCGGCGCGCAACGTGTTGAGCGGCACGCGACCTTCTTTGATCATTTCGCGGCGCGCCATTTCGGAACCCGCTAATCGACCACCGGCGGTAATTTTGATTCCGAGTGCGCCACCGCGCATCGCACGCGTTACAGCTTGCTTCATCGCGCGCTTGTGCGAAATACGTTTCTCGATTTGCTGCGCGATGCCTTCGCCGACGAGGTACGCGTCCGTTTCTGGATGCTCGACCTCGGTGACTTCTAATTTGATTTTCTTCTGGGTCAGCTCTTCCAAATCTTTGCGCAGTTGATTCACGCTCGCGCCCTTGCGGCCGATGATGATACCGGGCTTGGCGGTGTGAACGTAAATCGTGACCTGCTTGGGGAAGCGTTCGATTCGCACATCGGAGATACCGGCGTGCCCGACTTTTTCGCGCACCAACTTGCGGATTTTCATATCCTCAGCCAGTTGGATGTTGTACGTCTTTTTGTCGGCGGCGTACCACTTGCTGCGCCAATCCTTGATAACCCCAAGTCGAAATCCGTATGGATGAATCTTACGTCCCATTATGACTCCTTCGCCTGTCGTTCAGCTACGCTCACGGTAACATGCGCGCCACGTTTCAAAATCGGTTTGTAGCGACCGCGCGCGCCCGCCTTCATGCGCTTGAGCGTTGGACCTTCGTCCGCATGAATCGTGCTGATGAACAAATCTTCGCGCACCAAGCCATAATTCTGGGTCGCATTTGAAGCTGCCGAGTTGATTGCTTTTTCCACGACGCGCGCGGCAACCTTGGGCGTCATCTTGAGCAAGCTCATTGCTTCGTCCACACTCTTGCCGCGTACCAAATCGACGATGAGACGCACTTTGCGCGGCGACATTCGAATATATTTTTCCGTTGCGGTGACCTCAAAATAATCCGCCATGATCCAATCTCCTTACTAACCCGCTTTGGCAGGCGCGGCTGGAGCCGCAGCGGCTGCCGCTTCGGCGGCTTTTTCTTTAGTCGAGTGACCGCGGAAATGGCGTGTTGGCGCGAATTCACCCAGGCGATGTCCAACCATATTTTCGGTGATGTAAATCGGCACGTGTCGCCGACCATCATGCACGGCGATGGTGTGACCGACCATTTGCGGAAAGATCACCGATGCGCGCGACCAAGTTTTGAGCACGCGCTTTTCGCTGTTCTTGTTCATCTGCTCAATGCGTTTCAACAATTTCGGTTGTACGAATGGTCCCTTTTTTAGCGAGCGACCCATAAAACCTCCGAGTCAAATCTGCCAAGCTTGCCAAACCTGCCAAAGTTGCCAAATAATCATTTTGGCAGGTTTGGCACATTTGGCTCAGTTGGCATATTTGGTTTTACTTTTTCTTGCGCGACTTGACGATCATACGATTTGTAAATTTGATGCGGCGCGTCTTCTTGCCAAGCGCGGGCTTACCCCATTTGGTCTTGGGACCTGGCATACCCACACCGACTTTACCTTCACCACCACCGTGGGGGTGATCGCGCGGGCTCATTACTGCACCGCGAACGGTCGGACGCCAACCCATGTGGCGCTTGCGACCGGCTTTACCCAGCTTCAACGTATTCCACTCTGGATTGCCTACAGAGCCAATCGTCGCCATGCAATCGACGCTGACGTAGCGGACTTCGCCGGAGGGCAAACGCACTTGCGCGTACTTGCCTTCCTTCGCCATCAATTGCGCCGCAGTCCCCGCCGCGCGAACCATTTGTCCGCCTTTGCCTTTTTGCATCTCGACATTATGCACCATCGTGCCAACCGGAATCGAAGCGATGGGCAATGTATTCCCAGGCTTGATTTCCGCGTTCGGTCCCGATGTGACCTTGTCGCCGACGACCATGCCCACTGGCGCGAGGACGTACCGTTTCTCGCCGTCTGCGTAAAACAATAGCGCGATACGCGCCGAGCGATTCGGATCGTATTCAATCGCGGAGACAGTTGCTGGGATACCCAACTTCTCGCGACGAAAATCGACGATGCGATATTTCGGGCGATTGCCGCCGCCTTGGTGACGCACCGTCACGCGACCTTGATTATTGCGTCCCGCCTGTCGTTTCAAATGAACGAGCAGCGATTTCTCTGGCGTTTTCTTGGTAATCTCTTCGAACGTCGGAGTCGTCATGTTGCGGCGACCCGCCGACGTTGGTTTATAAACTTTGATACCCATTTTTATACACCCTCAAACAGGTCAATGCGCTGATTCATCGGAAGCGTCACAATGGCTTTTTTCCATGCGGGCTTGTAGACTACACGGCGACCAAAATGGCGACGCTTGCGCGACATGCGCATCACGTTCACGTCGAGCACCTCGACCTTGAACGCGGTCTCAACCGCCTCTTTGATTTGCGGCTTGGTGGCGCGCATGTCCACCTCAAACGCGTACTGCCGCATATCGTCTTTGAGTCGATTGGTCTTTTCTGTTGTCAGTGGTCGTCTCAAAACTTCATAAAGATGCATTTCCAACCTCGGTCGTTTGTTCGTTAGTTCATTGGTTCGTTCCGCTGCAAACTGACTGCCTAACGAGTTAACGATTCAACGATTTAACGATCGAACTATTTTCCCAGATAACTTTCGATTACTTTAACAGCGCTCAACGGAATGACGACAAAATCATAATTGAGCAAGTCGCGAACGTTCAGATAATTCGCGCGCAACGTCTTGACATCGGAAATGTTCGCCGCCGATTTTCGAACGCTCTCATTCGCTTCGGACAACAAGATCAAAGTTGACGATTGGAGCGACAACCCGCCGAGAATATTTTCCATCTCAGTCGTCTTGGGCGCATCGAGCTTCCAATCTTCGGTGACGCGAATTTGTCCATCGGCTGCTTTCGTCGACAAAGCCGAGCGCAACGCCAAACGGCGCATCTTGAGCGGCATTTTCTTGGTGTACTTGCGCGGCGTGGGTCCAAAGACGATGCCACCATGTCGCCATTGCGGTGAACGCGTCGAACCTTGACGAGCGCGACCAGTGCCTTTTTGCTTGAATGGTTTGATGCCACCACCCGCCACTTCGCCGCGCGTCTTGGTAGACGATGTGCCCTGGCGCGCGTTTGCCAATTGGCGAATGAGTGCCTGGTGCATTACGGTTGTGTTCGGTTCAATTCCGAAAATATTATCGTTGAGTTCAGTTTTCCCGATCTCTTGACCGGCTTGGTTATACAAAGGTACTTGCATTGGGCACTACTCCTTCTTCTTACCGAGCTGCGCTTGCACCTTGGCGGTTTTCTTTTGCTTTCGCGCCCTACGAATGAACAACACGCCATCTTTCGCGCCGGGAACCGCACCCTTGACCGCAAGCAAATTGCGTTCGGGATCGACGGTGACTACTTCCAAATTCAAAGTCGTCACCCGTTTGTTGCCCATTTGTCCAGCCATGCGCAGACCACGCAATACACGACCCGGCGTCGTCGTCGCACCGCTCGAACCAGGTCGGCGCATCCGGTCGGATTGCCCGTGCGTCTTTTTGCTACCGGCGAAATGATGACGCTTGACCACACCGGCGTGTCCCTTACCTTTGGAGATGCCGATCACATCGACCAAATCGCCAGAGGCAAACAGTGCGACGTTCAATTTTTGTCCGACTTGGAAATTAGCGCCGCCGGTGGTGCGAACTTCGCGCAGGTACTTCAATGATGGCAAATTTTTCAAATGACCGCGCGCTGGTTTGGACAGACGCTTGGTTTCTTCGAAACCCATCTGCACTGCGCCATAGCCATCTTTTTCTACCGTCTTGACTTGCGTTACAAAGCACGGTCCGACTTCGAGAACGGTCACCGGAATGATTTCGCCCTTTTCGCCAAATAACTGAGCCATCCCGACTTTTTTGCCGAGCAATCCTTCAGCCATAATACACTTCCTCAATAGTTCCCAAGTTCCCTTATTTCCCTCATTTCCCTAAGCAAAGGGAACCGAGGGAAATAAAGGAAATGAGGGAATTAGAGTTTAATCTCGATGTCAACACCCGCGGGCAAGTTCAACCGCATGAGTGTGTCGATCGTTTTTGAACTTGGCTCGAGCACGTCGATCAATCGCTTGTGCGTGCGAATCTCGAACTGATCGCGCGAGTCTTTGTCAATGTAAGTGGCGCGCTGTACGGTGAATTTTTCGATCCGGGTGGGCAGCGGGATGGGTCCCACAACTGCCGCGCCGGTGCGTTCAGCCGTTTCGACGATTTGTTTCGCCGATTGATCGAGCACGCGATGATCGTAACCCTTGAGTTGAATCCGAATCTTTTGTCGAGCCATAGTCTCCTCGTTCGCTGTCTTGCTTATGCCTTTACTGCTGTAATAACGCCTGAACCGACGGTACGCCCACCTTCACGAATGGCGAACCGCTCGCCTTTTTCCAACGCGACTGGGGTAATGAGCTTCACCTTGATCGTCACGCGATCCCCCGGCATCACCATTTCCACACCGGCGGGGAGTTCCACATCGCCTGTCACATCCAACGTC
>JACRMI010000077.1 GCA_016215025.1 Chloroflexota bacterium
ACAAAATCAAGGTGTTTTGGAATCTTGGTCGCGAATGTGCCAAACTCGCGAGCAAAACGTAATCAGTCAAATTCACTCATTCCGTTTTTTCGCTACTTCTGTCAACCTTGGCGGAATGAGTCCTGACTCCGCAAATCCTCAATTATACCTTTGCATACTATATGCGCGGAGTGCTTTACCTTGACGAAAAAGATTTCGATCGCGCGCTCGCCGATCTCAACAAAGCGCTTCAACTTTCGCCGAACTATGATCGCGCTTTCTACTATCGCGGTCTGACCTACAAGAGCATAGGAGACTCTGCCAAAGCCATCGCCGATTTCAAGCAAGCAGCGAGCTTGACCAAAGACACCGTACTGCGACAAAAAGCTCAAACCGAACTGACCAAGTTAGGTTACATACCATAAATCACAAACATCGAAGAAGGAGCAACTCATGCGCTTGCGGCTCATCGTCATCGTGTTCGTCGTCAGTGTGTTCTGGGCAGTGCCCCACCCCGCTGCCTTGGCGCAATCGCCTATCAGCGTTAGCAGCAACCAAGCGACCACCAGTTTTCCGGAATGGATTACGTTCAACGTCGAACTTAAAAGCGATTCGCCCATTACGCGCATCGTCCTGGAGTACGGCGTCGATCAATTGACCTGCGGTCAAGTCGTTGGCAAAGCATTGCCCACGTTCACGTCATCGACCAATGTCAAGACCCGTTGGACCTGGGAAATGAAACAAACCGGCTCAGAGCCACCAGGCGCAACAATCTGGTGGCGCTGGCAAATCACCACCGCCGACGGCAAACAGCTCTTGACCGACAAAAAAACTTTGACCTGGCTCGATGATTGGAGAAAATGGCAAACGGTCAGCGGCAATCAAGTAAACCTGCACTGGTATACCGGCGACAAGGCATTCGCAACGGAATTGCTCAATGCCGCGCTCAAAGCAATCGCCGATTTGGGGCACACCACCGGATTGAAACCGGAGGGGACCGTCGAAATCTACATCTACGCTTCCTCGCAAGACTTGCGCAATGCCATCTTTTACGCGCCGGGCTGGACTGGTGGCCGCGCGTATTCCCGTCAGAATATTGTGATTATCGGTATTCCACCTAATAGTCTGACATGGGGCAAACAAAGTATCGCTCACGAGCTAACGCATGTCTTGTTCGGACGCTCGACATTCAGTTGCTTGAGTGACTCACCGACTTGGCTCTCGGAAGGTTTGGCAATGTATGGCCAAGGCGGACCCGATGCCGAATCCGTACTCCTTTTCAACGCCGCCGTGTCAAACGACAAAATACTTTCGGTCCGCGCGTTGAGCGGCAACTTTTCCGAAGCATCGGATGTTGCCAATCTTTCTTATACTGAATCTCACAGTCTTGTCCAGTTCCTCATCAGCAGTTATGGGCAAGACAAGATTATGAAATTGGTCAATACCTTAAAGAACGGTACAACTATCGACAGCGCTTTGCAAAGTGTCTACGGCTTTGACAGTGATGGATTAGAGGATGCATGGCGAACTAAGATCGGAGCCAAGCCACGGCGCGCGGCGAGTAACATCTCTGCAACGAAAACCCCAACGCTTGTTCCGACCTATGTCCCGATTGCCGGTTTACAGATTCCGACACGCACACCTACACCCACTCTTACACTTGTACCGCCGACGGTTACAGCAACCTCGACCAGTGAGTCGCCAACTGTCATCGCGCTTGCCCCGCCGACAGGGACGTCTGTTCCTACAACCCAGGCAATGGCGTCGACTAACCTTGGAACGATTCCAATACTTGTGAGCATAGGCATCCTGATCTTAGGGGTTATCATCATCGCAATCACGCGACGAAGGGTGGCATAAAATGATCAAGACATTCACAAAGATAATTTTCTTTTTGTTGATCGTTCTTTGGGCTAGTGCCTGTACGGCGGAGCCAACTTTGGTTCCAACCGCAACGATGACCGCCCAGCCATCGCCGACCCTGACGGCAACGCTCACTCCTTCGCCAACAGCGACTGCGACTCAGTCACCAACATTGACGCCTAGCCCGATACCAACGGCAACCAAGATTCCAACACCGGTTCCGCTGCGTCCCACCGCAACGCCTTATGCTGGAACTGTGGCGGAACGTGGAACATACGTAAATGACGACTTGGGCGTCACGGTTCGCTATCCTCATGATTGGTCGTCCAAAGCGGGAACGAGTCAGACTACACTTGTTCAATTCTACGCACCCCAAAACCGAGTGATCTCTGCCCTGATATCCAGCACAATCGAAACAAATGATTCTCTGGAAGCTCTTGCCCCCCAGCACAATCGACACAAATGATTCTCTGGAAGCTCTTGCCCCCCAGATCACCAAGTCCATCCTCACCGGCATTGCTGACACGACCATACTTGATAGTCGCGCTGTCAAACTTGAGGATGGTCAACCGGGTTGGACGATTATCGCCACCGGTACTCTGAGCAGCGTCAAACTCAAGATGAACATCACCATGGCGCTCAAGGGCACACGCTTTTTCGCCTTGCTTGCCATGACACCTGCCGCAACTTATGATTCCTTCGCCGGCGACATTAATAACATGGTCGCATCGCTTCATGTCGGAATTCCTCAACTTTACGGAATACCACGTGAGCAAGCTCTGATCTTATCGGGCGGCGAAAGCACCAATCCGCGGATGTATGATCCCGCGACCACCAATGGCAGCGGCAACAAATTAGTTTACAGCGGGCTGGTTTCGTTCGACTCACAACTCAAACTGACGCCGGAACTTGCTGAATCCTGGCAAATCACCGATGGCATCACGTACACGTTTAACTTGCGACGCAACGCCCGCTTCCAAAATGGTCGACCGGTTACGGCGCAAGATTTTGTCTACGCCTGGGAGCGCGCCGCAAATCCTAAAACCAAATCCGATACCGTCCTCACGTATTTAGGCGACATTGTCGGCGTCAAGGAAATGAAGGATGGTAAAACCGATCATATTGCAGGTATTAAGGCATTGAACGATCACATGCTTCAAGTGGCCATCGATGCGCCCAAGCCGTATTTTTTGCTCAAGCTCACCTATCCCACCACTTTTGTGGTCGACCGGGAAAATGTCGAGTCGGGATCTGAATGGTATCGCACACCCAACGGCACCGGCCCTTATCGACTGATTCGCTGGGATCGCTTTAAGCAAATGCTTTACGAGCGCAATGACGATTATTATCTCAAGCCGCCAGCCATTCCATACGTCATTGTTAACTTGTTCTCTGGCGTCGGACTGCGACTGTATGAAGCCGGCGACATTGATATTACCGGATTAAGTTCGGTCGATGTGCCACGCGCGCAAGAACCGACCGGTCCACTTTATAAGGAACTCTTGTCCAGCACATCGATGTGTACCACCTACATTACTTTCGACGTCAAACAACCACCCTTTGACGACAAGAAAGTGCGCCAAGCGTTCACACTGGCATTTGATCAACAAAAATATCTCGACTTGGTTTTGCATGGCATCGGCTTGCCCGCCAAAGGATTGTATCCGCCAGGATTGCCGGGTTACAATTCTACACTCAAGCCGCAGTCCTACGATCCTGGGCTAGCGCGGAAACTTATGGCGGAATCCAAATATGCCGGCGCAATGCCCCCCATCGTTTATACGACTTCGGGCACCGGCAGCGACACGGGGCGCGGCGTCGCCGCTCAAGTTCAAATGTGGCAACAAACGTTGGGAGTAAATATCACGGTGGAAAATCTTCCATCCGATCAGTACACCGACGAAATCAATGCCGGTCATCATGGTCAGATCATTTCCGGCGGATGGTGCGCCGATTACCCAGACCCGGAGAATTTTGCCGACGTGTTGTTCCACACCGGGGCAGATCACAACCGCGGCAACTATAGCAATACAGAAGTAGATACCCTGTTAGAACGCGCGCGCATTGAACCCGATGTGAGCAAGCGGATCGACATGTATCAGCAAGCCGAGCGCATCATCGTGGATGATGCCGCCGCACTGTTTATATCCCACAGCCAAAGTTATCTACTGGTCAAACCGTACGTCAAAGGTTATGTGATGACACCTATTGACATCGAGCTGATGCGTTATTTACGCATCGATTCGAACAAGCTCAAGTAATCTTTTTATAGAAAAGAGGTGTTCGCGAACGAACACCTCTTTTCTATCCCACTGTCCCCCCACTGTCCTACTGCTTACTGCTCGTCAACCACTGCTTCCACAGCATTTCCATTCGCCCGTCGCGTTTCATTGCGTCGATCACGCCGTTGATTTGCCCCAGCAATGTGTAGGTATCTTTTCGCACCGCGATGACCATCAACTCGTTGACGAGCGGATCGCCGACGGTCTTCACCCCGCCGTGGCTCGACGCAAAATCGTTGAACGCGATGATGTCGGCAAACACCGCATCCACTTGTCCTCGTTGCAGCGCAGTCAGCGCATCGGACGACGTGTCATATTCGCGCAACATGTAATTGAGTCGGCGTTCCCACCGGCGCGCGAATGAATCCCCGGTCGAGCCAAGCTCAACGCCGATCGTTTTGCCTTGCAGGTCGCGATAAGTCTTGGACGTCGAATCACCTTCGCGCACGACGATGAACGGACCGCCATCGAAATACGAATGCGAAAAGGCAGCGTCCTCCGTTTTCTTTGGATCGTACGGCAACGCCGAAACAATCGCATCGAACTGCCCCGCTTTGAGCGCGTCGTACAATCCGTCATAGCCGGTGTAAATGTATTCGGGATGAATCGGCACAGCGTTCGTACTCGACCATTCGCGCAGCATCTCGTCGATGAGCGCAATGTCTAGTCCTTTGAGATTACCCTTGCCATCATCGGATTCAAACGGCGGAAACGATGGATCGATACCCACTCGAAATGCTCCGGTCTCTGTAATTCGTACCCAGGTTGCATCCGGTTTTGACGGTGGTTTGGGCACGAACGCGCCGAGCGCCAAATATGCAATTAAAATAAGTGCGAGAATTATAAGAGGCAGTGTGCCAACACGTAGTCGAGTAAAACGTAAAGCGTAAAGCGCAAAACGTGACTGGCGACTGGCGACTGGCGACTGGCGACTAGTTCCCGGCATATTTTTGAACTTCGAGATAAATCGGCTTGGGGTCAAAGTCGGGTGTTACGAACGTGAAATAATCTTGATACGTCTGCGCAGGAAACGGATAACGAAATGCCCACATCACGCACGCATCGACCCAGACCCATTGTTTGCACAGATCGTACGCGCGCAATGTATCTTCGATGCGTTCGGCCGGACGCACCGCTTTCGTCCAACGCGGATGATCGTTCCAGCCCCCTTCCGTAAGCATCACCCGCTTCGCCGCATCGCCATTGCGAATCATAATATCGCGGACAAGTTCGGTGCGCCGAAAGTTGACGCGCGTTGGCGTGGGCGCTTCATCGGCACGACTCGTCCAACCGTAGGCATGGACAGACAGAATATCGAAATAATCTTTTGCACCAGAGTCGTACATCTTTTGGAGATACTCTAGATCGTTCATCGCGTCCGCCGAACCGGACGGCGCAAGCGTCGGCGCGAGCGCGCCCGCGAGAATTTGCACGGACGGATCAGCTTCCTTTGCGCGCGGATAAATCGCTGCGAGCATTCTTGTGTAACCAGCCGGATCGATGCCTTGATAGCCCCATTCAAAATTCACATTCGGTTCATTCCAAATGATGACGTAACGAATGCGCCCTTTGAAGTGGTTGATGAACTCGTAAGTGAATTGAGCAAAATCCTGATAACGAGCTTCGTCGAGATAACTTGTGACCGAATTGCGCGGGCGTGCCCACTCCGGGACAAAACCCAATCGGGCGATAACCGTTAGCCCCTGCCGACGCGCATGATCGACAATCTGATCCGCATGTGACCAATCAAATTCGTTTTCGGCGTTTTCGATGTACGCCCACGGAAAGTATTCGACAATCCACGGCGAACCCATTTCGCGCACCATTTCGAGTGTCTTTTTGATCTTCCACTCGTCGGCTTCATCCGTGAGCCGCGTATGCACGCCGATTTTTGGATTCGTCGAATGGACAATTTGCGACGAACCAAGTGTGACCAAAATCGGCGGCGGCGCGGCCAGCCAATAAATAATCGATAACAAAACGACTACTTGGCCAAGTCGCCATACCGCTACAATAAATTCGCGCCAATCGTGGCGGTCCAGAAGAATTTTGTCGAAACGCATTGCTCGGCATGATAGACGAGCCGACGTTGTTTGTCAAAAACAATAGGATGTTTGACCTTGTAGCAGAAAATGAATTTTGACCAAAATAATACCTTTCTGTACTTTGATCTTTGACTATCAATACTTATACTTGAGCATAAGATGCCTTTATGACTAGCCCTGTGATGAAGCTGGGCTAGCGGCATCCGCAACGACTGGCAACTGCGTCTCGACATGGCGCACAAGTTTTTGCTTGTGCGCGCAGCGAGGCGTTTTTGTTTCTCCGCCGGTCGTTGGTGGATGACGATTAAAGCGCAACACGCCCACGACGGGCAACACTTGTCGTATCGGTTCAAGTGGTTCTGACGAGGGAACTGCCAAACGATACAACCAGAAGGAGGGAGGTCCGACAATCAATCTATCGATTTGATCCCCAACTCTACCGCACGAAAAATTCCTTTACTCAAAGAGGAGAAGTATGAATCGCAAGACCCTCGTCATTCTTGCGGGCGCGGCGATGCTCATCGCATTGTTGGCGCTCACTCTCGCTCCGGTTCAACAGGTCGCCGCACAAGGACCCACCGCAACCCCGGTGCCTCCGGTAGCGAAACTCGAAATCGTCGCGATGCCTGGTAATGCGGCTGAACCAGGCGCGATCACCGCAACCGTCAAGTACGTCACAGAGACGAACACGGCATCTTCGACCGCTGCGCTTTACACGAACGGCTTGAAGAATGTTCCGATCAATGTGCCCGTCTACCTCAAAGTCTCTGCAGTCGATCCGAAGAATTCCGGCACCGCCACCTGGAGCATCTCCGCCAAGCCGGTCGATTCGAAAGCCGTCATCACCAACGTCACCGCCATTACCAAGTCTATGGTCGCCAAGTTCACGCCGGATGTTGTCGGTCCCTACATGATCCAAGTGACCTTGCGCAACTCAGCGGGCGCAACCAGCGCGGCACAGTACGTTCAGATTTGGGCGGGAACGTACGTCGGCGTCGATGCGGGGGGCTGCAAGACCTGCCACCCTGCCAAGACGGCTGAATGGGCAAAGACCGGTCATGCTCTTCTGTTCTCGGAAGAATTGGACAATAAGATCGACGGTCCTGCCGGTGTTGCGCCGAGCGCAGCAGGCTATGTTACCCACTACTCGGAGACCTGCTCCCGCTGTCACACTACTGGCTGGTATCCTGCGCCTTACAACGGTTCGGGCGGATACTGGGATGCCAAAGCCAAAGCCAGTTGGACCTTCCCCACTTACAAACAGATCGATGACGCCTTCACCAAGAAAGGTCCCAGCAACTGGGATGCCGCTCCCGCCGCCGTAAAGAACATGGGCGTGATCGGCTGCGAAGTGTGTCACGGTCCCGCCGAACAGCACGTCAAGAACGGCGCAAAAGTGATGGCAGTCTCGCTTGACGCTGACACATGCAATCAATGTCATGGCGCTGCCGCTAATCACTCCAAGGGTTGGCAACTGGGCAATTCCAAGCACCAGACCGGCACCACGTTCGAAGAAATCACCGGTCCGGCGCGCCAAGCATGCGCGCGCTGTCACGGCGGCGAAGGCTTTATCACGTTCCTCGCCAACCCAAAGAACCAAGCCGCATGGTCGACCGAAGAAGGCGACATCTCGTGTGCGGTCTGCCACGACCCACACGACGAAAAGAATCCGTTCCAATTGCGCGTGGTCGGCAAACCGGTGGAAATTCCTTTTGAAGTCAAGAAAGATGTTGGGCTTTCCGCCATTTGCTATACCTGTCACAACTCGCGCGCGAATCCCGCCGATGCGATCAAATCATCATTCCCGCATTATAGCAGCATCGCGGAAATGATAGGTGATGTGGCGGGTGTCACCTATGGTCAAACCTTACCCAACTCGCCGCACGGCTTGATGGTTGGCGCTGCGCCAATTCCGAGCGGCAACACGGCACCCGGGCAAGCCAAGTTCTTGTACAGCGCACCGACCGACACCAAGGGCAACGTCCCCGGTCCATGCGTCACCTGTCACATGAACGCCGGTCCTGCGGCAACTGATGCCAATGCCTACTCAGTGGGCGGTCACTCCTTCAACACGGTTAGCCCAGATGGCAAAGTGGACTACGGCGCGGCATGCAAGTCCTGCCACGGCGAAGTCAAAGATTTCAACTTGAAAGCGAAAGCCGACTATGATGGCAACAGCAAAACCGAAGGCGTTCAGGATGAAATCAAGGGCTTGCTGGGTGTTCTGTGGAAAGGGCTCGAAGACAAAGGCGTGAAAAAGGTCGACACTGGTTATCCGTATGCGACACTTCCACGCGATGCCAGCAACCAAGTGGACGACAAGATCGACAATGCGTTCTTCAACTATCGCACTGTCTACGGCGTAATGTGGGGCGCAGGTGGTCCTGGTCAAGAAGGCAAGGCGCAAGCCGTGCATAACTTCAAACGCTCCTGCGCGCTCTTGCAACTGTCGATCAAAGACCTGACCGGTTCCTTACCGGCGGGCGCAACCGACTGCACCAAGTAATCACGTGATGCGCGAATCGCAGTCATTATCTTTACATCGAACAATGCAGCTTCGTCGTAGCATCCCATCGACTCACATCGTACCTTACAACCTACTCGCATCATCCTCCAACTAACTTTCCGGTTTCTTGTGCGATCTCGCGGCGGGCTGGATAAATCTTCGATTTATCCAGCCCGTTTTTCATTTCGATAAACTGCAAGCAAAAGCAACGTGCAATCTTTGACCAAATCGTAACCTCGAAAGTTTGACATTTGAACTTTTGATGGATATACTATCGATAAGCAATTTGTTTAACGGCGAGGAAGCCGCACGGCACAGTAGCCGAGACATCTAAATTCTCTTTGATCAAAGCAGCGTCTCGATGGGCGCGCAGAAATGCGCCTACCTTTGAGACGTTTTTTATTTTCACTGACTCGCCACATCGATGCTCGTCCAAATTAACTGCTTGCCCAAGATGGGCAAAATCTATCGCGTCTTCCGTGTACTGTTCTGACGAGGGGATAGGATCACGACTACGCGCGAAGGAGGAATTCCAAAAACAAAACTTGCTCTTTTCAGACGCCAATCCAAGAATCAAAATACTTTTCTCATTGAGGAGAAACTATGAATCGCAAGACCCTCGTCATCTTGGCAGGCGCAGTTATGCTCATCGCGTTGTTTGCGTTGATGCTCGCGCCTGTTCAGCAAGTCGCCGCACAGGGACCCGCCACTACACCGGTACCCCCCGTCGCGGTTCTCAAAGTCGTCGCCGTTCCTGGCTACGTCAGCGATCCCAATGCCATCACAGCAACGGTTTCGTATGTCACGGACAGTAACATTTCCAAAGCCGCCAGCGCAACTGCCGCACTCTACACCAGTGGCTTGGGCAATGTGCCGATCAAGGCCCCTGTCGTTCTGCAAGTTTCGGCGAAAGATCCAAAGAACACGGGTACCGCAACCTGGTCGCTGACCAAACCCGCCGATTCCAAAGCGACGATCACTGGCACCTTGACCGGTAAATTCACACCCGATGTGCCCGGCGCTTACATGGTAAGTGTTCAACTCCGCGGCGCGAATGGTAACAGCAACACGGAATACGCCTACTTTAACGCCGGCACCTACATCGGCGCAACCGCCGGCAACTGCAAGCAGTGCCACCCGAAATACGCCGAGGAATGGGCCAAGACCGCTCATGCCACACTCTTCTCCAAAGAGTTGGACAATCAAGTTGATGGTCCCGCTGGCATTGCCCCGAGCGCAGCCGGTTACATCACGCACTATTCGGAAACCTGCGCGCGCTGTCACACCACGGGTTACTATCCTGTTCCATTGAATGGTTCCGGTGGTTACTGGGACGCCAAGACCAAAGCCGGCTGGGTCTTCCCAACCTGGAAACAGATCGACGAAGTCTTCACCAAAAAGGCCCCCAGCAACTGGCAAGCCGCTCCCGCCGATGTCAAGAACATGGGCACAATCGGCTGCGAAGTTTGCCACGGTCCCGCCAGCGCTCACGTCAAGGACGGAGCCAAGACTATGCAAGCCTCATTTGATAATGGCGTGTGCAATCAATGCCACGGCGCAGCCGCCAACCACTCCAAGGGCTGGCAACTCGCCAACTCCAAGCACTCGGCTGGCACCAGCTTTGAAGAAATCAATGGCCCCGCACGTGCAGCGTGCATGCGCTGCCACGGTGCGGAAGGTTTTGTCTCGTTCCTGAAAAATCCCAAGAACCAAGCCGCCTGGTCAACTGAAGAAGGCAGCGTTGGTTGTGCAACCTGCCACGATCCGCACTCAGAAGAAACTCCCTTCCAACTGCGCGTCGTCGGCAAACCGATTGAAGTCGCATCACTTCCGAATGCCAAGGATGTTGGACTCTCGGCTATCTGCGAAACCTGCCACTGGTCCCGCCGCGATATCGCCGCGGATACCAAGACCATCGAAACCGGCGGCACCTCCGGCTATTCGCACTATTCATCAGCCGCAGAACTCTTGAACGACACGGGTGGTTACACCTACGGTCAGACCCTGCCCAACTCGCCGCACGGCGCGATGGTGGGTACGGCTCCCGTCAAGAATCCGGCGTACGATGCCAAGACCAATCCTGGCGCTGCACAATTCAAGTGGAGTTCCCCAGGCGATGCCAAGGGGAACACCCCTGGTTCCTGCGTTGCCTGCCACATGTGGGATGCGGTCACGTCACCGATGACCAGCACGCTCGCCTTTAATGTTGGCGGTCACTCGTTCAACACCGTCACTCCCGACGGCAAGACCGATGACGGTCGATCCTGCCAAGCCTGCCACGGCGCAGTCACCGATTTCAACTTGAAAGCCAAAGCCGATTACGATGGTAACGGAAAAGCCGAAGGCGTTCAGGATGAACTTAAGGGCTTGCTCAACATCACTTGGAAGGCCCTGGAAGCCAAGGGCTGGAAGCAAGCGGCGAATAGTCCATACGGAACTGCCCCAGCTGATGCCGATGCGAAGCAAAAAGCCGCGTTCTACAACTTCCGCATGCTCTATGGCGTGATGTGGGCCACGGATGCATCTGGCAAGATCAGTGGCGGCAATGAAGGTAAAGCTTCCGCCGTTCACAACTTTAAGCGATCCTGCGCGTTGTTGCAACTTTCGTTGAAAGAACTGGGTGCAACACCCGCTGGTGCAGCCGACTGCACCAAGTAATAAAGTGATGCGCGAATCGCAGCCATCGTCCTTACATAAAACGCCAAAGCTTCGTCATCGCACTCAACAAGTCACACTGCACCTTACAATGTAATCGCCTCACACACTATTTAATTTTCTAGTTCCTCATGCGATCTCGCGGCGGGCTGGATGAATGAATCGTTCATCCAGCCCGTTTTTTGTGGCAACTGTGGGCAAAAACACAATTCAATCTTTGACCCAATCGTAACCGTTCAAGTTTGACATTTGAACTTTTGATGGATATACTATCGACAAGTAACTTGTTTAACGGCGAAGTAGCCGTGTAGCCAACACATCCTAATCCTTTTGATCAAAGCAGCGTCTCGATGGGCGCGCAGAAATGCGCCTACCTTTGAGACGTTTTTTATTTTCCGTAATTCGCTTTATCGATGCTCGTTGAAAATCTACAGTCTTGCCCAAGATGGGCAAAATCTATCGCGTCGTTCCGAATGCCGTTCTGACGAGGGGACAGCACGACGAGAGCGCGTGAAGGAGGATTCTCAAAAAACAGTTTTCGAAATTACAGTATTTTCAACTATTAAATTCACTTCTCAGTGAGGAGAAACAATGAATCGCAAGACCCTCGTCATTCTAGCAGGTGCGATCATGCTTATCGCATTGTTCGCGTTGACCTTCGCTCCTGTTCAGCAAGTCGCCGCACAGGGACCCACCGCAACGCCCGTGCCTCCGGTTGCGAAATTGCAAGTCCTGGCTATGCCAGGCAACGCGGCAGCGCCTGGCGCTATCACCGCTACTATCAAGTATGTTACCGAGACTAACGCAGCCTCAAGCAACGTTGCGCTCTACACCAACGGCTTGAGCAACGTACCAATTAACGTTCCGGTTTACGTACAAGTCTCAGCAGTTGATCCTAAGAACTCGGGCAATGCTGTTTGGTCACTCACCAAGCCAGCCGAATCCAAATCCGTAATTACAAACGTTGTCGCCATCACCACAGCAATGGTCGCCAAGTTCACGCCCGATGTCGTCGGCGCGTATTATGTGCAAGTTCAACTCAGGAACGCGGCAAATGTGACCAGCGCGCCGCAATTTGCATTCTTCAATGCTGGCACCTACATCGGCGTCGACAAAGGCAATTGCAAGACCTGCCACCCAATGCAAACGAATGAATGGGCAAAGACAGGTCATGCGCTCGTCTTCCAAGAAGAACTCGACAATAAGATCGATGGTCCTGCCGGCGTTGCACCTAGCGCCGCCGGTTACATCACACACTACTCGGAAACCTGCACGCGCTGCCACACGACGGGGTGGTATCCTGCTCCGTACAACGGTTCGGGCGGCTATTGGGACGCTAAAGCCAAAGCCAACTGGACTTTCCCAACTTGGAAACAAATCGACGAAGTGTTCACTAAGAAAGCGCCGAGCAACTGGCAAGCCGCGCCCGCCGAAGTGAAGAACATGGGCGCGATCGGCTGTGAAACGTGCCACGGTCCCGCTAACGAACACGTAGCCAAGGGTGCCAAGGTCATGGCGGTTACGTTTGATAGTGGCGTTTGTAATCAATGCCACGGCGCTGCCGCAAATCATTCCAAAGGTTGGCAGCTTGGTAATTCCGGACACGGCGATACCGCCGCACACGCGTGGGAAATTGCCGGCCCCGAAGAACAAGGTTGTGTCCGCTGCCACACCCCAGAAGGATTTGCGTCCTTCTTGAAGAATCCAAAGAACCAAGCGGCATGGTCGAACGAAGAAGGCACCCTCGGTTGCGCAGGTTGCCACGATCCGCACTCTGAAGAAACTCCCTTCCAACTCCGCATCGTCGGCAAACCCGTCGAAGTTCCATTTGCGGCAGTCAAGGATGTCGGACTCTCCGCTTCTTGCGAGACGTGCCACAATGGTCGCCGCGATGGCGATGCATTCGCCGCAGGTAAGACCACGAGCTATCCGCACTACTCCAACGCAGCAGAAATGCTCAGCGACACCGGTGGCATCACGTACGGCGCAACCGTACCCAACTCGCCACATGGTATGATGGTGGGTAATGCTCCCGTTCCATCAGGTTCGACGACACCGGGAAGTGCCAAGTTCAAATGGTCTAGCCCAACTGACACCAAGGGTAATGTCCCCGGTCCGTGCGTGTACTGTCACATGTGGGATGCCGTCACGACCGCCACTGATCCACTCGCCTACAAGGTTGGTGGTCACTCGTTCAATACTGTTACTCCAGATGGCAAGACGGACTATGGTAGCTCCTGCAAATCCTGCCACGGCGAAGTCAAAGATTTCAACTTGAAAGCCAAAGCCGACTATGACGGCAACACCAAAGTCGAAGGCGTTCAGGACGAAGTCAAGGGCTTGCTCAATGCAACGTGGAAAGCCCTCGAAGCCAAGGGATTCAAAAAAGTCGAAACCGGCAATCCGTACGCCACAATCCCAGCAGATGCTGATGCCAAAACTAAGCAAGCTTGGTTCAACTTCCGCTACGTCTACGGCGTCATGTGGGGTCCTGAGACCGGTAACGGCAACGAAGGTAAAGCTGCTGCGATCCACAACTTTAAGCGAACCTGCGCGTTGTTGCAGCTCTCGTTGAAAGACCTGGGCGCAACCCCCGCTGGCGCAGCCGACTGCACGAAATAAAAATGTAGGTGGCGCGAATCGCAGCCATCGTTCTTCCGTCAAACAATGTCTCTATACCGCTGCCAACAACGCACTCACAGCGTCGATAACACCGTAACAACATTGCATTCAACATCATAGCCATATCCTACACCTTTGCGATCTCGTGCGGCGGGCTGGGCGAATCTCTGATTCGACTCAGCCCGCCTTTTCATTTGAAAAGCATGACGAGTGTGATATAATCTGAATAGGCAATGGTTGCCTCAATTTGCGTCTTGTCGGGCGTCCGCGCCGGCAGTGACGTATTTTTTTAAGGAGGTGATTCAAGCTAATTTCACATCCACCATCGCGATTATTACCAATCATCAACGCAAGGAGGCAAGCGTGAATGCAATCGGCGAGTATTTGAACTTGGGACTGGGCGCACTCTTTCTCCAAGAAGAAACCTACGCCCGAATGCGCGACGATTCGCGCCGAGTGGTCAAAGGATTGATTTTTATTCTGCTCGTGGGTGTCATCGTCGCGTTGCTAGCCGTCGTTGGGAAATTGCTCGAGTGGAGCACGACGCCGGATTTGAGCAACATTAGAAACATCGTGCTTGAAGAAATGCGGAACACGACATGGTTCAGAGAAATGGCACGCTCACCCCAAGCGATGCAGCAATTCCAACAGGGTTACGATCTGTGGTGGCAATTCTTCGGCGGGCTGTTCGGCGTGAACATGTTGGGCGCAATCGCGAACGTGATTACGAATCCCATCGTGCTCATCCTTCGCTGGCTCGTCTATGGCGTCGTCGTATTTGTCTTTGCGAGAATGTTGGGTGGCAAGGGTACACTGAGTCAGACCCTGGGATGCACCGCCATCGCCTTTGCGCCGGAAGCGCTCGGCGCAGCCCAATTCCTGCCATTCGTCCAACTCGCGGGAATTGGAATCTGGGGATTGATTTGTACCTACGTCGGCGTCAAAGTTTCGAATCAGATGATGCCGTGGCGCGCATTCTGGGCAACACTGCTACCGTTCATTGTGGTCGGCGTCATTACGATTCTGTTCGGCTGCATTGGCGGGTTTGCATTGAGCGCGTTAGGAGGTGGACGATGAATGAAATGCTCATGCTCTATCGCGGCGTACTCGTACTCGATTCAAAAACGTTCGCCGATTTGAAAGCATCGCCCCAAGTTTTTCGCAAAGGGTTCCTATTCGTCGTCGTCATTGGATTGATCGTCGGCTTGGTGACAGGCTGCGTCGGAATGGTCGGCGGCTTGATGACCGATCCCGCCAAAGAAATCGCTCAGGTGCGCCAGCAAATGCGCCAACAGATGGGGCAGTTTATGCCGTCGGGTTCAGATGCAGCTTTTCTCGAAAGTTTCGACATGGGAATGCGGATCGCCGAGCGAATCGTTACGACCGCCAAAGCGCCGCTGCCGCGCCAAGTCGAAACGGTCTTTAAACAAATCGGCGTGATTTTTTCGTACCCGTTCAACTGGCTCGGCTCGCTGATTTTGTACGGCGCGCTCGTTCAAATCGTCGCCACACTCCTGGGTGGACGCGGCACGATCGCTCAAATGCTGGGACTGTCTTTCCTCACCGTCGCGCCGCACCTCATCGATGCATTGAACGTGCTCGTTGGTCAAATTCCAATCGCGGGCGGCTGCATCGCATTTTTGATTAGCTTGATCGTGCTCGTTTGGAGCGTAGCGATCTACATCAAAGGAACTGCCACTGCACATGAACTGAGCAATGATCGCGCCGCAGTTGCGGTATTCGCTCCCATCTTGATCAGCGCCATTCTTGCGATTCTAATCCTGCTAACCTTCGGCGTACTCATCGCCGTGGCGAATCGCTGATATTAAAGAGACCTGTCGGGCTTTGTAAACCTAACAGGTCTCTGTTATAATGGACTTATGGGACGCGTCATTGCGATCATCAATCAAAAAGGTGGCGTGGGTAAGACCACCACGACCATCTCGCTCGGCGCGGCACTCGCCGAAAAAGGCATGTACACTTTGCTGATCGATTCCGATCCGCAAGGCGCACTTTCAATCGGTCTAGGTCTACCCGCGTACGATCTAGAATTTACGCTCCATTCCATTCTGACCGACACGCGCATTCCCATCGCCGCCGTCACACATCACGTTCGTCCCCACCTCGACATTATTCCATCGAACATCGACCTGGCTGGCGCAGAGTTGCAACTTGTCGGCATGATGGGACGCGAGTTCGTCATGCGCGATGCGCTGGCAAATATTCGCGACAAGTACAATTTCGTTTTGATCGATTGCCCGCCCAGCTTAGGACTCTTGACCGTCAACGCACTCGTCGCCGCCGATGAAATTCTCGTCCCCTTGCAATGTGAATTCCTCGCGATGCGCGGACTCGATGCGCTGATCGATGTGATCGCGCGCGTGCAGCGGCGCTTGAATCCCAATCTCAAAATGCTTGGCATCGTGCCGACGATGTATAATCCGCGTCGCACTCATGCGCGCCAGGTTCTCGACAAAGTGCGCGCATCGTATCCTAACAAATTATTGAATGTTGAAATCAAAGAAAGCGTCCGCTTTGCCGAAGCGCCCCAACAACATCGAACGATCTTCGAGATCGATAAAACGAACGAAGGTGCGGAAGCATATCGCAAACTTGCCGAGGTGATTATTAATGTTGAACAACCCGAACGACAAAGCCAAGCGACGACCAGTTGATGCTTTGTTTGGCGATGACAACGCACCTGCCCTGCCAAACTATGTGGTCGAACCGCCGATGCCTGCGAATCAAGTCACACCGCCGATTCAATTCGACGGCGAACCAGTAATCGTTCCGACCGTTCCCGAAACAACGATGCCTGAACGCCAAGAGCCAATCGAATTGACGTCCACTCCAATGCGATCCGAGCCATTACCTCTCACGCTGCCAACCCTGTCGCACACTGAAGACCCTCGCTTTCTCACCCTCTCCTTCCAAATCGAGCGCTTGTATGATCAAGTCAAGAACGATTTGCGCGACAGTCCCAAGCTCACCGAACAATGTTTCGATCTGTTGTTGCACGCGCGCCAAGCGTACGAGCAGCGCGATTACGCGCACGCCGAATATTTCATTCAGGCAACCGATGCAAAACTTCGGCGCAGCGCAAAAAGCATCGAAGCCGTGCGTCATCCGACCGTCATTGCATTATGGGCATGGGAAATCGTCGCGATTCTACTTGGCGGAAGCATCGTCGCCATTTCGTACATCACCGGGCTAACGCTCTTCGGCTTGCCGATCAATTCCGATTTGCTCGTGTTGCTGCGCACGCTCGGCTGGGGCATGGTTGGCGGCGTCTTTGGCGCAATGACGAGCTTGCCGCGTTCGGTGCAAGACCGCGAATATGATCCGCAATCGAATATGAATTATTTCGCGCATCCGTTTATCGGGTTGCTGATCGGCGCGGTGTTGTTTGTGATTTCCGAAGCGGGGATTCTGGCAGGCAACGTCGTCATCGGCGATTTGAAAATCGGACCGATATTCCTCTACGTCTTTGCTGCTCTCGCCGGTTTCAAACAAGAATACGTGGTGGAGTTTTTTGATGGGATCCTGAAAGCGGTATTCAGAAAACAAAATTCCAAATGAGCCAAACTTGCCAAACAGGAATATGTCATTCTGAGTCGCGGTTGCGCCATCTTCGATGGCGTTGCGACGAAGAATCTCGCATTGTGGCGAGAGACTCTTCGCTCCGCTCAGAGTGACAATTGGATGAGCAAACAAAACGTGCCAATTCTGAAAACAGGTTTGGCACGTTTGGCATGACTGTGTTGAACTTCGCACAGCCATTGGCTCGTTTGGCACATTTACGCGGGCACGCGTTCTATCCTCGCCCCAATCTTCCGCAACTTTTCCTCAATCTGCTCGTATCCTCGATCGATCTGTCCGATATTGCCAATGGTGCTTTGACCGCGCGCGCATAATGCCGCCGCCAAGAGCGCCATCCCCGCGCGAATGTCCGGCGATTCGAGGCGCTCGCCGTGTAGATGGCTCGGACCGACGACGACCGCACGATGCGGATCGCACAACACGATGCGCGCGCCCATGTTCATCAACTTGTCCACCCAGAACAATCGGCTCTCGAACATTTTCTCGTGAATGAGCAATGTACCTTCGCACTGCGTCGCGACGACGAGCGCGATGCTCATCAAGTCGGAGGGAAACGCGGGCCAAATGCCGTCGGCAATCGTCGGGATCGCATCGTGCAAATCACTTTCCACGCGCAGCGATTGGTGCGCTGACACGAACACATCGTTGCCGCGCACTTGGCAATCGACGCCGAGGCGCTTGAACATCAGAAACGCCATGCGCAAATGTTCGGGCGCAGCATTCTTGATGGTGAGTTCGCCGCGCGTGACCGCCGCGAGCGCAATAAAACTTCCCGCTTCGAGATAATCCGCCCCGATTTCAAATTCCGCGCCATGCAGTTTGTCGACGCCTTCAATCGTCAACTCGTTGCTGCCGATGCCGTCGATGTGCGCGCCCATTTGCTTGAGCAACCGCGCGAGGTCTTGGACATGCGGCTCGCTTGCCGCATTGCGCAGAATCGTCGTGCCTTTTGCGAGCACTGCCGCCATCAACGCGTTTTCCGTTCCCGTGACGCTCGCCTCGTCGAGAAAAATGTCTCTGCCGCGCAGTCCATCAGTCCGCATGTCGAAACCATCGTTGACGTGAATCTCTGCGCCGAGCGCACGTAACGCGTGCAGGTGCGTGTCCACGCGCCGCCGACCGATCACATCGCCGCCCGGTGGTGGAAGATGGATTTCTCCAACGCGGGCGAGCATCGGTCCTGCAAACAGAATCGACGTGCGGATGCGCGAGCAAATCTCGCGGTCGAGTTCGGTTGTCTTGATGTTGCACGTGCGCACGATCAAGTCATGTTCGCTCAACTCTTGAATCTCTCCGCCGACGCTGACGAGCAATGCGAGCATGTCTTCTACGTCGCGGATGCGTGGAACGTTGTGCAGCGTAACTGGCTCATCCGTGAGCAGCGTCGCGGCGAGGATCGTTAGCGCGGCGTTCTTGTTGCCGCTGGGCGTCACGGTCCCGCGCAACTGCGTGCCGCCTTCGATGATAAATTTTTCCAAACGTAAACTCCAGTGTTCAGTGTTCAGAGTTCAGAGCAGTCACACTCCAGGTTCGTCAGAGAAACCTGGATTCACTGTTACTGCGCAAGCACTTGATGTTGCCATTGTTTTGCGCGTTGCGCCAATCCCGCGCCGTCGCCTTTATCCCAGTTGTAGAGCGTAGCTGGATCAAAATCTGCGCCGTTGGGCCACACGATAGTGTGAATCTCAGGGTCGACCCGAACTTGATTGAACAGGTTGAGATCGCGCAATGGCGACAGATAATATCCAGCCAGCGCGGGAGCAAAATCGATCACTCGTTTTGCTCCATCGTCAAACGTAATCTGTAAAGTGTAAGGCGCAACGATTTGTACATTCGTTATCTTGACCATTAGATGAGTCATCTTATTTTGCTGGCGATAGAGCTGGGCTAGACAAATGTCTTGGCGCTATCTTGATTGGTTTGCCGTACTTGTCACAAAAGAAGCGCACACACTCCGGCGCAAGATCAATGGCTTGCTCGTCGTATGCACCTGTTTCTGGATTGGGCCAAATCAAGGCATAATCGCCGCGAACGAATTGAAATCGCGCGCGATCTTTGAGCACGCTAAACACTCCGCCGGGATTGTCTTGCACCATTAGCGGATAAAAATCCAATTCATAAATGGATACGTCGAGTTCGTCTTCAAACCACAAACGCAACGTATAACCATCGACGTACTCTGCTTTGACCAGTCCTTTTTCACTTTGCCCTTGCCACAACTGGGCGTTATCAGCAACGGCTGTCCATTCTTGCCATTTCATAATTACCCCACAACCGAAACTGGCTGATTATTCCGCGCACGTTCCCATTGCTCCAGCAATTCAGTCTCATGTGCTGCAACCCAGGCTTCCACCAAATTTTTTAATGACGATGGTAAATCCAAACCTGGCTTAAGCCAAGCTCGCGTCTTTATTTCAATCCGATAATTTCTTACATCGCCTTGATACTTGACGTGAACATGAGGCGGCGCATGATCTACATAGTTCATCAGAATAACCATCGCGCCTTTTTTGAATGGATGCGATACAGGTGGCATAGATTTATCCTCAAAGCGTCCCGAAAACGATTATACCATAACGCGCATAGAGAGACGAACGGGTTGCCAACAGTTTGTCTGTTCAATCCATTGTTATCAGCAATCGAAATTCGCTAATCTCTAATCTCCACTCTCAAACCGCAAATCTGAAATGAATCAAATCGCCATCCTGCACCACGTACTCGCGACCTTCCAACCGCAACTGCCCTTTCTCGCGGGCGGTGGCAAGCGAGCCAGTGTGCAACAGCGTTTCGCAGCCGATCACTTCGGCGCGGATGAATCCACGCGCCATGTCCGTATGCACTTGACCTGCTGCATCAATCGCCGTGCTGCCATGCTTGAGTGTCCATGCGCGCAATTCCTTGCCGCCCGTCGCCGTGAAAAACGTGATGAGGTCGAGCAACTTGTATCCCGCCCGAATCACGCGATCCAAGCTGGCTTCGGTCAATCCCAGTTCTTTACGATACTGCGTCGCGTCGTCGCCTGACCAGTCCGCCAAATCCATCTCACACGACGCGCACACAGCGAGCGATTCAGCGTGCGATTGTTGCGCGGTTGATGCAACCTGCGCCGCGAGTTCGCCGCCGTTCGGCAGATCGCTTTCGCCGATGTTGGCGACGTAGATCAATGGCTTGCTCGTCAGCAATTGCAATGGCTTCAACAGCGCGCGTTCTGCATCGTCGATTGTCAACGTGCGAATCGGATGACCAGCGGCGAGATGCTCGTGCGCGCGGTCGAGCAAATGCAATTCGTTCAGAACTTTCTTGTCGCCAACTTTCGCGGCATTTCGCGCTTTTGACCGTTGTTTGTCCAGCGTGGCAAGATCGGCGAGCGCGAGTTCGAGTTCCAACACGCTTATGTCCTCGCGCGGATCGAGCGTGCCCGACACATGCGGCACATCGTCGTGAATGAAACAGCGCACGATGATGGCAATCGCATCGACGTTGCGAATGTGTCCAAGGAATTGATTGCCCAGCCCTTCGCCCTTGTGCGCATCCTTGACCAAGCCCGCAATATCGACCACCTCAAGCGTCGTGGGCGTGACTTTTTCGGGATGAATCAATTTCGCAAGCGCATCGAGCCGGGCATCGGGCACAGCGACAACGCCGACGTGAGGATCGATGGTGGTGAAGGGATACGGCGCGACCGCCGCATGGGCGCGAGTGAGCGCATTAAAAAGCGTGGACTTGCCTGCGTTTGGTAGACCGACTAGACCGAGCTGAAGAGCCATCGCGTTTCCTCCTGCGAGCAAACCACCGATAGCCAATCGACACCGACGGCATTATATCACAATGCTCTTGGTATATAGTAATTGGAGATTAGAGATTGGAAGTTGGAAGTTAGAGTTGCTCCTTCGCAATTTGCCATTCGCTATCTGCTATCTGCCATTTGTCATTTGTCATTTGTAATTGATTCATTTGTCATTGTTTTTTGTCAGTGGTATAATCCGCCACGATATTTTCTGTCAAAGGAGCAACTGTGGATTTCTTTCCCTCGTCCGTCGCATTCAGTATCCCCTGGTTCGACGGTAGTTCGTTTCCAATTTACTGGTACGGCATTTTGATCGTTGCCGGCGCACTCGCCGGAGCATACGTCGCATCGATTGAAGCCAAGCGACGCGGGATCGATCCCGATCACGTGTGGAACGCGCTGCTCGGCGCACTGATTCTGGGTGTTATCGGCGCACGCTTGTATCACGTGATTTCTAGTCCGGTTGGCACTAACATCGGCTTTGATTATTACATGGCAAACCCGATCGAAATTCTCAACTTCCGTCAAGGTGGTTTGGGGATTTACGGCGCAGTGGCAGGCGGCATTCTCGCCTTGTGGTTGTACGCGCGCTATGCCAAACTGAAACTTTCAGCCTTGCTCGATATTGGCGCGCCGGGTCTCGCGCTCGGTCAAGCAATTGGTCGTTGGGGCAACTTCTTCAATCAAGAATTGTACGGCTATCCGACGACGTTTCCTTGGGGCATTCCCATCGATCAGGCACACCGTCTGCCAATGTTCGCCGACTTGGCGCAGTACCCGGTGGAGACGACGCGATTTACGCCAACCTTTCTCTACGAGTCGTTGTGGAACCTCGGTACGGCGATCCTTTTGCTCGTCATCGCGCGCCGCTGGAAAAATGAAAAACCCGGCGACTTGATGTTATTGTGGGGTATGTTCTACGGTCTCGGACGATTCCTAACCGAATTCCAGCGTCCGGATGCGTGGCTCATCAGTGGCATCGCCACCGCGCAGTTGATCGGAATAGCGCTGGTCATTCTCTGCGGCGTCACATTGATGTATCGCCATACGGGACCCACCAAGGCACAGCAAGCAGCGCAAAAAGCGCAGCGCCGCCGACGCACTCCAACGCCGCCTCCGCCGCAAGAACAACAACAGCCATAAATGAAAACGTGCGGCGCACCTTCGAGATGCGTCGCACGTTTTCATTTTACCTTTTCCAAAATCTCGACCGGCACCTTTGCCAAGCGTTTGAATTCCTCCGCATCGCTGCGCGTACCCACAACATCGGGATCGCCATAGTGCATGGGAATTGCGAGGAAAGGCTTGATGGTGTTCGCCGCTTCTGCCGCTTCGACGGCAGTCATGACATATTTGCCGCTGACTGGCAACAGCGCAATGTCGCATTGGATTTTCGTCATCTCCGGAATGAGGTCCGTGTCGCCGCTGTGATAAATGCGTTTGCCATTCAGCGTGACAACATAGCCGACGTAGCCCGACGCCTTGGGATGAAATTGCTTGGTTGGATTATATGCAGGGACGACTTGCACCGTAACACCATTCGCATTCAGCGTATCGCCCGGTTTCGCAATCGTCACCGTGTCGCCGAATTTTTGCGCGACGGCTTGGGGCGCGACGACAACCGTATCGGCTTTGGAAATCTTGGCGATGTCGTCTTTGGAATAATGATCGCGATGGTCATGCGTCACCAAAACCACATCCGCTTTTTCTGCGCCGTCCGCTAATTTCCATGGATCGATGTAAACAATCTTTTCACCTTTCAATCGAAAACTGTCATGTCCGAGCCAGAAAATATTGTCTGCCATAACACGCCTCCTCGCATTCGATTATAAAGCAAAAAAGCGGCTGCCGCAATGTGCCGATGTGCGACGCACATCGGCATCACACAACTGGTGATTACCCATAACTGTCATTTCGAGCGAAGCGAAAAATCTCCCTCCATGAAAGCAAGATTTCTCGTCGCAGCGCCATCTTTGATGGCGCAAACGCTCCTCGAAATGACATAACCGGCTTTTAGTACCTTAATAGTTCAATTAGTGTAAAAAAAGCAAAGATATTTCATGCCGTTTGCGTGTTGACCAAACTGGGAATAACCACCAATTCACGCAACTTGAGTGCCATGGTCGCGACCTGGCGTCCCAGGTCGGTCAAAT
>JACRMI010000078.1 GCA_016215025.1 Chloroflexota bacterium
CGATTCGTTTAAACCAAGTATCATAGAGTCGGTTGATCGACATTGGGAACCTCCGTCAAGTAGTTTGGGCAAAACCTATCTTAACAGAGGAACAGTGTCGGTCAACTATCGTTTTTGTAAAACTGTCAGGTAGCTAGAAACAATATTAGCAACGCCAAACCAAACATAGCGGCGAATCAAATCCAAAATCGACGTCGTTCGCTTGACGATGATTAGATCCAATAGCAAAAGAACAACCGGCAAGGTTACGACAAACTCTTTGCTAAACAAGCCGAGCAGAAAACACACAAACGTCGCGGCGAACCATCGATTTGAATTTGTTCTCAAATAGCGTAGCCAAGCGTACGTCGCAACAAGATAAAACAAGCTGGCGATAACGTCGGTCGCGGAGAGCAGAAAGACCGCCAGACTAGAGAGTGGCAAAGTCGCAAAGAAAAAACTCGTGAGCAACGCCGACTTAACTTTCGCGCGATTTCGTAAATGACGACGAAGAGCAGGATCGAGTTGATCAAGTCCAATGCGATATGAACAAGATGATAGCCCGTTGGTACTGCCCCAAAGAGCGAATACTCGACGGCAAGAAAGATTCCCTGGAATGGACGGTACGTATTCAAAAAGTCAGGCGTGAGTGGGTTCAACGCACGCCATGCGTACTCAAAAGGTCCCAACTTGCCGAGCATTTCCATGATCGACCAATCGTCGAGATAAAATTCCAAGGTTCGGGCTGGCGAATAAATCGTAAACGTCGCCGCTATTAGAACAATAACATAAGCGATCAGAATGCGTTTGAAGAATATCGAAGTTGGATGTGCGTTAACAATCGCGGAAATGAATCACCTCATTACGCCGTCGCGCGTCTGCGACCACGGAACAATAGAAAACCGAAAATGATAAAGACGAAAATCAATCCAACTAAAATCGGCATCACGATCGCCACGAGCGACATGATAATCGATATGACATCTTCGCCAACGCTGACAAAAGCATTGCCCAAGCCGCCGGTGCTCGCCGTCACGACGGGGCGCGCGGTCGCTTTGACCGCGTGAACGCCAAACGCCAGAATCAATCCGAGAATGATCGCAATCACCGGATGCAAATTGATGACGCTGGTGCTCGCCGCAAATAGAATCGCACCTGCTGCAGGACGGATGAATGTTTGAATCACATCGTTCAGGGTGTCCGCCGCTGGGATCTTATCGACGACGACTTCGATAATCAGCAAAATCACCAACGCCAAAATCACCCACTCGTTGGAGATCACATCGAAAGGTGGATTGAGCTTGATCCAGTCGGTAAAGCGCGCGGTGAGTGCAACAATCAGCAGCGGGATGTACGCATTCAGTCCCGATGCCGACGAAAGCCCAAATGCAGTGAGTAAGTTTGAGATCACGGATAGCATCGTTAAACCCCTTGGCGCAGATTATACCACTAGTGCGTCAACTTGATAATCGGCACGATGGCGCGTTGCAGATATAAAAACAGGGCTAACCCGATTTGCTCGGATTAGCCCTGGAGAAAGCAAATAGACTAGCTCAGTGTGGCGGGAACAGACGCCACGCCCTGACTGTTGCGCCAGAATTGTCCAAACACATTTGCCGCGACCAACATTGACCAGAAGGAAGTAAAGACTACGCCAATGACGCAGAGAATAATCCCAAAGCTCGCGATAAAGCTCGCGACGATGGCAATCAAGAGAGCCATGACATAGTTGCCAACGTTCTTCATGATAAGATCAAGACTGCCGCGAATATCCCAGAAAACGGAAAGCTGATTGTTGCTCATCGCGAAGCGAGTCAAGGGGGCATACAGGGTCACGCCAGCGACCAAAGAGTACAACGCCACCACACAGTTCAAGCAAAGCGAAACAATGGCGATGATGCTTGCAACCGCGCCACCTGCATCGCTGCTGCTGCCCGATGTCGAGCCGGCTGCACCGCCAGCTACTGCGCTGAGGATACCCACACAGCAACTAATGACAATGACGGGCAAAAAGTACACCAGCACTCCAACGAACGCGTACAGTCCTTTCATGAAATGAGCGCCAAAGTCACCCCATTCAGGAAGCGGAGTTGGGCTACCTTCTGCGACGTTTCTCAGTGTAGTCAGCATATAGCCCCAAGCCGCAAAGTTGACAATCGGAATTAAACTAACAATGCCGCCGATGAGGATCTTCATAATCCAATTCTGATCCTCCATCATGTAGGTGAATGACTTGCCGATGTCCATGGTCTCCTCCTAGAGATAATGAATTTTTGAACTGCGCTTGAATTATAACATGGTACCTGATGCGACGCAACAACTCAGAGGTCAAAACATCATCTTATTCCCCCAGGTCTTCGATTTGCGCAACCATATGCGCCCAATGTGTCCCGCGCCAATAGATTCGACCACATTGAGGGCAACGTCGAAATCGATGATGAGTTTGAAGCACATAGGGTGGTACTTGTTCTTGAATCGATTGTTTGCTGACAGATTCCAATGGCACATTACATTCAGCACAACGAGAGAACGCTTCGCGCGCTGATAAACCGAAAGCGCGAAACACCTGCTGTAATTGTTGCTCCACCTTTTCCGACTCGATCAACAAAGAGCGCAATTTGCGTCGCCGCGTCAACTCCACATCCCGTGTGAGCAACACCCGATTTTCCGTGCGCGCAATAGATGCCAACTCTGGATCGTCGACGTGTGGAAGGTACGCGGTATCGTAACCCAAGAGACGCAGCCAAGTTGCCAAGCGTCCAAGCATATTATCGGCAAGAAACTTCATTGCCGAGATTATAACATAAAGGGCACGAACTGAAGCTGACTGTTTACTGATTTTTCACTCACTATGTTATAATGCCACGCACTGGAGGACCTCAAATGGCACTGACCCGCGTACAAGTGCAACACATTGCTGAACTAGCGAAATTGAAATTGACTGAAGAAGAAATCGACCGAATGACTGTGCAGCTTTCTGCCATTCTCGACCATGCCGCGCGCTTGCAGGAATTGAACACCGAGGCGATCCCACCGACGGCGAGTGTTGTTCCCTTGCACAACGTGCTCCGCGACGATCAAGTAGCGCCTTCGCTGCCGCTCAACGAGGTCCTCGCCAACGCGCCCGACAAAGACGAAGACCATCAATTCTTTCGTGTCCGGGCAATCCTAAAGGAGTAAAGTGACGGGTGACGGGTGACGCGTTTCACGCCACTCGCCACTTGACACTCGACACACATGAAAATCGCTTGGCTAGGACACGTCGCCTCAGCGCGCGCAAACGGCATGGTCTCATACTCGCATGAGATGATGACTGGCTTGCGGCAGCGCGGTCAAGACGTCACTTTCTTTTACCACATGAGTCGTGAGCGACGATATGTTCAAAAAGAACCGACTGGTATTCGCATCGGCTCATTCGACATTCTTAACCGCGCAATGCTCTCTTCCAACAACGCGCGCCAAATGATCGAAGAAGTTATCGAGCAAAAACAGATTGACGTAGCGCATATCTCACTGTCGTTCTCGCAGCTCGATTTCAGTTTACCGGATATTTGTCACGACATGGGTATTCCCGCCGTCGCGACGCTCCATTTTCCGTACGGTCCGCCGGAAACATTTTGGGGCAGCGCAGTGCGCGTCTTGTATCGAATTTATTCTGGCTCGCTCAAGAACTATGACGCCGTCATCGTCTTTTCCGAAAAGCAAGGCGAGCTGCTTGTCGATTACGGCGTCGCGCCGGATTGCGTCCGCGTAATTCCAAACGGCATCGACGTGACCAAGTACGCGCCGGGACCCAGCGACTACAAAGAACGCATCGGCGCATCGGTGTTGTGCACGTACATGGGACGCCTCGATCCAGAAAAAAACGTCAAGGAATTTCTAAAGGCATTTCACAAACTCGATACACCGGAAGATTACAAAGCGGTCATCGTCGGCAATGGCATGGACTTGAGCACCCTCCGCCGCAAGCATCGCGACGACCCGCGCATTATTTTTACCGGCTATATCGGCGATTTGAAAGAACGCATTCGCATTTTGCGCGCCGCCGACATTTTCGTTTTGCCTTCGTCGATCGAGGGACTATCGCTCGCGATGCTTGAAGCGATGGCGACCGGCACCGCCGTGATCGCAACCGATGTCGGCGCAGATGCCGAGGCACTGCACGGCGCAGGCATCGTGATCGACCTGGTCGATATGGAAGAACAACTGCCGTTGGCATTGCGCACCTTATTCGATTTTCCTGACTTTCGCCGCGACCTGGCGGTGCGTGCGCGCCAACGCGCCGTGAGCACTTATTCGCTTGAGAATAATATCGACCGGGTGGTGGACTTGTACCGCGAATTGATCGGAGAAAGTAGAGACAATCATGCAACTCTTTGAACTCACTATCCATGAAGCGCGCACACTTTTAGAAAAAGGTGAAATCACTAGCGTCGCTTTGACGCGCGCGATTTTGGATCGAATCACCGCCGTCGATTCGCGCGTGCAAGCATATCTTACCGTCGTCGCCGACCACGCATTGGAACAAGCTCGCGCTGCGGATGAACAATGGGCGGAACATCGTCGCACGGGTGGCATGACGCCACCCCTACTCGGTATTCCAATGGCGATCAAGGACGAGATTTGCACGCGCGGCGTTCGTACCACGGCTGGCTCGAAAATCCTCGGCAACTTTGTTCCGCCGTACAACGCAACCGTGATGGAAAAACTCTATGCGGCGGGTGGCATCTTGATCGGCAAGACCAACCAGGACGAATTCGCGATGGGTTCATCGACCGAAAACTCGCGCTATTTTACGACGCGCAATCCCTGGGATTTGTCGCGTGTGCCAGGCGGTTCATCCGGTGGCAGCGCATCTGCGGTCGCCGCCGACGAAACAATTTTTGCGCTCGGCACCGACACCGGCGGAAGCGTGCGCCAGCCCGCAGCACTGACGAACACCGTTGGTTTGCGTCCGACGTATGGTCGAGTTTCGCGCTATGGTGTTGTTGCGTTTGCGTCCTCGCTCGATCAAGTCGGTCCGATCACAAAAGACGTGCGCGATGCAGCAACCGTTCTCGGCGTGATCGCCGGACACGATTCACACGAAGCCACATCGGTCAATCGACCAGTGCCGGGATACGCCGCCGCATTATCGAACAAATCGATCAAGGATTTGCGTGTTGGCGTCCCGCGCGAATATTTTATCGAAGGGATGCAAAAGGGAGTTGAAAGCGCCGTGCGCGAAGCGATTCGTTTGCTCGAATCGCTTGGCGCGACGACGCAAAAAGTAACATTGCCTCACACCGATTACGCATTGCCAACCTACTACTTGCTCGCTCCCGCCGAAGCGTCCGCCAACCTCGCGCGCTACGACGGCGTCAAATATGGTTATCGTCTTGAAGAGAGCAACGAGATGTGGGAGGTGATGCGTGCAACGCGTGGCGAAGGCTTTGGTCCCGAGGTTAAGCGGCGCATCATGCTCGGCACGTACGCCTTGAGCACAGGTTACTACGACGCGTACTATCTCAAAGCGCAAAAAGTCCGCACGCTCATCAAGCAAGATTTCGACAAGGCGTTCGAGCAGGTTGATGTGATCGTCGGACCAACATCGCCAAGTACTGCGTTCAAGATTGGCGAGAAGGTGGATGACCCGCTACAAATGTATCTCGCCGATGTGTTCACGCTGGCGCAAGCACTTGCCGGCATTCCAACCATTTCGTTTCCATGCGGCTTTGCTGATGGACTACCGGTCGGCTTGCAAATCATGGCGCGCGCTTTCGACGAAGAACGAATGCTACAAGTGGCGTACGCGTACGAGCAAGCAACCGAATGGCATAAGAGAAGGCCAGTAATCAGTTAGCAGTAATCAGTAATCAGTCCAGACGCTCACATTAGTATGCGGGCGTCTTTTTCTGTTCACTGTGCACTGCTCACTGTCCATTGATTTCATTTGCTCTTTATAAAACTCTGATATATAATGCCCGCCGATATGAATCACGCCTCTCGCATTAAACGTCACACGACGAGAGAGGCGGTCGCCATCGTCTGGTCATCACGACCAAAATCAAAACGATGGGAAATTGTAAGGAGAACCTCGTGGCAGTTCTACCCATGAAGTCGTTGCTCGAAGCGGGCGTCCACTTTGGACACCGCACGCGGCGCTGGAATCCGCGCATGCGCCCCTTTATCTTCACCGAACGCAACGGCATTCACATCATCGATCTTCAGCAGACGATGGGCAAGTTGGAGGACGCGTACAACTTTGCACGCGACACCGTCGCCCAAGGCGGTTCTGTTCTCTTCGTCGGAACAAAACGCCAAGCGCAAGAAACCGTGATGGCAGAAGCACTGCGCTGCGGTATGCCCTACGTCACGCAACGCTGGCTCGGCGGCACGCTCACCAACTTTCGCACGATCCGCTCGCGAACCGATTACATGCTCAAGCTCGAAGAGCGCCAAGCGAACGGCGAACTCGACAAGTTGCAGAAGAAGGAAGCGCTCTTGCTCACCCGCGAGATGGCAAAACTGCAAACGCGCCTCGGCGGTTTGAAAGATATGCGCCGCTTGCCCAAAGCGATTTTCATTGTCGATACGCATCACGAAATCAACGCCATCGCCGAAGCGACCACGCTTGAGATTCCGATCATCGCGATGTGCGATACCAATTCCGATCCGAATCCCATCGCGTATCCGATTCCGTCGAACGACGACGCGATCCGCGCAATCAAGTTGCTTACCGGTAAAATCGCCGATGCCTGCATCGAAGGCAAGAACATTCGGGGCGTGCTCGCCGCAGAAGCGGTCGAAGAAGGTATCGCTGCGCCCGAAGCTGTGGAAGAAGCGATGGACTTGCCGGAAATCAATGTAACCGCCGCCGATTTTGAAGACGGCGAAGAGGCCGAAGACGTTACAGAAGACGAGGCACCTGCGCTATGAGCATTTCAGCAGAACAAATCAAGAAAATCCGTGAACTGACCGGCGCTGGCGTTCTCGACGCCAAGAAAACGCTCGAACAGTTCAACGGCGATTTTGAAAAGGCCCTCGCCGTCTTGAAAGAAAAGGGATTAAAATCCGCCGAAAAGAAAGCGGAGCGCGTCGCCAAGCAAGGTTTGATCGAAACCTACTTGCACGGCGTTGGCAAAATCGGCGTAATGGTCGAAGTCAATTGCGAGACCGATTTCGTCGCCGCGACGAATGACTTTAAGGAATTGACGCACGACATCGCGTTGCAAATCGCCGCGACCAAACCGCAATTCGTTTCGCCGGAAGAAATTCCTGCGGCGAAAATCGAAGAAATGAAAAAGGCGTTCACCGACGCCGCCGTTGCCGACAAGAAACCCGCCAACATCATCGAAAAAATCGTCACCGGTAAACTTGAAGCATTCTACAAAGAAGCGTGTCTGCTGCGTCAGCCATTCATCAAAGACGACACGCAGACGATTTACGACCGCATCCAACTCGCCATTGCTAAATTGGGAGAGAACATCGTCGTCAAACGCTTCGTGCGATTTGAACTCGGAGAATAAAAATGTAAGAAGGGGAAATTAGAGAACTGAAGGAAGCTGATTTCCCCTTCTTTTCTCTAATTTCCCCTTTTGTTGAGGGGAAGATGACAGAAGCACATTACAAGCGGATTTTGCTCAAGCTAGGTGGCGAATCGCTTTCAGGCAAAGGTCAGGCCGGCATAGACCCGAAAGCGGTCGAGTATCTCGCCGATGAAATTGAATCCGTCAAAGCGCACGGCGTCGAAATCGCTATTGTCATCGGCGGTGGAAATTTCTGGCGCGGCAATGATCCATACGCCCGCAGCATCGAACGCGCGACCGCCGACTATATGGGAATGCTCGCAACCGTGATGAATGCGCTGGCGTTGCAGGATGGTTTGGAAAAACGCGGACTCGTGACTCGTGTGCAGACAGCCATCGAAATGCGTGCCGTCGCCGAACCGTACATTCGCCGCCGCGCTATTCGCCACTTGGAGAAAGGGCGCGTCGTCATCTTCGCGGGCGGCACTGGCAATCCATTTTTCACCACCGATACTGCCGGCGCTTTGCGCGCCAAAGAAATCGACGCCGAGATTTTTTTCAAAGCGACCAAAGTCGACGGCGTTTATGATAAAGATCCGCTGAAGTTCTCGGATGCAAAAAAGTTTGAAAAGATTTCGTACAACGATGCGATCTTGATGGAACAAGTCCAGGTGATGGACAATACTGCGTTGACCATCTGCATGGACAATAGACTTCCCGTGATCGTGTTCGACCTTTCTACGCCGCGCTCCATCGAACGCGCGGTGCTGGGCGAATCGATTGGAACGGTGATTACCAAGTGAACAGTGATCAGTGAACAGTAAACAGTAGAGGAAACTGTTCACTGTTAACGGTTTACTGTTAACTGGAGATTTTATGATTGACGACGTCAAGGCTGATGCCGAAAGTAAAATGAAAAAATCGATTGAGGCGCTCAAGCGCGAATTCAATAGCATTCGCACCGGGCGCGCCTCGGCCGGATTGCTCGAACCGCTCAAGATCGAGTACTATGGCACGCCGACTCCGTTGCAACAGATCGCGGCGGTCTCCGTGCCCGAAGCACGCTTGCTTGTGATCAAGCCGTACGATCAATCAACGCTGTCGGCTATCGAAAAAGCGATTCTCAAATCGGACTTGGGCTTGACGCCTATGAATGACGGCAAGGTCATTCGCCTGCCCATTCCGCCATTGAACGAAGAGCGCCGCCGCGACCTGACCAAAGTCGTACGGAAACATGCCGAAGAAACCCATGTTGCCATTCGCAACGTCCGGCGCGATGCGCTCAAAGACCTCGAAGAACTGGAAAAAGAAAAAATGATCTCCGAGGACCAACATTTCAAAGGCAAGGACCTACTCCAAGAAGTGACCGACAAGTACATCGCGCAGGTCGATCAAATCGCCAAAGTCAAAGAAGCGGAAATCATGGAAGTCTAAGAGTCTTGTAGTCACATAGTCGCATAGTCGGGATTCGACTATTTGACTACCGGACTAATTGACTACGAGTCTAACAGACTATGGAACTAGACAAAACCGCATTAACCAAAATCCCCACGCACGTTGCGATCATCATGGATGGCAATGGTCGTTGGGCAACCAAGCGCGGACTCCCTCGCAATGAAGGACACCGCGCCGGAACAGAAAACATTCGACGGGTGTTGAGCGCTGCGGTAGAGTTCGGCGTCAAAGTATTGACCATTTATGCCTTCTCTACCGAAAATTGGGGACGCCCTGAAGACGAAGTAACGGGCTTGCTGGGAATTCTCGAAGCAACGATTTCACGCGAAGTACCGGAGCTGCACAAGAACGGAGTTCGCTTGCATCACTCGGGCAGTCTCGAAGGTATCAGCGAGCAAATGAAGCAAGGTGTGCAGAGCGCGCTCGAACTCACCAAGAATAATGATCGCGTGATACTCAATGTGGCGTTCAATTACGGCGGTCGTGCCGAAATTCTCAACGTAATGCGACGCCTGATTGCCGATGGCGTCAAGCCTGAACAAGTAAGCGAAAAACTTTTCGAAAGTTATCTCTATACTGCCGGTCTCCCCGACCCGGATCTGATTGTTCGCACGGCAGGTGAAATGCGGTTGTCGAATTTCCTCATCTGGCAAGCGGCTTATGCCGAATATTACAGCACGCCGACACTCTGGCCCGATTTCGACAAGGAACAGCTCTATCTGGCTCTAGTTGCTTTTAGTCAACGCCAGCGACGTTTTGGAAAACTTGAAAACGTCTAAGAACGCAGCCAAAAGTAGCCTAGCTCCGCATGGGCAAGCGCGCACATAAGGCGCAAAGCTACTATTTTTCAGACACTTGAGAGATCCTCGTGTTGAAGCTTCGCCTCGCCAGTGCCCTCGTTCTGATTCCGGTGATCCTCGGGTCCGTGTACTATGGCGGTCCCGTTTTTTTCGTGGCGGTCACGTTCGCATTACTCGTCGCCGGTTGGGAATTTTTCGATATGGCGCGGCGCGCCGGTTATCGTCCATCCATGTTGGTCGGCCTGGCACTGATTGCTTTTATCGCCTGGGATACGTCTAGCCCCAATAACGCGTTGCGCCCGATCGTAACGATCGCCCTCATCATCACATTGACGATTGGACTTTTTCGCCATGGCGATGGCTGGCTGACCGGGTGGGCATACACGTTTGCCGGCGTTCTCTATGTCGGATGGCTCGGCTCGTATTTTTTCCTGGTCCGCTCCTTGGATGACGGCAGGTATTGGACCACGTTCGCTTTGCTCGTCGCGTGGGCAACCGATACCGGTGCCTATTTGGCAGGTACGTATTTAGGCAAGCATGGATTCTTTACATCGATCAGTCCGAAAAAAACCTGGGAAGGCGCGATTGGTGGATGGCTTGCCGCGGTCGTCGTCGCTGTGGCACTCGGCGCATTGATCGACTTGCCGATCATGCACAGCATCCTGTTCGGCTTTGGGCTTGCCGTCGCCTGCACCATCGGCGATTTGGCCGAATCGTTGTTCAAGCGCCAGACCGGCGTTAAAGATTCGAGTAATATGATTCCAGGACATGGCGGGCTTTTAGATCGAATCGACAGCCTTTTATTTGCCGCCGCGTTCACCTATTATTATCTCATTTGGATTTTGCGCGTGTGAGAACCGCACTGTCATTCTTCGCTCCGCAAAAGGACGCTTCGCTCAGAATGACATTTCGTGCTTTATCTTTTCTATGCTTAACCTGCTCATATCGTTCCTCGCTTTAGGGAACATTATCCTTTCTTCGGCGCTCATCATCGTCGCCTCATCGCTATTTCTTTACCTTCTGGCAAACAGCTTTCACAACTCGGTTGCCCGCTCGTTTTCCGGACTGCTTGCCTTTCTCACGATCATTTATATCGGCGATGTTTTTTTGCAGCGGGTCGATGCGGCTACCGATCCTGCGAATGCCATCCTCTGGCTCAAGTTCAAATGGATCGGCATCGCATTCATCCCCGCGACCTATATGCACTTTTCCGATGCGCTCCTGCGCTCGACCAATGCGTACTCGCGACGAAGACGCTTGGCAGTCGCGCTCTCCTATCTTTCCAGCGGCATTTTTCTTCTGCTGGTTGCTTTCACCGATTGGGTTGTCCGCGATGGATTCTTTTCCCAGGTCGCCGCGCAATTTGAAGCCGGTCCATTATTTTTTCTTTTCGCGATTTTCTTTTTCGCGCTGACGATTTGGGGCGTGTATAACATTCGCAAAGCGCGCCGCCGTTGTCTTACCTCGACCACCCGCCGCCGCATGACGTACCTGGGCGCAGCCTTCATCGCGCCAGCCCTCGGCGTGTTCCCGTATCTCATCGTCACCAGTTTCCCCGCCGAGTTTTCGCCGTTGTTGCTTTTGCTGGTCAATCTGATTACGAAGATCGGCGTGAGCGCAATGATCGTCGTGATGGCATACACCGTCGCGTATCAAGGCGCACTCTCACCCGATCGCGTCATTAAGCATAATCTTATTCACTATCTCTTGCGCGGTCCGCTCGTCGCGACGGCGGTCGTCGGTCTGATGCTCTCCGTGCCAACGGTCGAACGCTGGCTGGGGCTTACGCGCGAAACGATTTTGTTCGCGACCGTCATCGGCGCGATTGTCACACTCGAACTCCTCATCAATTTGGCGAAACCATGGATCGACCGAATTATTTTTTGGGGCGACCGTGAAGACCTGGAGCGCATTCAAGAAATTGACAAGCGGTTGCTGACGACGAGTGATCTACGTCAACTACTGGAAAATATATTGTCGGCGACGTGCGATCTGCTCCAAGTGCAAACTGGTTTTGTCGTCGCGCCCGAAAAAAATGAATGGAAGATCGAATCGGCGACCGGTTCGCGCGAGCATATCCGCACATTTCTCGCCACCACCGACTTGACGCAACTGCTCGATAGCGATGTGACGAATGGGCATGGTTTCATCGCCAACGACGGATTCTGGCTTTGGCGGTTGCGCGCCAAATCGGGCGAAGCCATCCTGGGTGTGCTGGCCGTCGCCGCACGCGCACCCGAACCGGATCTGACCGAACGCGAGCAAAAATTGGTGGCCGCGCTCGTGTCCCAAGCCGAACTCGCGTTGGAAGATCGGCAGTTGCAACAAAGTGTGTTCGCCGCATTTGAACAACTCGGTACCGAAATCGAATTATTGCAGCGCGCGCGCGGCAAAGCCCGTTACGTCGGCACCACCGCGGCGGAACCCGTCGAAGATGAGCTGGTCTCGTCGCCGGATTTTCATCGCGCCGTTAAAGATGCGCTCGATCATTATTACGGCGGACCCAAGTTGACCGAAAGTCCGCTGCTCCAACTCTCGATCGTGCAATCTTCGCTCGAAGATTTTGAAGGCAATCCGGTTCGTGCTCTGCGCGCGCAAATCGCCCACGCGATTGAATCGATGAAACCCGACGGCACGCGTTCGTTCACCGCGCCTGAATGGTTGCTCTATAACATTTTGGAATTCAAAGTCATTCAAGGCATGAAGGTGCGCGAAATCGCGCTGAAGCTGGCGATGAGCGAAAGCGATTTGTATCGCAAGCAGCGCATCGCAATTCAAGAAGTAGCCAAGACGCTGGCGACGATGGAAGAGCAGAGTCAAAAAGCGCCGGAGGAAAAAACTGGGACGCGGACGAACGCAGACGAACGCGGACTATAAATATGCCGCATCTCTTTACGCTGATCCTCACTATGCTATCACTTTCCGCTTGCACAGTATTTACGCCTCCCGAGCCAACATCGACACCTCCGCCAGTAAGCACGCAAAAAGCAATTGAAACCGCAAGCGGATTTTGCGGTATTGGACATGTAGTAACACTCGAAACCCCTTACAATCCGCACGCACGACTTGTAACACTACAACGCGCGAGCGAACTATTGGGAGTTGATTTTACAAGTGGAAGATCAGGCGATCAGTTGGTGTGGCTTGTAACAGTGGAGGGAACTTGGGAGGTTGCTTTCAATCCGCGACCTACGAGCACTCCTGTTGGTCAAATCAGTCCTACAAAAACGCCGACTCTTCTCCATGCGTGTAGCGCAATTATTGACGCCACGACGGGTCAAGGTATTGGCATCTTGAATGGTAGACCGAAAGAGTAGCTCGATGGCATTTCGTGATGAACACTCGACCGATTTGAGTAAACGCACTGCCTGGATTCTACTCGTCGTCATTCTCCTGACGGGCTGGTTTATGCGCCAATATCGCGTCCTCGATTTTCCTCTGCATGGCGACGAAGTTGACGAAGGCGACATCGCGCTTGAAATTCTGCATGGCAATTTCGCGCTTTTCTATCCGCAAAACGAAGGTAACGAACCGCTCTATCAAGCCGTCATGGCTCCCTTCTTCGCCGTCCTCGGCGACAGCACCGTTGCCAATCGTTTCCCTTCGACGATGTGGAGCACCGTTTTCATCGCGCTCATGTACACCTTTGGGCGCGTGCTGTTTCGCAGTCGGCGCGTCGGCGTGATGGCAGCAGGACTCACCGCCGTCTTATGGTGGCCCACGATTTTTGGTCGCTTAGGTCTCCGCGAAATATCGCAAGCCGTGATGATGACGCCCGCGCTTATTGGGCTTGTGCTCGCGTACCGCGATCCATCCGACGAGCGCGCGAATCGATTTGCCATCATCGGCGGAATCTTTGCGGGGCTGGTGTCGTACACTTTTCTTTCGGGCCGCGGCTTTCCCGTCGTCGTCGTTTTGTTTTTGATTTACCTCGCCATCGCTCAGCGCGATCAATTTCGCAAACGTTGGCGACCACTTGGAATCTATCTTGCGCTAACCATCGCGATCACGATTCCATTGCTCGCCTATTTGCAAATGCATCCCGAACTTGACTTTCATACTCAAGACCTTGCCACACGGAACTGGCTTGCGCAAGGCAGCGTCGATGCGATGGTCCGCAATTTGCAAGCGACGTTTGGAATGTTCACGATTGCGGGCGACATCAACTGGGTGCGAAATATTCCGGGGCGACCTGTTTTCCCTGGCGTCGAAGGCTGGCTCTTTTATCTTGGCGTCGCGCTGTGCGTGTGGAACTGGCGCAAGCCCGAATACGTTTTACCGCTCATCGTCGTCGCCACTTTTCTCATGCCCAACATTCTCACCGAAGACCCGCCGCGTTGGACTCGATCGATTGGGATTTTGCCGGGGCTGATGCTCATTCCCGTTTTGCCGCTTCAAGCCGCCTGGTCGCAAATCGAAAAATGGCTGAGCGCGAAGAACGCGCAATTACGTTGGCGAGCGAGTTTCGCATCGGCGATCCTCGTCGGCTTGCTTGGCATTTCGATTTTTGCGCGCACGGCGACCGACATGTTTCAAGTCTGGCTCGATAGTCCTGGGATTTATTGGATGACGCTCGCGTTTTACGACGGCGTGGGCAGATACGTCAATTCGTCGCCCGAAACGACGCCGCTCAATTACGTGATGGACTTTTACACATCGTGGCGCGAGCACAATATCCAGCGTACGATTCAGCGTCCGAATGTTGCCACGCGCTATTCGGTTCTCAGCGCATTCGTGTTTCCCGACGATGCGCGCGGCAATCGCATTGCGTTCCAAATTTTCGCCGCGCCGCCCACTGCATTGCTCGAAGCCTTCCTCGATCTCGATCATCCCATCGCCATCGATGCGCGCGTTGATCCGCAGGGACAACGACCGCTGCATGTTTACGATGTACCACGCGCAAAATTGGATGAGCATCTCGCGCGCGCCAAAGCGAATCAAGTCTTTTCGCCCGACACAAATATGCTCATTACAACGCCGATTCAAGTTGGCGATGCTTTGCAGTTTATCGGATACAAAGTGGTGAATCCCGACACTCGTCTGGGGACTGATTTGAACGTGCTGACGTACTGGCGCGTTCTGCGTCGTCCGCCAAGCATGGCAGCGTTCGTGCATCTCGTCGATTCGCAGCAACGCGTCGTCGCCCAGTTCGATGGGTTTGAAGCTGTCGTGGATCGTCTCGCGCCGGGCGATGTGGTCGTTCAATTGCACACGCTCTCGCTTCCGTCCGATTTGCCGACTGGCACGTATCGCTTCGAGCTAGGCGCATATGCACGCGACGATTTGCAGCGAATGCCATTAAGCACCGGCACCGACCGTGTTTTGTTGCAAACCTGGCAAGTAAAATGATCCGCGAATGGTGTCATTCTGAGCGAAGCGAAGAATCTCATCTTCCTCAAAGTGAGATTCTTCGCTCCGCAAAGACCGCTCCGCTCAGAATGACAGATGATAAGCGAAGATTCGCGGATGAAAATGAATGATGTCTCAATCTAGAATCATCCGCAGAATCAATCGAGAAACGCTAAGCAAAAACGCGAGCAAGCTCATGCTTGTCTACGTGATCGTGTTCGTCATCGCTGGCTTTTTCACCATGCGCTTTTACGGCTTCACCTGGGATGAAGCCGTCGGCGATGTGTTCTTCGGCGAACGCTACTTTCATTTCTGGACGACGTTCAATCCAGCGTACTTGGATTTTGAGCGAACGGATTTAATCACGCAACAGCGTCCATTCAACGTTTTTTCTTCCTCGTACAAAGATAAACCAAACGAATTCCTCCCAGTCGGCAATACCGTCTCCGGCATGATGGAGGAAATTTTCAGCTATCGCCTCGGCTGGCTCGACCCGATTGACGGATTTCATTTCGGCAAAGTTGTACTGGCGGCATTGCTTCTCTGGGTGCTTTATCATTTCGTCGCGCCGAGACTGGGCAAATTGACTGCGGCATTTGCTGTGTTGATCCTCAGCACCTATCCGCGCTTTTGGGGCGATATGCACTTTAACCCGCTCGACATTCCCGCGTCAATTTTTTTCGCATTCACGATTTTTGCGTTTTACATCTGGACAGAAAATCCGTCGTGGCGACAAGCGGCAATCACAGGAGTCCTTTTCGGTTGGGCGCTGGGCAGCAAAGCAACATCGCATTTCATCCCGGTCGTTTTACTTTTGGGAACATTCCCCTGGCAATTGTTACCGCGCATTTGGATACCTGCCATCGCGCATGTGCGAAAATACATTGGGCATTATACGCTGATGATTCTGCTCGGGCCGATTGTTTTTTTCGTTTCGTGGCCATATCTGTGGGGTGATCCAAATCGTCTGCTGGTCTACTACGATTTCATTTTCACCGAAGGTTACACGCGCGGCACGCAATCGTGGAATTGGGACCCGCTCGTTCAAGCGCTCACGACCATGCCGGAAATCGATTTGATGCTGTTGCTCATTGGAATTATGGTTGCAATCTACCAATTATTCCTGTCATTTCGAGCGCAGCGAGAAATCTCTCCTCAGACGGAGATTTCTCGTCGCTCCGCTCCTCGAAATGACAGGTTGCTCCAATTGCTGCTCGTCTGGTTCGCCATTCCGATTCTGCGCGCGTCGCTGCCGGGCGCGGCCAACTTTGACGGCATCCGCCACTTTCAAGAATTTGTGCCGCCAGCGTGTTTACTCATGGCGTACGGTGCAACATCGCTTATAAATCTCGCAATGCAATTCACGCAACGTCGATGGATTGTTACGTCAGGGCTAGCGTTGCTAATCGTCGCCAACATCGCCATCATCGAAGCGAAATATTTTCCGTACGATTATCTCTACTACAATTCGCTGGTCGGTGGACTAAAAGGCATGCAGCAGCGCGATGTCGATTCGACCGATTATTGGGGCGGGTCGTATCGCCAAGGCATCCAGTGGCTGAATTACAACGTCGAAGGCGGCACGCAAGTTCACGTGGCGATTGCGCCGTGGATCGTTAAACTCGCGTCGCCGATTTGGCTGCGAAGCGATATTAATATCATCGAGGAACCCGTCGTCAAAATGAAAATCGATCAGGGTTATCCGGTCTATGCGATGTTCATCACGCGCCCTGGTTGGTACAACAACGTCGCCAACTATGCTGTGCAAAATCTCAAACCGATTCATCAAATCGACGTGGATGGCGCGATGGTGTTGGTGATTTATCGCCTCACCGATGTGAAGGATATTCCGAATTGATTATCGCCGCGATCCGTTTTTATTTCAAAGAATTACGTTGACAAACAATGAAATGTCCCGTATCATAATTCCGCAGCTTTGAATCCATTGTAAAGAGTCAACATCGTGGACATACTTTTCGAGTGGTCTGATTTCAAAGCAAGGCAAAATCAGAAAAAGCATCACGTCAGCTTTGAAGAAGGCGCGACAATTTTTCATGATCCCTTTATCGCTACAATGCCAGATCCCGATCATTCGGAGGAAGAAGAACGATATATCAGCATCGGTCTCTCGGTGAAAAAGCGTCTCTTGGTCGTTACTCACACTGAAAGAAATAATCGGACGCGGATTATCAATTGCCGCAAACCAACACCAAGTGAACGGAGAATTTATGAGCAAAGCCAAAACTAGTCGATCAGTCAAGTCAGATACAATGCGCGCTGAATATGATTTTCGGGGAGCCGTGCGCGGCAAGTTCTACAAGCCCTTGGACAAGGGTTACACAATTCATATCCACAAACCAAACGGCACAACTGTCGTCAAGCACATGACATTGAAAGAAGGGACTGTTATGCTCGCGCCAGACGTGCGGGAATACTTTCCCAACTCAGAGTCGGTAAATCGTGCTTTGCGTTGCTTGATTCCGTTGATGCCCAAAAAACATCGTACGAAAACATGACGATTGTCTACATGCCGCATACGTTAGAAGAATACGAACGTCTCGTGAATCTGCTGGACGAACTCACCGATTAAGTCGGCGAAGACGAATCGCATCCTCTGGCATCACTGATGGAAGTGATCGGCACATTGATCGAAAAATATGAGGACGAACACATTCCTGAACCGACGTAGAACCATTCTCGTACCATTCTTTGACCAATCAATGCGGGCAGTCACCTCGACTGCCCGTTCTCTTTGAACTGATTGAGACTTTTGACAAAAACTTACATTCCCTATTGACAAGCAGAAAACGTTGTGCATGTGCCGTAAATTGTGAGAGAATTTCGATACACGAACGACCGGACTGTAAGAAATTCCGCGATGTGCCCATTATC
>JACRMI010000079.1 GCA_016215025.1 Chloroflexota bacterium
GAAGCATACCACAACCTAACGGATGAGATGACGATACGGAGTGGGGCATTATTCCGATTAGAAGTGGGACATTTTACACGATCATATATGTCCCATCCCGGTTGATCATAATTGGGTCATTTTATTGTATCACTGACACATGATGCGCCGATGAATTTACCAATTTCTTTGAGCCTGTTGGACCTAACGGGAAAATATATCTTTCCAAAGATAAGCGAATTAAGATTTATGAAGCGTTTCCTCACCGAATCGATGTCGCTTTTGTAGCGAGTGGCTAACTTGCGAAAAGCTTTGGGTTCATAACTGCCATAATGGTAAATGGGAGCGTCAGAATATTTTTCGATGGTCGCCAGGAATTGGCGAAAGTTCTGTTCCTCATCTTGTTGCGTGTTCGCCCAAAAGGAGCTGTATGAATTTCCTTGTGCGCTACATATCAACAATCCTATCAGATAGTGGAACCCCTGGTCTGGTATTCCCTCAATGTCCACAAATAATTCTGTCGGGTGTCGAGTTAATTCGGGAGTACCCAAAAGGTAGATTTTACTTGTACGTATTGCCAATGCTTGCAGTTCTGGTTTGTAGATTTCATGGAGCTTGGATTTTCGCTTGCGACTTCTTCTTGGTTTGAACAAAAAGGACAGTTGTTTGAGAGTAAAAATGCCTTTGCCGTGGTAACGCTTGATTAGTTTGGGTGTCAGTCTATCCAGAAGACTCAAGTCATCATTTTTCTCCGCGACCTCTCTACAAGAGACAGAAAATTGGCAGTAAGGACAGGCTTTGTGTAAAACAGCCGAGGGCGGCTCGGTGGGAGGTGCTACCATCCATTGGCTTAAAGAATTCAGAATGGGATTGAGTATTTTTTGGCTATTGCTCAACTTCAGTTTATGGGATCGTCCTCCTTGATCAATGATGCTTCCATTTTGAATATTGGAATTCAATGCCTTTCCAAGGACATGACCTGCAAATAGTAATTCTAGTTTTTGTTCCTCGCTGACCTTATAGGTTCCAGTGACAATGATCGGACGATATTCTGAGCAACTGAGAGAGGGACTTTCAACGATGTCGCAGTACGCTTCGCAATCATCTACTCTTATTCTTGCATCCACAAATACCGCATTCTTCTCGCCCAGACTGCTATCGTCGTATGCCTTGACCGTTCTGCCTTGTTTGATAATGGTATCGGTTTGCCTATCACGGTTGAGAATACGTTGGCGTTCAATAATGCTTACGTATTGGTGGCGAGTCCCCTGGTCGTTGCCGAAAAGGAGTAAAAACGCCTTTCTTTGACATTCCTGATAACCTGTCACGATTTGAGATGTGATAACTCGATTTGTCATGATGGATGTCTTACAGGCAGTGAACAATTCCCAGCGCTACTGTCTCACTGTCCTACTGAAAACTGCCCACCGACCACTACCCACTATCCACTGCGCCCCACCGCACAACCCCCGCCGCCCACACGTACCCAATGCCTGCCGCGACGATCACCATCAAGTCGCCGTCTTTCAATCGACCTTGCTTCAATCCTTCGACAATCGAGAACATCGCGTCTTGCTCGCCCGTGTGTCCGTACTCAGCGAGATAGACCGATTGGTCTTCGCGCAAGCCAAGATGTTGAAGCATCTCACGATGCGCCGATGGTTTGATGAGCAGAATGTTGGCGAAACTCAAGTCGGCGCGCGTGTACGGTGTGCCATCGGATTTCGTGCCGCTCTTACGCAACGCCTCATCGACACACTTGAGCCAGTTATCCATCGACACCGCGTTCAAGCGATTCTTCATCGCGTCGGGTTCGACTAAATCGAAATAAAATAAATCCTTTGCGCGAGTTTCATCGGTTGGCGGTTGGATGGTTCCGCTCGCGGGAACAATCGCGTGCTTGCTCATGTAGCCGTCGGCGATGAGGTGCGTGCCGAGGACATGATTGCGGTCCCAGTTTTTTCTTAGAAGCATCGCGCCGCCACCCGCGCCAATGTTCCACATCCACGAGATGCGCGCATTTTTCAGATTAATAAAGTCGGAAACTTTATAGCCGCCCGCGATCAGCACCGTATTGATTTCGGGATCGGCGATCATCATATCCTTGGCGAGTTTCAGCGCATTGACGGTTGTCGCGCAGCGCGTGTGCATGTCCATCGCCCACGCTTTTTTCGCGCCGATTTGATACGCCAGGTCGATGCCCGCCGTCCACAGCAAATACTCTTTCCACTCTTCGGTCGTACACAGCACCACGTCGATTTCTTCCGCAGGAATATTTGTCTTCGATAAACAATCGAGCGCGGCTTTAATGCCCATCTCATTCGGGTGATCGTTTTCATCGCCGATAAATTTGCGATGAATCCCAATCTTGTCGCGGATCACCGCTTCGGGCAAGCCGCTGATTTCCGCAATCTCTTTCGACGTGATGAATTTCTTCGGCGAATAAGTGCCGACGCTCACTATTCCGACAGTAGGTTTGCCAAATTCCATTTGCTATCCTAAACAAAGGATGAAGGATGAGGGATGAAATCCTGATTCATCCTTCCGCCTTCATCCTTCATCCTTTGAATTGAAACTCGCCGATGGGCACATAGCGCGAGATAAACGCTACGGCGTCGGCGAAATCGGTAAATATTTTTTCTTCGTTGGTCTGGACGTGAACGACAACCACGTGCCAAGGACGAGCCGAAACCACACTATCATTCGGCGCGTCTTGGACGAATCGCAAAACAAAGGATTCGACACGTGGACTATCGGTGGGCAACACTGACCTCCAACGCAAACCTGGAAGGTTTTTGAAAACCTTCCAGGTTTAGGATAGCACACGCCAGTTACAATCGAGTTACAAATATTGACGACGGAGAAAGAGCTTGCTATAATTCCCAGCAATGAGTACAGATACGCGAACATTCGCAAGACAAACGATTATCGAAATTGTGCGGCGGCATCAGCGCGCGGGCAGTGGCAGTGCATCTGCATTCCTAACCGAAAGGACGACACAAATGGCGTGGATTGACCTTTCACCGATTCTTTCGCCGATTCGATGGGCAGTTGTGGGTGCAGCGGCAACCCGCTTGTACATGCCCGAACGTTACACGCGCGATTTAGATGTCGCCGTACGATTTGAAGATGCGCTAGCCACCAGAAAAAAATTGTCCGATGCAAAATTGGTCCACGAGGGCGAACTTTCCATCGGTGGTTCAACTTGGCGCACGCCAGATGGTCAAATAATCGATATCATCGAAGGGCACGAAGCGTGGTGGACGAATGCGCTCAACGAAGCGCAAACGAATCGAGATGCGCAAGGGTTGCCTATTCTTCCATTACGCTACTTGGTGCTGATGAAATTTCAGTCAGGTCGCGTGCAAGATATTGCCGATGTAACACGAATGCTCGGTCAAGCCGATGACAATGCTCTAAACAATATTCGTTCCTTATTCAAACAGTTTGCGCCAAACGATTTAGCCGATCTCGAAAGCCTCATTACACTTGGAAAACTAGAACGCTGAAACGAACTGCGACGCACTTGCAAGTGCGTCGCAGTTTTTATTTCACCGTGATCTCTTTCAACACATGAAGCGTTGCCTCGCTTGGCTCAACGTCCAAGTCTTCCTTCAACACACGCTTGCATTGCTCAAACACGCGCCGCGCTTGCGCCCGATCACCGCGCTGCGCATACGCGCGCATCATCACTCGATACGCATGTTCCCAACAGCGGTCGCGTGTCAGAATCTTTTCGCACCACGCGATCGATTCGTCGTATGTGCTGCGGGCGAGCAATTCCGCCGACAAGCGATCTGCCGCGCGTAGGTACAACGCCAGCATTCGTTCGCGCTCGGCGATTGCCCAATCTTCGTAACGCGCCTCACCGATGAGATAATCATCGCAGTACAGCGCCAGCGCGCGCCGATGCAATTCCAACGCGGCGTCGCCTTCCAATTTTTCTGCTTGCGCGATCAGCTTGGCAAATTCGTCCGCATCGATCCAAAGATCGGCATTTGTGCGTAAACCATACGCCGATTCTTCGCGCACGACAAACGAAGGTTCCTCGTCACCCCGATCAGGTTCGAGTGCTTTATTCAGCGCATTCAGTGCGACTTTGAAATCGCGCGATGCGGCATCGGCCGACATTTCTGGATAAAGCAGATCGAAAATTACTTCGCGCTCGATCAGGCGGCTGCGCTGCGTAATGAACAACTGCAAAAGTTGCCGCGCTTTTTTTCGCGACCACTCCCGCGCGCTGATTTCTTCATCGCCGCGCCAAACACGGAATGGTCCGAGCGTTTGCACACGGAGTTGATAGCCAGGATGCGAAGTGAGATGTTCTAGTCCCATCGTTCCCAACAAGCGCGAGACATATGTCGTGTGCTTGCCGCGCTGACGCGATTCGAGCAACAGCGGAATGATCGTGCGGGCGTCTTGCGTTCCGAGCAGCGTACGCGTCGTAAACAAATAATCGACGTGGTTCGCTTGCGCAAGTGACAGTGCTTCGTCCAACTGTGTCATCGCGCGGTCACGTTGATTCAGATGCCAATGCGCGAGCGCAAGCCACAAACGCGCCGCCGCTTGCGCAACCTTGTCGCCGCACGAACGCAAGCCCGCCACAGCATCGCTCAAGACAGGAAGGGCATCGCGGTAACGTTTGGCAAACACTATACTTGAGCCAAGTGCAATTTGAATCAACGCGACGAGCCACGCATCGCCTGCGGATTGCGTGACCTCAAGCGCCTCGGTCGCATCGCGCTGGGCGGCGCGCAAGTCGCCCGCAAAGCCATGCGCACGTGTCATCCCCCACATTGCTTCCGCCCGCGTGCGGCGGACCATGAGTTGATCACCGAGTGCCACCGAATCTTCGTAACATTTGATCGCGCCGTATAGATCGCCGCATACTTGGAGCGCATGACCCAAACGCGTGATGGCAACCGCCGTGACAAACGGCGATGCAAGTTGCTTGCCAATCGCAATGCCTTCTTCCGCGGCTTGACGCGATTCCTCGGCGCGACCTTGCATGGCATAGATCAACGCCAACATGAGCAATGTTTCGCGATGCGAGCGCGGCGCGTGCGGCTTGCCGCGTTCATCGCGCGCCCACGCCTCCAAAATTTCACGCGCTTCATCGAGACGACCTGTGCGCAGTTTGACGCGCACACTCAACGCATCCTCGCTTGGTCCCTCATCCCGCAGCGTCCGCGCTTGAACACGCAGCTCTTCTGCTTCCGCCGCCTTGCCCATGTTCAATTTATTTTCGGCGAGCAATTCCAGCAAGCGCGCTTGCGCTGCGCGATCATCGACCCGGTCGATCAAGCGCAATGCCTCGCGCAACAAATCCTCAGCTTGATGCGCGCGGACGGTATCGAGATAGATCAGCGCCTGACCACGCAATGCACGTGATATTCCTTGCATATCATTCGCCGCGCGCCACGCACGTTCCGCTTGTGCATACCACCCAAGCGCATCGTCAAAGCGACTACGCAAGCGCGCGAGTTCGCCGTGATAGAACATCAACAGAGGACGCGCCGCAACCTGGTCAGGCGGAATCGCGTCGAGCCAGCGCGCCAGCGTATCGAGTCGGCCTTCGCGCAAAATCTTTTCGCCAATCGCTTCGATCAAATCGGCGGCTTCGGCAAATGCATTCGCACTCAGCCAATGATAAATCGCTTCGTCCGCATTTTCGTTTTGCTGATAAAACTTGGCTGCCGATCGATGACGTTCGCGCACCGCGTCGGCATCAATTCGCATGGCATGGTCGCGCAAAAAATCGTGGAAGAGATGGTGGTACCGATAATGTTGTTGCAAATCATCACGAGGGGCATTCCTTGTACCTTGAAACTCTGATGCCTCGTGATGACTTGCAATGCCCAGGGTGATGACGAACAAATCGCGCTCACGCAAATGATCGAGCATCGCGCGTGAATCGGCGTCATGCGTCACCGCCGCACATGCATTTGGCGTAAGTTCTCGGAGCGTCGCCGACTCCAACAAAAAGGTTTCGACGTTGCGCGGCTGTTGCGCCAGAACATCGTGCGCTAGGTAAGCGAACATTGTATCTAGTGATTCCGTACCATGCGCGAGCAAATCCGCCAGAGTGCCTTTGGGCTTGGCACGCAGCTCTTGCCATACCAACTGCAACGCAATCGGCCAGCCCTCGGTTTGCGCGTGCAAGGCTTGCACATCGTTCGGCGACAGCGGGCGATTGTATGTATCGCGAAACAGCGCGGCGATTTCATCGGTCGTGAACGCAAGCGCATCGCGATTGATTTCAAGCACCTGCCCACGCGCGCGCCAGGTCGGCAAATGTTCCCAGGTTGGCGCATACCGCGATGAAATGATGACGTGCAAATCGGGCGGAAGATATGCAAGGAAATGATCGAGGAGTGCCGCAACATCATTCGACGCCGCGAGATGATAATCGTCAATGACGAGCAGCGCGGGCGCGTCGAGCGCATCGTTCAAAGCGTTGAGCAACACATCGGAAATTTGCAGCGCGCTGGCATCGGTGTCGAACAACAGAGCCGATGGCGAATCGCTCAAAGCGGGCAGACCAACGCGAAAGGCGGCGACCAAATGAATAATGAATTGACGTGGGTCAGCATCGCCTTCCGTTGCGCTGTACCAAAACAGCGGCGTGTCTGAATCGACCAACGTTGCGAGCGCGGTCGATTTGCCATAGCCCGTGCTCGCCTGCACAATCGTCACGCGATAGTCGAGCGCCTCGCGCAACAACGCATTGACGCGCGGACGAACGAGTGTCGTGCGCGGCAAACGTGGCGGATTCAATTTCGTTTGCAGTACGGTACCTGTGTGTGACATCGCCGGAAGGATAACACGCAGAAAAGGGTTTGTCAAAAAGACGGCAGACCACAGACGGCAGATCGCCGCTTGGGACTGAAATAATGCGACGCGGTCAGTGGTCGGTGGTCGGCGGTCGTATCGAAATTGACAGCACCATCTAATCGGAATATACTTGGCGTAGTTGAATACAGATACCTTCGGGGCAGGGTGAAATTCCCGATCGGTGGTAGTGTCTAGTCCGATAGTCAATTAGTCTCTAGTCTTGTAGTCAAGCCTTTGTGCTACTACGTGACTAGAAGACTATCCGACTACTCGACTAACAAAGCCCACGAGCCGAGTCGTAAGACGGAGCAAGAGTCGGTCAAATGCCGACGCCGACAGTATAGTCTGGATAGGAGAAGGTTCGCTTGCATAACCGCAAGCGTAATCGTCGTTGCTATTTGCCCCGATGCGCCCACACGCATCGGGTTTTTATTGGCGACGGTTGCGTTCTGTGCGTTCGTGCGCCTGCCCCGAAGAAAATTATCTTCGGGAATTTTTATTTGAAATGGACAATCATCCACTCGTCAAAATCGAATCAGTCAGCAAACGGTACGGTAATCCGCAGAACGGCGTTCTGGCACTGCGCGATGTTTCGCTCGATATTCACACAAGCGAATTTCTCTCGATCATCGGCCCATCGGGCTGTGGTAAGTCGACGCTGCTGCGCATGATCGGCGATTTGCTTGCGCCGAGCGCGGGACACATTTCCATCGACGGCCAGTCGCCGGCGGCAGCGCGTCATGCGCGCAAATGCGGTATCGTCTTTCAATCGCCGACGCTGATGGATTGGCGCACCATCGCGCACAACATCGAACTGCCGTTGGAAATCGTCGGCGCGCCGCGAGTCGAACGCGCGCAACGCTCGCACGAGTTGCTCAACTTGATTCGACTAAAGGATTTCGCCGCGCGTTATCCGCACGAACTTTCGGCGGGAATGCAAATGCAAGTCGCGATTGCACGCGCGCTCGCGTACCGTCCATCAATTCTGTTGATGGACGAACCGTTCGGCGCGCTCGACGAACTCACACGCGAACGACTCGGCAATGAGTTGCTGCATGTTTGGGATCAAACCCATGAAACGATTGTGTTTATCACGCACAGCGTCGGCGAAGCGGTACGTTTGTCGGATCGAGTTGCCGTGATGTCAGCGCGACCAGGGCACATTGAAAACATCATCAACATCGATCTACCGCGCCCACGTCCCGCCGACATTCGCGAGTTGCCACGCTATTATGAATTACTCCGCGAAGTTCGTGCCGCACTGCATCTGAGCGGCAACGGAAATGGCAATGGGAATGGTAAGGACATAGCATGACGATGATTCGCGGATACATTCAATACATCCTGATTCCGTTCGCCCTCGCGTTGTTCTTGTTCCTCTGGCAAATGATCGTGGTTGTGAACAAGTACCCATCGTTTATTTTGCCGATGCCCAGCCAAGTGGCTGCAGCATGGATCGAAAATTGGCAGAGCGGAATCATCCCCCGTCATCTAGGATTGACCTTACTTGAAGTAGGATTAGCGTTTGTCATCGCGCTCACGTTTGCAATGAGCGTCGGATACTTACTCGCCAAATCGCCGCTGCTCGAAAAAATCGTTTCGCCGTACATCGTCGCCACTCAATCGATCCCGATCATTGCTATCGCGCCGCTGCTCATCATTTGGATCAACACGGGACCGATCCAAAATGCAATCATCGCTGCGCTCATCACATTCTTTCCGATGCTCGTCAACACCATTGTCGGCTTGCGCAACATTCGACCCGAGTACCGCGAGTTGATGCGTTCCTATGCGGCGAATCCTCTCCAAGTGCTCATCAAGCTTGAAGTGCCAGCCGCGCTGCCGGTGTTTTTCGGCGGCGTGCGCGTGGGCATGACGCTGTCGGTCATTGGCGTTGTCGTCGTCGAGTTGTTGTGGGCAGATCGCGGACTGGGATTCTTGCTCAACTTTGCGCGCGGTCAACTCGATACGCCGCTCATGTTTGCAACGGTCGCTACGCTGTCGGTGATGGCGATCAGTCTGTATCTTGGCGTTGCGATTCTCGAAAAAAGTTTGATCCGATGGAGGAAATCATGAAATCGTTGAGTCGTTGGTTCGTTGGTTTATTGGTCTGTTCGTTGGTTGGTTGGATGGTTGTTGCGTGTTCGAGCGCGGCGACGCCAACGACGAGCACTAGCGGCGCGCTCACCGAAGTGAGCGTCGTGATGGGTTATATCCCGAACGTGCAATTTACGCCGTGGTATGTCGCGGAAAAGAAAGGTTATTTTGCGGCGGCGGGAATTAAGATCAAGTACAACTGGGGATTCGAACTGGACGGCCTCAAGTTGGTCGGCGCGAATCAATCAGATTTTGCGATGCTCGGCGGCGATCAAGTGATTCAAGCGCGCGGGCAAGACATTCCACTCGTCTACGTGATGAATTATTACAATGCTTTTCCGATCAGTATTTTTTCATTGAAGGAAAAGAACATCACCTCGCCCAAGGATCTGGTCGGCAAAAAAGTTGGCTTGTCAGGGTTCTATGGCGCGACGTACACCGGCTGGCGCGCACTGCTCTACGCGGCGGGCATCAAAGAAAGCGATGTGCAAACGCAAGACATTGGCTTTACCCAGGTTGCGGCAGTCACTCAAGGACTGGTGGATGCCGCAGCGGGCTATTCCAATAACGAACCAGTGCAGCTTGCGCTGGCGGGCAAAGAGATCAACGTGATTCCCGTGTCCGATTACAGCAAGCTGGTCGGCATCGGCTTGGTGACAAATGACCGAACGCTCGCCGAGAAACCGGAGATCGTGAACAAAGTCGTCGGCGCGTTGCTGCGCGGAATACAAGACACGATCAAAAATCCAGACGAGGCGCTGAACATCGCCATCGAAAATCTTCCCGAAGCGGGCGGACAAAATGCCAAAACATCGCAAGCCGTTTTGAATGCCACGATCAAACTGATGACGAATTCTAAACTGGGATTCGTCGATCCCGCGAATTGGACATCGTCGTACAAGTTCATGAAAGATGCCGGGTTCGTCAAAACCGATTTTGATGTGAGCAAGGCATACACGAACAAACACATTCCATAGAGAAAAAATGCGACGCACCTTGGAGGTGCGTCGCATTTTTTTCTCCTAAACCCACAGTCCGCCATGTACATTCATGATCGAGCCGGTGATGTAGCTCGCTTTCTCCGACACAAGAAACGCGATCATCTCGGCGATGTCGTCCGGTGTCCCAAGTCGTCCCAGCGGCACAAGACTCGGCAGTTCGCGGCGGTCAGCATCCGACGTGGCATACGTTTCAATGAAACCTGGGTTGATGAGATTGCAGCGGATGCCGTACCGCGCTTCGGAGCGCGCGACGGATTTCGTCAGCACGACAATGCCCGCTTTCGCTGCCGTATAAGCTCCGGTCGTCGGCGCACCGCGGGTGGTCTCGACGTTGAGCGAACCCAGGTTGATAATGTGTCCACTCTTTTGCGCGCGCATCGTGGGCAAAACGTATTTGATGCAATAGAACGCGCTCGACAGATTTCCATCGATGACGCGCCGCCATTCATCGATTTCGGTATCGAACAATGATTTGACGAGGAACGGACCGACGTTATTCACCAACACGTCGATGCGACCGAAAGTCGAGAGGGTTTCATCGATCAAACGCTTGGCTTGATCAGGCTGCGACACATCGGCTTGAATCGTTTTGGAATGCGGCGCGCGACCCTGCACCAACGACAATGTTTCCTGCGCGGCGTTCGCATCGTTTTGATAATTTACGATGACGGTATAATTATCCGCCGCAAGGCGTTTGGCAATTCCTCGCCCAATCCCCTTGGCGCTCCCCGTGACAATCGCGATTTTTTCGTCTGCCATGATTTCCTCTATATCGCCTTGTCATTTCGAGCGGAGCGAGAAATCTCTCTCCTGCGCCGGATGAGATTTCTCGTCGCTTCGCTCCTCGAAATGACAGTCAGTAGGTTTAGTAACTTTGCTCCACCGCAATCCGTTCTTGCCGCAGTATACGCTTGTCCACCGGAATGATCGTGTCGCGCGGTTTCAAATAGGAATCGAAAAACGACAGCGTGCGCGACATGAACAGTTGCCAACCCCAGCCTGCAAAGACATGGGTCTCGCCTGGATAAGTGTACAACTCCGCCGTCTTGCCCAACGCCGTCAACGATCTTGCCAAATCGACGGACCACTCGATGGGCACAACGTCATCGGCTTCGCCGTGATGAATGATGAATGCCGCCGTCATGTTGGATAGATTTCGGCTCGCCGACGATTTCAAAAATATGTCGTGCAGCTTGCCGAGCGGTGAAGTCATTGGTAACGCCTGCAAGAAATCGGGATCGGCTTCTTCATAGCGATTGCGAGAAAAAATATCGCGCGGTGGATTCGCTTGTGGAGTCGGCGTGCGGCAGCCGATGAGCCAACAGTAATGCACTTCGTCGTCTGCGCTCAACGCACCGTACAACGCCGCGACCTTGATCGTATCGTCGATGGCAAGCACACGCAACGTGATGCCGCCGCCCATGCTGTGCCCCCAAATGCCGACGCGCGATGGATCGGCGTCCGGCACGGTGGACAGTTGCGCGATCAAATTCAAAACATCGACGGCGTAACCGACATAGAGCGGATTCGACCCGCACTGCGAGCCAGCATAGCAGCGATAATCGGGCGCGATGGTGAGATAGCCACGGCGGGCAAAAGCATCCGCCGCGCGAGCCGTGCCATCGCCGGTTTTATATTCCGCCGGTTTGAAATAACCATGGTCGAGAATCACGACGGGGAATGGACCCAAACCGCGAGGAATATTCATCGTGCCGGTGATCTTCAATCCATCAGATGAATACTCGATCAAGACTTGTTTGTACGCGTCGCTGGTCTGAACGACCTTGGTGATCTTGATGCCGGAACCGCCATACGGACGCCTGCGCAATGAATCGATGGATAAGGCGTTGGGATCGAGCGGAAGTGGATACCGAATCGCTGTGGGAGTTGGCGTGCCAATGGGTGTGGGAGTATAGGTGAGTGTGGGCGTAGCAGTAGGCGTCAGCGTCACAGAAAGTGTTGGCGTTGCGCTAACGGTTACGGATGCGGTAATCGTTGCGGTGGGTGTGAGCGTACGAGTCGGCGTGACGGTGACGGACGAGGTAACGGTTGCAGTAGTCGTAACAGTACGTGTTGGCGTGACCGTCGCCGTCCTAGTCAACATGCGGGTTCCAGTAATGGTGGGCGTAGCGGTCAAAGTGATCGTCGCGCTCGGCGTCTCGGTCGATGCCAATTCAGATGGCGATGCGATAGCCAAGCCATGCCAAGTGAACGCAGTGATTAGGAGAGCTAGAACGACCAGAGGCGAATGTCTCACGGCGCAATTATAGCGAAAACGAGTCGGATTGCAAGAAAGCGGAGCTTCGTTGTACAAAAACGCGTGGCTGACAATCATCTCAGCCACGTGAAACGAGTTCAATGATAATCCGCGTCCTCTAACAACTGTTACCGCTACTCCAATAGGTACAGCAGGAGACTGAATTATCTGGAAACGAGGTATAGTAACTATTGCCCCAATTCCAAGAAGCACGCGCATGAGACTGTGTGGCTGCCCTAGCATCAAAAACGAGAGATGCAACTTGATCGGTGGAAGCAGAACTACAATTATTGCAATCTCCTGAATCTTCTGCAGCGATCACGTACTGGAAACCATTCCAATGCCAAATGCGTGTATCTGCTTTAAGATAATACACAGCCGTTGTAGTGGTTGAGCCACCGACAGCGACTAAGGTATCTGGATTAGTGCTGATATCCCAGAACCCTGTCGTTACAGCGGTAAGCACATTTCCATAGCCATCAACATACAAACTGTTTTTTGTTTCGGCTCGGACAGTGAGCGCACCAGCAATTCCGCCTAGTATTGCAACTAGCAAACCGACACGGAGAATTCGTGTGAATGCGGCACGAGCTGATAAATGTGCGGTCGAGTTGTTCATGTTAATTCCCCTTGAAGTTCTTCATTGCATCTTGGAATTCGGCGCGTATTTTATACGCGCCCTCGATTGCGGATCGAAGTTGAAAGAAAAGGAGATCAAGTTCTTGCGCGGAGTCAACCTTACCTTGAGTTTTGACAAAAGAGGTAAACAATGGTCTCTTAATATTATTCGGCGTATCAGTTCCCCCTTGGATCGCTCGTTGCACCCAATTGCTAGCTTCAAGTATTCTTAGATCATCGGGTGTCCCGACAGCAATAGCCCTCACCAATCGGTAGCCGGTTGGACCTCTACGATTGAAACCCTCGGCAGGCGCAAGGAGCGTTTGCAAACCTAAAACGCGAGTAAATTCGTCGTCCTCAAGTCCAAGGGAAACCAACGCGACTCCTTGATGAAATTGCGCTAACAGCCAGCTTCTTTCTGGATTACTCATGCTTTTGAATAACGATGCGTCGACAAGCACTCCATCTACAGGACTCTGACTTGCTACTGATTGAGCAGATGTCCAATCATACAGAACTTTCGCACCTCGGGTCTGCATAGCTTGTTCATTGACCCATCCTCGTGTTACCCCTTGCGGAGCAATATAAAGAATTTGGGGATTAGCAGGCATAGTTACAGAACGCGCTTGTGCCGTAGTGACCAAAGGCAAGTGTCCGGAGACAATCGCGTAGGATAATAAACCCATGGCGAGCGCGACAATAGCGCCAATTACCTGAACAAGCCTCTTATTCATTTGCTCTCCTCTATGTTGAGCTCACGCAATTCGTTTTGCCTTTCTTACTCGCCAAAGCACCACTGCGTGCCAAGCAAAACAAGGGAATCGATTTCTAATCCTTCACGGCATCGTGTTCGGCAACCAAGTGGGAGAAGATAGGTCAAAGGATATCTTTGCCACCAGAGTCGCGTTGCCTAACCTGTCCGTCACTTGTGAGAATCTCCGTTCAGAAGTCCTCCGAGAATCCGAAGAATGTCCGTTTCAGATGCATTCCACAAGAAATGGACAGTAATATACATTTCTCCCATTACGCACTCTGCAAATGGCTTGTGGGGAGAGTTCGCGGCCGGGATGACCACAGTTACCTCGCCGCTTCCGAGCACCTTTTGGAAAGCTTTCACATCTGGTCCATACATGAACATGAAAGGCTGGTCACTACGTAGTGTTTGACGTTGAATGACGACGAAGGTCTGGCTGGGTTTCACATACTCATACAAAGTTTGCGCCCCATTTCCGAATTCCCCGTAATAAGTCTGATGCTTTGGGAACAATGCCGATGAAATGAGCTGCGCCTCGGGCATTGCAATTCTTTGTAATTTGAAATTGACCGACGTCTCAAGCTCTGGGACTGTCATCTCTCGCGGGCGTTCGGGAGCCACATTCGCAACGTTGCTCTGCGGAGGGCTCCATTTTGCTGTCTTGGGATCAGCTATGATCATTTGAATTCTTGGAGTTTGATCAGGCATGGGATTTCCTCCTTCAAAGTTTCGTACATCGGGCATTCAAATTTGGTTAACATGGAGCATTACAATATTCACAGTTACAAGTGGTTCCACAATTCATGCTGCACTGGTAAAATGGCCCGGCGCACGACCCCGAGCAAGTGCTTTCTGCACCAAACACCGGAGCACATTCGACGTATAACTGCACACGAGAGTTGAACCAGGTTAGGTTACAGCCGTATGGTGGCTCGCAACTGGTCATAGTTGTTGTGCAATCGCACATCCAATAGCAAGGATAGTAGCAATAGATGCGCGAATATCCTGCCAATGCCTCCTGAGCTTCAGGAACAATCGCCGACGCTGTCGCGATGAAGATACTTCCTGTAAGCCACCCAAGGGTTTTCAGAAATGAGCGTCGACTGACTTGAGTGGAAACAGCGAACCGCTCTGCCACTTGTCTTGTCCAATCATCAATTTTCATTTGTGCCCCCCCTTTCTTAGGTTTGCCATCTCTGTCCAAGTATGAATAGTGCTAATCGCTTGTATCTTTTTAGTGTGATCGACTAACATTACCCAAGGAAGGGGGTGTATGCGTGAAATCAAATCGCCGAATTCATCCGGGAAGGCATACAGTACATTTGGCGATTCCGATAAAGGTATCGGGAATCCATCCTTACGATCAACATTCATAAGGATAAGACGCTGTCCATTCTGAAGCTGTTGGACATATTCATCTAGTCCCGCGATCAATTGTTGGCAAACCGAACACTTGGATGATACAAACGCCAGGATCGTTGTTGTTCTCAGTTGATCATGAAGCGATGACCTATTTTGATGAACGCCATCCGAGATCTCGAAATTGGGTACCGACATGCCACGTTCCAAAATGGTTGAGATCTGGTTTTCATCAATTTTCCGAAGGCGGATCGATAGGATTCCTATCTGACGGATTAACGCCCACAAGAAAAACAATTCAATCACAACCACTGCCCACAAGACCCCATAAGAAATCAGCCACAAGGCGTCCATTGTCTTTTCCCCCCAGATTAAAGGTAGTATAGTGATTCCACTTGCTACTTCAGTGATATACCATGTCCCGATTCCATGCAGATATTAAATAACAAAAATACGAGACAACTAATGTGACCAAGACAATCAAAATCACCGCAAACCAAAATTCTGGAATTGCGCCAACGAGCTCAATCATAGTGTGCTTGGAGAATAAGCGGTCAACTGTCCACCTTCCGCTCTCGAAGAGACAGATCCCGCCATTAGCGACCACTAGGATCACGTCGCGCAGAAACACTTTCCCGTTCACTTTTTCGGTATCTAACTCTCCGAAGCAACCACAATCAATCTGATTGCCCTTGAGAAGTGCAAATCCAATACCAATCGTGAACCCAATTAGAGTGATCTCAGTTGCTACCAAAGCCAATCGAGTAAGCAAACCGAAAGTTAGCAAAACGCCAAGTGTTATTTCCAACCAGGGTAAAATTCTAGCTGCCAATCTTGTATATGAAGGCAGAATTCCAGTAAAACCAACTGCTATTTCGGCGAAATGCTCTAGATCATGTATCTTCGACAAACCGGCGATGATAAACAAGAACCCAATGATGACTCGGATTCCCGTCATTACCAACGATCCTACTAGGTTTATTGCCATTTCAGTCACGAAAGCTACTCCACACAATTAACCATTTTAATCAAAACTTCAGTCGGAATTGATTTGTCAACCCACAAAGCCAATGTGAGACTGTTCTTCGTCCACCAAATCTCCGTCCTACCTGGAACCCAGTTATCAAGAAGCCAAACCGTACCGTTATTGGTCTCAATTTCTTTTGCACTCTCTGGCTTTGCAGCCTTATCCGGTGAACTGAGTAGTAACTCATTAAGGATAATTTCCTTGTCTTGATATCTGTATATTACATGTGTGAGGATCTGTCCGAGCGTCCCATCCGGAAAAACCTCCTTGGTCAACTGAACACCTTTTAGGGTCAGTAGAGAAGGGCATTGTGCTAGGACAAGTTTAAAAGGCAAGTGCGCCTGAGCCTTTTCGACTGATAGGATCGGGGCCGGTTTCGGTGGCGGAAGTGAGGCAAGTGCACGGTTTAGTTCTTCTGGACTGCGTTGTGCAAAAGGTAGATAGACCTCACCAAAAACATCATCCTGCCGAACACCGGTTGAGGGATTCACTTGGGATTTCATAGAGAATAACGCCAATCCTACTATGCTCAAAAGCACTAGGAATCCAATTAGGATATAATAATATCTTCTCATTTTAATTACGCCTGGTGCTCAGTTCCACACAAACCCCAGAATATCATGACTTCTCTCCTTTTGGCAATGTCTAAACTGAACTGACCATCTTGGATTGCCACATTCGGCAAGTTGACATTGCCGTTTCCGGCAAGTGCATATTGCCGCTTTTGGCAACTCGGGTTACTTCTTCCCCAGGTTGTGCTCAATTGCCCAAACGATTGCCTCGCGGTCGGAATGCACTTTAAAGAGCGCATAAATCTTTCAAAACCTAGCAACACGCATCCTAGTAGTTTGACTATTTAGTTTTGTCCAGTATTCTTGGCGCATGTGTCCATAATCACGACATCGTGTGCGGTTTACCTTAAATTTCTAGCCGGGGAAGTAATCACGACATCGTGTGCGATTTCGGCGAAACGCCGGTAGCACTTCACACACCGACTCGTTCAAACGAAACTGCCGCGTTTTGA
>JACRMI010000043.1 GCA_016215025.1 Chloroflexota bacterium
GGACTCTGCCCATGTCGTAACAGGGCTCGCGCCCGCTGACGACGGCGTGCCAATTGTTCGCTTGTTCCGAAAGGTCTCATGTACCCAATTATCGCACATTATCGACCTCTCCGGACATTAATTATTGAAAACTCAGTAAGAATGACCAAATCGATCTTGATATGCCGCTTGCGCCAGTACGTGTGTGCTTGGAGCGCGCGTTGCAACAACGCAAGTTCGTCCGCCTTGTACATGCGCACCAAGAGGATAGGATGATCGCCGGAGATGCTAAAGGGCCACAGCCCGGGTTGTCCTCTACGATTCGCCGCGAGGGTCGTAGGGCTGGCGCGCAATGTGGTGTAGGGATAGAGCAGGAGGGACAAGAGTTGTTGGATGCGTTCCAGGTCTGTCGTCGTCAGGTCGAGTTGGCGCAGTTCCGCTTCGGCGTGGTAGCGAGCTTGCTCAAACGCGCGCACGATCACGCGTCCATCTCGATAGCGGTACGCCAACCTCAATGCTTTTTCGCGCGATCTGGACACCAGCGTGATAAAGCTAACCTGCGCCGACGTGTGAGGTGCTAGTTCGATTTTTTGCCTTAGCGCCATAATCGGATCGAGCGTTGCACCTGTGGTCCCTGATAGGACACCATTCTGGGTCAACGCCGCCGGAACTTGAGGTGTCCTTCCTCGACCCAGGAATTTTGCCCGATCGGTTTCATGCGCTCCGGTGATTTTGTGACCCGGCGAGACAATCAACAAATGCGCCAGATAGATTGGTTCTTCGCTTGTCGAACGCGGACGACGCCGAAAAAGCAGCGTGTTCGTTTCGGGTAGATACTCGCTCTCAATGAACATTTTGTTGAATGCCGGATGGCGCGCGTCGGTGGCTTGCGGCGCAAGGATGATTTCGCCATAGCTCGTCAACGCAATCCGGCGGCTGCGATCCGTGTGATTGGTCAGCGAGATACGACGGATCTCGACATCATCTTCTGGCGCGACCGTGATCTCCATCGTCAGACCAATCCCGTGATCGCTGCGCCGAAACTCTGCCATGTGGGCATAGAACTGCGCATCCTGGCTCTCAGGCAATGCGGCAGTTGGTTGGTAGGCAGCTGACCACAGGTCACCGCTTTCCGTGTCCTGAACATAGACCCAGGTTCCCAAATCTTCTCGCGTCGTGTCGGCACGCCAACGCGTGAGGTCAATACCCTGTGCGCTTTCAGTGTCTTGCCAGTAACTATATCCACCACCCGCGCTCGTAATCAGCACCCCGTAACGCCCATTCGATAGAAAATGAACCTGAGGCGCGGAAGACTGCACAGGCACGCTCCAGGGCGGGGCGACCACTCGACGGTGAGCCGGCTCTCGCTGCGTAGCGCGTGCATCCTCCGGTCGCACCGACTCGAGGGGAACATCGTACGGCACCTTTTCTTGTAGGAGCATTTCGACGCTTCGCACAAGCGGGTCGGTGTGAAATCGCTGTACCATTACGTCATCGTGCAAATAATTGACGATCGACAATAGAATCATTCCTTGGTGGTGCGCCATATACGAACGCACGATGGCATGGGTTTCCCCTAGCATAAGCCGGGCGGGCGAAAAATCGACCGACTCGTACAAGCCATACGTGCCCAGCATCTGCAATTTGATCAGGCGTGCGAGGTTCTCCATCACCTTGCGCGGGCGCAACGAGAGTGCCAGCAATGACGCGTAGGGTGCGACCACCAAATCATCCTCCAGTCCACGCTTGAATCCTAGTCCAGGCACGCCAAAGGATCGGTATTGATAATTCTGGTTCGCGTCAAAAGCATAGTAGCCCGACTCGGAAACGCCCCACGGTATTTTTTTCTGATTCCCGAAAGCAATATGGGCATCCACAACAGCAAGACAACTATGCTGCAAGAACGTCCCTTCATAATTTCGCATCATCAGAGTGGGCATTAGGTACTCAAACATTGTCCCGCCCCAGGATAAGAGCGCGCGCGTGCCGTCTACCTGGGTCAGCGGACGACCCAGATGCAGCCAGTGGCTGGGAAGGACTTGATTCTTGGCGATGGTCACGATGCTGGCGATTCGCGCTTCTGACGCCAGCAAATCGTAATAGTTGTTATCCAGTTTTTCTGCCGTGACGTTGTAACCGATGTGAAATAGCTGGCGTTGTGGGTCGAACAAAAAGCCGAAATCCATGGTTTGGAAATATTGCTCGGATCTTTCGCGTATATCTTGAAAGCCGATCAACAAAGCGTTGGCGGTCGTCGCGGTGGCTCCAAGTTTCTCGGCGAGGTTCGCGCACCACTCACGCGCTTGTGTCTGTTCGGGTGATCCACGCAGGGCAGCTTTCTCCAATTGAGCTTGCAGTTCAGCCAGCCGCGCACATCCTGCTTTGCAGACCTGGTCGAGTTCGTCCAGACTTAGTGCGGTCGGCAAGGCGTCTTGCAACGCCTGCCAAGCGTCATGGATAGCGGGAGAAGCATTCGAGTGCGCGAAGAGGTCGGGAGGTTGACTCAGAGACAACAGCCAGGGGGAGAGTTGCTCTATCTCGCGTTGCATGCGATACAGATGATTCAGCACCTGGTCGTTAGCGAGACTCAACCGGCGCAACTTCTCGGCGTCCATAACCTGCGCGTTGGATTCGACCAGCGATGCCAACAGTTGGGTCATTTCACTTCGACACTCGTCGGTTATCCTGTGTAACAGTGGTACCCACGCATCAGGATGATTCTGCACTGCCTGAACCTGCTGTCGGGTATGTGCCAGATGGGTCTGACAGGACGCGCCAGCCGACTTGGGGCCGGCGGCGCTCAAGTCCTTCAGGATGTCTTCCAGAACCGTCAGAATGTCGAGCAAGCCCTCCCAGTTTTGCCAGCGCAGGACGGGTCTGTGAAGCAAGTCTTGGCAACCCTGTCCCAGCGTACGTAGGCAAGCGATCAGGTTACCGCTGTCCACAGTCGATACGTACCGCGGAGGCAGCGGTTCAAGACTGCGCGTATCGTACCAGTTCAAAAAATGACCTTGATATTTTTCGAGCTGCTCCATGCTTTCAAAGGTGTCACGTAAACGCGCGGACAGTTCCCATAAACCAATGTAACCTAGGTCATAAGCCCCCAAGGTCGAAAGGAGCAACATTCCCAGGTCAGTGGGTGAGGTGCTGTGCACGACCATCCCTCGCGGAGTTTCTTGAAAATGGTCCGGTGGCAGCCAATGGTCTTCGGGACCGACGAACTGTTCGAAAAAAAACCAGGTGCGCCGCGCCAAGCTTCGCAACCTCTGGCGCTCGCCGACAGCAAGTGGCGCGGGCGCAGGGTGGACCGGACGGCTGATCCAGTAGGCGATCTCGGGTGAAAGCAGCCATGCGATCAAGAGTGGTGTAGCCACAAACAGCGAGGTTGGATCGCGCCCAATTGTCAGCAAAGCAAGAGCCAGCGTCAAAAGCACCGCGGCGATGATCTGTCGTCGCATCACGCGGCCGGCAAAGAGACGAACCGTATCGGCGTAGGTCGTCCACTGCAACAGGTGCTTGCGTGTAACAAACATTCGAACGAGCGTGGTGATAATTCCGCCAAGCGTGACCAGCGTTTCATAGGGCAGAAAAACCAGCGCTAATATCCAACGCAGCGCGCCGTTTTGGAGTGGTCGCATAGCGCTCTGCCAGGGCTTGCCTTTCATCCATTGAATCGTCCCGACTACCAAGCCGGTGAGAATAGGCACGGCTGGCGTTAGCAATCCGGCGAGGGTCCATACGAACGGTGAGCCGGGCAGCCACAACCAGTCTGCGACAAACAGAACGAACAGAGCTGGCGAAAGCAAACTGCGACGTAAATTGTCTAGGATTTTCCAGCGGCCAATGACCGAAAGAGTATTCGGCAACAACTTTTTCCCAGACGCAGGCACGATGGGCAGTAACCACGGCAACAACTGCCAATCTCCTCGAATCCATCGACGCGAGCGGCGCAGATAAATAAAATAATGCGGGGGATAATCTTCAAACAAGACGGTGTCGGTCACCAACCCGACGCGCCCGTGAATCCCTTCGATCAAATCGTGGCTGAGCAATGCATTCTCCGGCATGCGGTCCGCCAGACCGCGTTCAAATGCATCAATGTCATAGATGCCTTTGCCAACGTAAATCCCTTCGCCGAACAAATCTTGGTACACATTGGACACCGCGCGCGAGTACAGATCCAAACCGACTTCGCCGGCAAAGATGCGCGTAAAACGTGAGAGGTTGACACTGGTCGAAGTGATCTCGATCCCCGGTTGCAAGACGGTATACCCGGCGTTGACGGCACCCGTGCGCGGATCAAACTCGGCACGATTCAGTGGATGCGCGAGCGTGGCGACGAGCCGCTGCGCGGCTTGGCGCGGCATAATCGTATCGACATCCAGAGTGATGACATATTTGATCTCGCGCAACACTTCCAGGTTACCCATTTGCACACTGAAGGCAGTTTTTCCTTTGCCCCGCAGTAAGAGATTCAACTGGTGTAGTTTGCCGCGTTTGCGTTCCCAGCCCATCCAGTGCCCTTCGCGTGGATTCCATTGGGGATCGCGATGGAAAAGGTAAAACGGGCTGGGCGTTTCCCGATGGTATTTCTCGTTGAGCGCGCGAATGCCTGACGCAGCTTGCTCGACCAATATGTCATCGCCCGACCGACGCGGTTGAGGTGTGTCGGACAAATCGGTAAGCAGGGCAAAGTACAGATTCGGATCCTGGTTGCGCAAAAAGTGCAACTCCAATTCTTCGAGCAATGATTTGACTTCGGAAACGCTGGACAAGAGCGATGGGATGACCACCATGGTTTTGCGCTCAGCGGGGATTCCTTCTTCAAAGTCCATTTTAGGCAAAACTCTGGGAGGAAAGGCAAGGGTAATCATCCAGTTGACCAGGCTGACGGACACGGTCAAGGCAGGTATGAGGAGGAGTAAGCCTGTCGCAATCCATTGGAGCAAAGTCGCCCCGCTATCCCTCGCATAGCCCATTCCACCGAGCAATATGATTAGGGTGAACAACCAGATGCTGCCCAGGTATACTAGCGTCGGATAATCAGATATCCAGCGGTGTACCCGCACACGCGCAGGAACGCGATAGCTCAGACGAGCTTCGAGGAGCGCGCGCCCGGCATCTAACAGATAGTATCCTACATGCATGGCACGCGGTGCATCCAAGCTATCCTTAAGTGCGACGTGTGTTGCACTATGATGCTGAGCCAGTTCGATCGCTTCGCGCGCAACTTGTTGCTCATCCCGGTTCGTGGCTTGAGCCAATTCTTCGATCACCTTGCGATAGCGGTCGCGCGTTTGCCGATCCATGCTGGCATAGATGTTCGCGGGATCGTCACGCAGGACCTGCTCCACCCGGCTAACATTTTCAAAGAAGACTTTCCAGTCCTGAATTGCCAGAGCTCTCAAACTCATGATGCAGTTGGCAACAATCTCATCATCCGTCGTCGCGTGGGGCAAGGTCATGGCCGGGAGTGAGGTTTCTCTTTTGAGTCCCGTGATACGTCCAATGGCTTGAGCGAGACACTCCAGGATGCCGAGACGCAACATGGCCGGCAACGCCCACAATTCCCCCATCGTCAGTGGTGTGATGTCTTGATAAAGGTGGATAAAGCGCTTCGCACGATCCATGTCAAGATGCGCTCCGCTGGTCACTATCAGCTCTTGTGCGACGGCATAGATGCGTGGATAGCTCTCCAGGGGGCCGGCGATGAGTTTGGGCAACTGGCGGTAAAAGCCAAGCGGCATATCTTCGCGGATTTGGCGCAAGGATTGCTGCACTAGGTAGAAATTGTCTAGCATCCACTCGGCGGCGTAGGAGAGAGGTTCCTTCGCCGCTTTTTCTCTAAAGTGCGCGGTGGCATCTCGTATGAGCAATTCCCTCTCTCTCAGATGATCGAGGAGCGAGTGCTTGGAAGCTGGATAACGAGCGACGCCCCTAGTCTTGGCTCGCTGGCGCGCCAGATTCTCTAGGCGGTTGTTGTTCGTCACCTCACCGAGCTGCTCCTTTGGCTGGCTGGGGACAGGCTCTTGGTTATCACCGACGTGAGTCTGGTTGTCCGAGGAGCTCGGATCGATTGGTTTATTCACCATGTGTTATCACCGATGTGACCTTGGTCAACTTCCATTCCTAGCTGCTATTTCAGCTACGGTAGGCTCAATCTTGTCCTGGGGAAGATCTTGTACGATCAATAATGGGGTAGTTCCATATGTAATGAAACTGCTGACCACACTGCCATAGGGCCACCGGGTCAGAGCGGAATAGCCATGCGCGGCTAAGAGGACCAGATCAATCTTCTCTTGATCGACCAGTTCATGCAACGTTGCGGCGATGTGGTCGCTAACGAGCACCCGAGCTTGAATGTCCCCAGACAACTGGGACTTGACTTGATCAAAATACTGGATCGCCTCCGCCTGATTGCGTCCCACGACTCGATCGGCCAGATTGACATCCTCGTCTGTGGGCGGTGTCCGCCGGGGCATTTCCGGTCGCCGAACAATATGCGCTAGCAGGATTTTCGCATCGTAGGAACGAGCGAGGGTGTTCGCCATAGGCAGGATACATTCAGCACGCTGCGATCCATCCAGGGGGAGGAGTAATCGATGGTAGCGCAACTCTGTCACATTAGGTGAAATCGGTTGATAAGCCCGCACGATCATGATCGAGGTGTGGGCGCGCAGGATAATCTTCTGGACCACGCTGCTCACGTTCCAGCCCGTCAAGCCGCTCTGCCCGTGGCTACTAAGCACAATTAGAGAAACTTGAGTCCTGCGCGAAAACTCGACGATTCGTTCGGCGGCATAGCCATCTAGGATTTGTTTTTCGGTGGATACGCCGGACTTGATCAATCGAACCACCAGGTCGCCCAGGTAACTTTCCGCCTCGGCTTTTCTGATCCGGTAATTGAGCGGGTCCACTGCCCGACGCCAGTTCGCCCGTTGGGGTGAGTCCATCACGTGGGCGAGGGTGACCTGGGAATCGAAAGCACGTGCGATGGCTACGGCATGGGGTAGCACGCACTCAGCGAGCGGCGAGCGATCCAAGGGAAGAAGGATTCGAGTGAGCATTTCGTTTTCCTTTCTATCCATAAAAACCTAAGCGTTTGCCGTGCTTGGCGGGCGTGCCGAAAAATAGGTGTCTGGACCTCTGCGTTTCCACAACTAAAAATGCCTTCGCACACCGATCAAGGCACGAAGGCACAGTTCTCTGTTGATTCTAACTGAAGTACGCATTGAGCGGCGTCGTTTTTCGTCAGCGGTCTAGGACGACCACCGAGCACATTATAAATCTAGCCGCACCAGGCGTCAATGACATGTAACAATCAAACAATCACGGATAAAGTTTTCGACCGGCACAACGCTCGCGCTATGGCATCGAAAATGGATCGATTGAATAATCACCGATATTCAGGGAACGCTTCGCTCACGCGAAGCGTTCCCTGAGCCGCTGAGCGAGTGGGAATGCCAAGAGCCATCTCTCTAGAATACGTTGTCGTGTATTGCGACAACGCGTTCGTGGCTTTTACGACAAAAAGGAACAAGCCCACATGATTCCTTTTTCAGCCAAAAAGAGTATTCTGTACCTATATTCAGAGCGGCGAGATGGGTAATCCTATCCACGCTCAAATCGCACGACTCGATTTGGGGTCAACTGGACAACAAATTAGCAAGAGCCGTAGGATTCGATCAAGGAGGATTTTATTATGGCTGAGAAAAAACTGGGAATGCGACCTCTGGCGGATCGCGTAATCGTACAGCCACTCGAACAGGACGAAAAAACTGCGAGTGGTCTTTTATTGCCCGAGACTGCCAAGGAAAAACCACAGGAAGGTTTGGTCGTCGCCGTCGGCGTGGGTCGCTGGGATCAGGACGGTAAGAAACGCGTCGACATGGAAGTGGCGGTCGGTGACAAGATCGTCTTCGCCAAATACTCGGGCAGCGAAATCAAACTGGACGAGAAGAAATACTTGATCATGAGCGAGAAAGATATTCTCGCAGTAGTCGAAAAGTGATCAGGTCATTGGAAAATTACATCAGGAGGAATCAAAGATGCCTACAAAACAACTAGCGTTCTCGGAAGAGGCACGCCACCATCTCAAAATTGGTGTGGATACATTGGCGAATGCGGTCAAGACGACGCTCGGACCCAAAGGTCGCAACGTCGCGCTCGATAAAAAATATGGCGCGCCAACAATTACGCATGATGGCGTCACCGTCGCGAAAGAAATCGAGCTAGATAATCCGTACCAAAACATGGGCGCGCAACTGTTGAAGGAAGCCGCGACCAAGACGAACGATATTGCTGGCGACGGCACCACCACCGCGACCGTGCTGGCACAGGCAATTGTCAACGAGGGTCTGAAGAATGTCGCCGCCGGCGCGAACCCGATGCTGCTCAAGCGCGGCATCGAGCGCGGTATTGTCGCTATCGTCGCCGAACTCAAGAAAATGGCTAAGCCAGTCAAGGGTAAGGAAGACATTGCGCATGTCGCCGCAAATTCTGCCGCCGATCCCGAAATCGGTAAGCTGCTTGCGGATGTGATGGACAAGGTTGGCAAGGACGGCGTGATTACCGTCGAAGAGAGCAAGACCGGTATCGCATTCGAAACCGAATACGTCGAAGGGATGCAAATTGATCGTGGCTACATCACGCCGTATTTTGTCACGAATGCGGAGCGTATGGAAGCCGTTCTCGAGAACGTCTATATCTTGATCACGGACAAAAAGATTTCCGCGCATACTGATATCGTTCCCTTGTTGGAAAAACTGGTTCAACTGGGCAAACGCGAACTGGTGATCGTCGCGGAAGATGTGGACGGCGAGGCGTTGGCAACGCTCGTACTGAACAAACTGCGCGGGATGCTGAACGTGATCGCGATCAAAGCCCCTGGCTTTGGCGATCGTCGTAAAGATATGTTGCGCGATATGGCCATCCTCACTGGAGGACAAGTCATCACCGAAGAATTGGGACGCAAGTTGGAGACCGTGCAAATTAGCGATCTCGGTACCGTTCGCAAAGTTATCTCGACCAAGGACGACACAACGTTCATCGAAGGTGCTGGCGCAGATAAGGACATCAAAGGTCGCATCAATGAGATCAAGGCGCAAATAGACAAGACCACGTCCGATTACGACAAAGAAAAGTTGCAAGAGCGACTTGCAAAACTCACTGGCGGTGTGGCGGTCATCCGCGTCGGTGCAGCAACCGAGACTGAACTGAAAGAGAAAAAACATCGTGTCGAAGACGCGTTGAGCGCAACCCGCGCAGCGGTCGAAGAAGGCGTTGTCCCCGGTGGCGCAGTCGCGTTCCTCAACGTGATTCCTGCGCTCGACACGGTTGAAGGCACTGGCGATATTGCGACGGGTGTGCAAATTCTTCGACACGCGCTCGAAGAACCACTCCGTCAACTCGCCGAGAATGCGGGGCATGATGGCGCGGTCGTCGTGCAAGATGTACGCCGTATACAAAAAGAGAATAACAACCTCAACATCGGCTTTGAAGTCATGTCGGAAGACTATGGCGACATGCTCGAAAAGGGCATCATCGATCCGGTGAAGGTGGTGCGGAGTGCGTTAGAAAACGCGGCGTCTATCGCGGCCATGATCCTGACAACGGAAGCATTGATCACGGACCTGCCAGACAAAGGAACATCCGCTCCCATGCCGCAGATGCCGGAGTATTAAACCGAATCGATCGTTAATGATCAGACAAAACCCTGCGAAGGTCCATGGACCTTCGCAGGGTTTTGTCTGATATGCTGTCGATCAACATTCGCGCGCGTTTTTTCTCAAGTGTTCAGATAATGGTCAAGAAAATTGTTCGCTCACTCAGCGAGTTTTCTCTGCCAAACACATTACACATGCCGGCAATTTGGATTGGTTCAACGCGTCAAACTCAAATTGAATTGATGCGACGTTTTGTACTGTCGTCCCATTGTTACGGCAATTTCACCGGTCGTCGTGCCGTAGATGATAGACCACTGCGTATTGGCTTGTGCTACGTCGCGCAAAAGTTGCATCGCCTCGTGCGCATCGGCGCGTCCACTCTTGGATGTGAGACGTTGCGCGATGGTATCACGACGCCAGCATTGTCCGGTCGGATTGCTCACCGAACTCTGCAAAA
>JACRMI010000111.1 GCA_016215025.1 Chloroflexota bacterium
ACTGGGTCGACCGTGCGGAACGGCGTGACTTGAGTATTTTCCAAATTGGATTGCGGCTCCTCGATTGGCGATTGACCCATGAACTACCTGTCGCATTTCAATGCACGATGGGTTATTCGGGACAACTGTCGGGTGGCTAGGTGCACGATCACATTTTGACGACCGGGCGTCGTTACTTTCCAGTGGCGCGCGCGGGAAAAGTCGAGGGTCTGTTGACCTTGCACCAAGTGAAGAAAATTCCGCGCGAGCGCTGGGCGACAACAACGGTGGAGCAAGCGATGACGCCGTTGGCACAGTTGCGGCTCGCGCACCCGGGGGATGGTTTGTGGAAAGCGATGGAAGCGATGACCGCCGATGGCGTGAACCAATTGCCGGTGACGGATACGGCGAACGGAGAACTCGCCGGAGTGCTGGCGCGCGACAACGTGCTAACTTTTGTGCGAACGTTGGCAGAAGTCGGCGTGTAAATCTCTGGTTCACCCGAAGGTTAGGATAGCAGGACTTTTGCTTGTCATTCTGAGCGGAGAAGAATCTCTGGTTTCAGAGGTAGAGACCCTTCGCTAACGCTCAGGGCGACACGAAAACGGACACTTGAGCAAAAGTCCTAGATAGATTCCTATGAAAGCAAAACTGATTTTTAACCCGGCCGCCGGCAACCCAACCGAATCTGCGGTCCAACTAGTCGAGTTGTTAGGTCATTTGCAAACGCAAAAGATCGAAACCGAAGTGCTGCTCGTGCAACCGGGAATGCGTTTGAGTACCATCGCGCGCAACGCGGCTCGCGCCGGAGCAAAAATGGTGATCGTTTCCGGCGGCGATGGCACAATCGAAAACGTAGCGCTCGGACTAGTCGGAACAAAGACGACGCTCGGTATTATTCCGACCGGCACCCGCAACAACCTTGCACGCAGTCTCAATATTCCGACGAATAATCTCGCTGCCGCGGTTGCGCTATTGCGACACGGACGGCGGCTCAAAATCGATGTAGGGCTGATCCGCCATCGCCAAACGGGTCGCGGTTTCTTGGAAGCTGGCATCATTGGTTTGGCATCGGCGTTGTACTCTTCTGCCGACGACTTTCAGCACGGCGATTTCGGCAAGATCACCGAGTTCATTTCCACGCTGTACTCGGCAACGCCATCCATCATTCGTTTGCGTTTGGATCATCATCGCGAAGAAATTGTGACCAACGCGCATTTGGTACTCATTGCCAATACGCCATTTATGGGCGCAAATTTTCAGGTCGCGCCAGATGTAGTCTTCGATGATCGCCAACTTGATGTGTTTGTCTATTCTGATTTGAACAAACGCGATTTAATTGGGCAAGCGATGCATTCGCCCGATACCGCACCGGATGCGCGCATCCAGCGCTTTCACGCCAAAACAATTACGATCACGACCAGCCCACCAATGCCGGTGATGGCAGATGGCGTTTCACTTGACGGCAATGGTCCCGTAACGGTGACGTTGCAACCGCATCGTTTGCGGGTGATGGCAGGGCTGGCGAGTGTTGCGCTGACGGAGCCGACGCTAGCTTCGGTTGCTGAGGCAACAACATGACTCCCCTAGCCGAAGCACCAGTCCAACAAAAGTTGGCGCATACGAGCCGGGGACAGCGTTTATTGAACCGGCGTACGCTGTGGCGCATCGCAACTGTGTTGGGCCTGATCGCCGGACTGGGCTTGTTTCTTGCCTGGCTATCCCCGTTGACGCGTGATGCGCTGATCATCGGTTTGATCGCGAATCAATTTTTGATCGTCCTGCTGATTGGCTTTAGTTTGATTGCCCTTTCGCTGCTCTGGTCAGTGGGACAACGCTTCGACGTGTGGGTGTTCGCCGCAATGAATTTGCGCGGCTATCATTCGCGATGGATGGATCGCGCAATGTGGTTGACGACTCAGATCGGCAATGCCGGGTTTGCGGCAGTACTTGCCGTAGGCGGGTATGCGTTGGGCAGCCGACCATTGGTGATTGAGTTGGGGCTGGGCACACTAACGTTGTGGCTATTGGTTGAATTGATCAAAGTATTTACGGATCGCGCGCGTCCATTCAACCTGCTGCGTGAATCGCGGGTGATTGGCAGGCACGAGCCGGGTCTATCGTTTCCAAGCGGTCATACCGCGCAGACGTTTTTTATCGTGGCGCTATGCATCGGTCATTTTCAATTGTCCCTAGAAATTGCGACCGGGTTGTATAGCATTGCCGCACTGGTCGCGTTTACTCGAATTTACGTTGGCGCGCATTATCCGCGCGACGTGATTGCCGGGGCAATCCTGGGGCTTGTCTGGGGAATTTTGATCGGGTCGGTTGCGCCGTATCTTTGAGCGGAACGAGTTTGGGATAGGAGGATTTGAAATGAAAGATACGATGGGGTCATTTTTCGGGTTCACCCTATTTGCCGTTGGACTCCTCGCCGTCGCTATGGGCGTGTGGGGAATTTTCTGGAACAATGGTTTGATCGGGGGCGCGCTTTTAATCGGCGGAGGCACTGCGGCGCTCTCCGGAGCGTACTTTGCGAGTATGCCGTCGAAAGACAAAACCGAAATTCCGACTGTCGGCAATTACCTTTTCGCGCTGTGTTTTGTCATTTCCATTTTAATTCTTGTCATTGGGCTAACGGGGATTTTCTCAAATACACTTGCAAGTATGTATTTGATACTTGTGGCGTCTCTCGGCGCGGCATATTCGGCGTGGTCGGTGGTGCGGCGCAGTCGGTTGGGATAAGTTCCACGGATTGAAGAGCGAAAGGATTTAATCGATGAGCAAGAATGATTTGATCAACGAGAAACAAAAACAATTATTGATAGAGACCATTGGAAAGAATGCGTGGTTCGATACCAATCCCAGCGTCCGAGTGGATGCGTGGTCCAATTTTCATCAGTTGCCCGACGTGTTGCGCAACTATTTGTGCAAAGATGGAAGCGGCTACATTCGAGGCTATTACGATGGCGGCACGTTCTATGTAAAGCGGTTTCACCTCCGGGATGAAGAATGGAATGATTCGCCATTAGCTCAATCCTGAAACGACAACAACTACGCTTTTTGAATTGTAAGACTGGCGAAGCCATGGGACTTGCGAATCGCAAGTCCCATGGCTTTTCTTCTATAACCTTCCAGTTGGACAAAGATATTCACATTCCAACAGAAACACCCTCCCCAAATCGGCTAACCGCGAGCGGTGCCTTCTTTGCGAGCCGCTTGTTTCACACGGCGTAGGTGCGTGCGCTGTCCTTTGGATAATCGTTTGGTTTTTGTCTTGCTCGTTTTATTTGTCATCGGTATCAACTCCTTCAAATAATATAGGGTTTGGCGACTAGCAAAGTCCAAAATCGCTAATGCGCCAGACTTGGTTTATTTCTTGCCCCATAACCTTCATCGTTTTACGATTTCATCCCAGCTTTCCACCCTGCTTCTCTGAGGTATTGCTCGGTTCGCCATGCAAGAAACCAACAAACACCAATTCTTCATCCAGGGCGCGGATGGTGTGGTTTTCTTTGGGGTCGAAGATCAAGAGCGTGTTTGGCATGCACTTGGTTTCCTTGCCATCGCTACCGGCAAACATGCCCTGTCCTTTCAGGACGACGGCATACAAGGGCGAGTTGGGCGAGTTGTGTTGTTTGATCCTCTGCCCTGGCTTGAGGGCAAAGCGAAGTGCGCGACCCACCTTGTCTACGTAGAGCGGTTCGGCGTGCCCGTCCTTTCTGTCGAACTGAATGCCTTGCATCAAATCTGTTGTTTTCATTTTGCCTACTTTCTTTAAATGAGTGGACGGATTCGCGCGCGGTGATGTTACATATCCGTCCATAGATTTACCCCACGATCACTCTATCGAACGTCGGGCTATCATCATCGTCCAAAACAAAACCAGCGATAGCGATTAACTATGTTCGTCAAGCCACTCGAGCATCTCGCGAATACTCCCGGTCGCGAGCGCGATGCTTGTATCTGCTGCACCGTAATATAGGTTGAGAGTGTCGCCATTGGGAGCAATCGTATATCCACACGGAAAGACGACATTGTCTACATCGCCGCGGACCTCGTACTGTTCTTGAGGCGCAAAGACCCATTCGTCACCCCGTTTGATACACTGGTCCGGCGAATTCAAATCAAACAACGCCAGTCCCAGTCGGTAGATCGAGCCAGCTGCCGTCTGGCGCACGCCATGATAAATCACCAGCCAGCCTTGCGGAGTTTCGATTGGCGGGGGTGAGAGTCCGATCTTGTTCGCATCCCACCATGCACCCAGGCGAGACTCTAGCATCATTCTGTGGTTACCCCAATGGTGCAGGTCGGGCGAATAGGAGATCCACATATGGACACGGGGTGCGCTCACTGGACGGTGGATCAACGCCCAATTACCGTCAATGCGATGTGGTAACAGCGCTGCGTCTTTATCTTCCGGCGACATGATTATGCCGTAACGCTCAAAATGGTGAAAATCTTCCGTGAACGCTAAAGACACGCCGGGTCCGTCGCGTGTATACGCGGTATAAGCGACAGCGTATTTTTTTAATTCGGGAACAAAAGTGATGCGCGGGTCTTCAATGCCCCACAATTCTTCGGGATAGTGATCGGGATCCGGAAAGAGCGTCGGTTGAGAATCGATCTTCCAATTGTCTACGCCATTGGCGGAGCGCGCCGCGCTCAAGTGCGAAAGCCCGCGCCGATCTTCGACGCGGCATAACAGCAAAGTGGTTCCATCCGGCAGCAACGTCGCGCCGGCATTGAACACACTATTGATCGGATAATGCCAGTCGGCTGCGGTCAAGATGGGATTCTGTTGGTGTCGGCGAAACAGTTCGATATGTTGATTGTTCACTGAGGTGACTCCCAGAGAGGGCTGCGGCACGTGCCGTAGGTATAAAGCCTTGGTCATTAGGTTCGTCTCTCCACGATAAAAGGGTATTCTCCGCCAAGCGCAGTTCGAGTAGCGCTTGTAGAAAAGCAAGGGTAGATTCCGCACCCTGATTTTCGTTTGCACGATCAGGGTGCAAACCATCCCGACAACCACCGGTGGTTGGATCATAGATCGGCAGACTCAAGTCGTTGCGACCCAGGAACCATTCAAAGGCGCGGCGCGCTTCGTTACGCCAAAGTTTGTCGCCGGTGAGGCGATAGGCTTCCAGACAGGTGGAGACCATCGCTTGCGCTTCGACCGGTTGTTGATCGAATCGTGCGCGCGTGCCGCCTTGCAGATAAAATCCGTTTGATCCAATCGGGACGAAATGTCCGCCTTCGACATCCGCGCGTTGCAAGTCGGCGAGCCAACTAAGAGACTCGAACCCAGCCTGGGTCATGGCGGCATTCGGAATCGCTTTGCCACATATCAGCAAAGCATGGGGCAACACGGCATTGCAATAGCTCAGCCCATCTTCGTACCAACACCATTTATCCGAACGATGAGTTTTATACAACGTTAGCAATCGCCCAGCCAATTCCTCCTGCACCTGGCGGGCGTGGCGATCACCGGCAAAGCGTTGGAGATATTCGTGGATGCCGATGAGAGCGAATGCCCAAGCACGTGGACTGGTTGTATCGAGAATCGCGGGCAGTGCCTGCTCGAACACTCGACCCGCTAAACTTTGCAGCGCGGGTGTGTTCGAACGTCCCAGAACGGTGCCTAATGCCCACAATGCTCGACCGTGACTATCATCGGAACCACCATCTTCCATCCAATGCCGTTGGTAATCCATGAAATTGCGAAAGCGTCCAAGCTCGGTATTGAACGCATACCAAATGAAGGCAAGATAACGCGAAGCTAGTTCATGCGCGCCCGGATCACCTAATTCCTCCAAAAGCGCGCTCACCATCAGCGCGCGTGCATTGTCGTCCGTGGTATACCCTTCGCGATAATTGGGAATGGTGAAGATGGCGTGTTGCAACATGCCGGTCTCATCCGTCATGTGATGCAAGTGATCGAGTTTGAGCGGCGGCAATTCGCCCAGGTGTTGATCGAGCGCTTTAGCGGGAAAGCCCGGCGGCGTGTAATGTCGCCGTTCGGCGCGCGCGCGTTCGAAACTCTCCATATAGCGATGCGCGACATTCGACCAAATCATGTCGCGCCCGAATAGATACGCGCGCTTGCGCATCGCATGCCGTTTGGATTCGTTATCGAGCAAGTCAATCACTTGCGCCGCCAGCGCCGTCGGATCGCGGAACGGCACGAGCGCGCCGCGTTCTTCGGCGAGCATCTCTTCGGCGTACCAGTACGGCGTCGAAATGACGGCTTTGCCCGCGCCCAGCGTGTAGGCCAAAGTTCCCGACGTAATCTGCGCCACGTCTTGGTACGGTGTAATATAAATATCCGCCGCACTGATAAATTGAACGAGTTCCTCCAAACCGACAAAGCGGTTGTAAAAGATCACATGACTTTCGACGCCTTTTTCTTGTGCCATCCATTGCAGGGATAAACGATAGGATTCGCCTTCGTTGCGCACCACATGCGGATGCGTCGCACCGAGAATGAGATACACCACGTTTGGATAGCGTTCCACAATCGCGGGCATTGCGGCGATGACGTTTTCGATTCCTTTGTTCGACGAGAGCAATCCGAAGCTGAGCAAAACGATTTTGCCTTCGACGCCAAAGAGGTCTTTGTGAAAACTGGGGTCCTCAAAGGACACATCGGGAATGCCGTGAGGGATCAGATCGATCTTTTTCGGCGACACCTTATAGACCTCTTGCAAAAATTCTGCGCCGCGCTGGCTCATGACCACCAACCGATCCGACAACGCGGCGACTTGTTCCAAGACGCGCCGCTGATCCGAATTGGGGTTTTGTAGAATCGTATGCAAGGTGGTGACGATGGGCATCCGCAATTCGCGCAACAGCGCGAGGATATGACTACCGGCGCGTCCACCAAAGATCCCGTACTCGTGTTGGAGGCAGACCAGATCGACATTATTGATATTTAAAAAATCGGCGGCGCGGTGATACGAATCAATATCCTTCTCGGTCAGTTCAAAGCGAACGCGCGGCGGATAAGCATATCCCGCTTCGGTATCGTTGACCGGCAACGCAATACACGTCGTGCCTTGGTACTCACTCGCGACGGCTTCACACAAATCGGTGGTGAACGTAGCAATGCCGCATTGGCGTGGCAAGTAGTTGCCGATAAACGCAATGCGGTTGATGGTCGAATTGGTTGAACTATGATCCATAACAAACATCTCCTGATTTTTGTCATTGGGTTGGCGGATGAGCCGCTGACTCATTCGTCCGCTGGATCAGTTGTTTCAGTGTAGGAACCACCTGATCGAACTGAGTAGATTTGATGAAAAAGAAATCTGCGCCAGCTTCCATGCACTTGTCGCGGTACTGCGGAAACGGATAGTCGGTCAGAATAATGACCATCAGAGTTGGATTCGCTTTTTTCAATCTTTCGAGCACATCAATGCCACTCCCATCGAGCAAGTGAATATCCAGAAGGACCACATCCGGTTTCTGTTCGAGGATTGCGTCCGTCGTCGCCGTCTGCGCGTCACCCGCTTCGCCAATCACTTGGAGTTGTTTGACATCGGCGAGCATTCGCTTCAACCGCCGGCGGATGACGACAGAGTCATCGACCAAAAATACTTTCATGGCTTTGTCCTTCGGACCGATTTCATCAAAATGAGTTACAAGCCAATGCCCGTGACGGGGTCGAAATCCTACTTAGAGCAAAGCTAATCGATCGAACTGCTCTTTCATAAGCTCATCATGAGCAAAAGGCGAATAAAGGATCAAACAGCGGACTCATGGTTGCCACCATCGGTTTGGCGTCCGCGCAATTAAGACGACGAAGACCAAGTCCATTGCAATAATGAGTGCCAGAAGAATAGCAGAGATGGTCCCACCAATTCCGTTAAGCAGCTCGGGAGCAATACTAGAAAGATTAAATGCAATCAGCCCGGTGCCGCCAAGCAACAGAACGGTAAACGCGACAAGCATAATCGTGAGAGCCAACCTTGACTTGAGCAATGTCAACCTCCTCCAAATTTGCAGATTTAGCATATGGGCGATTGACTGAGATGGGAATCATTCGGACAGGATAGTTTTTGTCGTAAATACATCGAGCGCGGTGTCGCTAAACACGACAACGCACTCAGTAACATAGTTAGAATGGACTAGACTGGGCGATGCAATCAGCCGCTGTTCAAAAGTAGGACTTTCGCTCCAAGCGAGTTTTTTCCTGTCACCCTGAGCGAAGTGAAGGGTCTCGCTCTGCAAAAAACGAGATGCTTCGCTCTGCTCAGCATGACAAGCGCAAGTCCTAAAAAGTATAACGCACCACCTTCCTGATTAACTCGGTCAAATCTGTTGTCGTTAATTACGACAAGGCGCGATAGGGTTTTACGACAAAAACAAAATAGTCTAATTGATTCCTTTTTGAGCCAGGAGGTTGTATGGTGTAAAAGATGGAAAATTCTGTGATCAGTGAAAACCAAATCAAATTACTAACCGAAACAATTGAAAAGAATGCTTGGGGAAGCACCCATCTAGGTCTCCGCGTGGTCGCTTGGTCCAGCTTACTACAGTCGTCCGATGTTCTCCGGAATTATTTGTGCAAAGATGGAAGTGGATACATTCATGGGTATTACGATGGCGCGGGCACGTTCTACATAAAACAATTTCAACTCCGCGATGAAACGTGGGCGGCCTCGCTATTATCTCAAGACTAAAATAGCAACCCCAAGGAGTATCAAAGGCAGCAATTTATTTTCATAACTTGAGCGCGACCTCCGTCAGAGACGTGGAGACGTGTAGCGCACGATTTATTCACCTGAAATGGGCCAGACCACGCACTGGACTTTTCCAACCAAAAGGAGATTCTCGAGTGGAATCAAAACTGTACGTAGGTAATTTGTCTTACAATGTGACCGAGGAACAACTGCGCGAGCTATTTAGCCAAGCCGGCACGATCAAGGAAATTGCCTTGATTATGGATCGCGACACCCAACGTCCCAAGGGATTTGGGTTTGTCGAAATGACCACCCAAGTCGAAGCGCAAAAAGCGATTGAACTGTTCAACGAACATGAGTTGGACGGTCGCCGCTTGATGGTCAACCTGGCACGGCCGAAGGAAGATCGAGGTGGTTCGCGCGGTGGTCAGCGAAATCGCTACTAGACCAAGTTATTCAAATACACTTTGACGCAATCCAGATTGGGGCTTGCAAATGTTCGGGGCATTGACTCGGCCAAATGTGCCTTCAAACTCTGCATCGCTGAGCAATTGTTTGCTCAGCGATGCATGTTTAGTCCGGATTTATCTTGCGCCGTAAGGCGTCAAAGCAATCTCAATCGCGCTAGAGGACAAAGCTATGCTTCATAACAAATGGCTCCGTTTCGGATTCACTCTTTTGCTGCTCAGCGTCGTGATCGGAATGGGCTACTTTAACTTTTTTCAGGACAAGCAGCCGAATCCAATCATCCCCATTAGTAAGCTGGGGCAAGATGTGCAATCAGGTGTTGTCAAGAGTCTTGCCGTCAATGGCACGACGGTAAACATTGTTTATCAAGATGGCACCACGGCCACATCTGTTCAGTCAGCAGCGGATAGCGGGATCGAGAAAACGTTGGCTAACTTGAATGTATCACCCAACCAAGTCGCCGCGGTTGATATTACATACGGTCACGCAACGGAATGGAGCGACGTTCTGTCGATCCTCCTCGCATTCTTGCCCTTGGTTTTTATTGGCGGGATGATATTCTTCTTTATGCGCCGGGCACAGAATGGCAATAACCCAGCCCGCTCGTTTAGTAAATCGAAGGCGCGCCAAGCGTCGAATGTCAAACCGCAGATTACGTTTGCTGATGTCGCGGGGGTGGATGAAGCGAAGCAGGAATTGCAAGAGGTTGTGGAGTTTTTGAAAGAGCCGGGCAAGTTTACCGCGCTTGGCGCGCGCATTCCACGCGGTGTGTTGCTCGTCGGACCACCGGGAACGGGCAAAACCTTAATGGCGCGCGCCGTTGCGGGCGAAGCGAATGTTCCCTTTTTCTCCATCAGTGGTTCAGAATTTGTCGAGATGTTCGTCGGCGTCGGTGCGTCCCGCGTCCGCGACCTTTTCACAACGGCGAAAAAGAACTCACCCTGCATCGTCTTTGTCGATGAGATCGATGCGGTCGGGCGCAACCGTGGCTCTGGGGTCGGCGGGTCAAACGACGAACGCGAGCAGACCCTTAATCAGATTCTGGTCGAAATGGATGGGTTCGATACGGACACGAATGTCATTATTGTCGCCGCCACGAACCGGCCTGACATTCTCGACCCAGCACTCTTGCGCCCTGGTCGTTTTGATCGGCGAGTAATCATTGACCGTCCCGATATGCTCGGACGCAAGCAAATTTTGGAGGTCCACTTCAAAGGCAAACCTATATCCGATGAGGTTGATCTAGGAGCGGTAGCTAAATTAACGCCCGGCTTTTCCGGTGCCGATATTGAAAACCTAGTAAACGAAGCGGCGATTCTAGCGGCGAGACGCGAGAAAAAAGCGACGGGAATGATTGAACTACAAGAGTCTGTCGAAAAGGTGATGGCTGGACCCGAGCGCAAGAGCCGCCGCGTGATCGAAGAGGAAAAACGCATCATCGCGTACCACGAAGCGGGGCACGCCCTGGTCATGCAGATGTTGCCCAACTCTGACCCAGTGTACAAAGTGTCCATTACCTCGCGCGGGACCGCCCTGAGTTATACAATGCATTTACCAGCCGACGAGCGCTATCTGCAACGACGATCCAAATTCATGGACGATCTCGCCGGAGTTCTCGGTGGTCGTGTTGCCGAAGAGCTTGTCTTTGGGGATATTACGACGAACGCCGCAAATGATTTGGAAAGCACGACCCAGCTCGTCCGAGCAATGGTCACACGGTACGGGATGAGTGACGTGCTCGGTCAGCGAACTTTCGGCGCACGCGAGGAAATGATCTTCCTAGGCCGGGAGATTTCGGAGCGGCGCAATTACGGTGAAGCCGTCGCACGGCAGATTGATGAGGAAATCAAAAAAATTATCCTGACCGCTTACGCTCAAGCTAGAGAAATCCTCCAGGCATATCGTGATGTGCTCGATGCGATTGCCAATCGTTTGCTTCTGGCAGAAAGTATCGATGGAGTCGAGTTGGCGCGGTTAGTGGCGGATCAAGGATTGTACCAATGCCGTTAACTGTTTCAATCCCATGACAGTCAACCGGATGAATCATCCATTACGCGGTCAGCATACTCTGATCATTGGAGGTTTTTATGCACTTTGAAATTGGCGAAAGTGTTGTTCATCCCGTGCATGGAGTGGGCACAATCAAGAGCTTCTCGAAACGCCTTATTCTAGGTGAGACAGCGCAAGAATATTATCAAGTCATTACAGGCAAATCCATCATCTGGGTTCCCACAAATGATCAAGGCTCCACGGTGCTCCGGAAGGTTGCGCCGAAAGCAAGTCTCAACGAGTGTCGGGGCATATTACGGCATCAGCCCGTTCCTTTGGATCGAAACCGTAAAATTCGGGAACTCGAACTCGCTCATCTTTTGAAAGACAAGCTGCTCCCTGCTTTGTGCACGACCGTTCGCGATCTTAGGGCGCACAGTCGGCAAACACCCTTAGGCAGAATCGAATCGGACCTGCTCAGGAAAACCTTCAAAGCACTTTGTGATGAATGGGCAGCTATAGAGGGTGTGAGCGCCGTAATTGCCCTGGGCGAAATTGAATCTCTGCTCGGCGAGGGTGATAAAAAGAGAGAGGTAAATTGAATGAACGAGAATTCTACGATGACTGAGAAACAGACTTGGTCGGTGATACAAGCTATTAGTAAGAATGGGTGGTGTGCACCCCATCAAGACATTCGACTTGAGATGTGGTCCAACTTTCGCGGAGCATCGGAGCTTCTCAGAAATTACCTCTGTAAAGATGGGAGTGGATATATCCGCGGCTACTTCGATGGAGCGAATACGTTTTATGTGATGAAATTTCACCTCCGCGATGAAGAGTGGACAAATCCGCCCTCATCGCTGGAAATGTGATGCGAAGAAGTTAACCCCGGTCATAGCCCACCAATTACTCCCACGATCAAAACTTTGCTGTGATGGCCAGAAATTTTATCTGTTAGCAATTGGCATCAAATTGAACCTCAGATAAAATCGTTTGATACTTTTCAAGGGATCCTGTTACCGGTGCCTGGCGAGTACAACAACTGCGCGAAGCAACGCCGTTCGGTCAAACGCCATCCGCCTTGATTCGAGATCGTGATCGCAAATCTGGATAGACTTGCACGCGCGTGGCCGCAGGACGCACTATCGAAATCCTGAAACGCTCTATCGTGCGCCCAAAGCCAACGCAATTGGCTAACGGTTCCTGAGCAGCGTGCGGGGAGAATGCCTAGATCATTGGGTGATCTTGGGAGAGAGACATTTGTATCGGCTGATTAAAGACGCGATGCGTGGCGAGCACTTTAACAAGCCCTGGAAGACCCACTTGCCAAGAATAGTCAGATGACGGAGCGTGCCACCGTGGTGCATTTCGATGAGACCGGAGCCCGTGTCGCGGGACTCTTGAATGGGTTTCATTCCGCGAGCACCGACTTGCTGACCTGGTATGCTCAACACACCAAGCGCGGCACGGACACGATGGATGACATCGGCATCATGCCTCATCTGAAGGGCACGGCGGTGCATGACCATCTGCGTTCCTATTTCCAGCATCGGGTGAACCATGCGCTGTGCAACGCCCATCACTTACGCGAGTTGGCATTCATCGTGGAACGTGACCATCAAGCCTGGGCGACCGGGATGATTGAGTGGTTGATTGGGATCAAACGGACGGTCGATCAAACTCGCTGGGTGCAGGCCCCCCTGGCTCCAGGGTGCCTCGCCGCCTTTGAAGCTGGTTACGATGCCTTGCTCGAGCAAAGGTTTCGGGAGAATCCGACCATGCCCGCGACCACAAACACGAAATCCTGGCGTTCATGTATGCCTTTCGCGTGCCGTTTGACAACAATCAAGCCGAACGCGACTTGCGCATGATGAAGATGAAGCAAAAAGTCTCCGGATGTTTTCGCAGCGAAGACAGAGCGCAAGTCTTCTGTGCCGTTTGCGGCTACATTTCGACGGCGCAGAAAAATGGACAGCGGGTCTTGGATGCGCTCAAGTTGGCATTGTACGGAACTCCCTATATGCCACCGGTCCTAGCCAGGCAATCCGCGTCAACTGCCTGAGCAGTTACAGTTTTTTATTGTTTTCAATTGTGCCGATATTGTGCTGTTAGTTCAAAATCGCCGGTAAACCCATGTCCCTCAAATATGGATTTAGCGCATCGATCAGCGGCTTTTCTTCACTTGGCAACTCGATACGGGAAAGCAACCGCCATTGTTCGACATGTTCGGTTGCTGCATTCGGTTCCAATTTGACCAATGGACCAAGACTCTCGACTTCGAGAAAACCAGGCATAGTGAAGAATTCCAAGTTGCAACCCATGTCAGGATAGATTGCGCCCGGCATCGATGGCGGAACGAGCTTGAGAAAGAGTTCTTGACCCAATTGGTAAGCTGCCCAACCCTTGGTGTTGCGCACTCCAAACTTTTGCTTGCTATCGATCTGTGAGTCTTCGCGCATTTGTATCAAACGGTCTCCCCAAGTAAAGCGCGGGTCGTTCATTCGCGTAAAGTGCCAGAGCACGAGCGGACGGGCTGGGGTGAGAACGTCGGGATGAGGAATAAAATCTTCTTGAGGAACTAACACTCGACCACCTGCCGCCATAACACTGAGACACCAAGGCGCAAGTTCCACTGCCCAAGAATTGCGGTTAATCAAGCGATGAACGAGATGCACCGTCTTGTTCTGGATACAGATCTCGATTTCCTTCTGAATGCCGGTTTCGGGTTCGGTCTTTTGCACCATTTTCAAAACATTGTCTTTCCAGGTGTGATCCACCGACTGAAAATCCGGGGCATAGGTACGCGGAAAGACTTCAGGTGCATGCCAAAGCCGGTGACCCCCGAAACTCATCCACTCAGTCCCAGAGGTCTTGCCCATTTGATCGTCAAATTCCTTGAACAGGTTTTGACCACCCGGCGTACCCAAACGGATGATGCGCGGACCGACATCCAGGGTGATCACCAATTCAAGATCGTCATCGCTCAATCGCAAACAGTTCTCCCAACCACCATAGGCGATGTTTTTTAATTGGCTCACGCTTATTTTACCTCCTCATCGAAGACCACCGCGACCTTGCCACATTTGCCGCTAGCCATTAGGGCATACGCTTCCGCCGCCCGGTCGAGTGTAAAGCGATGCGTGATCAACGTTTCCGGGTGAATGTTCCAACGAACGATACGTTCGACCAACTCTTCCATGCGCCAAATATTGGTGACCCACGATCCGTAAATGGTCTTTTGATCATGGATGATATCGGGCGAAGGTTGGAACGCAACGGAGCCACCTTCACCCAGGAAGCAAATTTTGCCCCATTTGCGAGTGGCTTGGATACAAGTCAACCGTGCCTTGTCATTCGCCGAACAGTCGATCGCTTTCTCGACACCGTAGCCACCAGTCAGGTCACGAACCTGGGCAACGTTTTCAAGAGAAGAGACCAAAACTTCGTCGCAGAGTTTCAGCTTTTTTGCCAATTCGAGACGTTCAGGAACGATGTCAGTCCCGATAATTTTTTGAGCGCCCATCGCTTTGGCAAGCATGGCGGTTGCTAAACCGACTGGACCAAGTCCTGTGACCAGAACCGCGTCGTTGCCACTGATGCCAATTTTTTCGAGACCTTCGTACACTGTACCGAAACCACAGGCAACTTGCGCACCATCCGCGAAACTGAGCGAATCAGGAAGCAGCACCAAATCTTTTTCTTCCGCTAGAACATAGTCTGCCATACCTCCATCGCGTTGCCAGCCATACGCCCGGCGATAGGGGCTGGTGCAAGAGATCATGTAACCCCGACGACAGTCGTTGCAGACACCACACCCAGAGATGTGATAAACGATGACGCGATCACCTTCTTTGAAACGCCGACACCCCGGACCCGCTTCGACAATCTGTCCACACGGCTCGTGTCCGGCGATCATGCCGGGTTGATAGCCCTCCGGACCCTTGCCAAGGTGTTGATGATAAATCGCGCGAATATCCGATCCGCAGATGGTCGACGCCTTGGTTCGCAAAAGGACTTCACCATGACCTGGGAGTGGAACATCAAATTGCTTGAGTTCGACCGTGCTATTACCGGGCAAGATGGCACCGATCATTTGGGTTGGAATGGAAGACATGGTAACCTCCTGAATCATATACTTTCAAAGTATCCAGCAGAGTCGTTAGAAATCTGTACTTATCGTGGAAAGAATCATCGACCTAGGAAACAATCTGTCCATCCACATCCCACAAATCGGTCCAATCTTTTGCGCCTTGCCACAAAAAGACCTGTCCCTTGATCAGTCGGCAATTCTTGTCAATAGCCGCGATAGCTTGCATCTCTTCATCGGTGAGCGGATCCGAAACCGCACTCTGTAAATTGCTCAGATAATTCTTGCGGTGGATCGAGAATGGGATGGGCACTTGTCCGCGTTGGACCGCCCATTTCACACAAACTACCGCTGGGTGAACATTAATTCGTTTGGCAATTTTTACGATCACAGGGTCTTCGACAACCACGGTGTCCGTTTCCGTCTTGTCGCGATCGGGGCGCTTGGGAGACCCGATAGGGCAATAACCAATGGGGATAATACCGTTGTCCAAAACGAATTTGAAAAATTCTGATTGTTGGAAGTGAGGATGCAATTCCATCTCATTGCAGGCAGGCTTGATTTCGGCATCCCGAAGCAATAGTTTCAGTTTGGATTGCGTCATATTCGAGGTTCCGATGTGTCGGACGAGACCCAAGTCGACCAGCTTTTCCATCTGCCGCCAGGTCCGCATGTATGCTTCATGAACGTACGGTGTGGCATATGGGTCGCGCGAATTCACATCAACGCCGGGCGCGTGATAATTGGGGAAGGGCCAGTGGATGAGGTAAAGATCCAAATAATCGAGTTGCAGGTCTCGCAGTGATTTTTCGCACGCGGGAATGACGTCCTTTTCTCCATGCTTGTCATTCCACAACTTGGAAGTGATCCACAGTTCTTCGCGCTTGATTCCATGCTGTATCACTTGCCGAAACGACTGACCGATCAAGTGCTCGTTTCCATAGACGGCAGCGCAGTCAATATGCCGATAGCCCACCGCAATCGCGTCTTTCACCGCTTCGGCAATGACTTGGCCAGTGAATCGATCCGAGCCAAATGTCCCTAGCCCAATCGCGGGAATCTTGGCTCCAGTGTACAAAGTCCGTTGTGGAACTTGGCGAGGATCAATGCCATCACTGGCAATAAATAAATTTGTGTTCTGATTTTCTATCACATTTATTCCTCTAGCTGACGGAGGTCCGCTTTGTGTCCTTGTTGCTGCGGTTTCAACGCGTGTCAATGGACTTACCAACCGTATCCTTGCGCCGAGAATTACTTGGCGCGAACAGAACTATGATATATAATGCCTATTGGGAGGGCCCGCGAGGCGATCACGAAACCCCCAGGAATCGTAAACCTCGCAGGCCCCCTTGCTTTTTCAACGCCAACATTCATGATCTCGCCATGAATTCGTCGACGTTGTCCTCATCTGTCACAATGCCAGGGATCATGATGTTGGCATCCACTGACTGATCGTCGACGAGCGTGATCACATCATGCACAATCTCGGTGGCCATGAGTGCGTTACCTTGCTTCCTCTTGCCGGTACCTTCACCCTCTTTGAAAGTCTCGAGCATTACCGCCGGCCCCTCGACTTGAACATCATCTTCGCCTAGCTTGATGGCGGCGCAACGGGCCCTGGTCAATCAAAAAGGTCCTGATCGGCAAGATCACGACACTAGCCAGTTGACAGGTACCTATTCGGAGAGATTAGTAGAGTACGTTCTTCGCATCCTGAGAATCAATATTGTCTTTGGTCACCATGATGAATCCGGTGTCCACTGTGGCGGGAACCGTCTTCTTCGCGATGGCGACGTCATAGGCAGTCATGACTCCCTTGTAGCCCATCTGGTAGGAGCTTTGAACAGCGATGGCTTGGAGGGTACCGTCCTTGATGAAAGCTTGTAATTGGGCTGCACCATCGAAACCAATCGCCACGATCTTTCCGCCGAGTTTCGCTTGCGCGATCGCGCGGCCCATACCGATGGCGGTCGGCTCGTTGGCGCCGAAGATGCCAATCAGGTCCGGGTTGGCGGCGAGAACATTCGTGGTCTGATTGAGCGCGGTGGGCATGTCGGCGTTAGAGTACTGCGTCGGAAGAAGGGTAAACTTCGAGTGCGCCTTGATGTAATCATTGAATCCACCAACGCGCCCGATCTCAGACCCGACGCCGGCGACGTAAGACATGACCTGAATTTTGCCTTCGGTTTTACCGGCTTTGGTGAGGAGGTCGATCATTGTCTTTGCGCAGGCCTCCCCCGCGGTCTTGTTGTCTGTGGCGAGGAATGACACATAGTTGGACTTGTCGCCGGAGAGCAGTGAGTCGATGATGACGACGGGGATGCCAGCATCCTTGGCTGCTTTTACCGCTGGAACGAGGGCGGTCACATCCGAAGGGGCAAGGACGATTGCCTTGACGCCGCGGTCGATCGCGCTCTGAACGATGTTGATCTCCTCGTTAATGTTGCTCTCGGACTGGGCACCGAGGAAGGTGACCGAGAGCTTGGGAGTCTGCGCCTTGAGCGCTTTCTGTGCATCGAAGGCTCCTGTTTGTACATTTTGCCAGAAGCTGGAGTTGCCAGTCTTGACGATGACCGCGATTTCTACTGGGCCGGCAGGTGGGACGGCGGTTGGGGCGGCGGTCGCAGGTACGACGACCGTCTGTGGTACAGCAACTGTCTGCTGCGAGACGACCGTCTGCTGAACGACGACGGTTTGCTGCACTGGTACAGCAACCGTCTGCTGAACCACAACCGTCTTTTCGATGACTTGCGGTGTCGGAGCCGCGCAAGCAGCGAGTAGCGCTACTGAAAGCACTACTGCCGCAATGAATAAAACCTTTCTCATGAAATCCTCCTTTTGATTTTTCCCCAGTCCAGGCGGACTGAGGCTTGCGTATGTTCAGGCGAGGGACTTGCATTCAGAGGCACGAACATGGGTGTTTCTTTCACTTGCGGCTCCTGAGTTGGTCAAGCGTCACTGCACCAATGACGACGAGGCCGATAACAATCTGCTGCATGAAGTAGTTCGCACCTTGCATTGTGAGACCCACCGTAAGTATTCCGATGATAAAAGATCCGATCACCGTTCCTCCCACCGTGCCGACGCCCCCCATTAGGCTCGTGCCGCCAATGACAGCGGCGGCAATTGCGTTCATCTCATAGCCAATTGCGCTATTGGGCTGGGAGGTGATCATCCGTGAGGCGAGGATGATGCCGACCAGGGCCGCCAGCAAGCCGGAGAAGATGTAGTTGATGATCTTGACCTGGTGGACGTTGATCCCGGAACGTCGAGCCGCCTCTTCATTCGTTCCCACGGCGTAGGTGTGCCTACCTTGCAATGTTTCACTCAGGATGAAGTGAAAGAACAAGGCCACCGCGACCATGATGAGCACCGGATAGGGTACGCCAGGAAATTGTGGCCCGGTCCCTAAGATACTGTTATTACCTAGGTCGCCGAAGGTTTCCGGTGCCGGCCATGCGTTGGCATTCGTAATGGTGAGGGCAACCCCTCGGGTGACCATCATCATGCCGAGCGTCGCGATGAACGGGGGAAGCTTCAATTTGGTTACCATAAGACCGTTGAAGAGACCGCAGACGACACCGACGAGCAGTCCGATAATCATGCTGATCCAAATCGGGACTCCGGCAATCGCAGCCATCACGGCGACTGTACCGGAAAGGGCGACGATCGATCCGATAGAGAGATCGATGCCGCCCGAGATAATGGCGAAGGTTACACCAATGCCCATGAGGGTTACCGTACTTGTCTGCAGGGCAAGACTAATGACGTTTCGCATGGTGAAAAAATTAGTTGCCGTTATCGAGAATACAGTAAACAGCAGGATAACCGCTGCAAAGCGAATAAGATTGCCAATCGCTCTGCCGGATTTCATCGAAGCTGGCTGGATCTCGGCGGGTCTTTCCTTAATCTGTTTCATTGTAATCTCGCTCATGGTTTCTCTTTCGTTTGGTCAAGTTTTTGGTCGGCCATACGTGTGCCTCCCTATAATACTCCTGCCTTCGCGCGCCTCAATCAACTTCTGTCTCGGCAAAGTCATCACGAGCACCAATGATGTAGGCCACTACCCGCTCGTGGAACTCGTGAATCTCACCCGTGACTGGACAGTCGGTGACCTTGCGCCCGTGGCGTAGCACAATCATTCGGTCGCTCACTTGGTGAATATCTTCCAGGCGGTGACTGATGATGATGATCGAACAGCCCTGCGCTTTAAGCTCCCGCACCAAGTCGAGTACCTTGCCAACGGCCGCAACACTCAGGGCTGCTGTCGGCTCGTCCATGATAATGACCTTAGCGTTGAAAGCGGTCGCGCGGGCAATGGCTACCGATTGGCGCTGACCCCCAGACAGACTCTCCACTTTCAAGTGGACGGAGGAGATGTCAATCTTGAGACGATCGAGGAGGCGTTGCGTCTCTTGCTCCATGTGACGCTTGACCATTACACTGATCGGACCTAGGTGTGCGCTCACCACCTCACGTCCAAGGAAAACATTGGCGGCAATGTCGAGGGTGTCGGCAAGAGCAAGGTCCTGATATACCATCTCGATGCCCAACCGACGTGCGTCCATTGGATCACAAACATGGACTTTCTTGCCTTCGATGAAGATCTCTCCTTCATCAGGAATGTAAGCCCCGCTGAGAACCTTCATCAGGGTAGATTTGCCGGCGGCGTTGTCGCCGACCAACCCTAACACTTCATTGTGGTGCAACACCAAGTCTACACCGCGCAGTGCCTGGATTGCGCCAAAGCTCATCTTAATGTTCCGCATTTCCACAACGGGTGTGGCTTCTGTCATAGGTTTTATCGCTTTCCCTTGAGTTTAGGATAAAAGACCGTTTGATGGTGGAATAACTCGCTTCCTCGGCCCAGTTCGAGCGTGAATGCAGGGTCCAATGCACGAGGACGAGGATTACGGTCGTTCTCGAACCTGACCGCAGGACTCGCGTATGATGATATCTGTCGCGAGGACAATTTCGCGCGCCTTTCCGCGATACTTGCCCGATAAACGGGTGATGAGTGATTGCGCAGCAGCGACGCCCATCTCATAGGCGCGTTGTGAGACGACCGTTAGAGCAGGTGAGATCAGTGTACCTTGCGGAATATCATCGAACCCCGCGAGTGCCACGTCTTCTGGGATTCGGAGACCCAGTTCTCGGATCGCGTGCAGCGCGCCAACCGCGATAAAGTTGTTCCCGGCAAAGATCGCCTGTGGTCGCGGGTCTGATTTCAATAGCTGTTTGACAGATTCGTAGCCGTTATCTTGTCGGTAGCTGCCGCGGACGATGAGACCTTCATCGATGGGAACCTGATTCTCTCGAAGTGCTTGACAGTACCCCTCAACCCGTTCTTGCGCTGTGGAAATAGTAGGTGGACCGGCAACGATCGCAATACGATGATAGCCCCGGCGAATGAGATGCTCAGTCATTTTTCTCGCGCCCTCGCGCCCATCGCTGACAACAGTGTCGCATTTAAAGCCATCCACCCGGCGGTCTAAAAGTACGCATGGCAAAGCGTGCCGTTTAAGCATGAGAAACCGGTTCTTATCGTTGATCGTCGAGGCGATGATGATCCCATCCACGCGTCGTTGAAGAAGTACGTTAATGTAATTCGCTTCCTTTTCCGGGTTTTCGTCGGTATTACAAAGAATCACATGAAAACCATTTTTCTCTGCAGTATCTTCAACTCCGCGAGCGATCGTCGTCCAAAATGGATTCGTGATGTCTGAAAGAACGAGAGCAATCAAGGACGTCTGCTTGGAGCGGAAACTTTTGGCCAGAGTGTTAGGCACATATCCTAGCTCCTCGATTGCCTGGTTGACACGTTCTCGGGTCGCAGAGTTCACCGCACCTGAGTTATTGATCACTCTGGAAACGGTAATGGCAGAAACACCTGCCCGTTTTGCTACATCACGAATGTTAACCATATTTTGTCCCTAGACTTTCTTCTCCAAATCAACAAGCCTCTCCTATGCAAGACAAGAGAGGCTCTAAAATTTCTTCTAATGAATTTGGGGGGCGTGCCACATGTCAGGCTCCGTTACCTGGTGAAACGACGTTGATTAAAGCTTCAGTGCTTAAGTTTTCCGCTGCAACTCAATCGACTCAACATCGAAAGACTGCACACGAACGGATTGGATGTGCTGGATAGCGAGTCAGAGAGCAATTGTTACCGATACCATGTTACCGATACCATGTTACAGGTAACAATATAAGCGAACTTCACGCTCCTGTCAAGCGGCAAATATGTTCTACAGACCTCCCTTGTGTCTTTTGTAAAGTGATCAGATGTCGAGAATTGTGTGATTTGGTAAGGGCGTCGTCTCGCCACCTGCGGTGCGCCGTCGCCCCTTCAGAGCTGAACCACCCTTTTCCTTCCATCGTAAAAAATCTCGCGGGCTTGGATTGCTTCAGCCACCACCGGGTCAAATGGTTTTTCGTTAGCGATGAGCACTCGAAACACTTTCGATATCTGCATCCCAGGAAAACTCCCTTGGCGATTATCGAGAGTCAGTTGCCGAGTGCGGTCGTCCCAGGAGATCTGAATCGTCGCAAATTTTCCTTGTTCGTAATTGTAGTTGTCGCCTTCATCTGCATAAAGCGTAAACGAACCATCTTGCCCAGGATAAACCCACAATTCAATCGGCGCATCGGGATGATCACCGGTGAATTGAATGACGGGACCGATTGGAACAATTGATCCGGCGCGCACGTACAAGGGCATAGTTTCGAGCGGGGCATCCGCCGAAATCGTTTGTCCGCCGGCGTATCGTTTCCCTGTCCAGAAATCATACCAATCGCTGCCCGAAGGCAAATAGATCGAGCGCGTTTTTTCCACCCCTTCCAGCGGAGTCGAGTTCGCCGTAAAGTACATGGGCTTGGTCACCGGGCAAACAAGAAAAGCGGGCCCAAACATATATTCATCGTCGATGTTGTAGGTGTTGGCGTCATGGCGAAAATCGAAAGGCAGTCCACGCAGCATCGTATAAGCTTGGTGCGTGACCTGACCGGCGAGAGAATAGATATAAGGCATCAGGCGGTAGCGCAAACGCAAATACTTGGCGAGTGTATCATAGACAAGCTCGCCGGGATTTCCAAAGCGCCAGATTTCACGCGGCGTATCTGTGCCATGCGCACGGAACATCGGCAGAAACGCGCCGTACTGAAACCAGCGCACGTAAAGCTCGCGATAACCTAGATCATCGACACCCCGGTCGTAATCACCACACCAAAACCATAGTTCCGGTTTTTTCTTTACAAAGAACGCGCCAATATCCATTGTCCAGTAGGGCAAGCCCGTCGCGCAGAAATTCAGTCCCGCCGGAATTTGCCGACGCAGTGTTTGCCAGTTCGCGGCGATGTCGCCTGACCAGGTGATCGTCGCGTAGCGTTGTTGACCGGCGTATGCCGAGCGTGTGAGATTCACCACACGTTTGCTCTGCGTCACAGCGCGCTGACCTTCGTAGATGCCTTTAGAATGGAGCAACGAATAGGCATTGATCAATTCCGGATCTAAATAACATTTTGCTTCTTCGATATTGATGCGCATCTGGTCTTCTGGTTCTGGCTTGATCGGGCCTTGCCAGTCCGCTTCAAACGGTTCAGTGCAGTCGCACCACCACGCATCCACACCATGCGCGAATAGTCCAGCGTTGGTTTGTTTCCAATAGCACGCTCGCGCCGCCGGGTTGAACGCGTCATAGGTCGCTTGGTTTCCCAACAAGAAACCTTGGTCGCGCATTTCAGACCAATTTGTTCCGCCGGGGTGCATGGTGGGCCAAATGGAAACCATCAATTTGGCATTCAGCGCATGAAGATCATCCATCAATTGCCTGGGATTGGGATACCGTTCGGGATCGAGTGACTTTTGTCCCCAGAAATCGCCGGTCCACGATTTCCAATCCTGGACAATACAATCAAGCGGCAGACTGCGCGCGCGATATTCACGAACAATCTCAATCAGTTCCGATTGGGAGAGATATCGCTCTTTCGATTGCAAATATCCAAATGCCCACTTGGGCAGCATCGGTACCGAGCCAGTCAAGAGCCGGAGTTGGCGGACGATTTGATCGAACTCGGGACCGTAGACAAAGTAATAGTCTAGTTCATCGTCCACGTCTGTCCAGAGATACGAACCGGAAGCGTCATCGTGAAAAGTCATCAGCGAATAGCTGTCCAGCAAGATGCCATACCCGCGCGTAGAAACCAGCACAGGAACAACCGCTTTCATATTCTCTTGGTAGAGATACTGGTGCTGACCGCGCAAGTTCAGCATACCCTCCTCGTGCGATCCCAGCCCATACAATGCTTCACCGTCCGCCCGCTCAAACTCTAACCTGATATGATATGCTTGGCGATCAACCACCTTGCGCACATTTCCAGCGCGCATCCGCACGCCGTCGACGTTGTCACTATCCTCGCGAACGGTTGCCTCATCGAAAACGGAGACAGCGACATCGACTGACTCTAATGTTTTGCCGCCGCGCGCCGGTTCCTGGGTCAACCCGCACCCGGCAGCATCGCGATAAGTAAAGGCGAGCGTCTGGCGATCAATCTCGATCGTCAAATCATCTGTCGAAAAAAACAAACCGCGTGGGGTCTCATAGACAGCAAACCGAATGCGTTCATCGGGTTGGGCAACAATCATTAAGCTAGGTTGCTGGCTGAACTGCGAACGTTCCGTGTAGCGGATTCGGATCGCGCGAGACGAGTAGACGGTCAGCATCAACCGACCGCGGTCACTTGCAATCAGTAATCCATCGGGTTGGTGTTGGTAATTTAAGATAGGCATATCAGCTCAACTCTAATGCGATCATCTGATGTCCAACCAATTTAGGTAACACGAACGCGACCCGTCCATCCTTTTGTTCGTATGGCAGCGGCGCTTGTTCGGGCACGCGCATCACGGCTTTGATCGTGGGTGATTTGATCGAAATGCATACGTCGTGGAGTGGGATTACATCTTCGATGATGTCCATCTCTTGACCGCGACGCTCTGGGATATAGTGCAAGAGGTGAATGATCCACCGATTCTCATCCGGTTGCTCGTTGACGGTGACTTGCAACGTCGTCGGACCATCGTGCCGGACGAGTGGGTGGGGCAGCAGCAAGTTGAGTGCGTTCAAGAACAATTGCTTTTCCCAGCGCGGCGCAACGGTGTTGTATTCCGAGAAAATGGGATTCGCAAAATAGATGGCTTGCCCATGCTTGACCACCGCCGGTCCACCGACTTGTCCAGAGGACGGCGTCTGTCGATGCGAGCAAAAATGTTGGTAGGTGCGATCAAAGTAGGATGAGACCTTGTTCGCCAAAACGCTAGCCTCAGGTTCGGCTTCGACATCCATACCGCGAATGTATAACGCGTATTCGGTTTGCGCCAGCCCTTTGCCTAATTGTCCTGGCAAGATGTATTCGGCATAGTCGGCGCGCGGAAAGAATTTGCCGCGCACCAAGTCGCCGTTCAAATTACGCGGTCCATCGCTCTTGAGCCGGACGCCCAACACTTGGCGGGCGAATTCACTTGCCTCCGCATTCATGCCGGATTCAAACGATGCAATCAATGCGCCACCACGATCAAGGTAAGCGCGCAATTTCTGCGCCAAGGGTGTATCCACCGGAATCTTGTCGGGCAGGACGATGATCTGGTAGCGTGACAGATCACTTGCCGAATCAAGAATGTCGAATTGGTGCGCGCTGGCTTGCAACATCCGCGTAATGCCCATCAACGCCGGCGGCAATCCGCCAATTTCAGCGCCATAGAATTCTTCCGGCGTCAAGACGCCAATCTCGCTCATGGGCTTGGCATTCTGGCACCACGGCTCTTTTTTCTCCACCTCGCGGTAAACCGATCCGATCAATTCGTACACGTGCGGATCAAGCTTGCCCGCCGGATGAAGCTGATCGCCGACGCTGCACTTGGCTCCCAGCGCCAACATGCGAAAGCATTCGTACTGCAATGCCTCGACATTCTTGTAAGAGTGAAAGTCGCCCCAGGAAATGTGGAATTTGCCGGTCTGACCTAAACAATCTTTGCCCAAGGTGCGCGCATAGCGCATCGTGAGCGGAAAATGCAAATAACCCCAGTCGCCGCTGGGCAGACTCTCCAACTCAAAGTGAGTGTATGTGTCGGCAACGGAACGATGTAGAGTGCCAATATGACCTTCGTTGTAAAAGATCGAACACTCGGAATTGAACTGCCGCACGAAACGCGTCATATCTTGCTTGAATCGGTGGAGGGTTTGCAACGCAAACTGCTGGCGGGCACGCGCGTCGGAGAAATCAAGACCCGCCGTCTCCATTTTGGCGCGGCAAAAGCGGCAGGCGCATGGCAGTGGACGCACGGGATCGAAGAAGAGTCCATCGACCGGAAGTGTCTCCACGATTTCCTTCACATGTGGCTTGAGCAAGTCTTCGACGTAAGGGGAATTCAGGCACAGATCGCGGTAAAAGCCGGCTTCAAATGGCGACGTGCCCTGGAAGGAACTGATGCAGCCCTTTTCGTTTAGGGCGAGCCATTCGGGGTGCTGGCTGGCGGTATAGTGATCCCACTGTACGCTGGTGTAAATCGGGACGCGGATATTGCGGGCATGGCAAGCATCGATCTGCGCCTTGAGCAAGTTGATCGCGAGATGCGGATGGCGTCGCTCTGGATTTAATGGCGTGTCGTAGTAAATCCAACCATGGTGGCAGCGAGCAAAACAAGTAATCGAGTTCACCCGCGCTTTTTCCAGCGTAGCCGCAAACTCCTCCGGATCGAACTGCGCGCCAATGCCGTCGATGCACTCGCTCGTGTGAAAATCGAGGTGAATCTGACGAAACCACAAATCCAATTTACTCAACGCCCCTTCTCCCGACCCAGGTTCAACGACGATTCTTGTTCCAGCGCAATGAATCTCACTCACCGACCTAACCTTTCACCGCCCCGGCAGTCATGCCAGAAAATATATAGCGCTGCGCCGTTACGTAGATGATGATGACCGGCACGATCGTCAAAACAATATCTGCCGAGACCAAGTTCCAATCCGCCTGATACTGCCCGAAAAAGTTGTAAATCGCCAGCGTCATGGGCCAGTTGTCGGTTCGGTTCAGATAGTAAAGTGGGAGGAGAAATTCGTTCCAAAAGTCCAGCAGGTTCAACACAGCCGCTGTAACCAGCACGGGCGTTAGTAAAGGGTAGATGATACTCGCGAACAACCGCAGTGGGCTGCATCCATCCATGATCGCCGCCTCGTCAAGCTCCCGTGGCAAAGACTCGATAAACGCATAGATCAAGAAAACGTTGAGCGGAATGTGCGTCGCAGTATAAAGCACGATGATTCCCAGTTGCGTGTTGATCAACTGGGTCAACTGCATCACGTTGGTGAGGGTCACAAAGTTCGTCGGCATGGCGATGCCGGCGATGATCAAAAGGTAGATGCCCCGATTGAACCGGGTCCGGTGGCGCGAGAGCACGTATGCCGCCAGCGCGGACAGGGTAATGCCGAGCAAGGTTGCCGCCAAGGCGTACAACACACTGTTGCCGAAAGTTGTCGCCAACTTTCCTCGTTCGATCGCCGTCGCAAAGTTTTGCCATTGCAACTCGGTTGGAAAATCAACGCCCATGGAGCTAGCTTCGGTTTTGGTCTTGAGCGCATTGACGAAAACTAAATAGACCGGCGTAATCATTATCAAGCTAACCATCACCGCCACGAGGTTGTTCGTCAAGCTACGCAATGTTCGGATGCCCCACGCGCTCATTCCTCCGGCGTTGAGCCGATTTTTTCTCGCTGCGCTGTGAGCATTAAGCGATTCAGTTGTCATCTTGATTACGCCTCTACTTCCCGGTGCATGACCCGGATCACGAAATAGCCCAATCCGATCATGACGAGAAACAACAACGACGACAACGCGGTGGCGACGCCATAACGTCCTTTTGAAAATTCGTCGAAGATGGCGGTATAAACTGTATCCGTCGCGCGTCCTGGTCCGCCGTGGGTGAGCACAAAGATAATGTCGAACACCTTGAGACCGTAAAGCAGATTGAGCACCGTCGTCACTGCCAGAACCGGCATCAGCAGTGGAAGCGTAATATGTCGAAAAGTTTTCCAGCCACTGGCTCCATCGATTGCCGCCACCTCAAAGTATTCCCGCGGGATTGCCTCGATACCAGCGATCAGGATCACCATGATGTATCCCACCCCTTTCCAGGTATCCACGCCGATGACGGAAGGCATCGCCCAGGACACATCCACCAGCCATTTTTGCGCTAAAAAGTCCAGACCAACACCGCGCAATAAAGTATTCAACAAGCCAGTCGCGGGATTCAAGATCGATTTGAAAATCAGACTGACCGCCAGCATCGGCAGCACGGCTGGCAAGTAGATCACCATTCGATGCACATAAGCCAAGCGCCTCAAACCTTGGGTCAGCAACACTGCCAATCCCAGAGCGATCACGGTCTTGAGCACGATCGTGACTAGCGTGAAGATGACGGTGTTCGAGATATAGTGCAGGTATCCCTGGTCAGAGGAAAAAATCAGCTCAAAGTTCGCTAGCCCGACGTAATTCACGTCCGAGGAGTAGCTGTTCCAATCGGTGAACGCATAGAAAAAGCCCATGAGACTGGGCAGCACAAAGAAAACCAGATAAAGCATCAATGCGCCAACAACGAAATAAAAAGGGTAAACTCTATTTCTCATCGCTCTTTCTTCCATCAGACCGGCGGGGCAGTCCGCTGAAGATGATTGGATCGATTCACATGAGATTCATCGTGGCGCTAACCTTTGCTGGGCAGAAGGCAGCGCCACGATGAACGATCAAGGAGGATTTCTACTGCGCCCAGGCGGGGTCCTTCGCCGTTTTTGCCATATCCGCGCGGCGCTGGTCAATGCTCTTGAGCGCGCCTTGCGGGGTGAGGGTGCCACTGAACATCGCCACGATGTCTTTGCCGATGTCCATCCACTGCGGGTTGACGTAGTTGACGGCGGTCTGGTAGACTGTGCCCCGCTTGTCCTTGTGCGCATCCATGAACGCTTGCAGCGCGGGCGTAAACTTGCTCTTCACGCCCGGGAACGGCAGGGTCATCGCCCGCGGATTATTGTCGATGAAATACTGCAAATTCTCGGGTTGCGTCAGGAAGTTGAAATACTGCTTCGCCTCGGCACTATGCTTCGAGCCAGCATAGATGAACTTGGTCGGACCGGCGGGATTGAGATTCAAGAGCTGGTTATCCGCCAGCGGCATCACGAAAAAGCCCCAGGTATCCGCCTTGACATTCGGATAATCTTTTTCGAGTTCTTGCGGGAAGGAGGTGCCCATCACTGCCATCGCCACCTTGCCGCTCGCCATGATTTTCGTGCGATCGGCATAGGCGTCGGACAGGGCATTCTTGCCCATGAACCCGAGGTCATATATTTCCTTGAGCTGGGTCAGGTTGGCGAGCATGGTCGGGTTGTCGGCAAATTTGGCTTTGTTGGCGTTCAGTTGGTCGACCAAGCCCGGGGTGACTTGCTCGTAGCGAGGACCCAACTCTGGGAACCAGAGCACCTGATGCCAGCCATCCGAGACGGGTTCATATAGCGGCTGAATGCCATTATCGAGCAGTTTCTGGCACAGGGCTTTGAACTCGGCATAGGTCTTGGGTTCGCTCAGATTGTATTTCTGGAAGAGGGTTTTGTTGTAGTTGACCACCCAACTGGTGCCGAGCGTATCCCAATAGGTCAGTCCGTAGAGCTTGCCGTTGACGGTCGCTTGGGCGGCAACCAACGGGTCTTCTTGTTTCGCCCAGGGTTCACTAGACAAATCCACGGCGTTCTTCTCGACGTTTAATTGCAGCTTGAGGTCACTGACCCCGCTCTGCCCGCCAAAGATGTCGGTCGCTTCGCCCGCGTTCAGTTTCGTTTGCAGCACGTTAAAGTACTGATCGGACGGGATAATCTGATAATCCACGTGGATGCCGGTCTTTTCCTCAAACTTCTTGCCCAGCGCTTGCTCCGCATCCATGATCCAATCCTGGCTCGCCATGTAGGTGAGTGTGACGTTCGACTTCACCACCGGCGCAGTCGTGGGAGCTGGAGCAGTAGTCGGTTTGGCGGCTGGCACAGCCGTCGGAGCTGGCACACTCGTCGCCGTTGGGGCAGCGCCCGCGCAGGCAGTCATCAAGATGCCAAGCAGGACTAGTGCGACAATGAGCACGTTTGACGTTTTCATGAGTTTTCTTCTCCTTCACGGATGGTGCTTGCCATTGCAAGCTAAATTTACAATCGAACGGAATGGGTAATCAGCCCCTGGAGAATTCTTGACCCTCCCACTCTTTCATTGAGCTACGAGCAACGTTGCTAATCTATATCTGACTGACTCCATTAGATGAGGATTGGCCGACTTGACTGCAACTTACATTGAATGGTTCTTCAAAGCGATCTAACGAGGTGCCTGTGCCGTACTATGGCGAAGCTTCCACTTGGGGGGTACAAGAATCTGTTCAGGTACTGGGCTTGTTCCATTTAATTTTCGGATTAACATCTTCGCGGCTAGCTGCCCGGTCTCGTGACCTAACCATTCGAGGCCCGACAGCGGAGGAATGATCAACTCGCTTTCATCGCCGACTGGAACACCAACGATGGAACAATCATCAGGGACCTTGCGATTTATTTCCTGCAATGCGGTGATGGCACCAACCGCTAGAGTATTGTGCACAGTCACAAATGCCGTGAGTCGGGGATTTTCCTCCAACAGATTCTTGGCAGACAAATAGGCACCCCTTACGCCAAGTTCACTTTCGCGATATAGGGACGTGCAGTTGAAGCGCTTGATTGCGCTTTTGAATCCTTGAAAGGCGCGCATAGCCCCGCCGTGGTTTTTGATGCGCCACTCTTGGGGAAAGGTCAAAAAACCGATCTGTCGATGTCCCATGTCAATCAAACGGGTAAACGCCTCAATCAGCGCACTCTCGAAATCAAAGTCAACAAAACTCAACCCGGTGTTATTTTCGCAGCGTCCAATCATCACAAAGGGATACTCGTTTTCCCGGAGCAACTCCACACGCCAATCTTGCATCGCGATTTGCATCAGGACGATACCGTCAGCTTGAGCGCCGCGACACAAACGCATAAGACCTGCAGAAGTAAGCGCACCAGTCATCAGAGTAAAGTAGTATTCCTCGTCAGCCGCGCCGAGTGCAATGCCGGTGATGAAATTCATTTCAATTTGATTGGAGAATAGATTGGGGTTGGATAGAGGATAATGCAAAACAATCGAGCGCGTTTTACCCGAAGCCAAACGCTGAGCTTGGATATGCGGCACATAGCCCAATTCATCTATAACGCGGAGGACTTGGTGCCGCGTCTCTTCTGCGACGTTTTTTTCCTTATTGACGACGCGGGAGACCGTCTTTATGGAAACACCGGCTTTTCTGGCAACATCATGTAAGGTTGGAGACAACTTTAGCTACCTTTCCATCTAGGAAAACACCATAACTGACCTGACAACGTTGTCTGACAGCGTTGTCATCAAACTAACAGAACCAAATGACAATGTCAATAGAAAAATTGGGGGACACAGGACAAAATAAACGGAAAATAAATTCGTTGTTTCTGGGTTCTTCCTTGGTAAGGACCATGCTCCACGATTGGATGGGGTCCTACCAACTGTTAGGCCGAGTTGCGTTAAACTGCAAATGCCTCGTTACGATTGATGGGTTGCCATCTTGCCTGGTCAAATAACAATAGTTGCTTGCTGCAACTGAACTTCGAAAAATTTTCAACTTAATTCTAAATATTTTGCCGTAATATCCATGTTAGCCCAAAGTAGAAATGTCCCCTTTCTCCAAAATAGAAATGTCCCCTGGACTTGTGGTATAACCAACCCTTCAAGCTCACAGGAAGGGATGGGACGCTATGCGAGTGACAGACATTCTACACATGACGAAAGAAGAA
>JACRMI010000044.1 GCA_016215025.1 Chloroflexota bacterium
CGCCTCCTTACAGAAGCAGTATGAACGAAAAGATTCGATTATGCGATTGTTAATCCGATGTGCGGATGTGACGACTCAGCAACAATGTGTACGATGTCTCTGGACTTTTTTGTGTACGATGTCCTTGGACACGACAACTAAGCCCTCTATCTATCCGCGAATCGCGCGAATCACGCGAATTTTCTCCACTGTCATTCTAAGAACACATACCGCGTCACAGTATGTCATCGGATGAGAACTGTCATTTCGAGGAGGCGGTTTTTGCCGACGAGAAATCTCTTGCCGAGACGGGAGATTTCTCCTCGCGATCCTTCGACTCGCTTCGCTCGCTCAGGACGCTCGTCGAAATGACATGTTCTAGGGTCGAAGAAGAATGACATGATTAGCGGAGATTCGCGTGATTCGCGGATTATTTCAAAAATCAAAAACCCGTTTTCTCGATGAAATGCAATTGACTTGAAACGTATTCGAGAAAACGGGTTTTTTAGAATCCATTCGCGTGATTCGCGGATTATTTCTTCTCTTCTTTTGCTTCTTCCTCTTTGACTTGAGCCATCAATCCTTCTTCGATCAAGAACTCGTAGACGCCGAGGCAGCCGTGACAGCAAAAGTTGAGCGGCTTGCCATCGATGATCTTGGTCACCGGATGCTTTGTCTCCGCGCCGCAATGCTCGCATGCCGCAACCTCTACCATAGCATCACCGGTCCGATAATCAACGACGGCACGATGTTCGCAACCGCTAGCCCACGCAGAATCGTTTGAATCGCAAAGAGCAGAATGAGCAACGCCGCAAAGAATTGCAATCGACCGCGCAGTTTCGGGCTGAGCATGTTCGCGGCGAGACCGAACCCAAGCAACGTTGGAATCGTGCCCAGTCCGAATGCCAGCATCGTCAGCGCGCCGCCCCACACCGATTGAGCGCTCGCTGCGACGACGAGCATCGCAAACACGAGACCGCACGGCAAAAATCCCCACAAGAGTCCCAGCCCAATCGTCGACCAAAGATTGCGCTGACCAAACCTTCCACGCATTCGCTTCATGGGCGCGATGCCGGTCGTCGCCGATGCCAGCACGCTTTCCATCGAAGGCAGCACGCCCATCAAACTAAGCGCGATCAAAATCATCACAATGCCGACAATGATCGAGAATGCACCTTGCAAGCCGGCGAACCCACCCACCGCATTCAGCATCGCGCCCGCAAAGCCGACGAGCGCGCCGAGAAACGTATACGTCGCGATGCGTCCCACGTGAACGGGCGCGAGCATCCCAACGCGCATCATCATCCCAGGTTTCGATCCATCGACGGTGACGAGTGCAGCCTGGCGCGCGGAATAGATCGCGACGATGCCACCGCACATGCCCAGGCAATGACCGAAACTGCTGATGAGACCGGTGACGAAGGCAATCGTCAAACTGCTTACGATTTCCATATCATAGTCCCACGTCGAAGAACGCCGAATACTTGTCACTGCCGCGCGTTACGATCACTTCGATTCGCCATCCGCCGCGCATCGTCCATAACGCCGTGGCTTGATACTTGCCCCCACCGATATTTTGCGCCGTCGGTTTATTCACCGGCATCCACATGCTCGGCATCGTCAAATCCAGCACGACTTGAGCATCCGTCACGGCCTGACCTTTGTCGTCGACGAGCGTCACGAGAAAAGTTCCAGTTTGAAAACTTGCGGGCGGATACGGCGTAAGCGCAATCGTCACATTCAAATCGCGCACCTTTTGCGTAGCAGTATTCTCCGGCAGATTGCTGCCTGCCGGAGCGAGAATTGCCTTGCCACTTGAATCAACCGCGGTCAATCCACCAACGGGGCCACCACCGCCCATCATGCCGCGCCCGCGACTTGGCGCGACTGAACTGGACGCGCTGCTCGACGAGCTTGCGTTACTGGATGAACTCGAACTCCCACCACTAGGAGCGACGGGCGTAGGTTGTGCAGAAAAATTTCCGCCCATCATGCCACCACCGTTCATCATGCCGCCACCATTCATCATGCCGCCGCTTCCCATCATGCCACCACCGTTCATCATGCCGCCGTCATTCATCATGCCGCGTCCCATCATTCCTGGACCATTCCCTGGATTGATTTGTGCAGACCGGCGGTTTGACGATGTTGAGTATAAAGCGTTAGGCACCACCGAGAGAAACACGAGTCCTAATCCGCCGACGACTATCGCAACCACGCCGACGATTACAAGCCACTTGTCTTTCATCTACCACCCCTAAAGCAAAATTTGATTGCATTATAACGTCAAGTTGTGAAAGAGTTATGAAGAAGCGATAGGATGCGTATGAAGCCAATCGATGGTAAAATGTGACCATGCCAAACATTACACTCCGTCCGCTCAATCTTGAAACCGATGCCGATCAGTACGTCGAATTGGTCAACACGATTCTGCCCGATCCGGTGACCGTCGAGCGCGTGCGCGAATGGGATCGCAATTTTCCGCGCGATGGAATCATCCACCAAATGGTCGCGCTCGCCGAGAACGGCTGCATCGTCGGCTGCAACGAAGCATCGCATCGACCGAATATGCTGCCGCACACTTTTCTCGTCGAAGCAATTGTGCTGCCGAATTATCGGCGACGCGGGATCGGTGTACAACTCTACGGTACTGCGGTTGAGTTTGCGCGCGCACATGGCGCAAATCGCTTGGTCTGCGAAGCGCGCGATCATCATCCCGATTTTTTGCGATTCGCTCAGGCGCGCGGATTCCGAGTCGACCGGCACATTTTTGAATCGACGCTTGATCTCGCGACGTTTGACGAATCGCCTTTCGCCGGTGTGATCGAATCCGTTCAAGCGCAAGGCATTCGATTTTTCACGCTCGCCGATATCGGCAACACCGAAGCAAATCAACGAAAATTGTACGAGGTGAATAGATGCAATGCGATGGACATTCCGGGCTGGGAAGGCGACTTTGCCAGCTTTGAGGATTTCAACCGATATGTTTTTCAAGCATCGTGGTTTCGAGCGGAAGGGCAAATCCTTGCTGCCGATGGCGACCGTTGGGTCGGTCTCGGCGCGGTCGGCTATTTCGCCAAAACAAATTCAACTTACAATATGCACACGGGCGTCCTCAAAGAATATCGCGGACGCAAAATTGCGTTGGCGCTCAAGCTGCTGACGCTTCGGCGCTCGCGCGAATGGGGTGCAGCTTACTTGCGCACCAACAACGATTCGCAGAATGCACCGATTTTGGCGATCAATCGGAAGCTAGGGTACAAACCGCAGCCAGGATTTTTCAAGTGCGTTAAAGATTTCAAGTAGAGCAAGTTCACTCGGCACCAAAGGTGCCGCACTTGCCGAGCAAATTAGAAATTTGCTCTACACTCTCAAGGAGAACACCGTGCACGTCAACTTTTACGCCGACTTACGCCCACTCGCCGGTGGCAAGACCGTCCAAGTCAATCTCGCTGCGCCGATGACTGCGCGTCAGGCGCTCGAAGCGATAACGAACTCACGCCCTGCCCTCGCCGAAAAAATCTGGCAAATGCCAGGGACAGTTTACGATCACATTCACGTTTTCATCGACGGTCGGCAATCGGTGTTCTTGCCGCTTGGCTTGGAAACACCGTTGCAAACAGATTCCACGCTCGACGTATTTCCGCCGGTCGGTGGAGGGTAGAACAAATTTCCAATTTGTTCCACTTGCCATGACTCGAGTTACTTTGAAGTTCACCGGCGAAATGTGGGCGCGCACAAGAATTTACGAAACCAAGTTTGAATTTCCTGGCGCGACCCTCGCCGATTTGTTTCAAGAACTTTTCGCCCAATTCAACCTGCGGGATTTAGTTTTGGATGATAACGATCAATTCGTTTTTCGATCCGGCGTATTGGTCAACGGACGATCCGCGAAATATCTCGGCGGACTCGCCGCACCGATTCAAGACGGCGACGAAGTAATTGTCATGCGACCGAGTATCGGCGCGATGTGAAAAATTTGAACGCGGATGGCTGCGGCTGAACTGGCTGTGCTGCACTTCAGCACAGTCAGCCACAGTCATGCAGACAAAAACACGGCGAAGGATCTGATTCCTTCGCCGTGTTACTCTTTGTTCTAGCTTTGGCGCGTCTTCCATTCACGCTGCAAGATCGCATAACTGTATTCACTGCCCCACGCACCCTTGAACCAGATGTGGTCGATGAAATATCCTTCGCGCCGCATACCGACTCGCTCCAGCAATTTCGCTGATGCAGCGTTCTCCGCATCGCAAATTGCCGTCACGCGATGGAGACTCAGCGCGTTGAACAAATAATCGAGCAAGCGCATGACCGCTTCGGTCGCATACCCTTGGTGCTGATATGGACGCGCAAACGTAAAGCCGATTTCGGCTTGCTGGGCATCGTGCGGAAGAATATGAAACGCGCAATCGCCGACTAGACCTGCTTGCTGTTTGCGTTCGACCGCCAGTTGATACCACGCGCCGATTGTTCCAGGTTGCGTGCGTTTCATCTCGTCGATAAATGCCGCCGCTTGCTTGAGCGTGAACGGCGTTTCCCAACTCTGATACTGGGCAACTTTGGGATCGGAACGATAAGCCGCGAACGTTTCCACATCGGCGTCTTCAAATGGACGCAGGACCAAGCGCGGTGTCTCCAAGATCAACACGTCACTAACGTTTCAACGCAGCATCGACTTCGTCGAGGTGTTCGCCACGATGCAGTGCGCGCACGACCCAGCGTTTGTTATAGTTGTAGATTTCCTCTAGCAACGCCGGCGAATAACGCTCTAATCGTTTGTCTAACGTTTGCGCGGTATCAATCGCAATTTGCGCTGCAGCGCGTGGAGGAATCGCCGCCCAAAGCGGAAGCGACAAATCGTTGATGAAAATGTCGATCTCTGGAATGAATACCTTGCCATCGCGTTCGGTCATGTCGAGAACGTACATGACACGCCGGTCCCAAAACGCCAGATGCGCTAACGCAATGGCAACCGTCCAATGTTCGCCAACGCGCTGCTGCATCTCTTGATCGCTCAAGCGCGCCGCCAACGCGCGCATCCGCTCCGTCGAAGCGCGGTTCTGCTCGATAAAGGATCGATCCAGTGCCACTTGAATTCCTCCTTCGAAAATGTAGAGCAAGTTTCCAACTTGCTCGGCAAATTGGAAATTTGCCCTACAACACCAAGATTCTCATTGATTTATTGAACGGGATTCAAAATCACAACCGGTATTCGGCGCGTCAATCCTTTTTGATACTCAAGAAACTGCGAATTCTTTCGCGTGACCACTTGCCACAAATGCTGATATTCACCGTCTTCCGCTTGCCGCGCCTCGACTTCAAATGTCTTATCTTTCACTTGAATAGTCGTGCGCGGATGATGCATCAAATTGCGAAACCATTCCGGCGATTCTTCCTTTCCCCAATTGGAAGCGACAATCAAGTAATTTTCTCCATCGAGATAGTAGGACAAAGGCGTAGCATAAGCTTTGCCGGATTTACGACCTACCGTATGCAACACTAGGACTGATTGCTTAGTGAGCTGCGTTCCTAATCGACCATTTGTTTTTTTGATCAAAGACGCGTTCGCTTTGGCAAAGACCTTTTTGACAATACTCATTATTTCCCTCTTCGCACCAGTATATAACAAATGCTCGACAAATCCAATGGGCGGATCATTTCACGATCAAAGGCAGAAAGAGATTGTGAGGCAACCATTGGAATTTCGTCAAGAACACATCGCCAATGCCGCGTGCAGTGTGATTATCGACCGCGCTTCCGGGGTTAAAGTCGACCATGCCTGCAAATGTTCCAACCACATAGAGATGGTCTGCTCCATCCGACACGATGCCAAAGCCATCGTCCTCTCCGCTCGCACCCCAGGTTTGCGCCCATCGAAAGGTTCCGGTCGAGTCAAACTTGTTGAGGAACACATCCCGATTGCCATTGGACACGTGGTTATCACCAGCGCCAATTTCGTCAAAGTTTGCAGTACTCGTAAAAAATCCCGTCGTGTATACATTGTTCAAACGGTCCACTGCCAAGCCGATGGTGGTGTCCCAGCCATCCCCACCCCAGGTTCTAGCCCAAAAGTAGTTTCCATTTGGATCATACTTGGCGAGGAAGGCATCCAAAGCGTCGTTTTTCTGCTGAAAGGTCGCCGAGGGAGGCGCTGGGTTATGCGTTTGATGTGGATCCGATGTCCCAGTTGGTCCGGCATTAAAGTCGCAACTTGGGCATCCAAATCGACCGCCCACATACACGTCGTTCACGTGATCGACGAGCACAGCTCCTGCGGCATCGTCGATGTCTAGTCCGCCCCAGGTCCGGACCCATTGAAAGTTTCCATGATTCGAATTATCAAACTTGACCAAGAACACATCCACGTTGCGACCATAAACTGGAATGCTTGGAGTGACATTCGCCGGATGCCCCAGTCCCAAGGGGTTTGTGCCGTCTGGGTCAAAATTGATATTGATGCTCGCGTACATGCCCGCCACGTACACATTGCCCGCGTTGTCCACCGTTACAGTTGTGCCATCGTCATAGGCTTCGCCACCCCAGGTTTTCGCCCACTGAAAGTTTCCCTGCAAATCCCACTTGCTGAGAAAGGCGTCGTAAAAACCATGATTGGTATGTGGATCATGCCCACTACCGTTGCCAGTGGGATTAAAGTCGACGGGGACCGAGATATGGGCAGTGGACCAATCGCCTTGTACGTAAACATACCCGTTCACGGTATCTACAGCCACGTTGTAGCTCTCTCCCCCGGTCGTCCCGCCCCAAGTTCGTACCCACTGAAACGTTCCGTCCGAAGTGAATTTGCTGACGAAGACGTTATTGCCTGGCATAGGACAACTATTCCACGCATTCGATGCAATGGGGTTCCCATCGCCAAAATCAACAGTGTTCTGATAAAGCCCAGAAACATACACATTGCCCGCTCCATCCACCGATACGCCATTGGCGGCATCGCGGCCGCAAACAGTTTGAGCAGTATTCGTGATATAGCTAGTTCTTGTCGGAAAATTCATTTTGCTTGACGTTTCGAGCCGCGACGGCGGTTGTGAAGTTTTCGGGCGATCACTACCAAGTTAGCGACGATGATGCCCCAACCGATCCAGCGCTCGAAACCGTCCAGTCCGTGA
>JACRMI010000045.1 GCA_016215025.1 Chloroflexota bacterium
CAAGGCTGGGATTTGGAAACGAGCGGACTTGAAACGCCGGGGCGATTTGAACGCTTGTTGTTAGTCATGGCACTTGCCTATGTCTGGTTAGTCCAGGTCGCCGTTCAGGTCGTCAAGCGGGGCTGGCGACACTGGGTTGATTGCAAGGCGCGGCGCACGTTGAGCTATTTTCGCCTGGGTTGGAATTGGTTGAACCGTATGCTGGCACGCGATCAACGTTTACCTTGCCCCATATTGGAGCTTGGTTTAGCAAAGTGAAAGTACCTCAAGTGGCGATGGACAGGATGCGGTGAATTTTGCCTACTTTCTTAGTTTAATGAACATAGAGATGGCATTCACTAATTTTGGACCTTGGTCACGAACTGGACTAGGCAAAAGTGCGGTCAACATTTCTGCAAGCGAGCTTGGGGCTTTTATAGCGGTAGGAGAAATGGGTGAACACTGTAACCAAGGTACACTTTTATTCAGGGGTACACCAGATCAAATGAAACAGCGCAAGGAAGACTGTAAATGGGCGTTTGGTGCAGTGATCGCTACAATCAAGAATAGCTATGATTGCTTGCGCCATAACTCCGGATTCGAGAGCTGCAAGGACGATCTGCTATTCTATGGGAAACCTTATAGCCAGGTGAGCCAAGCTGACATAGACGCCGGCATCGTCACCTATGACCAGATCCAAACTGCAAGAGCGGCCGCAGCCAGAAAGGTTACCTTCGGACAGATCATGCTTGGGGGCCGAGATATCGGAAAACAAATTCAGTATCAAGGGTTTAATAATTGGTTAGGAGACACTCCCGCATTTCGCTTTAACGTCCCAGACAACCTTAAAGACGAGGAGTTGGACAAGGCAAAGACAAAGGCTCAAGCCACACAGATAGAATTTCGGTTGGCGTGGGATGTAGCAATCGGTATGTTTGCTGGGAAAGATAATAGTTACAACCCTATTTATAAACGTACTCGTTTCCATGAATTGGGTTCGCCGCAAATTGTCGCACCATGTAAAAGTAACTCAAGTCACTGTAGTCCGTTGAAACTTGCACCTGCGGCAGATTTCTATGGTGGCCCTTAGTTAGGGAGGTGACATTGAGAATACTCAAAGAAACCTGGAATCAACAATTGCGACTTGTTTTGCACTCAAGCCAAATAGAATCCTGGCGATTGGGATACATACTGCTTCTGTCAGTTTGGATTACTTCCTGTGCGCCGACCCATAATTCGACAATCTGGTACTTTAGTAATGTTTGGGTCAACAACTCGACCGAAAATGGCGAGATTCATACCATTGACCCAATCACACGGCAAATACGTACAATCATTCGTGTGCCTTCTCAAGCTGGGATAAGTCATGCTGCACTTTCTCCGGATGGAACACATATTGCGTACAGTAGTGGTGTTGATTTTTCAAGTAATGCAGTTTGGCTAGCCAAGTCAGATGGATCCAATTCGGAGAAATTCAGCGATGATTATAGCAATGTCGATTTTTTCTGGCTTGATAATCAAAGGGTCGTAATCTTCGGTAGTGTCCCTGTAAACGGTGCAGACCCAATTTGATGCTCACCACTTCTGTTTGGGCGGCACACGGAAACTTAACAACTCATCCATGCTCCATACATGATCGGTGAGACCGGCGGCCATCGCCGGAGTCACGGGTTTCCACTTTTTGTATGAAGCGCGTGGCCCTTTGGTCGGTAAAGGTTCGGGCAAGCGTTGTCGCAAACCACGATGCGGTCTCACAAAGTGGTAATACGCAAACGCCAAGGTCAGTTGATGCTCCAAGTAGTCCCGTTCTTTGGAGAAGGCATTGACCTTACGTCCCATTCGTCGGGAATGCTGGCGGATGGTCAAGTTGTTCCGTTCCACGCCATAGGTATTGATTGTCGTACTCACCGGTGATGCTTTCAGTGCGGCGATGACTTGTTGTTCATTGCCATAAACGATCCGCGTGGTCACATTCACAACACGTCCATGTTCACGTTCTTTGACTACAACCGCATAACACAGGTCAGGTGGCGGACATTTGCGTGGCAAGGGATATCGCCCGCGATTACCTTGGCGCGGTGGTGTCTGCCAGATGCCATAGGCTTCCAACAGCGCATCCGCATAATGGGGCAATTCATCACTGGTAAAGAACGGAATGTGTCCATCGGTCGCTGATTTCAGGCGAAAAACGAGCTTTCGTGCATTGGATAAGGTGCGTTTGCCGACGACCCATGCTGGTACCAACTTACATACGGGACTGAAAGCAATCCAGACCCAAGCATCGCCATAGATTCCCAGTAGCTCGTCTAGCAGTGTAAGCTGTTCTTCTTTCTTGTAGATGAAGGTCCAAAGTTCATCGAGCTGACATTCGCGCAAGTGCAAGTCGTGCAAGAAGTAACTCATCACCCGGTTGCAGTGTTCGCCCAAGCGGGGCAACCAATGACACACCGTATCCTTGTCCAAACCAAGTAGACGTGCAGTTGCACGAATTGAGGTACCTTCCGCCAAATGCTTGGCACCACTTTGATAGGTAAACTCGTCGGTACGAATGCCAGCATACGCTGTCCCAGTTCGTGCGCCGATGAGATGATCGCAAGATGCACATCGAAAACGCGGTGCACCATCGTGCCAATCACGAAAGACGAGACGAGCTTGTTGCCCCGTCAGTCCATAGAATTGGCACTCAACGTTGCGACAATAACACGTATCTGTTTTCATGGATGCAGTCACTCCTTGAGGAGATGACCTCAGGATAACTGCATCTGAGCACGATCACAATCAAGAACTTATGCCTGCACCGTTTACAGGGACACTACCTAATCTTCGGGGTTGATGATAAACACAAGCACCCTGATGAAGGTTTGTGGATACTGTATGACCTAGTAACTCGGCAACGGCAACAGTTGATCCAAGGAGAATCCGCTTACTTCTCGTGCATAAAAAGTCCCGTCAGCACCCTCTCTAGTTGGAGTCCTGATGCAGGAGGACTGGGTCACTGGGAGGTACACGGGGATACGATAAAACAAGTAGGCGATATTCTTTTGAAAAGTGAAGACCTATCCGCTAAAGGATTGGGGTGTCCTGGTTGGACGCCGGATGGGCAACACCTTGTCATGCCTGTACGAACCAATTTATTCAATGCGGAACTTTACTTCATTTCAGATCGAGGACGTTCGGTCAAGCAGATAACACACTTTGATGGTCTATACCGATCAACACCCTTTCCGTATAGGGTATCACTTTCGCCCAATAGTCAATGGGCAATTGGATGGACCATTCTTAATTCTCCGCTCAAGGCTAACTTGCCAGAGGGACCGCAGCTACTATTGATTAGTACAGATGGTCAAATCGTTAAATATTTAGGCGACTTTGGCGGAACGGTGATTTTCCCATGGTCACCCGATAGTCGTTTTGTAGCAGCAAGTTTGATAGGACCAGATTCTGACCCTCAGACTCGCGCAAGGGAGATTAATATTATCGATGTTCAAACGAAGGAGATCAAACAGATCACCTTTGACGGTAGCACAAAGGATGTGTTTGATTGGCGGTAACGTCCTTTGAACGGTGAAACAGGAACCGCAAGTGCGGTAAACACATACAAAAAGACCTTCCAGGTCTCTGCACCTCCTTCGGAGGCGAGACCTGGAAGGCCGATTTTTTAATCTTGAATTTTTTCCACCGCTTCCCGTATTCGCGTCAACGCCTTTTTGATATTCTCCAGCGAGTTCGCATACGAGAATCGCACATACCCTTCGCCTGCGCTGCCAAATGCCGTGCCGCTCAAACACGCCACGCCCGCTTCGCACAGTAAATAATCGGCGAGCTTGCGCGAGTCCCAGCTTGTCGCTCGGACATTTGGGAAAGCGTAGAACGCGCCGCGCGGTTTCAAGCATTTGAATCCTGGGACGGCATTCAACCCCTCGACGATCACATCGCGGCGTTCTTTAAACGCGGCGACCATTTGCCTGACCGAGTCTTGCGGTCCCTTGAGCGCTTCGATACCGGCGTACTGGACAAACCCCGCCACGCACGAATTGGAATTGGTCTGTAAACGTGTGATATGCTCGGCGAGCGGCGCGGGCATGATGCCCCACCCCAAGCGCCAGCCGGTCATGGCATACGACTTGCTAAAGCCATCGAGCATGACCAAGCGTTCGGATAACGTCGGAACGCTGAGCAGACTGCTGAACTTGCCGTCGTACAACATCTCGTTGTAAATCTCATCCGTGAAGATGACGGCATCGTACTTGTTGGCGACTTCGGCGATCACCTGCAAATCGTCCGGTTCCAACACGCCGCCCGTCGGATTCTGCGGCGAGTTGATGATAATCATTTTCGTTTTCGGATTCGCTTTGGCGCGAAATTCGTCCGGGTCGAAGCGAAAATTATTTTCTTCGCGGAGAACGTACGGCACCGGCGTGCCGCCGCAATAATTGATCATGCTTTCGTAGATCGGAAAACCGGGATTGGGGTAAAGCACCTCGTCGCCCGCATCCACCAATGCAAGAATCGAAAAGAACATGATCGGCTTGGCTCCAGGCGTGACAACGACCTGGTTCGGCGTGATGGAAACGCCGCGTGTGGTGGACACGTGCTCCGCAATCACCTCGCGCAGTTCGAGAATGCCGGCGCTGGGTGTGTATTTGGTCTTGCCATCACGCAGTGCGCGAATGCCCGCTTCGACGATGTTGGGCGCGGTCGGGAAATCCGGTTCGCCAACCTCTAGATGAACAATGTCGCGACCCTGTGCTTCGAGTGCGCGCGCTTTGACCAAGACCTCGAATGCCGTCTCGGTCCCCAAGCGACTCATTCGCTCGGCTAACTTCATGGTGCCTCCTTCAGCAGTGCGAGTATATCGATCATTTGATTTTTCTTTTCGAGCGTTGCAGGCGCAATTGCTGCCGCTCTTCCGCCTCCGCCCAACGTCGCCGATCTTCTTCCGTTTCGAGGATGAGCGGAGGCACGGGACACGGTCGATCATAATCATCCATCGCGACGAACACCGCGAACGCCGAATTGGTGTGCGTAATTTCGCCGGTCACCGGGTTCTCGGCCTCGACGCGAATGCCGACTTCAATCGAACTGCGTCCGACCCAGTTGACCGACGCGCGCAGTGTAACCAAATGACCGACGCGTACGGGCGACAAAAATGTGATCGAGTCCATCGCGACCGTGACGACCGGACGCCGCGCGTGCCGCATCGCCGCCAGTCCCCCGGCTTCATCGATGAGTTTCATGACGTGACCGCCATGCACATTGCCCAGCGGATTCGCATCCGAAGGCATCATCTGCTGACTCATTTCCACTTTGGATTCGGACGCGCATTTCGCCGGTAGTTTCGGATCGCCACCGCGAATGTCCAAGCTCGAGTCATTTCCTTCGTTTGTCATCATGTACTCCGATGTCATTTCGAGACGCGGTTTTCAGCGTCGAGAAATCTCATGTTTTTTGCCGCAGAATTGCGCAGAAACACACTGAAATATAAAGTCCTTCTGTGAAATTCCGTGTGCTTCTGTGGCTAACTAGAATTTGCAAGCAATGTCTTTGGAAACTTGACCACCACCGTGAAATTCGGATCGACAATGTTTCCAATGCGCATGGTCGATGCTTGCGAAAGGACTTGCCAGCCCTCCCATTTCTCAAAGCCATAATCGCCGACAAGCCAATTAAGCATTTCGACCTGTGCCACGCGCACCGCATCGATGAGCGAATGCAAACTGCCCGTCGTCATCAGAAAATTTTCGTCTTCCATACGGGGCCATTCGATCGCGCGACTCTTTTGCACCTCGACGCGTAATTGCACTTGAGCCGTCGTCTCCAACGCGCTGCCGCACACCTCGCCGTCACCTTGCGCTGCGTGAATATCCCCGAACGCCAGATACGCACCACGCGCCCACACTGGAAAATAGATCGTCGTGCCTTGCCGCGTTTCGACGCAGTCCAGGTTGCCGCCGTACTCGCCGGGCGTCAGCGCCGTTTCGACGCGACCGTAGCGCGGCGCAACCCCAATCGATCCGATGAATGGATGCAGCGGCAATTCGATCTTTTTCATTCGACTGTTTTGCAAAGCGAGAATGCCGACGCGGCGCTCCAAGTCCAGCGACCAGTTGAACATCAGGCGCGGGAGTGGCTCGTTGAGCAAGAGCCGCCTTGCCGATTGTTCGCCGGTGAGCGAACCAAAATTCGGCGAATGACTTGACCAGGCGCTCGCACGGTTCAATTCGATTTTTTCGATGTGGACGGCAAGCGTGTCGCCCGGCTCGGCTCCTTCGACGTACACCGGACCGACGAGTGGATTGCTCGTCGAGTATTCGAATCCGTCGGGGCGAGGTTTCATCGAATCGGGCAGCGGATTGCCAAGCTGATCGTTGCCGCGCGCGTCGCGTGTATCGGCAATGATCGTATCGCCGCTTGAGATACGCTGTGCTGGTTCGTTTCGTCCAAAGGTCGTGTGAAAAATTTTCGTTTCGAGTTTATGAATCATCGCGATGCAGTATACCTAGATTATTTTTTTTGACAATTCCCATCTGACAAAAACCCGTTTTCTTGAACGCTTTCCAAAATAATATTGAATTCAGTCAAGCAATATCTTCGTCAATTAGCCGTTCGAAGACCCAAGCCCGATTTTTGCCCCACCGAAAGAAAAAAACACGGAAATCCATTTGGAGTGTTCACTTGTTTTTCCGTGTTTCCTTGTATCCGTGGGGAGAAAAAGTTTTGACTTTCCCTTTGGATGCATTATAATACCGCCGATTCTGTGTGGAGGTTTCGCCTGCGTGGTCATTCCTGTTTCAATCTGTTATCGCGATGCCTGATCGCAATCCATTGCGCGGGTTTGGGAATTTATCGCCCAACCAACAAGTTGCGTACGGCTGTCTCATCATCATCTTGATCGGCACGGCAACTTTGTACTGTGTTGGGACGTTCGCGATGGTCATGCGCCCTTCGCTTGCCACGCGTCCACCGACGCCAACTCAAGTCATTCTGCCGACCTTGGTGCCTACGCTAACACCGGTCGCACCGACGTTCATCAATTTGCCGAAAGGTACGTTGATCTCCACGCCCACGCAAGCGCCGATTCCAACGCGCGAACCGCCCACGCTGACGCCAACCGTCGATTTGACGAACCCCGCACCCACTTTATCGGTCACGACGACCATCACCGTGACGCGCACTCCCACCCGCCGCGTAACATCGACGGTGACGGTCAGACCTTGATCGCCCAGTGTTAGGGGCGAGGCATTCGTACAATCATCTCATCATTGTCGATGATTTGTTTTTGAGCAAACACTTACAATGAGACCCGCACGAATGCCTCGCCTTAAATTTTCAACGAAAGAAAAAACATGAAGACCGAATGGTTTACGGATGTTTCTGCGCTTGAAAAACTCAAGGCCGAATGGAACGAGCTGCTGCAACGCAGTGTGATCGATACATTGTTCATCACGCACGAATGGCAAACGACGTGGTGGCGCAACCTAGGAAACGGCGAACTCCGCATCATCACGCTCCGCGAAGACGACGGAAAACTGATTGGCCTTGCACCGCTCTTTGCGGAACAAGGCAGCGATGGGTTGATCTATCTGTCGCTCGTCGGCTGCGTAGATGTGTCCGATTATCTGGATTTACTCGTAGCACAAGGATGTGAAGAGCGCGTGTATGCTGCCTTGCTCGACGTATTGACACGCGACGATTTTCCTGCGTGGAACTCGTTGGGGTTATGCACGCTGCCAGAAGCGTCACCCGCCAACACCCTGCTCAAAACGATGGCAGAAGCGCGCGGGTTGAAGGTCCAGCATCATTTGCACGACGTCTCTCCCATGATCGAATTGCCGGACACGTGGGAAACATACCTCGCCACACTCGATAAAAAAGATCGACACGAAGTTCGCCGCAAGCTGCGCCGCGTGGAAGAAGCAGGCGGGCGCTGGTACATTATCGATTCAGCCGCCGCACTCGACCAAGCCACCGCCGATTTTATCGAGCTGCACAAAAAGAGTCGCCCCGACAAAAATTTGTTCATGGACATGCGGATGCAAAAGTTCTTTGCCGAAACCGCGCAAGCGATGTTTGCCCAGGGCTGGCTGCAACTGCTCTTCCTTGAAGTTGACGGCGAGCGCGCGGCGGCGCTGTGGAATTTTATTTATCACAACGATGTGTTGGTTTACAATTCGGGCTATGACCCGGTCAAGTACGGCGCGCTGAGTCCGGGCAACGTCCTCTTTTCGCATTCGATTCAAGACGCGATTGATGCCAAACGCCGCCGCTATGATTTCCTGCGTGGCAACGAGGACTACAAGTACCGCTTTGGCGCGAAGGACACAAAGGTGTTCGAGTTACGCATAGAAAAAAAGTGAAGGGAACAGCACTGCCATTCTATCTTTGAGAGGTTTGCATGGCGCAGATGCGGCGACGAAAGCTGATCGGGACACTCATGACCTTGGGAATGCTCGGCGGACTATTGGCGTGTGTACCTCGTTCGTCAATCAGCACCCGTCGCTCGTTACAACTTCGAGCTAACGGCGCTGCGCCAATGATGCAACCTGGCTCAATTCCGGCGGACCGCCGGTCGGGTTCCACCGCGCTTTTGATGCCGCCTGCTCCACCGGTCACACCTTCTCGAACTCCGCCTACTCCGCGCCCATCTGAATTATCAGACTTGGTGTCGGATAAACATCGTCTCCGTTCGACTTTCCGCGATACGATACTCTCGTCGCTCGACCTGGCACGGCTCTTGCTCAATCCGCGGGCTGCCATCGTCGCGCGCACACGATTTTTCACCTCGACGTGTTTCGGCCCCAACCCACTTCAGAGAGAAGATTTCTTGCAGCCGTTGGACTGGTGGGTTTCCAAAAGAGAGAAGAAACCGGACAATTCTTGTGTCTTTGGTTTCGATCCGGAAGCAAATGGATTGCCGAAAGGCAGCTATGCGGTGGCAAGCTATGACGGCTTGCCGCTCTATTACATTGTTCCTCCCCAAGCGATTGCCAAACCCCGCGGTCGATTGGTCTTGTCGGAAGCATCGCTCATCGTCGATCCAGCACCGTACGGCGGATGGGAAAGTTTAGGTTTTGTCGTCATGGCGGCAGATGGAGTTGTTTACAAGGGCTGGGCGGCCGATGTCTTTCGGCCGGGCGGAATGATTACGAGTGTCGACGGCACGAAAACAATTCGCTTGCCATCGGATGAAAATGTCATCTTCAAGCCCCTGGATAACGGCGGCAATTATGGGTTTGGCGGTTTTCCTCTCATCATCGCCGAAAAAGATTTCGCTTTTGCTTTTACGGGCAGCCCGGCAGGAGGACCTCCACCGCGAATCTATTTTGCGGTTAGGGTCGATGAACTAGACCCGCGAGTCATCGTCAAGACGACCGCCCAAATGAGCAATCAAGACCTGGCAGAAATGACTCGCGAGTTTGAACAACGGCTGGATGGCATTGACCGCATCGCCAAGATTGCCAAGCTGGAACACGATGCGCCGGTGGCAATTCCAGAGATTAGTTTGCTGCCCAAAGAAGAAGCGACCTTTGAGTTCTCATCGCCCCCCGGCACCATTCTGTCCAGCGTTCACGTCTTTATGTGGCCGCGAAACAGCCAAAGTAAAGAGATTCTAGAAATGAATCCCAATATCCAAGTCGATGGGCAGATCATGTATCCGGGCACGGGGTTTGAAGATTTCGGAGGACAAGCTTTTTACAGCACTGGTCGAAATCCCTTGGGCGCATTCTTTCCCATCGATAGCGACGGCTATCTAGCCGCGCGCTATTTGGTTCATGGGCCAGTGTTGCAAGAGGGCAAGGTGCGGGTCCGATTGAAAAATCCAGACGTAGGAACCGCCATCAAGTTATACATCGAGGTCAAAGTCATCGATCCGGATCCGACGGTTTGGAAATAGCCACGGCACAACGAGATGCATTCCATCAAAAGCCCACTCCGTTATCCCGGCGGCAAATCGAAAGCCCTGACCCACATCCAGAATTATTTGCCATCCGAATTCAAAGAGTTTCGCGAACCATTTGTCGGCGGCGGGACGCTGTTCATTTACGTCCGACAGAAATTCCCGTCGATACCGGTTTGGATCAATGATCTGAATTACGAACTCATCGCGTTTTGGCTCTGCGCGCGCGATCAACTAGCGCAGTTGGTGGCCGAAGTAGAACGCGTCAAGAGAACCACCCAGGATGGTAGAAAGCTTTTTGAGGAACTATCCAACGTCGAGGTGGACAAGCTCACGCAATTGGAACGCGCGGTGCGCTTTTTCGTCTTGAATCGCATTTCCTTTTCGGGTACCGTCGAAGCGGGCGGATATTCGGAAAAAGCGTTTCGCGCGCGCTTTACGTTTTCGTCGATCGAGCGGATCCAAGTCTTGAAAGACATCATGACCAACGTGCGGATCACGCACGCAGACTATCGACAGGTAATTCAAGCAGAAGGCAATGGCGTATTCATTTTCCTTGATCCGCCGTACTTTAGCGCAACCGATTCGCATCTCTATGGCCGAAATGGCGTGCTCCATACCAGCTTCGATCATGATTCATTCGCGCAAGAGATTCGCCGATGTCAGCATCAGTGGATGATTACGTACGATGATTCCGAAAAGATTAGAGATAGTTTCAACTTTGCGTATCAATTTGCGTGGACATTGCAATATGGCATGAACAATTACAAGCAAGCTTCTGCTGAAAAAGGAAATGAGTTGATCCTTACAAATTACAGGGTTGCGAAACAAGTTAACTTGTCCACGCGGGAATAAGGTCCAGGTGATAGCGGCGTGCATTGAGCGAATGACATGAA
>JACRMI010000029.1 GCA_016215025.1 Chloroflexota bacterium
AGCGACGACAGACATACCACACGCCAGTCGGTGTCATCGCCACGCGCTGTGCCAAGTCATCAACAATGGTTCGCGGATGCTCCATCGCCAAGAGAATTCGGCTACGTCGCGCAACGCGTTGCTCGGTTCGTCCATCGCGTAGAATCCGTTGCAACTCCTTGCGCTCTGCTCGAGTCAGCTGGATGACATGGGGTGGACGTCTCCTCATACCTTGTCCTTTCTCGGCGAAGTATGAGGAGTATATGCTTGTTAAGCTGCTTTGACTATCTTAAAAGACTTATCGAACGTACCACTAGTGCCCGTGCTCGATACCGAGCAAGGACACATCCTGGGACAGATCGGCGCAATCCTGGCGCAAGCCAATCAAGGCGAACTCCTGGCACTGCACGTTCAACGCGTTCCACAACAACTCACCTTGGGCGAAGGGCGTCTGTTCTTGAAGGAAGGGCGCGGTTATTTAGACATCGTGATCCAAGAAGCGAAAAAGCGCGAGGTGCCTGTTCATTCCATCATTCGGTTGGGACGCCATGTTGCCGATGCCATTCGCCAAACCGCGATCGAAAACGCGAGTGATTTGATTTTGTTGGGCTGGCATGGCGATACCTCGACGGTGGAACGATTCTTTGGTCAGGTCATTGATCCGCTCGTGAGCGATCCTCCGACTGATCTTGCGCTCGTGCGCCATCGGGTATACCGTCTCCTAAAATCCATCTTGGTTCCGGTCGCTGGGGGTCCCAACAATCGCTTGGCAGTCAAATTGGCAGTCCAGATGGCACGCCTGGGTGAAACTACCGTCAAAGTTGTTTTGCTCCACGTGGTTGCGCCAAGCGCGACCACAGCCGATCACGTTCGAGCCGCCCAAGTCTTTCGGGACGATTTGGAAGGGCTTGAATACAGCCATTTAGAGAAACGGGTTGTCGAAGGGACACATATTGCCGAGACGATCCTTGAACAGGCAAAGGAATCGCAGCTCATTGTCATCGGCGCGACCGAAGAACCTATCCTGAGGAATTTGATGATGGGAAATATTGCAGAACAAGTTGCGCGCAAAGCGCCTATGACCGTGATCATGGTCAAACGCCGGACCAGTCCGCTGCATTCGTTCTTGCGCCAGACCGTTTTGGAACCCGCGCGAAAGACCGAGCTTGTCGGAGAGGTGACCGATGTTGTCTAAACCGGGGCGACGCCTTGGATTTGTTTCCACGCGTTTTTGCGGTACAGATGGCGTCTCACTCGAAACTGCCAAATGGGCAACGGTGCTGGAGCGTCTCGGGCATACGTGTTTCTATTGGGCAGGCGCTTCCGATTGCCCACCCGAGCGCACCCGAATCGTTCCAGAAGCATTGTTCAAGCATCCCGACATTGCGGCGATTTATACCAGCGCATTTACCCAGCGCCATCGCCCACCGGATACGACTCAATGGATTCATGAACTTTGCGACTATTTAAAATCACAGCTCTATACGTTCGTCCGCGATTTCGAACTTGAACTACTAATCGTCGAGAACGCATTGGCGATTCCGCTCAATATTCCCCTCGGTTTGGCGCTGACCGAGTTTATTGCTGAAACGGGTTTCCACACTATCGCGCACCACCACGATTTTTTCTGGGAACGCAAACGTTTCTTGGTCAACGGTGTATGGGATTATCTGAATATGGCTTTTCCGCCACACTTGCCATCCATTCGTCACGTGGTCATCAACTCGTCGGCAGCCAATCAGTTGAGTCTGCGCACCGGCATATCGAGTCTGCTCATTCCGAACGTGATGGATTTTGAGCATCCGCCTGCGCTACCCGATGCGTATACGCGCGATGTGCGGACGGCGTTAGGCATTGCCTCTAACGAACTTTTTTTTCTGCAACCCACGCGGGTTGTTCAGCGCAAAGGCATTGAGCATGCGATTGAATTGATCAAGCGAGTAAATCGACCCGCACGCCTGGTGATTTCGCATGCGGCGGACGACGAAGGCGACGAGTACGAACAACGTGTCCGTGAATTTGCCGATCTGTTGAACGTTCCAGCGAATTTTGTCTGCGATGTGATCAAGGATAAACGCGGCATGACTTTCGATGGTCGCAAGATTTATTCACTGAGGGACGTGTATCCCTATGCCGACCTGGTCACCTATCCCTCCACCATCGAAGGATTCGGCAACGCGTTCTTGGAAGCAATTTATTTTCGCCGACCGATTGTCGTTAACACCTATTCGATTTTTGATTTGGACATCAAACCTAAAGGATTTCAGGCGATTGAGTTTGACGGCTTTATCACCGCCGAAACAGTGCGCCAGGTACTTTACGTATTGGACGATCCTCAGCTGGCTGAGAAGATGGCGGCAGAAAACTATCGACTAGCCTTACAACATTATTCGTATGCTACGCTTGAGCGTAGGTTGCAGATGCTCCTCGCCGACGTGTGGGGTGAGGGCTAAGTGCGCTCGGAAAGGGAGTGCTGTCATGTCAAACGGGAAACAATGTGTCCTGGTGGTGGGAGCAACGCAAGAAGAACTCGAAGCATTATTACCTTTTGCGCGTGCTTTCGCTAGCACGTCCACTGACGGGATTTACTTGTTGGGGATCGTGAGCGTACCCACCCGTGTCTCGCTCAGCGCGGGTGCGCTGGACGCACGGCGGTTGCGACGCGCGATTGAACCGCGCGCCCGCCACTATGGGGCGCGAACGCTGATTCGGGTTACGCACAATCACTGGCGCGAAATCAACCAAGTTGTCAAGCAAGAACAAATAACTCTCGTCGCACTAAATGCATCCAGTGCGCCACCCGAAGAATGGCTTCGCACTTTGCGTTGCGATGTAGCCATCATCAAACCGCCGTTTCCCGAAACGGGCTGCCACATCCTATTACCCATTCGTGGCGGGCCTTACGGCGAGTTGGCTCTGCGTCTCGCGATTTCAATCGCCGAAACGCAGAAAGGTGAAATCACCGTGTTCCACGCCACGCCGCCATCACGCCGCGACAGCGAATATCGTGAATTGCTTCAACATTTGAATGCCGTACCTCAAGTCACTGGACGTTTGTCTGTGAGTGGCGATGCTGCTCAAACGATTATTCACAGTTCACAATCGCACCAATTGGTCATTATGGGCGCCATTGCTAGGCCGCGCGCCGGTGATCCACCCATCGGACCGACGGCGATGCGTGTCCTGACCGAGAGTACTACTCCGCTCATCGTAGTCAAGATGCCGCAAGAAAAATTCACCCGAACGACAGAACCAGACTGGGCAGACCATACCATATCAGTCGTCGTGGACAAGTGGTTTGCCGAGAACACGTTTCACGTGCACGAGTTTAAGGACGTCCGATATTTGGTCGACCTGAAAAAAAAACAGGGCTTGACGATTAGTTTGGGCTTGCCCGCATTGAACGAGGAAAAAACCATCGGCAAGATCATCAAAACCGTGCGCACCCGATTTATGCAGCAGTACCCTCTGCTCGATGAGATTGTCGTGATTGACTCGAATTCGACCGATCGGACAGTTGAGATCGCACAAGGGCTAGGTGTGCCCGTTTATCGTCACCCGGAAATCTTGACAGAACAGGGAGCACGCTATGGCAAAGGCGAGGCGTTATGGAAAAGTTTGTATGTCCTCAAGGGTAACATCCTGGCGTGGATTGACACGGACATTGTCAATCTGCACCCGCGATTTGTATATGGTATCTTGGGTCCTTTGATCAAAGAGCCACGTTTGATGTATGTCAAAGGATTTTATCAACGTCCCTTGCGAGTGGGAGGCAAACTCGAAGCGCGCGGCGGCGGACGAGTTACTGAGTTAGTGGCGCGCCCCTTGTTCAATCTTTTTTATCCCGAACTCTCAGGATTCGTGCAACCGCTGGCGGGCGAATATGCGGGACGACGCGAGGCACTGGAAGCGGTGCCGTTCTTCGTGGGTTATGGTGTCGAGACCGGCTTATTGATCGATCTCTTGGCGCGGTACAAACTGGAAAACCTGGGACAAGTGGATTTGGAAGAGCGCGTCCACCGCAATCAGTCGTTGATGGCGTTGAGCAAAATGGCATTTGAGATTATTCAAGTGATGATGCAACGCGTTGGCACAGCGCGCGGCGTTGAATTGATGAATGATCTGCACAAGAGCATGAAATTGATCCGATACGCGCGGGATGAATTTCAACTTGAAGTTGCCAACATTCGCGCCGTTGAACGACCGCCGATGAATACTCTACCCGAGTACGGCGTCAAGTATCCCAGGAAATAACCAAAGATCATTGGAGAGCAGCAACCGATGTTGCGTCGTTTTGTGCGCGGCTTGTCTGGCGAGCGTCGCAAAGATGTGATGGAGGAACTCGATAAGGCCTCGTCGCCGGGAATGGATTTTTTTCTCCTCGTCATCCTTTCTTACATTGTCGCCACGCTTGGACTGGTGACGGATTCCGCCGCCGTCATCATTGGCGCAATGCTGATCGCACCCTTGATGTCGCCGATCCTGGGTCTGTCGCTCGCGTCAGTCGCAGGCAAGGAGCGGATGTTTCAGAAAGCCGTCATCGCGCTCGTGGAAGGTGCGCTATTGGCGATTGCCTTGTCCGCAATCCTGGGATCACTAGCGCTCCTATTGCCTTTTGACGTATTGAGCGAATTGCCCAACGAAGTTTTGGCGCGCACCCATCCGACGCCTTTTGATCTAGTGGTGGCATTGGCCGGGGGTGCCGCGGCGGCATACGCCTTGGCGCAACCGCATCTCTCGGCAACACTGCCTGGTGTAGCCATCGCGACGGCGTTGATGCCACCGTTGTGTACAGTGGGATTGGGCATTTCTTTGGGCAAGGTTCAAGTCTGGACGGGTGCATTACTTCTCTTCGTGACCAACTTGATTGCCATTGCCTTTGCCGGCATCGTCGTCTTTGCGTTACTGGGTTTTAGAGCGCGCTATAACAATAATCAACGCAGTTTTTTCGTATCCGGCGTTTTAGTTTTGCTCGTCACCGTTCCACTTGCCGTATTCGCCACCCAATTCGTAGACGACGCGCGCCAAACGCGAATGATTTACGACACCGTAAAATCTGAGGTCGCCATGTTGCCCGATGCCCAATTGGTCGATGTGACTCAAACAAAAGAAAAGGATGTCTTGCGACTCAAAGTCACAGTTCGAAGTATTCATTCATTGTCCTACGCCGAGGTGATCGCTTTGCAATCCGCGGTTGCTACACGCTTACAACGCACGGTGGCTTTAGTGGTCATCGATGTCCCGATGACAAAACTTGACCCACTGGTACCACCCATGTGGACTCCCACGAGCACGCCAACGGTGACGCCAACCTTTACAGCGACTCCAACTCGAACTGCAACGCCAACTTCGACTTGGACCCCGACCGCTTCGAAAACTTCTACGGTTAATGTAACAGCTTTGCCGACGTTGACCCAAACTATTTCCCCAGGAAAATAATATGACACGATTGATATTGATTCGACACGGGGAAACGGAGTGGAATGCGACGGGACGTTATCAGGGTCAAGCGGCCCCACCCTGAACGCAATCGGTCGAACTCAAGCCGAGCAACTTGCCCTTCAACTCCGCGATACAAAAATCGATGCGATCTATAGCAGCGATCTCGAACGCGCGCGGGAGACTGCCAGAGTCATCGCAAAAAAACATAGACTGGCTGTAAGCCTCGATCCGCAATTGCGTGAGATCAATCAGGGCGAATGGAAAGGCTTGCTCGTGACGGAGGTGATAGCGCGATTCCCACGAGAATGGTCAGAGCGCGAACGTGATCCACTTAACGCGCGCGCGCCAGGCGGTGAGTCGGTGGCGGAGGTCGCGGCGCGGATGAAACATGCCGCCGACAGAATTGGCAAGCAACATCCTAACGAGACGGTAGTGATCGTTTCACACGGTCTTGCGCTCGCAACTTTACTCTGTTGGGTGCGCGGGATTCCGCTGGACCAGGCGCACAGCCAGATTCTCGACAACGCTCACCCGGAAATTATTGAATGGTCTCGCGAGTTTCGGAACGATTTGTCGAAAGGTATAGTTTAATGAGTCCCACACTTCAATTATTGCTGGTGCTAAGCATCGTCATTTTTGCTGCCAAGACCGGCGGATTGATTAGCACGCGCTTGCATCAGCCCGCGGTGTTAGGAGAATTGTTAGCGGGACTGGTTCTAGGTCCTACGCTCTTGAATATCTTTGGTCTGCCGATCTTTACCGGCGCGCACACCGACGAATTAATTCTCGAATTAGGCGAATTGGGCGTCATCTTCTTAATGTTCATGGCTGGGATGGAAGTTGACCTGGATGAAATGCTGAAAGCGGGGCGCGTGGCAATGCTTGCAGGAATACTTGGTGTGATCGTGCCGCTGATCCTCGGCACTGTGATTGCACTCGCATTTAGCTTTACACTCACGAGCAGCATTTTCATCGGCTTGATTCTCACTGCGACGAGTGTCAGTATCTCGGCACAGACACTTTTAGAACTGGGGGTGCTGCGTGGCAAGGAAGGGTTGGCGCTCTTGGGTGCGGCGGTCATCGACGATGTGCTCGTGATTCTACTTCTTTCGATTTTCGTCTCGCTAACGGGCGAATCCGGCGTAACCGGCGCTAGCATCATCGCCGACATCGCACGCATGGCTCTGTATTTCGCTCTCGCCACTGTATTCGGCGTGACGCTTATTCCACGCTTGGCGAAGTGGATTGAAAAGTTGCCGGTGAGCGAAGGCATGGTAGCCTTCGTCGTGATGATGACTTTCGTCTTCGCGTGGTCTGCCGAAGCGCTAGGCAAAGTCGCCGCGATCACGGGCGCGTTTCTGGCGGGCTTGGCATTCGCGCGCACGACCATGCGTCACACCATCATCGAAGGAATGCATACTTTGACGTATGGATTTTTCGTTCCCATCTTCTTAATCAGCATCGGCTTGAAGACGAATGCGCGAGCCCTGGGAATCGAAGGAATCTTTTTCGCTTTGGCGATCATTGCCGTCGCGATCCTCGGCAAGATCGGTGGGTGTTGGCTAGGCGCACGCTGGGGCGGATTCGCCCAACCCGAGGCACTGCGGGTGGCGGTCGGAATGGTCTCGCGCGGTGAAGTCGGTCTCATCGTGGCGGGAGTTGGGTTGAGTACTGGACTGACCGGACCAAATGTTTACTCGGCGATGGTGATCATGGTGCTGGCGACCACTCTCGTCACGCCGATCTTGTTGCGCCAAGTCTTTCCAAACGTGGAGGCATCCAATGGGTAACATGCTCGTTTTGGTCCTCGATGACCTGGAAAAATTTTCCCAAGTGGTTGAAGCGTGGAAACAGGCGGGTGTTCCGGGAGTGACCGTGCTCGATAGTGTGGGCACCCGCCGCCTCCATAAACACGCGCAACGCGATGATGTGCCGCTGATGCCATCGTTACGCGCGTTGTTTGCGAGCGACGAGGATCACAATCGCACGTTGTTCGCCGTGATCGAAGAGGAGGCAGTGCTGGAACGCGCGATCGAGGCGACGCAAAATGTCGTCGGCGATTTCATGGAACCCCACACGGGCATTCTTTTTGTTGTGCCAGTTGCGCGAACATGGGGAGTGCCAAAACCCAAGCGCGTCCGCAATCACGACAATCGCTGAATGCGCGAGCCATTCCGCGGTGCGACGCGCTATTGCGTACAAGCATCTGCCCCCGCATTCCGATGTGATCTGAACCCGCAACAAGCAAAATCTCGAGGCCGCGATCAAGGTCTTTGCCTGCGCGGGCTTCCAACAAGCGGGTATGGATAATATTGTCGCAGACGCCCAATTGAGCAGATTGAGACGAGTGTGCGGCTCTTGCTGGAGGGATTGAAAAAAGGACAAAGCGATGGCAGGTGAAATGTTAATTCGACTTGAAGCGGTCACGAAAAATTATCCAATGGGCGAAGTGACGGTCCACGCCTTGCGTCAAATCGATCTCCAAATTGCCGCAGGGGAATTCGTGGTGTTGCTGGGACCCTCGGGTTGTGGCAAAACGACGACGCTCAACTGGATCGGCGGACTGGACAAACCGACGAGCGGGCGCGTCGTCGTACAAGGTGAAGACATTGCGCACTATGACGAAAATCAACTGACGGATTACCGCCGCCGCAAGATGGGCATCATCTTTCAATTCTTCAATTTGATTCCGACGCTTTCCGCCGCCGAAAATGTCGAGTTTGCATTGGCGCTTAGCGATGGACACAACTTGCGTGGCAAGGCGCTCGACTTGCTCGAACGGATTGGCTTGCGCGACCGCGCCGATCATTTTCCGTCCCAACTTTCGGGCGGCGAGCAACAACGCGTTGCCATTGCGCGCGCGCTAGCGAATGATCCACGCGTGCTCTTGTGCGACGAACCGACGGGTAACTTGGATATGAATACGGGGCAACAAGTGTTGAGCGCGATTCGCGACTTGAATCGTAAGGAAGGCACGACGGTCGTATTCGTCACGCATAACTCCGCGATTGCGCCGCTGGCGGATCGCGTCGTGCGCTTGCGCGATGGCGCGGTGGAACGCATCGAATAGAACGCGCAGCCGCTCGACGTGGCGCAGTTGGCGTGGTGAGGCGAAGATGATTCGAGTTTTACTTCGCAAGACGCTCCGCGATTTGCGCGCCTCCCGTGCGCAGACAATTGCCTTGATCGTGATCGTGATGCTCGGTGTGGCGAGCTACATTGGAATCATCGGCGCATACCGCGATCTCGGTACGTCCTACCATCACACCTATCAGCAACTCCAGTTTGCCGATGTGGATTTTTCGATCCAGTCTGCGCCCAAAGATGTCGTTAATCAGATTTCAAATATCGATGGCGTCACCTCCGTAACAGGTCGCTTGATCATCGATACGGGTCTGGAAATGCCGCAAGGCACGGCGAGCGTCAAGGACGAAAAAATTCGCGCGCGCTTGATCGGCATTCCGTCCGATCAACATCCCACCGTGAACGACGTGTTGGTTCTGAACGGACGCTACCTGGCTCCACGCGATTCCAAGGTCGTTTTACTCGAATCACATTTTGCCGACATTTATCATCTCAAGTCAGGCGACAGTATTACGCCGATTTTCAATGGACAAAAAGAACCGCTGACGGTCGTCGGCACGGTTGCCACTCCCGAATACCTCTTCGTCAGTGCGAGTCGGCAAGACGTAATTCCATCGGCGTGTACGTTCGCCGTGTTGTTCGTTCCGCAACCCGAGTTGCAACAACTCTTCGGCGTCGGCGATGTAGTGAATGATATTGCCGTGCGTTTCGCGCCGAACGCCAATCAAACGATGATTGTCGATACGATCAAAAAGAAACTCGATCCGTATGGCTTGCTCGCGACGACACTTCAAAAAGATCAGCCCTCAAACGCGGCGCTCAAACTCGATCTTGACGGTTATCAAGAGATCGGTTTTCTAATGCCCGCTCTAATGTTGGTAGTCGCCGCCGCATCGCTTTACGTGATGCTGGGTCGGTTGATTCGTTCACAGCAAACGCAAATCGGTTTGATGAAAGCGTTGGGTTATCGCCGTGCCGCGATTGTCGGTCATTATCTCGCGCTGGCGCTTGTCATCGGCGTTCTGGGTTCGCTCATCGGGATTGTGCTGAGCATTCCACTCGGCGCGGAAGTGACAACGGAGTACGCCAACGAGCTGGGCATTCCGTTGGTGCAATCGCGTCTCTATATCGATCTCATTTTGGAAGGCGTGTTGCTCAGTCTCAGCGCGACGATTCTTGCGGGCATCCTTCCCGCGTTCAACGCAGCGCGTCTGCCACCCGTCGCGGCGATGCGCCCGACTCCCAGCGAGACGTTTGTCAAAAGCGGCAAGTCATTCATCGAGCGAGTGATACCGCTGCCACTTTGGCTTGGCTTGTCCTTGCGCAATGTGTCCCGCGTCCGCAGTCGCGTCCTCTCGACGGGGCTGGGAATTGTCTTTTCGTTTATCCTCATCTTGGCATCGTGGAGCATGGTGGATTCGATGCAGTCCATCAACCAGGAAACTTTTCATTCGACGGAGCAGTGGGATCTATTCGCCGTTTTCGCGCAACCGCGCACCCGCTCCACGCTGCGACGCATCGAAAGTTGGCAAGGGGTTCAACGCGTCGAACCGATTGTCCAGATTCCTGCGACGATCAAAGGCGTGACCCAGGATGAAGATATTGCCGTCACCGCGATCGCCCCCTCTGCCAGTTTGCATCGATTGAAAATAACGAATGGAATTTCACCAGCGCAAGCATTGGGCAATGGACGCATCGTGTTGACGACGGCGTTGGCGGACAAGTTCAAACTGCACGTTGGAGATCGCGTCACGCTGGAAACGCCGTCGGAATCGGGCAAAGATAAAAAAACGATGCGCACACTAATCCTGGGCGGCACCGCCGACGAATTGATGAGCGCGGTTGGTTACATTTCGATGGACGAAGCGCAACGCTGGGACCATACGAGTGAGTTGTTGTTCAACGGCGTGTACTTGAAGGTCGATCCTGCTCAGACAAATGCGATCCGCTCCGACATATATCATTACCTGAATGCGTCGAGCGTTCAACTCAAATCATCAGTCGAAAATGATTGGGTTTCTCTGATGGGATTTTTCTACGCCTTTATCGGCGTGCTCCTTGTGTTTGCGGTCGTGATGGCATTCGCGCTCTTGTTCAACGCGATGATGGTCAACGTGCTGGAACAGCAACGCGAATTTGCGACCATGCGTGCGATTGGCACGGGGCGCAATCGCATCGCGCAATTGATGATTTTGGAAAACGTCGTGCTATGGTTAGTCACGCTTATCCCAGGACTCGTTTTGGGAACGATGGCGGCAAACGAAATGGGCGCGGCATTTGGTACGGATTTCTTTGCGTTCAAAATTATGATCGCGCCGATGTCGTATATAGTCGCCGCGCTCGGAATTTTGTTGACGATGATCGTCTCTGCCCTGCCATCGATTCGGCACGTCAATCGTCTCAATCTTGCCGAAGCGACCAAAACGATGACGTAAGCAAAATAGAAACGGAGAGAAAATGACTCGATTACATTGGTTTGCTATTGGCTTTTTGCTTTTCGCAACAGTGGGTTGTGCGGCGAATTCTACGCCGACGCCTGTGCCGACATCTGCTGCAAATGCAACTTCGTCTTTTGAAAGCGGGGGGGACGTCTGCCGAACGTGCCGCGGCACAAGCCGCGCTCGATGCGGCGCAAAAGAACTTCGACAAGGTGCGCGCAGGACCTACTACCGATGAACTCGCGCAGTTAAAAGCGCAGGTAGACAACGCCAAGGCGCTCGTCGCGCAAGCACAAGCCGCGTACGATCGCATTGGCGGCGCATCGAATCCGTATATTGCGATGACGCCTGAATCGGCGCAACTGCAACAAACGGCGAACAATTACCAAGCCGCCGCCGCGGCGTACCAAGACGCCACTCAACATCCAACCTCGGCTGAACTCGCGGCGGCGCAAGCGCACATCGATCAAGCCAGAGCGACGCTCGCGGGCTTGACTCCAACCCAGGATACGATCAACGTAGCGCAGGCGCAGTTGGCAAACGCGCAAGCCGCGCTCAACGCACTCAAGTCGAACGCCGCGGATTACATTCTGACCGCGCCGTTCAATGGCACGATTGCGGAGAAAAATATTTCGATTGGCGATACGGTTGTGCCTGGGAGTCCCACGCCGGCGTTTGTATTGGGCGACGTATCCAAATTGCGCGTCAAGACGACCAATCTCGCCGAAGTGGATGCGTCCAGGATTCAAGTGGGGCAAAGCGTTCAAGTCACGCTTGACGCTTTCCCTGGCAAGACCTTCAGCGGCAAGGTCGAAAAAATTGCGCCGTCGGCAATAGAGTATCGCGGCGACCGCGTGTTCCGCGTGTGGATTGATCTCGACGAAGGAATCGCCAGCGGCTTGCGCTGGGGCATGAGTGCGACGGTCAAGATTGCGGTCGAGTGAACAACATCGCTCGGCATGATTCGATTAATCGATTGACTTTGTTCTCGTCGGGATTATGATGTGGGCGAGATGAACTAGGAGGAGGACTTTGATGAACGAATCTGTGCAAACTCCAGCCCGTATTCCATCCGCGCTTCGAGTCGCGGCAGGTGAAGACCGATTCGGCGAGCATCGTGGACTCGGCGTTAGCCATATTGATTTTAAGCTGATGCCACAGGATAGCACCGGCGTTTTCATTCTCGAGAAAACATTTTATGCAAAGAGTGCGCGTCAAAGTTTTGCACGGGCGAATGGAATTCGCAGCAACGACTGCACGAAACCTGCCTTCGCAGGTTGAGCTCCAATCCGCGCAGGCGGATTTCGTGATTTGGTAGGCGCGGTTTCTAACCGCCGAGCGTCAAGTACGCAAAACTTCGACGCGCACTCTCATGCAAAGGGTGGTCCTGCGCGTCACTTGCATTACGAACAGGACGAATGGTTTTACCTGATTGAAGGCGAGTTCGTGTTCGAGGTAGGAGAAGCCAAGTTCCGGCTCAAACCCGGCGACTCGCTGCTGGCATCACGCCAGGTGCCGTACGTCTGGGCGTATGTCGGCGATGCACGCGACAGGATCCTCGTCGCGTTTTTCCCGACAGGGAAAATGGAAGGGTTCTTTCGCGAAGTGACCAAAGCAAACGCGATGCCGCCACACGCCCCGGCGCTGTGACGTGCCTATGGTATGGAGTTGCTAGGGCCGCCTTTGCTAATACAGTAAGGCCGTTGCTCCACCGGGTTGAAAGGATTGATCGAGATAAATGCTAAACGAGGATATGACAATTACCCGCGTTACGCGCACACGCGCCGAAACGCGCGCGACCTACGACCGAATCAGTCGATGGTACGATCCGCTGGAAGGTTACTGGGAAAGCAAGCCCAAGCAAATTGGGCTGCAGAAACTTGGCGTTCAAAGTGGCGAGGTCGCTTTGGAGATCGGCTTTGGCACCGGGCACGGCATCGTGGCGCTCGCCCAAGTCGTGGGCGAATTGGGCAAGGTCTATGGGATCGATTTGTCGCCAAGGATGCTCGCGCTGACTCAATCCAGGGTCAATCAGACAGGACTGGCAGCGCGCGTCATGTTGAAAAATGGAGATGCGACCGCACTTCCATTTGACGCCAATTTTTTCGATGCGATCTTTATGAGTTTTGTTTTGGAGCTTTTCGATACCCCAGAGATTCCCCAAGTTTTGTCGGAATGCCGTCGTGTTCTAAAGCACGACGGACGTCTATGCGTGGTGTCCCTTTCAAAGACGGGGCAAGCGACCTGGAGACGGAATCTGTACGAATGGGGGCACGAGAAATTTCCAAGCCTTTTGGATTGTCGCCCCCTTTATGTTCAAAAGGCGCTCGAAGCGGCGGGCTTGCAAACGCGCGAAGCAACCCGAATGTTATTGTGGGAACTGCCAGTCGAAATCGTCGTTGGTAGCAAATGAGCTTGTTGCTCAACCCCAAACGAGCCAGGTGATTCTGTGGCCACGCAGCCCGTAGGGTGTTAGTTAGGTTGATGCCCTACATCATCGGTTTTGCAGTTAATCACTCCGCGCTCTATTCGGTTTATGCGAACTTTACCCCACAACTGTCGTCTCCTCACACCTGGGTGGTTATTTTCCTGCGCGTAAAGGTCAAAACGCAATCTTTATTTGCGTACTTCAACCTCTGACCTTCCATAGCTCGCCCCGGACAACCTTCTTGGTCCTATCCTTTTCTCCTGCTTATCCAAATGGAAAATATTTTTCATAGTAAAAAAAAATGGAAAATTATTTGCATTCGATTAGGTTTTATGTTATGATAGTCTCGAATCTAAATCGGGTATGGCTGCGTTCGTTTAGTTCTGGTGCTGTACGAAGCTTCGGGTTTAAGGATGTCTATGAAGTTTGGACCCGTTAGTACCCCAATTGTTCCTGGAAAGTTTAATCGTTATGCCCTTTGAAAAATCACTTGAGAACCGCATCACTCAAGCGTTGCCACACTTGAGTCGATCGCACAAAAAGTTGGCGCGTTTTGTCCTTGACAATAGCCTTTTTGTAGCCTTTGCATCGATCATTGAGTTAAGTGAAAAGACCGGCGTTAGCGCCGCGACGGTGGTGCGCTTTTGCCAAGCCATCGATTATGCGGGCTATCCGAATCTGCAGGCCACCGTGCGGGCAGGTCTCCCCACCTATATTCAAAAAACGCAACAACTTGAGCAACAAAACGGCGTCGCCAATCGGGATGAAACAATTTCCCGCGTGTTTGATCTCGATCGGCAGAATCTAACTCGGACGCTTCAGTCTCTAAATGTTGAGCACTTTGACGCCGCGATGCGCGAAATCGCTAAAGCCAGCGATATTCTGGTTGTGGCGGGCGGGTTATCGGCGGGACCAGCTCTGTATCTCGCACACTCACTTCAAGTTATGGGATTCAACGCTCGAGTCGTCCTAAACGGAGGTACACAGCTGGCGTTGGAACTTACGCGACTCCGGCCCACCAGTATCCTGATCGGCATTAGCGTGTGGCGCTATATCACCGACACGGTTCAAGCCATCGACTATGCTCAACGCATCGGTGCCAAGCGAATTGCTATTACCGATAGTCTAGTTTCGCCCCTTGCTCAGCGTGTCGACTATGCCTTTCAAGCCGTCACCGAAGGCGTATCTCATAGTCTTTCACTCACCGCGATCATAACACTAGTGAATGCGTTTGTAGCGGCCTTGTCGTTCATGTGTCCGAAAGAGACTACGCGTGCCTTGCGCAAAATAGACAAAGCGTATCGCCAAGCTAAGCTCGTGATGACCGAATAAGCGCGAGCGCCCAGATATTTTTTGTGGAATTCGATTTTTGTTACGACTAACCTTGGTGAAGGCCGCTCATGAAAACGTTTAAGCTTTAACAAAGCTTTAGGCTAGCTTGAGGGTCACATGAGGCGAAGATATGTGTTTCAGGTTATCAATAAAGGGGAAAACCATGGATAGTTCAGCTAATACAAAACAAAAAAAACGTCGTGTGATGGTTGGCGCGATAGGTAAATGTGTTCACAATCTTGGAGTTGAAGGTTTTGCCGATTGGATGCAAGACCAAGGCTTGGGTTATATTGCCGTCAAGCTCGGTCCGGCAGTCCCCATCCCCGAAGTCATCAACAAGATTCGTGAAGCGCGCCCCGAAGTTGTTGGGGTCTCAATGCGTTTGGGCGATTTGCACGTCGATAAACTCATCACTGAATTTGTTCAGACCGCGACCCAATACGGTTTGCATCCGAAAGATTCTGGAATTCGGTACTCTTTTGGCGGCTTGCGTCCCGCCGCTAATCTCGTCCGCACGATGACGGGCGTACCCCTCGAACCTGACCCCTTTACTCCTCCCGAAGAACGCCACTATGACCTCGAAAAAGTTAGCCAGGACTATATGGACAAACCAGAGTTCCACCAATTTTTTGAGGTTATCGCCGATGATTACATCACGATGGAAGAGCTGGAACGATTCACCAAACAGCAACCTGTCCACGTTGCGCGCGAAGAGTTCGAGTGGTCCGATTATTTGGTCGAACGCATTCGCCAGGTGCGCGAGCGCGAGAATCGCCCAATTCTCCGCGCGCACATTGGCATTGCGGCGGCAACGATTGAGCCGACGATTGACGGCATCGAAAAACTTGCCGATGCCGGCGCGCTTGAAATCGTATCGCTCGCGCCCGATCAAACGTCCCAGGAACTGCTTGCGAAATTTATTCGCGGCGAAGAAGACCCCAGCAAATACCTCGCCGGGCAAGGCGGCGCGCCGATTCGCACCATCGAAGATTTGAAGCGTCTGAAAGCGGCGACGCGGCGCGGCAACTATCCGATGACACGCATCTACAGTGGCACGGATGAATTGCTCGAACTCGCGAAACTGTGGGAAGAACATCTCAACTCGTGCTTTCCCGCCGTGCCGATCTTCTTCTACAACCGCATGGATGGACGCGGTCCTATTTCGATTCACGATTCATTCCGCGAACATTACGATGTGATTCGATACTGGGCGAGTGTCGGCAAGCCATGCGAGATCAACGATCCGCATCAGTGGGGCTTGCGCTACGCAAGCGATGATATGCAGGTTACGGATCACGTTCTGGTCGGCTTGATGGCGCTCAAACTGGGCGTCAAGCATTACGTGATGCAAATGATGTTCGAATTACCCCCCGAAATATCCGCGCTGGATGATCTCGCTAAAATGAAAGCGTCATACGAACTGATCGAACCCCTGACGCGCCATTACGATTTTCACATCATCAAGCAAACGCGCTCGGGGCTTCCCAGTTTTCCTCCCGACCTCTATCAAGCGAAAGGTCATCTCGCGTTTGGCATCTACACCCAGCTCTACCTCGAACCAGACATTTTGCACGTCGTCACGCACTCGGAAGCGCATCACGAAGCCAAAGCCGAAGACATTATCGAATCGTGCCAGATCACCAAACAGGTCTGCTGGGATTTTGCCAAAGGGCACGTCCCGAATATTTGGGCAGATCCCTGGGTACGGCAGCGCATCGCCGAACTGAAACGGGGTGCGATGTACAACGTTTTGCACGCGGCATTACTTGGCGGCTATGACGGTCCCGTGACTGTCGCAAATTTCAACGAATGGGCAAAGGAATCGAGCGAAGATACCGAGAAAAACTACGAGACGTTGCTCCTCTCGTTGGCCAATGAAGCACATTACTCGACGGGCACGTGCGGCGTGATTAGCCCTGACGCACTCGAACTGGCGATGCAAATCGGACTCTTTCAAGCGCCGCATTTGACGGTCGCTGATAAAAAATATGAGATGATCGGCAAATGCAAAGTCAAAGTGGTGGACGGCGCATGTCGTGCGGATGTCTGGGATGGCATTCCGGTCAAAGATGAATTGCAACGCGTCGATCTCGTTCGGCAGCGGTTCCCCTGGTATTTCGACAAGACCATTTCGATTGCGGCTGATGTGAATTTTATTACCGAAACAGAGGCGCTGGAACAAGAAGCGGATCGCGAAGTGACGATTCGCGGCAAGAGCATCGCGCAACTCAGGACGCAGACCAAGCAGGCGCTCGTCGTTGATTTTGGTTCGACCTTCACCAAGGTGGGTCTGTTTGATGCCAAAAACGAAAAGTTCAGTTTGCGCTATGTTCCGACGACGGTAGACGATATTCGCATCGGTTTGGCGAATGGCTTGGACGTCCTCGAGGCGTGTAAAGAACGCGGAGATTGGAAACCGCTCAACGATGTGATGAGCCAGTTCGACGTGCGCTTGCCGTGCTCCAGCGCCAAGGGCGGCTTGAAAATGGTCACGGTTTCGTTGACTGAAGCTGAGTCAGGTTTTGCCGCTGACCTGGCTGCGCTAACCGCTGGTGCGAAATTGCTTGGGAGCTATGCGGGCAAACTCACCCCCGAGCAAGCGCGCGCGATTTACACCGACGACCAACCCGAAATCGTTTTGATTGCGGGCGGCACCAATGAGGGCGGCGATACCGAAACGGAATTGCACAACGCGCACCTGCTCGCCGAAAACGCACGGCTCGCTACATACACTCAGTACGGTGTTCCCGTGATTTATGCGGGCAATCAGGACATTCGCGAACAGATCGAAAATATTTTCCGCGCAAATCACATTGACCTTCGCGTGACGGCGAACGTCATGCCCGAAGTAAATCGCTTTCAAATCGAAGTGGTCAACGAAGCCATCCGTGAACTATTCCAGACCGTCATCATCCGCGCCAAGGGCTTTGATGTGGTTGAAGAGTTTATGGATGCGCCCTTCATTCCAACACCCCGTGCTGCCTTTCGCGGGATTAACCTTCTCGCGCGCGGACATGGCAACGAGGAAGGCATCGGCAACATTCTGGCGCTCGATATCGGCGGCGCGACCACTGACTTTTTCTCGAATGTCACAGACAACCCGCTCTTTGTCTACGAAGGATCCGACAACAGCAAGCGCGTCAAGCGCACGATTCTCAAAACGCCGAATACGCCCATGGCGTACCGTCGGGTGGAAGGTAAATACGGTTTGGCGTACAATGCGGAAAACCTCAAGGAATTGGAACGGTTCAAGAACGGCGCGATGCAACAAGAATTGAGTACCTTTTTGGCGCTACGTTTTCCACAGACCTTTGCTCCCCACCCAGATCAATTCCGTCAGTTCTTGGCGAACCGTACTACTCACGTTGAGGTGAATCTGGATCAATATTTGGGTTGGATGACGGCCAACCCGCATGTGGTTCCAGAGACAGCTCTGGAAAACACTGCGCGTTCCTGGCTCGCCCGCGAAATCCTCGCCACCGCGACCCGCAAGCACGTTGGCTACGTGGACGAGACCGAGACGTACTTTTTGCAACACGGCGTCAATTTCCTCAACCAGCCCGTCACGGTTGTATTGATTGGCGGAACGGTCTATCACAAATGCCAAGAACAAGCGAAGGGTTACTTGGACGATCTCGCGCTTATTGCGGAGGGTGTGCTGTATAACTCGAACGAACCACACGTATTACGTCCCAAGGGAAATGTACTGATGGACGCGCAATATCTTGTGAGCATCCTGGGCGGACTGTACGGACGGGTCGATCCTGAACGAGCATTGCGGGTGATGAAGCGCGAACTGTTGCGGTTAGAGATGCCGAGTCGAACGGAGTTGCAACAATAATAGCGTGTTGCGCCTGATGCACTTTCACCAACGAGTACACCTACCTATACACTAACGACGACTCGAAATCAAGTCCTACCCACACCCATACATCGACTCGCCTTGCTTCATCTGAGAAACCCTGATGACCAGGACCATCACAAATTATTCGGAATGACACGGAGTGGTGTATTGTGAAACCACAAATCGCAATCCTCGGCGCGGGTAATGGCGCACATGCGTTCGCAGGTGATCTTGCCATGCGCGGTTACCCCGTTCGACTCTACAACAAATTCGCAAACGAAATCGTCGATTTACAGTTGGCGCGCGGCGTCAAGTGCGAAGGCGTGATCGAAGGATTTGGCGCGCTCGAACTTGTCACCACGGACATTGCACCCGTAATCGCTGATGCTGACTTCATCTTGGTCGTCGTGCCGGCGAGTGCGCACGCATTTATGGCCGAAGCGTGCGCGCCGCATTTGCGCGACCATCAAGTCATCATCCTGAACCCCGGTCGTACAGGGGGTGCACTTGAATTTCGCAGTGTGCTGAATCGGCTGGGCGTCAAGGCGCGTGTGTTCGTCGGCGAAGCGCAAACGTTGCTGTATACCTGCCGGATTTCAGGACCCGCGCGCGTGAAAATTTCGAGCGTGAAGAATCGAGTGACTCTCGCCGCGTTTCCCGCGCATGATACGCAACCGGTTTTGGAACGATTGAATCCGCTGTATCCGCAATTCATTGCGGCGGCCGATGTGCTTGAAACTGGACTCGACAATATCGGCGCAATGTTCCATCCAACGACGACCATTCTCAGCGTCGGGCGCATCGAGTCGGGTGTGCCGTTCGAGTTTTATCGCGATATGACGCCAAGCATTGCGCACTTTATCGAAGTGATGGATGCAGAGCGCCTCGCGGTTGCCAAGGCGTTTGGTATCCAAGCGCAATCGGCGTGTGAGTGGCTCGCGCGCAGTTATGAAGGCATTGTTGGAGATACGTTGTACGAGCGCATTCAAAGCAACGTTGCTTACCGAGGCATCGCCGCGCCGCGCTCAATCGATACTCGCTACATCTGGGAAGATGTGCCAACCGGCCTCGTGCCGATGGTTGCGCTGGGGCAAATCGCCCATGTGCCGATGCCCGCGTGCGAAGGTCTGGCGAAGGTGGCATGTGCGCTGCAAGGACGCGATTTTTGGCAAGCCGGACGAAATGCCCGGCAATTGGGAATTGAAGGACTGGGCATCGTACAAGTGAAAGTGATGGTCAGAGGTGATTAGGTTCTACCATCTCCACCAGGGAAGGAGGACTGCGACAGGGTGATTTTCGAACGCTAATCTAATCCAAAGACGTTATGACCGAAGGAGGAACCGGATGAACCGATTTCGTATCATTCAATTGACTTTGCTGGTGGGAACCTTGTTGTTGCTCGCCGCATGCGCTCCGCCGACTGCCCAAGTGGTGGAAAAAACCGTCGTTGTTGAGAAACCGGTCGCCCAGACCGTAGTTGTCGAGAAAACGGTCGAAAAGACGGTGGTCGCAGAAAAGACCGTCGTCGTACCCGTGCCGCAAACTGTGATCGTGCAACCCACGGCTGCCCCAGGTCGCGACACGCTAGTCATCGCCTTGGCACGCGCGCCTTCAGGCATCGACCCGGCAGACCATAGCAGTCGCGAAGCCGAAACAGTAATTCGCAATATGTACGATGGCTTGGTTACGCGTGACAATACCAGCGGCGTGCACATGGAACTGGCTGAGTCGATCACGTGGCTAGACACCAAGACTATGGAAATTAAATTGCGCAAAGGGGTCAAGTTCCACGATGGCAGTGAGTTGAAAGCCGATGATGTCATCTTTACCTTCAACCGCGAGTTCAAGACCAATGGCATCGAGTATCCGCAACCACACACCGCTTTACGCAAGGGTTTTCTTGGTCCCTTTAGCAGTGCTGAAAAGAAAGACGACTATACCGTCGTCGTAAACTTTACCGCACCGTGGCCCTCGGCAATGCAGTTGCTTGTGCACACCCAAATCGTATCCAAAGCCTATGTGGAAAAAGTAGGCACCAAAGGACTGATCGAGAAACCCATGGGGACGGGACCATTCAAATTCGTCTCCTCGAAAACCGGACTGGAAGAAGTGATCCTCGAACGATTTGCCGATTACTATGGTGGCGCGCCTGATCTGACGCCGGCCGGCAAGGCAAGCATCTCCCGCGCCGTTTTTCGTGTGATCCCTGAAAACTCAACTCGGGTAGCCGCCTTGCTCGCTGGCGAAGTAGATATCATCACCGAAGTGCCCGCGGAGCTAGTGGGAACACTGCAAAAAGTTCCAGGGATTCAGGTCAAGGCCATTCCAGGCACGCGCCCCATCTGGATGGAACTCAATGTCAAACAAGCCCCGTTCGACAATCCCAAAGTTCGCCAAGCCCTAAACTACGCCGTTGACAAGGACCTGATCATCAAGAAAGTGTACAATGGTCTGGCGCAACCGCTGGGCGGCGCGTTGATGCCGACGAACAACTTTACCGATCCCAGCTTAAAGCCGTACGCGTACGACAAGGCCAAAGCCCTGGCACTATTGAAAGAAGCGGGTTGGGCACCAGATGCCAGCGGAATGTTGATGAAAGACGGCAAGCCGTTGTCATTTGTCATCGACACGATTGACTCGATCCGTCCGCTCTCGGAAGCCGTGGCGACGATGTTGCGCGACATTGGCATCGATGCGAGTGTGCGCGTATGGGAGTATAACGTCGTGCGACCGAAACTCTTGGCAGGCGAGCGCCAAGCGTATGTAGGTGATTGGGGCGATTCTGCCTTCGACCCCGTCGGTCACATGGAAGCGAAATGGTATAGCTACACGGCCGGTTCGACCTACGGACGGGCCAATTTCTCGGGCTACTCGAATGCGCGTGTAGATAAACTGATCAAGGATGGCGAGATCGAAAATGACGTTGCCAAACGTAAAGCCATCTACAACGAAGCTCAAAAACTCATCTACGATGAAGCGCCCGCGATCTTCCTTGTGCTGCCCCAAGCCATTGAAGCGGCGGGAGCCCACACGTTGAACTGGTCGCCCGCTTCCGATAGCCGCGAAAATTTGCACGACGTAAACTTAAAATAAGTCAATCAGGTTGGAACCCGGTTGGGTCAGAATTTCAATCTCTGGCCCAACCCTTCCCACAAGGCGCGAATTATGAAGGCAGTCAAAATCTTTGAACGGGTTCTGACAACCATTCCGATCATGTTCGGCGTCGCAATTATTGTTTTTTTCTTCATCCGACTCACCCCGGGCGACCCAGTGGACATTATGCTCGGTCGCTCCGCTTCCGCCTCCCAACGCGAGATCGATCAACTGCGTCATCAGTTTCATCTCGATGAACCTCTCGAGGTCCAGCTGGGATATTTCCTCGGTGACGCCGTCCAGGGCAACCTGGGTTACTCGTACATTCGCAACAAATCCGTGGTGGATTTGTTAGCGGAACGGTTGCCGGCTACAATCGAATTGACGCTTGGTTCGCTCCTCGTTAGTCTCATCATCGCTTTGCCGATTGGCATTCTCTCGGCGGTCCGACAGAATTCGCTGTTGGACCGTTTCAGCATGGCCAGTGCATTCCTGGGTATATCCATGCCGGGGTTCTGGTTAGGCATTATTCTCATTCTTTTCTTCGCCGTACGTTTGCAATGGTTACCGGCGCAGAGTCGGCTCGGTTATGAGGTGCAGTTGCAGGAAATAACGGGAATGTACGTGCTTGACAGTATACTCACCCAGAATATGCCGGCGCTCATTGACAGTCTCAAACATCTGGTGCTGCCGTCGATTACCTTGGGCGCCGGTGTCGCCGCCATTATCGCGCGCGTGTTACGCTCCAGTATGCTCGAAGTCCTACGCAGCGATTACATCAAACTGGCGCGCGCCAAAGGCGCAACGGAATGGGATGTGGTGATGAAACATGCGCTCCGCAATGCGCTGATTCCAACCGTGACCGTGGTTGGCTTGCAGATCGGTGTATTGCTCGGCGGCAATATGATCGTGGAAACAGTCTTTAGCTGGCCTGGCCTGGGTCGGTTGGTGGTCGATGCTATTTTCAATCGTGATTTTCCGCTGATTCAAGGCGCCGTGATGATTTACGCGATTACGTTTGTGTTGACCAATTTAGTCGTGGATGTTTTGTACACGTATTTAAATCCAAGAATCACGCTGTAAATGAGCCGGTGGTCCGATGACCCAACCAACCTTGGAAGGTTGGTTTATTAGAGGTTGAAAATTAGGCTCATCGACTCAGTGAGGAATTAGTTCATTGGTTCAGGAGTAGGCGATGACCGTCCAAGCACCTCTGCGCTACACGCGTGCCTGGGATTACGATTTACGAATACGCTTGAGACTCTGGCAACGGGCGCTTGTCGATTTGGGGTCAGAACTGCGTCAGCGGCCGATTGTGCTGATCGGCGGCCTCGTCGTTTTGGTGTACATCTTGGTCGCGATTTTTGCTGAACAAATAACCATCCATGACCCCTCCCGCGGCAGTTTGCTCCTGCGCTTTGATCCGCCGGCGTGGGAGGGCGGCCGTTGGGAATATCCACTGGGCGCGGATGACCAGGGACGCGATTTGCTGACGCGCATCATTTTTGGCTCGCGAGTGTCGCTAGCGGTTGGGATTCTCAGCGTCGGCATTTCAATCCTGGTCGGCTTGGTGTTGGGCGCCGTCTCGGGTTACTATCGCGGCTGGCTGGACAGTTTTCTTTCGCGCTTTGCCGATTTGCTATTGGCATTTCCGTTCTTGATTTTCGCGATTGGCGTGATGGCATTCTTGGGCCCTGGATTCGTTAACCTCGTGATGGCGCTCGCATTCAAAGGCTGGGTTGAATTCTTTCGCTTGGTGCGCGGCGAAGTGATGGCGGAACGAACGAAAGAATACGTCGAAGCGGCGCGGGTGGCGGGCATGAGTCACAATTCGATTATGGCGTTTGAGATTCTGCCCAACATCGTGCATTCCGTTTTTGTGTTAGGTACGTTGCGGCTCGGCTATATGATTATTATGGAAGCGAGTCTTAGCTTCCTGGGTTTGGGTGTGCAACCGCCCACGCCGGCCTGGGGTTCGATGGTATCGAGCGGACGTGATTATCTGTTGACCGCGTGGTGGGTGTCTACCTTTCCCGGCGTGGCGATTCTCATCTTGGTGGTCGCCATCAATATTTTTGGTGAAGGACTGCGCGATATTCTCGATCCACGCTTGAAGGTCGAATAGGAACGTGCGATGAGTCAACCGCAACCAATGCTTCAAGTCAACAATCTAACGACGATATTTCCGACGCGGCGCGGGACCGTGAACGCTGTCTCCGGCGTGAGTTTGGATTTACAAGCGGGTGAAATTCTGGGGGTTGTAGGCGAATCGGGTTGCGGCAAAAGCGTGACCATGCTATCGATCCTGCGCCTTGTATCATCGCCGGGCCGGATTACGGCCGGTGAGATCAATTTTCAAGGCCGTGATTTACTCAAACTGTCGAGCGATCAAATCCGCAAGATCCGTGGCAAAGAAATTGCGATGGTGTTCCAAGACCCGTTGACCACACTGAACCCGGTTTTTTCGGTGGGCGAACAGATCCAAGAGTCGTTGCGCATTCATGGCTTTGTGTCGTCCGGCTTTACAACGCGCTCCGCCGAAAGAAAGCGCGTGCTCAAGTTGATGGATGAGGTTGGCATCTCGGCGCCGATGGACCGCTATCACGAATACCCCCATCAATTCAGCGGCGGCATGCAACAACGCGCGCTCATCGCGATGGCGCTTGCCTGTGAGCCAAAAATTTTGCTGGCGGATGAACCGACCACGGCGCTGGATGTGACGATTCAAGCGCAGATCATCGAACTGTTGCGCCGCATCAATCGCACGCACCAGACCGCCATCGTCTTGGTCACGCACAACCTGGGTCTGGCCGCGGAATTTTGCCAGCGCTTGATGGTAATGTATGCGGGGCGCGTCGTCGAACTGGGGACGACCGAGCAAGTGACCGAGCAACCCGCACATCCGTACACACACGGTCTCTTGTCGTGTATCCCACGTCTTACGTCCAAGACACGCATCGAACCCATTCCAGGCGAAGTGCCTGACCTCGTTGGTCTGCCGGATGGGTGTGCCTTTCATCCGCGCTGTCAATTCGCGCAGGTCGCGTGCCTCGGAGGTCCGATTCCCTGGGTGCAAATTGCGCCAGGGCAACGGGCACGTTGTTTGCGTTACGTGAATTACCGCCGCGAGCCAACATGGACGTGGAACGATACGGTGAATCGAAATGATTGAATCGACTCCCCTCATTCAAGCGCGTGCCATCAAAAAATATTTTGTGATCCAACGAAGCGTGTTGACCCGTATACTCACCCGCACAAAAAATCCTATCGTGCATGCCGTGGATGGAGTTGATCTAGATATCTTTCAGGGCGAGACCCTCGGATTGGTTGGCGAAAGCGGATGCGGCAAGACGACGTTAGGACGTGTGTTGGTCCGCCTGCATGAGCCTACCACCGGTGAAATGCGCTACGAGGGCAAGCGCGTTGTGGGCGATTGGATAGACCTGCGGCAGAATGGCAAGGTCGAACGCACGCCCTTTTATCGCGTGGCGCAAATCATCTTTCAGAATCCATACGCTTCGCTCAATCCCCGCAAAACGGTCCGCGAAATACTCGCGGTTCCACTCTCACACCGGGGAGTGCGGGATGCGCTTAATCGTGAAGCCGAAACAATTCGATTGTTGCAACGAGTCGGATTAAACGAGCGCTACATTGATTCTTATCCGCATCAATTCAGCGGCGGCCAACGGCAACGCATCGGTATTGCGCGCGCGCTCGCGATGCAGCCACGCTTTGTCGTCGCCGATGAGCCGATCTCCTCACTCGACGTTTCAATTCAAGCGCAAGTGGTCAATCTGTTACAAGAGTTGCAACAGGAATTCCAACTGACGTACCTCTTCATCACGCACGATTTGAGCGTGGTACATCACATCAGCAATCGCGTCGCGGTAATGTACCTGGGACACATCGTCGAGACGGGCGAAACCAATGCGCTATTCGAAAATCCATTGCATCCGTACACGCAAGCCTTGCTCGCGGCCATTCCTTCGGTCGATAAAGCGGCGCGGCGCGAGCGCATCATTTTGAAAGGGAACGTGCCCAGCCCGATCCATCCGCCATCGGGTTGTCGTTTTCATCCGCGCTGCTTTGCGCGGGTCGGTGAAATATGCGATAGAGAACAACCGCCATTTTTTGAGGTGAATCACCGCCGCGTTGCATGTTGGAAGTACCAGAATTATCAGGAGTCAACGGGTCAAGACAGATGAGAGTACTTTCTTTGCATGGCAATCATTATCAAATGGGTTTGCAACACGGGCGTCAAGTGTATGACTTGCGCCCGATGATTTTGACTTCGATCGGCACGCGCTTGGAAGGACTGAATCGCACGGGGGGATTGATTGCGGAGGCTATCGGCCAAGTCGAACAGGCGTGGAATGAGAATGCACGTTCGACGATGGATATGCTCAAAGGCATTGCTGAGAAATTGGAAATACCCTTTACCCAATTGTTCCAGTACACTGTCGCTTCGTATCTGGACGATTTGTTACTTGCCAAGACGCAAACCGATGGCTGCACGGGCTGGGCAGCGGCGCGCTCGGCGACTCACGAAGGCATCCCCATGCTGGTGAAAAATCGCGATTACTTTGAAGCGCACATTCCGATGCGCGCGATTGCCTACGCGCGTCCGCAAACAGGTTATCGCTATATTTACGCCACGAGTGCAGGCAGCCCTGGTGTTTTCAGTTCGGGGATGAATGAACGCGGGTTAGTGGTTGCCGACACGCACGTGCCTTCGCGCGATATAGGCCCCGGTTTGGCGCGCTTTACGCTGATGATGGATTTGCTCGAACAAGTATCGAGTGTACCCCAGGCGATTGCGTTTCTAAAGAGCAGCACATGTATGGGTGCGGGCAATCTGATTCTGGTGGATGCCGAAGGCGAAATCGTCGTAATCGAAAATGGTTTTCGCCGGTGTGGAATAGTTGAATCGACCAATGATACCGCCGTGACGACGAATCATTTTGTGAGCGCCGTCCTGCGTGACCAGCATATCCTAAAAATCAATGTGCGCGAAACTTATGATGAAACTCGGGACCGCTATGCTACGGCGAAATCGTTGCTCGAGCAATCGCATGCCACACTCGATTTGAAACAAGCCAAAAAAATTGCCGCCTATCACGGCGAGACGGCGCTCTGTCGGCATCGTCCCCAAAACGATGCCGACACGATTTCGGCAGCGATTTATCTTCCCGTTCAGCGGGAACTTGCCTTTTGCAATGGCTGGCCCTGCCAGGGGAGTTACGAAACCTATCGCTTAACGTGATTTGTCGAATGAGAGAAGCCAAGCCATGGATATTGATAAATTAATCCTTGCGATTGTTCAGCGTGAAGACGCCGACGCAGCAATGAACGTACTAACCCAGGCAGGTTTATCCGTCACGCGGATTAGTAGTTTAGGTGGATTCATGGGTACCCACAATGTGACGTTGCTGATCGGCTTATCCTCGAACAATGTGGATCGGGCGATTAGTATTTTGCGTATCCATTGTCATAAGCGAACCGTACCGGTTCATATGACTACCCCCGCCCCAGCATCTCACCTATCGGGATTTATGCGTCCGATCGTAGCGGATGTTGGCAGTGCGGTCGTTTTTGTATTTCCAGTGGCGCGCTATATTCACTTAGGGGCCAATCAATCGTCCGTTGATGCGAAACACGCGTTCCTTGAACCAGGGGCGCTGCAATTAGTACTAGTTATTGTATCTGATAACCAATCCGGAAAATTGTTAAAGCGACTGACCGATTGGAGTTATCACGCAACGTTGATTAGCACAACGGGCGGTTTCTTAAAAAGAGGAAATGCGACCCTGATGATCGGCGTACGGTCGGAGCGCGTCGATTCAATCCTGGAACAAGTTCATCAAGTCACGGGTGGAACTGTCACGAAGGATTCAGCGGCGACGGTCTTTGTCCTGGAAATTACTCGACAAGAACGAATGTAATTGGGAATTGAGGATCGGCTCTACCTGTCCTCGCTACTTAGTTCTTGTTGGAAAATGTGAAATAGCGTAGTTTGCCAAAGGCCACCGAGGGAGTAAGATTGGTATTGCCGAATACCATCCTAACCCTCGGAGGCCCAGCATGATTATAGAACGATACGAACGTCCTGTCGATTTCACTGCACCTGCATTGAGCAGTCCAATCTTTCAAGAATTGGATTGGATTCTGGACGATCCCAAACTGTTCGCACTCTTTTGTCACGATCTCAAACAGCACTACAAAACTTCGCGCGCGGGACGCCGTCCGATTCCCGCCGAAGTGACCTATCGGATGACCTTCTTGCGACGACGCAAGCAATGACCGTATCGCCAAGCCGAAGAGGAAGTCCATGATAGCCCGGGTTATCGTGCGTGGGTACGGGTCTACGATAACCCCGTTCCAGACTACAGCACCTTAAATGACTTGGAGCGTTTGATTCGACCGCAGACGCTCCATCAAATGAATGGTGCTGCCTCTGGACATGGTGGAAAATTCGGTGATAGTTTTTGACAGTGCCCAACTTGGCTTGAGCACTACATATTTCGCAAATTTTGTCCTAAGCTGATCTGGGTATTGGCTTTACATACCCAGGCAGCTTTGTTTTTATCCCTCCTCGCCGCCTCCGGGTGCGTGCCATTACGCTGGAACTGGGAAGTTCAGTAACTCCACCACCGTCCAGCAATGATCGGTCACTCCCGCGGCCATTGCGGG
>JACRMI010000030.1 GCA_016215025.1 Chloroflexota bacterium
GGCTGCTGGCACGTAGTTAGCCGAGACTTATTCGACAGGTACCGTCCTCACTCGTCCCTGCCAAAAGGGCTTTACGACCCGAAGGCCTTCATCGCCCACGCGGCGTCGCTGCGTCAGACTTTCGTCCATTGCGCAATATTCCTCACTGCTGCCTCCCGTAGGAGTCTGGCCCGTATCTCAGTGCCAGTGTGGCTGATCTTCCTCTCAGAACAGCTACCCGTCATCGGCTTGGTGGGCCATTACCTCACCAACTACCTGATGGGACGCGGGCCCCTCTCAAAGCGCCTTGCGGCTTTACTCATTGCTGAGCATATGCGGTATTAGCAAACCTTTCGGTCTGTTGTTCCCCACTCTGAGGTAGGTTACCCACGTGTTACGCACCCGTTTGCCACTAGCATTCCAGTTTCCCAAAATGCCCGTTCGACTTGCATGTGTTAAGCACGCCGCCAGCGTTCATCCTGAGCCAGGATCAAACTCTCCGTTGTATTTCAAATTTTGAGTTTTACTCTGACAATTCTTCGATTCACCCCTAGACACATCGCCACCAAAGCGATGCATCCGAACGCTTACTTCTTTCCTACCACTCTTCAGTTGTTAAGGTTCCCCTTGCAGACAACGGGGGCGTTTATACCACACTTTTACACCCGTGTCAAGTTTCGGATTTTTTGGAACAAAAACCGCCGAGACAATCGGCGGAGGCAATAAGACACTAGTCAGGGAACGTCCGCTCCATGAATTAGTTAGTCTCGATGCGCCTCCGAAACAAAAATTTGTAATGCCATACTCTCAACGTGCGGGATTCATTATACAATTTTTTTCAACTTTGTCAAGTGTTTTTGCAACGAGTTTTAAAAACTCGTTCAAACCTCTCGCCGTCCTTCGAGCGCACGCGTGAGGGTGACCTCATCTGCATATTCTAGGTCGCCACCCACAGGCAAACCACGCGCCAACCGCGTCAATTTAACGCCTAGCGGCTTGACCAAGCGCTCTAAATACATCGCCGTCGCTTCGCCTTCAAGATTCGGATTCGTCGCCAACACAATTTCTTTGATTCCCTTATCGCGCTGAATCCGTGTCAACAATTCTTGCATCCGCAAATCATCGGGACCGATACCTTCGACCGGCGAGATCGCGCCATGCAAAACATGATACAGTCCTCGATATTCGCGTGTGCGTTCAATCGCCAGCACGTCGAGCGGTTCTTCGACCACACAAATAATGGATCGATCCCGCGAATCATCGCGACAAATCGCGCACGGATTTTCTTCGGCGATATTTTGGCAGATAGAGCAATTGACAATGTGCTCTTTCAAACCCGTCAACGCTTCCGCCAGCGATTGCGCTTGCTCTTTCGGTGCGCGCAACAAAAAGAACGTGAGTCGCTGTGCCGTTTTGGGTCCAACACCAGGCAAACGATGAAATTCATCGATCAGGCGCGTGACCGCACGCGGTGTAGTATCCATTCTTATCCTAACAATCCAGGCAAGCCCAACCCGCCAGTGATCTCTCCCATTTTTTGCGATGCCAATTGCTGCGATTTTTCAATTGCTTCGTTCACCGCAGCAACGATCAGGTCTTGCAACATTTCTACATCGCCTGCGGTCATCACATCAGGCGAAATCTTTACCGATAAAATTTTTTGCTGTCCACTGCACGTGACAGTGACCACGCCCCCGCCCACACTGGCTTCAACCGTTTCGTTCGCAAGCGACTCCTGGGTCTCTGCCATTTTCTGCTGCAACATTTGCAGCGCGCCTTGCTGATTCATCGGTGGTCGCGCACCAGGACGTACCATCGCCATACCGGCTTTGCGCGGGTCTCCTCGTTTACTCATTAGATTGTTCCTTCGCTGTGAATTTCAGTGATTTGCGCGCCTAGTTGATTGACAGCGGCGCGGATCACCGGATCATCTTGAACCGCTTTGATTCTCGCTTGCTTGGGCGACAACACACATTTCACACGACACTTGCGACGAAAAACTTCTGCCAATCCCTTTTCGATAACTTCTTTGCCCTTGGCTTCTTTCTCGAATCGCTCCGCGTGCAGTTGATGATGAAATCCCAAGATAACTTGATCGTCATCGACCTGAACTGGTTCCGCATCGCGCAATAACGCTTCAGCGATTTTGTTGTGCTTTTTCACATACTGAAGTACGCGTCCCCAGTTTTCCGTTAATGCCTCAACCGATAATCCATCCAAATCGCGTGCTTGGGGTAATGGCTCTGGTTCAGTTCGCGGTACTCCGCTCGCTTCTGTCGTTGCTTTTGGTTTTAGTGGTTCGCTATTCGACTGACTCGAACTTTTGGTTGGCGTTGCCGGACGCGTAGACGGTTTTGCCGGCGGCGTACTTTTCGCTACGGGCGCAGATGGCGGAACAGTTGTGCGCTGTGAAGTTGCTTCTTCTAACGTCGCCTCAACGAGCGCAATCTCAAGCGGCAACGTCGGATGCGAACTCGCGCGCAATTCAAATACAGCTTGATTGAACAAGCGGATTGCATGAACAAGTTGATCGGCAGAAAATTGTCCCGCGAGTTGCTGCATCTCCGCCAACGCCTCTTCTGTTAGCGTGAGCGACTCACTACGGCCCGCCTTGATGAGCAACAAGCTACGCAAATACTCAACGATCTCGCGCGAGAGTTGGCGCGGGTCTGCGCCGTTGTCCACCGCATTCGATATGATCGATAGACCTTGCGCAACATCTTTTTCAGCTAATCGCGCTACCAACTCACCAACAATTTGATTCGACGCTGCGCCGAGCAATCCTTGCACCTGGACCAAAGTGATTTCATCGCTGCCGTAAGCTGTGAGTTGATCGAGCAAGCTGATCGCATCGCGCATAGCGCCGGTCGCTTGCCGCGCGATCAATTCAATCGCCGCCGGTTCGATCTTGAGATTTTCTTTTTCGGCGATTTCAGTCAGCCGCGCTATAATCTCTTGCAGCGTCAATCGTCTGAAATCGAAACGCTGAACGCGCGAGATAACGGTCGCAGGAATTTTTTGCGGATCCGTTGTCGCTAGAACAAAGATAACATGCGGCGGCGGCTCTTCCAATGTTTTGAGCAGCGCATTGAACGCCGCGTTCGACAGCATGTGAACTTCGTCGATGATATAAACTTTGTACTTGGCTTCGCCTGGACGAAAATCGACCTTGTCGCGCAAATCGCGAACGTCTTCCACGCTCGTATTCGACGCCGCGTCAATTTCGATGAGATCGAGCATTCGCTCTTCGTTGATCGCGATGCAGACCGCACATTGATTGCACGGCTTGGCATCTTTTTCCGAAAGACAGTTGACCGCTTTTGCGAGAATGCGCGCCGTCGTCGTCTTGCCCGTGCCACGGGGTCCTGTGAATAGATAGGCGTGCGCAATTCGACCAAGCACAAGCGCATTCTTGAGCGTCGTCTTGATATGCTCTTGCCCTTCCATCTGGTCGAACGTGCGCGGTCTATATTTCAGATACAACGCTTGCGACGGCATTCGTCCTCCGAATAAATTCGTGCAGCGATTCAAAAGCAAGTTTACCATCAAAGCAACGTCTTGGCAAGCGTGCGCAAGCCGTGCTATAATAACTCAGCTTTTTTCTCAATGTCGAGGGCTAGTCGTGGAATCTTCTTTCGCGATCACAAAATTAATTGTTCCGAGCAAGCGCACCAACCTCTTCCACCGATCGCGCCTGGTCGATTTTCTTCATGCCCACATTGAACGAAAACTTTTGCTGGTCTCCGCTTCCGCCGGATATGGCAAAACTTCGTTGCTGATCGATTTCGCGCACGAGACTGCTCTGCCCGTCTGCTGGTACGCCCTCGACGCGTCTGATGCGGACCCCAAGGTTTTTCTGCAATCGATCATCGCCTCATTGCGCCGCCAATTTCCAAATTTTGGTGCGCGCACACTCGAACTGGTTACCTCTGCTTCATTCGCACGCGATGTCGAGGTAATCGTCGGCACACTCATCAACGAAATCGTTGAAGGCATCCCCAATTATTTTGTCCTGGTTCTCGACGATTATCACATCATCGAAGAATCGGTACCGGTCAATAATATTCTCGACACGTTTTTGCGCCTCGCTCCAGAGAATGCGCATTTGATCATCTCCGGGCGAACACTACCTGCCAAGCTCACCTTGACCCGGCTCACAGCGCAACAGCAAATTGCTGGTTTGGGCGTCAACGACCTCCGTTTCACCGCCGATGAAATCCGCACACTCATTCAACAAAACTATCAAATCGATTTGTCGCAAGCGCAAGCTGAAGAACTAGTTTTGCATTCTGAAGGTTGGATCACCGGCATCTTGCTCACGACCCATACGCTCTGGAAAGGTCTTTTCCAAGATTTGGTTCGCTTGCAAGGACCCCAAAGCAGCGTCTTTGAATATCTTGCCAACGAAGTGTTCGCGCAACAGCCGCACGAATTACAGCAATTTCTTCTGCATACTTCGATCCTCGATGGACTCGACCCGACGGTGTGCGATGAGCTATTGAATATTTCAAACGCGGCTGAGATGCTTCACCGCATCGAACAGAAAAATTTGTTCATACTCCGACTGGAGCAGGAACAAACGTGGTACCGCTATCACCACCTCTTTCAAGAATTTCTCCGATCCCGCTTGCGTCAGACGGATGTTGAACAGTGGCGCAATTTGAATTGTGCTGCCGCCAAGATATTTGAAAAACGCCAAGCGTACGCAGTCGCCATCTCGCATTATCTCACCGCGCAATTTTTCGACGATGCGGCGCAGGCGATTGAAGGCATCGCGCAAAGCACGTTTGACGCCGGACTCTTTACCACCCTAATCCGCTGGATTGACGCGTTGCCCCCGTCGAATCTAGATCAACATCCAAATTTGATCGTTATGCGCGCCATGATTTATTCAGAGAACGGCGAGCAGGCTCACGCGTTAATCCTGTATGATCATGCCACCGCACTTTTTGAAAAATCGGAAAACCCAAACGGCATTGGAAAAATACTCGTTCATCAAGCCGTGTCTCTACGTTTTCTAGGTCGATACCAAGAAGCGATTGACTCTTGCTCAAAGGCATTAAAACTGCTAGCTCCCAACCAAACGGAAGAGATTGTGCGCGCCCACCGTTCCATTGGAGCTTGCTACACTTTGTTTGGAAATTTGTCTCAAGCGACCACCGAATTAGAAACTGCCTTGCGAATCTGCGAGAGGGAAAAGGATTTCACGCGTATCGCTTGGCTCTATCACGAACTTGGCGTCACTCATCGAATGATGGGAAGCGCGCAAGCAGAAAAATATTTCCAGCAAGCGATGACCTATTGGCGCGAGTTGAATAACGCGATGGGTTTGGCGACCACACTCAATAGTGTTGGCGTTAGCTACCATCGTCAAGGCAAATACACTCAAGCCATCGAAACGCTCGAACAAGCGCGCGAACAGTCCCGTCGCGCCGGTCACCTGCGATTTGAAGCGTACGCCCTGGCTAGCTTGGGCGATGTCTATCGCGATGAGTCAAGTTTTGCCAATGCTCAGGATGCGTACCAAAACAGTTACGAGCTGGCTAAACACATCGACGAAGGTTTTATCATCGTCTACACATTGACGGCGTTGGGCGAACTTTATCGGCAAACGGGCGATTATAAAACGGCTGAAACTTTGCTTCAACAAGCCGCCGAGCAGGCATCGAATCATCGCTCGAATTATGAGCAAGGATTGATCGATACAGCGCTAGGAATTTTAGATTGTCAAAAAGGGGCTTTGAGCAACGCCACGAAGCACTTGACACAAGCAGTCACCGCTCTCGACAAGAGCGGCGCAAAACACGACAGTGCGCGGGCGCGTTTCCATTTGGCAAATGCCTATTGGCTCGATCACAACTCCAAAGAGGCGGAGACCCATATTCGGCAAGCTATTGATCTCGCTAAGGATTTGCGCGAAGATCAATTCATCGTTGCCGATGGAGCTATGCTTTTGCCCTTGCTCCAATATGCCATATCGAAAAAAATCGCCAGCGATTATGTTCCATCGGTCATCAACAAGATCAATGCCCGTTCGACCAAATCGAAAAAATTTAAGACGACCGTTGCCGACGAATCGGCGCTTCCTCGTCTTGAAGCATATGCGTTTGGGACAGCGCAACTCAATTTGGGCGGACGCGCGGTAACGACGACGGATTGGGATTCGACGACCGCCAAGGAATTATTCTTCCTTTTGCTCGCTCATCCGGAGGGGCTGCGCAAAGATCAGATCGTCGATATGCTTTGGCGGGACATGGACACAGCGAAAGCCAATGGTATTTTCCATTCGACTGTTTATCGCGTCCGTCGTGCAGTATTCGCTCAATGTATTGTCTATGAGAATGGCGCATATCACCTCAACCCCGAGATCGATTTGTGGAGCGATGTCGTCCAGTTCAATCGATTACTCGATCAAGTCCAATCAACCTCCAACGATGATGAGCGCGCCTCCTTCTATCGGGCTGCTACTGCGTTGTATCGTGGTGATTATTACGAAGACTCGTATAACGATTGGTCGAGTTCGATTCGAAATGATTTGCTGCAAAAATTTATCTTAGCCTTGACCAGGCTTGCCACCTACTACGATCGACAATCCAATCTGCAAGCGATTGAGACCTATCAAAAAATCCTCCAAAAAGACGCTTATCGCGAAGACATTTATCGTGCGCTAATGCGCTTTCAATCCGTCGTCGGCGATAGGACGAGCGCGCTCAAGACGTTTCAGCAGTGCGCCAAAATCCTTCAAGACGAGATGGGCGTCGCCCCCAGCACTGAAACGCAAACCCTCTACGAAGAAATTCTAAAAACTCAACACTAAACTACCCCAATTTTTCTCGAAAAAACACCCTTTTTAATCCCTTGTCGCTTCCGTGAGTTTTCCGTGAGTACCCACTGTTATACTCACGGTAGATCTGATAAATCCACATCGATTCAGGGGAGGCAAAGATGACAAAGGGTAAATTGTTCGCCGCCAAGTATTTGAACGCCACGACCTTGCGCGCTATTTACATTTTGCTTGCGCTATTGGCGCTTGCTCTTGCAGCTGGCGCACCAGATGCGTTGGGCGGAAACGGCTAATTCTGTTCGATGATTCTTGCCGCTGCCGTCTTATTTGCCGTTCTAATTGGATTATTACGAGGCGGGAGTCTGCGACGACTGGGCGATCTGCCTCTGCGATGGGGGTGGATCGCACTGGTCGCCTTGGCGTTACAACTTTATCTGGCTTATTTCCCAGAACCCGTCGGGCAAGGGTTGCTTAGCCCGCAGGTTGGCATCCTGGCATTCTCCAACTTGCTGATTCTGGCAGTCATTTGGCAAAACCGCCGACTGCCAGGCATTTGGCTAATCGGCGCAGGACTGCTGGCGAATCTGACCGTAATGTTATTGAATGGCGGCTACATGCCCATCACATCAGAGGCGCTCACGCAAGTCGGTCATGCTCGCAACATCGTCAGCCCTGAAACTGGCAGCCGTGTTCGTGCGACCAAGGACATTGTTTTGCCACGGGAAGCAACAAACCTTTGGTGGCTATCTGACATTTTTATCTTACCGCCGCCCTTTCCGATCCCTAGCGTTTTCAGCTTGGGTGATTTGTTCATTGCGCTCGGCGCATTTTGGCTCATCCAACAAACGATGGTGGTAAAAAAGCTAAACCCAAGTGAAATCTCCTAAATCGAGATTGTCTCAAATATATTTCAACATCAGGAGGACGAGAATGGCATACGAATCTCTACAAGCTGTCATCGGCACTGCCGTGATCGATTCATTGTTTCGCAAAGCGCTGCTCAATGGATCGCGGAGCCGGGTGATCCAACCCTTTAATTTGACGATGGAAGAAACTAGTGCCGTCATGGCAATTCGCGCCGACTCACTGGAACAATTTGCGGGTCAACTCGATCAATGGATCAAAAGATCGCAGGGTAAACTTGAAGCACCACAACTTGCCCTGCCAAAAAACCAGTACCCGCTCGCTGGTGGCGTAACACACTAGCTTAAGGCGGATTGGGATATGAACTTGAGTTTAAGAATGTCAAACTTGAAAGATTGGATCCTGAAAGCGGCTGAAGGTGAACCGGTCGAAGCGATTGTCATTGGCAAGCCAACTCAGGCGCTTGTCACGTCGCATCCGGCAGATGCAACCTGGGCGCGCCAAGACGAATCCAAATTCAACCGGGTGTTAACCTGGGAAGAAGCGGAACCGCTGATCGATTATTCCTTCGATTCGAGCTATGGCATGCCTCGCTGCCATGCTGTTACCGCTTGGACAAGGACTCGCGTCATCTTCGTGTCACAATATAACGGTGCAACGAGCATCGAGTACGCGCCGCGCAATCCAACCAATCACATGCCTTCGATGCCAGGCGGTTGGTAGCATAGCCAATTGGCGTGTCACATCCAAACGTATTCCCCACAGATTGAAAGAAACACGGATAAAATGTTGCTGATTTTATCCGTGTTTCTTTTCGCGTGTGGGGAAAAAATTCTGATGCAGGTATAAGATCAAGTGGCTTTATTTCAATACGTTCGCCAAAATTTTATTTCCTTATTGATGCGCTGCACAGGAAACACGGAAAAATAAATGGGAAATTCAAATGATTCGAGACTGTAACATATCTGTCGATTTGCTCACCGCAGAGACACAGAGAGCGCAGAGTTTTTGTTTTTTCTTCAGCGTCTCTGCGCTCACCGCGGTCAACATGCTACAGTCTGGTGATTACCCACAACTGTCATGCTGAGCCGTTTTCCCGCAAGGGGGGCTGCGCTCTGCGAAGCATCTCGTTTTCCGAGAATGAGATTCTTCGCTCCGCAAAGTTCGCTCCGCTCAGAATGACAAACCGACTTGTGGGTAATCACCAGGCTACAGTATCTAATTTTCCGTGTTTTTTCCTTCGGTAAGACAAAAAATGGGGCTTGTGTCTTCAAACGGCTTAATGGCGAAGGTATTGTTATTTACGGTTGCGTTTTTTCAGCGGGTGGAATCCAATTGGCGCCAAGAATGATTCGAATATCCGATTCACCTTTGACATTCGTCGTCCGTCGAATATTTTCAGGACTGACGTTGAACAGTTTCGCCAGCGCGGTGATGGTCGCGCTCTTGTTGCCGCTGTAATCGATCAAAACGGTTTGCGCGTAATCGAATCGGTCCGCATTCCCATACGCCGTAATCTGATAACCTTGCGCTTGCAAAAACTTGGTCGTCCGTTCGGCAAGTTGCGGCGTAAGGGTTCCATTCACCACGGTGATCCGCGCCGCTTCTTGCGCCACTTGTTTCGACAGATCGGCGGTAAGCGCGCTTTGCGGAATGATTTGATCCATCAACTGACCAATCTTGACGCGGTCGAACCACAACACATCGGCTCCGGTACTCGTCACGTATTCCACCGTCATCGTTTGATCGATAACCGCCGTCTTTATATTTTCGGTTTTCACTTTCGACGCCGCTTGGGCAAGCGCAAGTACTTCAGTTGGCTTGAGATCGGTCTCCAGCGTCCCCCACATCGATTGAAGCAACGATGGCAATTTCGTAATAATGTCGAGCCGCAAAGCTTTATCGCGAATCGCCATCAGCACTTGAATTTGCCGTTTCGACCGACCAAAATCGCTATCGGCGTGACGCGTGCGCGCATACTGCAACGCCTGCTCGCCATTCATGCGTTGTAGTCCCGCATTGAAATGAACATGTTGGACGCCATAATTTTCCGTCGGATACTGTGGATCGTCAATCGCTTTGGGCACATTGATTTCGATGCCGCCGAGCGTATCGACCACCCGGCGAAAGCCGTTGAAATCGACGATCACATAGTAATGAATTTGGCGACCAAAATTATACTCGATGGTTTTCTTGGCGAGCGCGGGACCACCCCCAGGAAGTTTGTCGCGCGCGCCGATGAACAACGCGGTATTGATTCGTTGCTCGCCGTAACCGGGAATCGGCACATAGAGATCACGCGGGATCGTGACCAAACCCGCCGTCGCCGTCTTGGGGTCAAGCGTTGCCAACATCATCGTGTCGGACCGACACGGGCACGACTCGGTGGCACGACGATCAATGCCCATGATGAGAAAGTTGACCCGCTCACCGGCAATAATGTTCGGTGCTGCTGGTTGACCAGTTGGCTGCGCAATGACGCCAGACAGGACCGGAGGCATATCGCCAATATCAGGCAAGCCGAGTGCGATAACCGTTTCGCGCACAGTATCGTAAATTTGATAGCCAAAGAAGACGCCGCCACAGAGGAAAAAAATCAATAAGATAAATCCGATTATGCTTAGCGGCGACAACCCATTGTTTTTTTGCGAACGACGATTTTGATAATTATACGCCATGTGTGACCTCAATTATCAAGATTATAACACAATGGTTAAACACACGCAAAGAAATTAGCTAGCGTTTTGAAATCTTGCCGTTATGTGGTAAACTCACGGCGCAAATTAACCAGGTGATTTTTTAAATGTCTTTACTCGGAGAACGCTTGCGCCAAGCACGCGAGGCGCTCGGTATATCAACCTATCAAGCCGAAATCGATACACGCATCCGCGCCGCCGTGATCGAATCGCTGGAAGAAGGCGCCTATGACGAATTGCCACCCGCCCCTTTTTTGCGCGGACTGATTCGAACTTATTCCAATTATCTCGGCGTCAATCCGGACGAAATGCTCGAACTGTGGAATGCCGATTTGACACCGCTGCCGCCACCGCCGCCCGCACCACGCATCGTCAAGATTTCTCAGCCACCTCCAACACCACCGCAGCCACAACCCAGCCCAGTTTTGCCGCCTTTAGTCGAAGCAGAACCTGCGCCGGATCCGGCGCGCCGTCGTCGGCAAATTTCGCCGCCGCCGTTGATGCCCAAACCACCGGATGCACCGGAAAAATTGTTACCGCCAGAAACGCTCGAACCTACAAGCACCGCCGAGACCGGGCGCATCTCGCTCGCGCATCTCACTCGCCGACCGGCACCACTCGCCGCAATTATCGTGGTCGGTGCGATTGCGTTTTTTGTTTGCGTCAGTCTTGCCGCCGTCGCCGCTGCGCAAATGGTGAACATGATTGCGAACGCACAGCCAACGGTAACGCCAACTCGCTTACTGCCAACGCGCACGCCCACCCTCATTCCGGGCGCACTGCCCACGGGCGTGCCGACGTTGATCGCAACGGCTCCGCCGTTTCCAACTTTCCCCGGTGGTCCAACCACCGCCGCGCAAGTTACGCCGCGCCGTACGCTTGAATCGATCACGGGCTTGAATCTCACTGTCGATGTGACTCAGACCATCACGCTTCAAGTTGGCATCGATGGCGTCATGGTATACGACGGACCAATGGCACCGGGCAATTCGCGTGCGTGGAGCGCGCGTGACACGCTTTACGTCCGCGTCGAAAATCCCAGAGGCGCGATTCTCTCATTAAACAACAGCACCAAGTATTTCGGCGCGCGTAATTTTGCCGAGACCAAAATTATCGAACGGCAATGGACATTGAACGATAAAGGTGCTGTCGTCAACCAAGCACCGCAGCCACCGCCCAAGTTGACGCCGACCATTACGCCCGCTATCAGCACGCCAGCGCCGATAAAGACACCAACACTTTCTTTCTGAAATGGAAATAATCCGCAAATCACGTTACTACTCAGCCCATTGTCATTTCGAGCGGAGCGACGCAAAGCGTCTCCGACTGCGAAGACGAGATTTCTCGTCGGCAAAAAAACGCCTCCTCGAAATGACAGGGTGAGCAGTTACCAGATCACGCAAATCACGCGAATAGAAAATTGAGATTAGCGAGATTCGCGGACAAAAATTTCCCTATGACCTTATCCAATCACGATCATTTAACCGAACATCTCAAACTCGTCCCCGCGCATCGCGCCATCGTGCGCGCGCTCGAAGCGAAAATTTATGACGGCATGGAATTGACGCGTCCCGTACTCGACATTGGCTGTGGCGACGGATATTTTGCGCAAGCCGCATTACCGGTGCCGCTCGACGCCGGGATCGATCCGTCACCCACCGCGTTAGCCGAATGCGCACGCCTGGGAATTTATCGCGAACTCAAACAAGCGGGCGGCGCAGAAATTCCATTTCCCAATGCATCCTTTGCAACGGTTGTCAGCAACTGCGTGCTCGAACATATCCCCGCAATCGACAAGACGTTGCGCGAAATCAATCGCGTGCTGAAACCCGGCGGCACTTTTGTCGGCACGATGGTCACGGATCAATTGTCGCCGTTGCTTGGCATTCCGCGTTGGCTGCGATCCGTCGGTCTCGATAGCGCGGCGCTTGCGTACACAACCTGGTTTAATCGCAAAGCCGTACATCACAACATGCTGTCGCTCGACGAGTGGAGCAAGAAATTGTGCGACGCGGGGCTCGTGGTCACGCGCTCACAGTTTTATATGGGACCTGAAACGACACGCATTTTCGATTTTCTGCACTATTATGCGTTGCCATCACTTTTTGTTCACGTGATTTTTCGCCGCTGGTTGCTGTGGCAAGACGCACGTAATGTCGCGCTCACCGCGGCGATGTTGCGCGGCGTCTACAACGAACCCACGCCACAAAATGGCGCGTGTGTGTTCGTGACGGCAGTGAAGAAGTAAGATAGATTTCCTTCATTTCCTTTATTTCCCTTATTTTCCAGGGAATGCAGGGAATAAGGGAAATAAAGGAAACACATCAAGGGAATCTCCAACCCCATGTTACTCTCTCGCCTACTCTACTATTTATCATCCATTCCTACCCTCTTGACCGGAATCAAAAACCTGCCAGCTATTATCGCAGCGTTGTTGAATCGCGGCGCGCACAAAACGTTCATGGTCGAATTGCGTAATGGCACGCGTTTCAACGTTCGCACGCCGATGGACATTTGGGTGCTGAAAGAAGCATGTCTCGATCATCAGTACGAACAATCCAGTGTGCCGATCCAAGACGGCTGGATCATTCTCGACATTGGCGCGGGATTGGGCGATTTTGCGGTGGGTGTGGCGCACGCGCATCCGCACAGCACTGTATACGCGTACGAACCCTTTCCCGAATCGTACGAACTTTTGCAAAAAAATTTACAACTCAATCAAATTCAGAACGTACAAGCATCGCCATGTGCGATTGGCGGCAAAGCTGGGACAACGCAATTGCAACTCATGACGCCCGAAGCCGTTCAGCACAGCACCGCGTCGGCAGTCGGCAATGGGCGCGACGGCATTACGGTCGATAGCATCACGCTCGATCAAGTCTTTAGCGAACGAAAGATTGATCGCATCGATTATGTGAAAATGGACTGCGAAGGCGCAGAGTACGAAACGTTCTTCAACGCTAGCCCAGCAACGCTGGCAAAGATCAAACATATTTGTCTCGAACATCACGATGGCGTCACGCCCTATTCGCACCTTGATCTTATTCGCTTCTTTGAACAAAACGGTTTCCAAGCAAAACGGATTCCTAATCCTGTGCATCGCGACCTGGGCTTGCTCTACGCGGTGAATTCAAAAAACATCTAGTCTATTTGGAGTCCAGGCTTTAGCCGGTTCAACCGCCTAAAGGCTCAACTCCATTCATCGTGAGTTAATGTCTCCCATCGCCAAACGCCTTCTGCTTGCCGCTTCGATTATCCTCGCAATCATCGCCCAATGGACTTTGTTGAACGCCAAAGAAGTTGCATATGGCGTCGGATTGTACATTGTGGCAATTGGACTCTTGATCGCCTCCACCCCCTACGACCTGAACGAACCAATCAACCAACGAACCAACGAGCTTGCACCGTCTTCGCGATTCAACCGTTTCAGATTTATCGTCCTCCTCGCCTGCATCATCTCCGCAGTCGGCGCATTTACGCTGAACACGGACGCTTCTTTCGCAGTAAAAAGTGTCGTCGAATATCAATTCACGCTGATTGGCGTCATTGCGTGGATAGCGAGCATTCTTTTTTTCTTGCTTGCCTTTTGGAATCAAGAAAAGACACCGACGGAATTCCGCGATGCGATTCGTTCGCGCATTACAGCACGGCACATCGGCGTGATCCTGACGCCAACGACGATTGCATTGCTCGCCGTTCTTGCGCTCGGCACATTTTTCTACTTTTACAATTTGGACGGCGTTCCTGCTGAAATGACGAGTGACCACGCGGAAAAATTGCTCGACGTGAATGACCTTCTCACCGGTCACTATCCCGTCTTTTTCGTTCGCAACACCGGACGCGAGCCGATGCAGTTTTACGTGACTGCCGCACTATTGAAATTGTTCGACTTGCCGCTCAAGCACATTGCACTCAAAGTAGGAACGGCGCTCATCGGCTGCCTGACGATTTTTGCTACATTTCTACTCGCGCGCGAAATGTTCGACGACTGGATCGGCATCCTCGCCGCGTTCTTCGTTGCCACGATGCATTGGGCAACGGCAATTGCGCGCATGGGATTGCGTTATCCGTACACGCCGCTCTTCGCCGCGCTGTCGCTTTATTTTGTGTGGCGCGCGATGAAATACCACAAACGCAACGACTTTATAATCGCCGGTTTGGTCATGGGCGCTGGGTTGTACGGCTACATTCCGTCGCGCAACATTCCGCTCGTCGCGCTTGGCGTTCTCGCACTCTGGGCAATCTTCGAAGGCTGGCAGCGCAAAATCAATTGGAAACGCCCAGTGCAAAACATCGCGCTGATGTTATCGGGAATTCTCGTCGTCTTTATGCCCCTGCTGCGCTACTCGCTCGACTTTCCAGAGATGTTTTGGTACCGCGCGCTCACACGCGTCTCGGATACCGAAGAACCGATTCGCGGTAGTCTGTTCGGAATCTTTGCATCGAACTTGAAGAATCTTGCGCTGATGTTCAACGTGCGCGGCGACGAAGTTTGGGTTACGAATATTTCGTATCAACCGACGCTCGATATTGTCAGCGGCGCGCTCATCGTGCTTGGCGTTGTGCTGGTGATTTATCTGATGATTCGATTTCGCAAGCCGACGTATCTTTATTTGCTCGCCGCGTTCGTTGCCTTCTTGCTGCCGAGTGCATTGTCGCTCGCGTTTCCCAACGAAAACCCCAGTCTTGTGCGTACGGGCGGTGCAATTCCGTTCGCGGCGATTTTGCTCGCATTGCCGCTTGCCGCACTCGGTCGAAGAAACCCGTTTTCTGGTAAACCGGTTAAGGAACAAAAGGAAAACAATCAAGAAAACGGGGTTCTGATTCTTCGCGAGAACGCATCGCGCGTCGAGACGAGTTTGCGATGGGTGCTCATCGGCGGGATTTGTGCTACAATCATTGCTCTCAATTATCGCTGGTACTTTTACGACTTTGATGCCAACTATCGCCACTTTGCGCAGAATTCGTCAGAGGTCGCCGCGGTGATGAGCAAGTTTGCTGACAGCAAGGTCGATTTGCGGCATGCGTACTTTATCGGCTATCCGTATTGGATCGATGGACGCGCCATCGCGATCAACCTCGGCGATGTACGCTGGCAGAATTTTTCGCTGAACGCGAAAGACTGGCTCAACGCCGATCATGTTAATCGACTTTACATTCTTCACCCCAGCGATTTGGCAAATCTGAAAACTCTGAAAGATCATTATCCACAAGGACAAACACAAGTGCATTTGTCGCGGACACCGGGCAAAGATTTTATTTCGTTCTTTGTCCCGGCGGAATAGTGGCGCGGGCGGCTTGGGCACCAAAGGTGCCGCGCTCGCGAGAATTGGCGGGCAAGCTGCCCGCCCTACGAATTGGAAACACATGCAATACCATTTACTTACGCTTGGCTGCGCGAAAAACGTTGCCGATTCGGATGGCATCGGCGCGATTCTCGATCAAGTGGGAATCACACCGGTCGATAAAGCTGGCGACGCCGAAATATTGATCGTCAATACGTGCGGCTTTTTGCAAGCATCGCGCCAAGAATCGCTGGATGCGCTGCGCAATCTCGGCGACAAGAAACGCCCCGATCAATTGCTCATCGCCGTCGGTTGTCTCATTTCGCGCTATGGCGCGGGCGTTCAGCGCGAAGTGCCCGCCGTCGATGCGGTGATCGACGCCGGTCGCTGGCTCGCGTTGCCGCGCTTGATTCATTATTTGAAATCGCGCGACGAAACCGGCCCGCGCGATTGGCTCACCGAAGCGTATCAAGATTTGCCGCTCGAACAATTGTCGGCGCGATCGATCGTCGAACAGCTCCCGCGTGCCGCGCGCGGTCCCAGCGCGTACTTGAAAATCGCCGATGGTTGTGATCGACTTTGCACCTTCTGCATCATTCCCGCGATCAAGGGTTCGCATCACAGCAAACCCGCCGATGCGATCATCGACGAAGCGCGCCAACTGGTTTCGCAAGACGTCAAGGAAATCGTGCTCGTCGCGCAAGACACGACGGCATACGGCTGGGACCTTCAGAAGCAGCACGATGCGCTCGCGCCGCTTATCGAACGATTATGCACCGAGGTCGATGGTCTGCGCTGGGTGCGCTTGATGTACGCCTATCCTGGGCACGTCACGCCGCGTTTGATCGAAACGATGGCGCACTTTCCCCAGGTCGTGCATTACATCGATGTGCCGCTCCAACACGCGCATCCTGAAACGCTGATGCGGATGAAGCGACCGAACGTCGATATCACGCGCAAGATGCTCGATTCACTGCGCGCCGCGATGCCGGACATCGCGATTCGGACGACGTTCATCGTCGGTTTTCCCGGCGAAACGAACGAGGAGTTTCAAGCGTTGTTGGATTTTCTCGACGAACAGCAATTTGATCGCGTCGGCATCTTTGAATTTTCGCAGGAAGAAGGCACGCCTGCCGCAACCCTCCCAGACCAAGTCGCGGCGAAAACAAAAAAATATCGACGCGATCAGGCGATGGCGCATCAGCAAAAGATTTCGCTGGCGAAGAATAAATCCTGGGTTGGCAAAGAGCTCGACGTGCTGGTGGAAGGTGTAGGCGACGGTGTCAGCATCGCGCGTTCCTATCGCGACGCGCCCGAAGTAGACGGCATCATTCTCGTGAACAAAGAGTTACCGATTGGAGAATTCGCACGCGTGAAAATCACCAGCGCAAGCGAGTATGATTTGATGGGGAAGTAGAGAATGGAGATTAGAGATTGGAGATTGGAGGTTGGAGGTTGGACTTGCCATCTGCTATCCGCCATTCGCCATTTGTCAATTGTTCATTTGTAATTTGTCATTCATTTACTATTTTTGACTTGGAAGGCAAGCCGCAGTAATATCGAGTTGCACGTCTAGTCGTAGTCACGGGAAACTTCATCAATTAAAGTAACCACCGATCACCAAAGGAGGTATCGATGGCTCGTTCTGCCCGTGCAATTCAAATAGCATTTTTCGATTACACCCGCTGCCTGGCGCA
>JACRMI010000031.1 GCA_016215025.1 Chloroflexota bacterium
AAACGCAGCGCCGACTCCAAGTCCTGTATCGGTTTCGGCATCATCCACGGCGGTGTCTCAAAGAATTGGAACGTCAATGGGCGGAAGCCGTTCGCCGCAAACCTTAAAAAACTTGTAGGTGGAATTTTGCGGTTACTGTTAAAATTTGTAAGACCTGTCAGGTGTTGCGGCTTCTTTGGAGCCGAGAACACCTGACAGGTCTAGTACCTTGACGAGTATAAATGAATGTGTTGATCGCTACTCAGAAACTGACGAAACGCTTTAACGGCTTGACGGCTGTCAACCAAGTTGACTTTGGTGTTCACGAAGGGCAAACCTCCGGCATTATCGGTCCTAATGGGTCAGGCAAAACGACTTTGTTCAATCTACTCTCCGGATATTTTCCTCCATCCGACGGCACGATTGCTTTCGAAGGGCGCGACATTACCCGCATTCCGCCTCACGACCGCGTCAAACTGGGTGTCGGTCGAACTTTTCAATTGGTGTCAGTCTTTACTTCGTTGACCGCTTGGGAAAACCTGGTGCTGACCAACGTCCGCTTCCAAGAGAAGGAAATGACACCGGCGCGTTTTTTCTTTCGTTCGGCGCAGCGTGCCAAGATTCTAGAGGATTGCGCGCAGGCACTTGATTGGGTAGGTCTCTCCGATAAAGCAACTGCCAATGTGGCAGAGCTATCCTACGGCGACAAGCGGATGTTGGAGATTGCGATTGTCCTCTCGCTCAAACCGCGATTATTGCTATTGGATGAACCGTTGGCTGGGTTAAGCGATCACGAAATCACCCAAGTGGTTGAGATGATTCATCGGATCAAGACCGAACGAACCGTGGTGATTATCGAACACAAGATTTCAAAGATCGTGGATTTGGTCGAGCGGTTAGTCGTGATGAACGAGGGGCGGCTGATCTGTGAAGGCGAACCGGATGTCGTGCTCCGCGATCCGCAAGTTCGAGAATGTTATTGGGGTAAGGAGGAACAAGTTGCTGCAAGTTCGTGATCTGGGTGTTGCTTATGGTCACGCTCGCGTGATCCACGACCTCAACTTGTCCCTGAATCCCGGCGAGATGGTTTTCATTGTGGGACGCAACGGCGCGGGCAAAACTACGTTGCTCAAGACCATCGCCGGTTTGCTCAAGCCAATTAGTGGGACGATTACTTTCAAAGATCAATCCATCGTTAGCCAATCGCCTGAAAAGTTGGCGCGTATGGGCTTTCGCTTTGTCGCTCAGGACAAAAAAGTATTCAGCGAACTGTCCGTTCGCTCGAATGTCGAACTCGCTGCATACGGCGCGGGTGAGCCGATGGACAAGGCGTGGAACAAGGTCACGCAACTCTACCCCAAGATCGAAGAATTCCGCGACATGCCCGCGGGCAATCTGTCGGGTGGGCAACGAGAAATTCTGCTCATCGGTCGCGCACTGGTCGGCGATCCCACAGTCTTGTTGATCGACGAACCAACCGAGGGCTTGGCAGCAATCGTAATCCAAGATATTTTCCGAATTCTAAATTCCATGCGCAATGCGGTTTCTGCGATCATCGTCGAACAGAATCTGTCGATCGTCAAGCGGCTGGCGGATCGCATCTATGTGATGAAGGAAGGCAACCTCATTTGCGAAATTGCCGACAAAGCGCAAATCGCCGATTCAACTCAATTGGAGGCGTACTTGTGAGCATGCGCGCCAACCTTCACGGCTTGAACATTCTTCCTTCCTCGCGCTGGAAAATATTTGGACAGTTAGCCCTCATCGCCTTTGCTATCCTGTTGCTTTCGACGACGATCAAGCTGCACTGGCTCACCGACTTTATCATTTTTTTCATTTTTGTATTGAGCTTTGATCTGCTTTACGGCTACATGGGGCATCTCAGTTTCGGTCACATGCTGTACTATGGTGCAGGCGCTTATGGCACGGCACTGTTTCTCGTCAACGTCGGCAAGAACCCCATTGTAGCACTCGTCGTCGGCGTGGCTGTAGCGGCGCTCTTATCGGCGGTGCTGGGTCTCATTGTCATGCGCACTCACGGCGCATCATTCGCTTTGATCAACATGGCACTCAACGAGATAGGGTTCTTTGTCATCCGGTCGCCGCTTGCCAAAGTGACTCGCGGTGACGATGGACTATCTTGCAGCGCCGAAAAACTTTTCGGAATCGTCGATCTCAACGACGATTTGTCGGCATTCCTCTTTGTCAGCATCATGCTGCTTTTGGTCTTTGCGTTTCTCAAGGCGTTGACCACTTCGCCGTTCGGCATCCTGGTTCGCTCGATCAAGGAAAACGAAAAGCGCGTCGCATTCTTTGGGTACGACACGTTCCGCAGCAAATGGATTGTCTTTGTCACGAGTGCCACGCTTGCCGCGCTCGCCGGCGGCACATTCACGTTGGTGCGCGGATTCCTCAGTCCAATGGTGATCAGTCCCTTTGGAAATGTGGAAGTGATTTTTGCCGTGTTGATCGGCGGCGCAGGCAACTTGTATGGTGCTTTGATCGGCGGCGCGATCTTTATGCTCATCAAAAACTTTTTGCCGGTCATGATCCCCGAGTTCTCGAAGGTCGTCGGCGTAAAACTGCCGCAGTGGGAAATGTGGCTGGGTATCATTCTTTTGATTATCGTGTTCGCGATGCGCAAAGGAATTATCGGCGTGATTCGCAGCCAATGGCAGAGTCTTCGAGTTGCAAGGAACGTGCCATGATCCAGACCATCGTTTACGGATTCACCATCGGCGCGATTCTTTACTTTTTCTCCGTTGGGCTTGCGCTCACCTTCGGCACGATGCGCATCATCAACTTTGCGCACGGCATGGTGTATGCGGTCGGAGTCTATCTTTTCATCGCGTTTCAAAAAGTTTTCGACGATTCATTTCTCATCTCGCTGGTGGCAAGTGTGATTCTCATGCTGCCGGTGGCGTACGTGATCGAGCGATTTGTCATTCGCCGTTTGTACGGCGAGAGTCTCGATTATGCGATTATTGCGACGTATGGCGTTTTGTTGATCGGCACTGATGCGATTAAAATGCTTTGGGGCACGACTTCGCAACCGGTCAACGATCCGGTCGGAATTTCGATTGAGGTGGCTGATTTTGGTTTGCCGGTGTATCGGATCGCGATTTTCGCCTGTGCGGTGGTATTGTTTCTCGCGCTCCGACTATTCTTCAAACGATCTATCATCGGTCGCATTGTCGTCGCCGCATTAGAGGACAGCGATGGAGTGCGCTGCCTGGGATTGGACGTGAACAAATACTTTAGCATCATTTTTGTATTAGGCAGCTCGCTAGCGGTTCTCGGCGGCATCCTCTACGTGCCGATTTCGTCGGCAGAGCCGTACATGGGTTTCAATATTTTGCTTCTTGCCTTCGCCGTCGTAATCGTCGGCGGCATGGGAAATCTCAATGGGACGTTCGTCGCTGCGCTGACATTAGGGATGGTCATGGCGGTCACCGGGCGCTTTTGGTCGCAAGCCGCCAACGCGATGGTATTCATCGTGATGGCGCTCGTGCTCATCTGGCGCACTACTCGATCAACCCAGGATAGCCTATGATCAAAGGCATCGGACACATCGGCATCTTTGTATCGGACATTGCGGCGGCAGTCGAATCGCTCTGCAAAACGTTTGACCTCGAAACGCCGGCGATCCAAGATGTGCCGGAGCGCAGCATGAAGATCGCCGTGATCCCTTGGGGCGCAGCCGCGCTCGAATTGGTTGAGGATTATTCAGACGATGGTGCTGTCGCGCGCATGGTCAAGGAGCGCGGGAGCTTTATTCACCATTTCTGTTTGCTGTCAGATAACATCGAAATCGATATCACGAATCTGCAAAGCAATGGCGCGCAAATGGCGCAGCCGGAGCCAGTCCTGGGTTTGCGTGGCAAGCGGACTGCTTTCATTCAATCTGGAGTTTTGGATAACGTTCCTATTGAGTTATCAGAACCGTAACATTCATAATATCAGATGCCGATGGACGGCGGTCGGTGGTTGCGGACGGAGGTCGTCCGGGTCGTCGTCGGTCTATTTTCAAGGAGGAAAAACCATGATGAAAGGTGTTTGGCACAAGGTATTGAAAATTGACTTGTCCCAGGGTGAATGTCACACCGAGAATGTACCGGATGGAGTCTACCAATATTTTATGGGAGGAAGCGGTCTCGTCGCGTACTACCTCTGGAAAGAGTGCCAAGCCGGCACCGGACCTTTCGATCCGGAAAATCGACTGGTCATGGCGGCTGGACCAATCTCAGGTTCACGGCAGAGCGGTTCGGGCAAGTGGACGGCGGGCGCGATTGGTCCATCGATCAAGATGAACGTCGAATCGGCTTCGACCGGTTCTTGGGGTCTGGAGATGAAGGCGTGCGGCATCGACGCGATGGTGATTTCGGGCAAGGCCACTCGCCCCGTCTACCTCAAAGTTTCCGATGAAGGAGCAGAGATCAAGGACGCCGGAAACATTTGGGGCAAGGATGCTTACGAGGCGGAGGATATTATTCGTGCCGTCGAGGGTGACAAGTTCGAAGTTGCCAGCACGGGCATCGCCGGAGAACGCTTGGCGCGTTATGCGAATGTGCAGACTGCGAAGAAATCCTTTTTGGGACGCTGTGGTCTAGGCGCAGTGATGGGCTCTAAGAATCTCAAAGCCATCGCCGTGCATGGAACCCAGGAATGCGAATACCACGATCAGGAAAAGATCAGAGAACTGAACAAAGCTCTTCATAAACGCATGTTGGACCAGCAGTCGCTCAAACCCAAAGAGTTTCAAATTTCGTGGTTGGGTACGGCTATGGCGACGGCTTTGTTCGCGCCGCAGGGAAACTTGCCAGTCAAGAACTATAGTCAGGGCGAATTTGCTGAGGGCGTAGCGAACCTGGGAGGCAGACCGTACGTAGAAAAGCTCAACGCCAAACCTTGGCCCTGTCGCTATTGCGTGATCCAATGCCACAACAAGTGCGAAGTGCTAGAAGGTCCTTATGCGTACAAGGGTAAGGGACCGGAGTACGAATCGTTCGCGATGATGGGGTTCAATCTCTTGGTCTCTGATCAAAAAGTCGTGGCGTACGCGGGCGAGTTAGCCAACATCTATTCGCTGGATACGATCAGTCTGGGTGGAGTTCTGGCTTGGGCGATGGAATCGTACGAAAAGGGTGTGCTCACAAAAGAAGATACGTATGGCATCGATCTCAAGTGGGGCAACGCCGAAGCGATGGTCGCGATGGTCAAAAAGATCGGCGAGCGCGCCGAAGGACTAGGCTGGTGGTTGGGCGAGGGATGTCAAGCCGCAGCCGCGCACTATGGCAAAGGGTCGGAGAACTGGGCGGTGGCGATGAAGGGACAGGAAATCGCCGCGCATAGTTGGCGTGCCCAGTACATCAGCGCGTTGAACTATTGCACCGGCGTCGCGGCAGGTCCCAACCACGAACGCGGTCACGCGCAACACATTTGGGTCGGTCACATTCTGCTGCCAGAGTGGCAAGTCGATCACGTAGAAAACGCGGAACGCTGGTCGTGGGATAAAGCGGCAGAACGAAATGCCAAGTACCATGATTTCTGCAACGTGATCAACTCGGCGGTCCATTGCAAGTTCCAAGAATTCGCATCGTACAATCTGACCGATCTGCTCGGGGTACTCAACGCTTCCACTGGACTAGAATGGAGCCAGGAAGATTTGCGCCTTTGCGGCGAGCGAATCACCACACTCCAAAAAATTCTCAACATCCGCTACGGATGGCAAAAGGCAGACGATTTCAAATATCCAAAGCGATTTATGGAGCCGGTCGATTCGGGTGTGGCTGCGGGAAAAATCCCCGAAGGCTTGGACCAAGCCATCCTCGACTATTATGCCTATCGGCGATGGGATAGCGAAGGCAAGCCAACGCCGGAATTGATCGAACGATTGGGAATGCAAGCATACGCAGAATAAGCAGCTGCGTTGTAGGGCAAGTCTCCGACTTGCCGGGCAAGTGGGACACTTGCCCTACATTTTCACAGGAGCTTTTTCGTGCCAAAAACAAAGTTGATGATTCACGATTTCTATCGGATGAAACAAGCCGGCGAAAAAATCTGCTGGCTCACTTCTTACGATTATCCCACCGCTCAGTTCGCCGAAGCAGCGGGCATGGATATGATCTTAGTGGGCGATTCACTCGGCATGTGCGTGTACGGCTATCCAGGCACTGTGCCGGTCACGATGGATCAATGCATCGTCCACTGTGAAGCAGTCCGACGCGGCGCGCCGAATACGTTTGTCATCGGCGACATGCCGTTTCTCAGTTACCAGGTTTCGGTCGAGAATGCTGTTCTTAATGCTGGGCGCTTTCTCAAAGAAGCGGGGATGGATGCGATCAAGCTCGAAGGCGGCGTGCGTGTGGCGCGCCAAATCGAAGCGATCACGAATGCCGGCATCCTTGTCATCGGGCACATTGGGTTGACGCCGCAAAGCTCCGGGCAGCTCGGCGGGCACAAGGCGCAGGGTCGCACTGCCGACAGCGCGCAACTTGTCGTGGAAGATGCGCTCGCCGTGGAAAAAGCCGGTGCCAAGATGTTGCTGGTGGAAGCTGTGCCGCCGGAGGTCACCGCATACATTACGCAGACACTCTCCATCCCAGTTCTTTCGATTGGCGCTGGTCCATATTGCGATGGACAATTGCTGATCGTTAGCGATTTGATCGGACAGTTTCAAGCGTTCACACCCAAATTCGTCAAGAAATATTGCAATGTCGCCGAAGTGATCACGAACGCGATGAAAGCTTATTGCGACGATGTTCGCGCCGGCAAATTTCCCGGCGAGGAACATTGCTATCGAATGATCGAAGGCGAGCATGACAAATTCATGACGCGCATGAAAAAGTGATCTACACCACCTCACCCTACTCCCCCAACCCCCTCTCCCCGCTCCTGTCCTTCGACTGCGCCGCTTCGCGGCTCCGCTCAGGATGCATCAGGAGAGAGGAGAAGGGTGAGGTGATCTGAGAAATAATAAGGAATTACTCGTGGAAAATTTCCGTGATCTTGTACGTATCCAAGAAGAACGTCTTGCCGAAATAAATGCGGTTCTTACCGATCCAAAAAATGAGTCGGTCAACCGTCTGTTGGAAATTGTAGAGCGTTATGGCGGACCTCAAGCGATCAACAAACAAGCTGCCGACGCACGCAAGCCAGAAAATCTCATGGCGCGTCTGCAAGAGATCAAGTCGCCGTATGTCGCCGATCTAGATTGGCTCACTGCGCAGCGCGATGCTGGGGCGTTCATTTCCATGTCCGGCTATTGCCGACATCGCGGAACGCATATTGTCGTACTCAACACGAGGAATGCGGTGACATTGGAAATCAGCGCGCTGCAATATTTTCCCTGGTTGATCGCCGAAGCAAAACAGGCCATCGAGAAACGCGAGCTGATGCCCGGTCGCTATATCCGCGTGCGCAACATGAAAGAGCAGCGCGAGGATAATGGCGATATTCTGGCGATTGCGCTGGCGATGCAGATCGTCGGCGCGACGTACGTGGAAACGCTGGACACCAAGGGAACCGATGGCAGCAATGTTCACCTGGGAGGACCGGACACAATCACCGGTTACTTTGGCGGAGTTGGTCAGCCCAATGACTATCCGTACAAATGGGTGGACGAGTTTCTCTACTATTACACGACCTATGGCGTGCGCCAAGTCCTCAACGTCAACCCTGGTACCGTGTTGGCTGGATATTTGCTTTACAAGTTGGGCGTGGACATTGAATTCAAGATTTCTGTGTTTATGGGGAACGACAATCCGCTTTCCGTGTTGTGGACGTTGATGACCGCCAAGCTCTTTTCGCGGCAAGATGACACGACGAGTCTAATTGGATTCAATCTTTCGAATTCGGTCAACAACGATACCATCATCCAATCGGCTAAACTACGCCAAGCGCTCGGTTTGGAAGACAAGGTACGCTTCGAGCATCACATCACGGAAACCTGGAAATCGATCGTGCGCCAGCCGTACAATCGCCGTGATGAATTGGTCGAGCTAGCAAAAATCGTTCCGAACATCTCAGCCAAGCACGAAGGCGGCGAAGTCGAGACCGAAAAATGTCGCGAGCATCCATCGGACATCCTGGATTATTTTGCTGTCAAAGCCGATGTGGAAGCCAAAGGTTTGATGCCGGCGTTGCAGAGAAACTATCTGGACAAACACGATTCAGTAAATCTGACGGCGGATGCGTTGATTCGGGCGGAAATTGGAGTGGTCGTGGCAAGTAATTTGCACAAATTGTGAGTCCGTGAGCGATGCGAACGACCGATACTAGAGCTAATCATTCCAAAGAGTGCATCTGTACCAAGTCTACTTGAAGAGGAAGGCGATATGCGAGTTCTTATTGGGTCGCCAGGTTGCGAAATCTCGACAGGCGCGTTTCTATCCGATCTGGTCGCAGTGTATGAAGAAAAGCTGTCGGATGACCCCGTGATCAAATCGCTCAAAGAAAAAGATGGAAAAAGCTACTTGGTCTTTATTGTCAATGGCGTGGTCATGCAGCCCAACATGTTCGATCAAACGCGCTTGAACGCTGGCGACGACGTGCGCATTGTCCATCCTGTTTTTGGCGGTTGAATCAACCCGAATCCTCGTTTGCATTGTCTCCTTGCCCACCCAATGTAGATCAGCGAAAAGAGAATGGCAAGAATTCCACCCCACTCAAATCTCTCTGTTGATCTCCCTCGTTTGTTTTGTTGGTTTACCAAAGAGTGTTTATCTTTCGATTCCTTCATTCAATTTGATTTGAAGCATGACGTGCGTTCGAGCGGCTTGCGCGACATCTTCAGATTTGGGACAGCCCTTCGAGTCGAGCGTCACGTCAAAGTACTTGGCAACTTGAGGCGCACTAGATAGATAAGCCAACAACTCTGCCGTCACCGTTTCGTTACTCTCGGCGACGCTGCCCCATCCTTCGACCTCGCGCCCGTTGAGTCGCACGATTAGCGGCGCGCCGCCACGTAGATTTCGCCACCACGTCCGGTTTCGAAAACTAACAATGCGCAGGATATTTCCTTGGCGTTGATAATTGACGGGCGTGGAATACGCCTTGCCACTTTTTCGACCTGTAAGGGTCAGCACCACAAAACTGCGACTGAGCAATCCGTGCAGCGGTGAGCATAAAATGGCTTTTACGAATTGATTCCCAATTTGATTCAAGCTGCTCTGTCCCATTGTGTGCCTCCTAACCAGCGATTCCTTTGTGCCTACACTTTACGACAAACTCGATGCGATGTCATCCCTCGAAAGAGGCAAGTCCCTAAAAGTTGACAATGTAGCCAATTGACCGCAGACGCTCCGCGAAAACAAAACCCCTATGCTTTCTAGGACTCTCTGGCGAGAAAATCGGTAGGAATGCTACGGTCTCTGTAATCCCGTCGATTATGGTTCGATTCCCTTTCGTTCAATGGGTTTTTAACCTCCCTCCGTTGAAGAGATACAGTTCTGTTGAAACAGATTTGTAACACGTCTTTTCACACGTTTGACACGGCGACCAGTTAGAATTTGATATTGCCAGCGCGATTAAATGGAGACATCTGCGTTTTTGCCTTCCCAATCAAGTTGCACGGGCAGTCGATAATACGAGAGCATTGCATGTCAGGACTTGCGGTCATGTTCGAATCGAAAAGCGCGCGAGCGTCGGAACTTGAATTCCGCGATTTCTCGCGATGCGTCGCTCGAGCGAAACACCTCGCGTTATCTCCCTCTACCATTTCCGGCTCCCATTGTCTCGCCGCCAAATTCGACTCGGCTTCGTCTCTCCACCGCAGCGTAACCGAAGATGGCGCCACTGGTTCTTGGCTCATCGCTGTTGGAACCGTAGTGGATACGAAGGCGATGTCTCTCGACGGTGACCTATCGCTGCTCTTGCGCGACTATGTTGAGCACGGGGCGACAGTTTTGCAGCGGCTCGATGGAGTGTTTGGTCTCGTCATGTACAACGGTCGTACACATATTTTGTCGATCATATCCGATCCGTTCGGATACATGTCGCTCTTTTACGGCACGCGCGGAAATCAAACGTGGATCAGCACTTCAGCGCTCGCCGTCGCTCAGCAGATTCAGGCAACGCCGAATGAGTTAGGCGTCCATTGCTTTTTACGCACTGGCAAGGTTTTCGGCGAAATGACGCTATGGCAAGAGATCAAGCGTCTCCGCCCGGCAATGGTCTTGGAACAGAGCGTCGCCGGCACAAGAGAATCTACCTATTGGACGCCCGTTATCGATGCTTCATTATCAAGGATGACGCTGCCGGATGCAGTGGACAAACTGGCCGAATCGGTGCCGGCGTTATTGCAACGAAATCTGTCCCGCGAAGGCAAGGTGTGGAGCGATTTGACCGGTGGATTCGATACACGATTTCTGACCGTACTGTTGGAGAACGCTGGGCTGCCGTTCAAAGCAAATTTCGTCGGACCCGATCACCATCCCGATGTCAAGATTGCGAAACAAATTATCCGACAAACGGGATGGGAACATCAACAGTTTCAACTGCCGCGAAGTTGGGCGCAAGACTCGCTTCAACTGCTTGAGGAGGCGTTGTATGGCGGAGACGGACACCTCAATGTCTTGTTACTGTTGCGACCGCTGTGGGTACACCATCGCGAGCGCGAGCAGTTCGGGACATTGCTCAATGGGTTAGGCGGCGAAATGTGGCGTGGTCCCAATTGGTGGACCGAGCGAACAGCCATCGGCGAATCGACGAGTGTTCACTACGAGCGCCAACTCTGGGCATTGATGCATCCCATCGCAGAACAAGTCTTGGTCTCGAATTCCAAGCGGATGGTTGAAGATGAATTGTTGCGCCAATTCCGCATCGTCGGCGAGCGCTGTCCGGATGCGCCCAACACCTTCAAGTTGGACTCGGTGTGGGCGTATCGGGAGACAGGGCATGTCGGCGCATTCACGTCGTGCGCGGCCGGTCTGTTGCGCGTGATCCCGCCTCTGTTTTCCAAAGACATTGTCGATCTGGTCATGTCGTTTGACTATCGCTGGCGTGTCAACAATGCGTTGGTCAAGCACTGGCTGTTCCGAACCAACCGGGCAATCGCAAATCTACAAGTCGAAGGACGCGGTCCCGCTGCGCCGTTGCGAATCGATAACTGGTATCGTTTCATCCCCAGCCGCTTTACTTATGCGTATCGCGCCATCGACAAGTTGAGTCAAGTGGGGCTTGGTCGGTCGATCCGCGGACACGCTCGTCCGGAAGGTTATTCTCGACTAGAGTTTCGCCAAGAGTTAATTCAGTGGGCAGCAAACAAACATCTGCTTGATCCGGCTCAAATGCATTCAGGTAAATTGTATCATTCGAATCAACTGGCAGCATTTTTGCAAGAGGCACAAACAGAGAAATTCAAGCAAGACGAATTCCTGGGAAGAATCATCACTGTCGAGATGGCACTGCGCGAGACCGGCGCTGTCCTACAACCCAAGTCGATTTGAGATAGAGTATCGGTTGAGGAACATTGCGAATGTATCACTGTATGCTTGTTCATAGTACGTATCCTTATGAAGAAACCCGCGTTCAAAGGCAGGCGGATGTCCTCGTCGAGCATGGGCATGACGTCGATGTGATCTGTCTGCGTCGAGGCACGGAACCTTCCGTTGAATTCGTCGATGGGATCAGGGTGCTGCGGATTCCCGTGCGACGAGACAAGAAGCGGGGCGCACTAGGACAGTTTATCGAATATCTTGTCTTTGGTTTTTTCGCATTCGTTCTGATGACCCGAATGCACCTCCGCCGACGTTATGATGTAGTTCAAGTCCATAACCTGCCCGACTTTTTGGTCTTTGCTGCTTTCGTCCCGCGCTTGACGGGCAGCCGCATCATCCTCGACCTGCACGATTTGATGCCCGAGTTTTATTGCGCCAAGTTCCAGTCCAGCATGTCGAGTCTGCCGGTGCGGCTCATCGCTTTGCAAGAACGACTCTCTTGCGCCTTTGCGCATCACATCATTACGGTCACCGAATCGTGGCGGCAGACGTTGATTCAACGCGGCGTTCCGCCGCCCAAATGCAGCGTTGTCATGAATCTTGCGGACTTGCGCTACTTTCAAAGAGACGCTTCATCGATTAACTCGTCAGGCAAATTCCGTTTGGTCTATCACGGCCAAGTCACCCGGCGCTATGGACTCGATGTGCTTTTGCAAGCACTCGTTCGGGTGCGCAAAGAAATTCCAAACGTGCGATTGACCATTCATGGCGGCGGAGAGTTTATGGACAATGTTTGCGCGCTCGTCCAGTCGTTGGGCTTGGAAGAGACGGTGGCGCTGCATCGCGAGTTTCTTCCGGTCACCGATTTGGGTCGTTTCATCATGGCGCATGATGTTGGCATCGTGCCATATCGCCGCGACGTTTTCACCGACGGCATTCTACCGACCAAGCTGCTGGAATATGTGGCGCTGGAGCTGCCCGTTATCGCTGCGCGCACGCCGACCATTGGTGCTTACTTTGACGAGAACATGGTCGAGTTCTTTGAATCCGAAAATGTGGAAGAACTCGCACAGCGGATTGTCTACTTGTTTAATCACGCCGAGAGACGTCAAGAGCTTGTCCATAACAGCAGTTGTTTTAACAGCCAGTTCAATTGGACAAGCCAGCGAGAAAAATACGCAAGGCTAGTTGAACACTTGAACGATCGTCAACATTCCCAACCGAATGAAATCAGCATCAAGTGAGGAATGGCATTCATGATTGTCTACCTTTGCAAGACCTATTCGCACGATCTGAAATACGTTTGCATATCGAACGGAGCACGAGATGTTTATTGTTCGCCCGGTGAGCGAAGAACAGCAAGTCATGAATATGTCGTCTCAATTAGAGCGCTCCGAAATGAAAGTTGTTCGCGCACTTGAAGAGAGACATTGGAAAGAATTCGTCGATCAACATCCGCAGGGCAATATCTTTCATACGCCGGAGATGTACCGAGTATTCGAGTGTGCTCGGCACCATCATCCCGAACTTTGGGCCGTTGTCGATTCTAACGCTAGACCCCAAGCCTTAATTACACCTGTCCGCGTAAGACTCCCCAATCGATTCATTGGACGCTTTACGACGCGCGCAATTTCTTATGGGAGCGTGTTGGGGGAGACTGCGGCGAAAGGCGAAACCGCTCTTCGACGGTTGTTGTTGGACTATAAACGAGCAATCGGGAGGCAAGTCCTTTTTGTCGAGTTGCGTCACCTTTACGATGTGCGTACGCTTGAGCAGGTGTTCGCTGGTTGCGGATTTGTATTTGAAGAGCACTTGGACTATTTGATCGATCTGAATCAAACTCCCGAGCAACTTTTGCAAAGCATCGGTCCGCGCACCCGAAAAAAAATCAGACAGGGGCTGCGCAAAGCCGAGGTGAGCGTTGGCCAAGTGACCGAGCGAAAAGACATCGCCCGCTGTTATCGGTTGATTCAGCAATCCTATGTCGCTGCAGGTGTACCGCTGGCTCATCCTTCTCTCTTCGATGCGGCTTTTGATATTCTGTACCCGCGCGGCATGTGCAAATTTTGGATTGCGAGTGTCAATGGCATGGATGCCGCGGCCAGCGTCGAACTAACCTATAAGGATGTGATCTATGGTTGGTATGGCGGCGTGGACCGACAATTCGCTCACTATCTGCCAGGTGAATTGCTCATGTGGCATATTTTGAACTGGGGAATTGAAAACGGCTATCGCATCTATGATTTTGGTGGTGCGGGCAGACCCGGAGAAAAATATGGCGTGCGAGATTTCAAAGCCAAGTTCGGGGGGCAGCTCGTCGCCTACGGCAGGCATCGCTTGGTACCTGTGCCGCTTCGGCTCAAGTTGGTCGAAACAGGGTATGAACTGTATCGAATGGTATCGAAATTTCGACAGCAATTTGGCACTCCCATTCAAGTCTCGAAAGAGAGTGTATCATGAGTATAATTCCAGCCGCCGTAACTCCACTGGACGAACATATGGGACTCGATATCGCACGCTCGTTGGGGCAGCACGGTATTCCTGTCTTTGGAATCGATTGGCATACGCAAGCCGTCGGAAGAAAGTCAAAATACATTCAGTTCGTGTTGTCGCCTGACCCCAAAAAAGAGGAACGGAAATATGTTCAATTCTTGATCGATTGGGGCAAAAAGCAATCCACCAAAACCGTCCTCTATCCGGTCAGCGACGACACGGCGCTGATCATTTCGCGGGAACGTAGTCAGCTTGAACCTTACTATGAGTTCGTGATGCCTGAGCACGAGACCTTGGAACAGCTTTCGACCAAGGCGAGTCTGGCTCAAGCCGGCAAGGCATGTGGTATTCCCACTCCGAAAACTGTCATGACGCACGATGCCCAGCAAGTCGAGACGGTGGCTCCAACTTTTTCTTACCCGGTGATCCTCAAGCCCATCGAGAGTGCGTATTGGCATATTCCGGCGATTGCGTCGCTGTTGCGCGAGAATGCGTTCAGCGGTCGCGCCAAAGTGGTCTTGTGTCACAATGCCGCCGAGTTGTGTGACTGTTACAAAAAGATTGCGGCGCATGATCCACGAATGATTATTCAAGAGGTCATTCCGGGACCCGACGAGAACCTAGCTTATATCAGCTTCTATCTCGACCGCACCTCCAAACCGCTTGCGATGTTCGCCGGTCGTAAAATACGAGTCCTGCCAATTGAATTTGGCTCAGCCAGCTATGTGCGCAGTTTCTGCGATCCAGAACTCGAACGAGTCGCCATGCGTCTGTTGCAGCATGTTCACTATCAGGGATTGGGCGGAATCGAATTCAAAAAAGACTTGCGCGATGGTCAGTACAAGCTGGTCGAATTCAACACGCGATTTGGGATGTGGGATGGGCTTGCTCCGCGTTGTGGAGTGGACACGCCATACATCGCGTACCAAGATACCCTGCGCCAGCCGGTTACTCCGCAGCTGAACTATCGCGAAAATGTGATTTGGATCGATTGGCAGCGCGACGTGCGAGCGTTCTGGATGTATCGCAAAGAACGCGGTCTCCGTTTCACGGACTGGTTCAACTCGCTGCGGGGTGAAAAAATGTGGGCGGTTTACGACAAGAAGGATTGGCGACCGGGTGTTGACCTAACGCTTAGCTTGCTCAATCTTGCTTGGTCGCGGGTCCGACGGACGCGATCGTCTACCTTACAAATCAAAGCACAGCACTTGCGCGGTACGTAGAGCGCAAGCTCTTCGATCGAATTCTGAACCACCGAACAGAAATGGCGCGGTGGTTTTGTTTTCCAAAATTCGACCAGCCATTGAAGAAAAAAATTCCTCGATGTATAATTCGTGCCATGTCCATTCTTACTTCCTTGATCGATCCGACCGATTCCCAATATCAAGCCAATTTCGAACATCAGCGCGCGCTGGCGGAACAACTCCGCGAGCGTCTGTCCACCGTGCGCCAAGGCGGCGGCGCAAAATATCGACAACGCCACGAGGCGCAAGGCAAATTGTTCGTGCGTGATCGCATCGACCGCTTGCTCGATCCTGGGTCGCCGTTTCTTGAAATCGTTCCGCTTGCCGCCAACGGCATGTACGAAGACCAAGCGCCCGGCGCAGGCATCGTCACCGGCATTGGGCGCGTGAGTGGACGCGAGGTGATGATCGTCGCGAACGATGCCACCGTCAAAGGCGGCTCGTATTATCCGATGACGGTCAAGAAACATGTGCGCGCGCAACAAATCGCGCAAGATAATTTTTTGCCGTGCATCTATCTCGTCGATTCGGGCGGCGCGTATTTGCCAATGCAGGACGAAGTGTTTCCCGATCGAAGTCATTTCGGCAGAATATTTTTCAACCAAGCGCGCATGAGCGCCTTGGGCATTCCGCAGATCGCCGTCGTGATGGGCTCGTGTACGGCGGGCGGCGCGTACGTCCCCGCCATGAGCGACGAAACGATTATCGTGCGCGGCACCGGCACGATTTTTCTCGGCGGTCCGCCGTTGGTCAAAGCGGCAACGGGTGAAGATGTGAGCGCGGAAGAATTGGGTGGCGCGGATGTTCACACGCGCAAGTCCGGCGTCGCCGATCATTTTGCCGACGACGATGACGACGCGCTCGAAATTTGTCGCGGCATCGTCGCGACTTTGAACAGCCAAAAGAAATTGTCGGCGCAAGTCATCGCGCCGCAAGAACCGCTGTACGATGCGGAAGAAATCTACGGCATCTTGCCGCGCACGTTCCGCGAAACCTACGACGTGCGTGAAATCATCGCGCGCTTGGTCGATGGCAGCGAGTTCCGCGAATTCAAAGAACGTTACGGCACGACGTTGGTCTGCGGCTTTGCGCGCATCGGCGGTTATCCGGTTGGCATCCTGGGAAACAACGGCGTGTTATTCAGCGAGAGCGCGTTGAAAGGCACGCACTTTATCGAACTGTGTTCCGCGCGCGGCATCCCGCTTTTATTTTTGCAAAACATCACTGGCTTTATGGTCGGCAAGGATTACGAAGCGGGCGGTATTGCGAAGGATGGCGCGAAAATGGTCCATGCGGTTGCGAACGCAGCGGTTCCGAAACTCACGGTGATTATCGGCGGGTCTTTTGGCGCGGGCAATTACGGCATGTGCGGGCGCGCCTACGATCCGCGTTTTTTGTGGATGTGGCCCAACGCGCGCATTAGCGTCATGGGCGGCGAGCAAGCGATCAATGTGTTGCTCACCGTCAAACGCGATCAACTCGCGCGTGAAGGCAAGCCGCCGCCAACGCCGGAAGAAGAAGACGAATTGCGAACGCTCATCGGCGGGCAGTACGAATCGCAAGGCGACCCGTACTATTCGACCGCGCGACTATGGGACGATGGCATTCTCGATCCGACGGAAACGCGCCAAGTGTTGACGCTCGCGTTGTCAGTTGTTCTCAACGCGCCGCCGGTGGAAAGCAAGTTTGGGGTGTTTAGGATGTAGAACGTGATGCGTGTTACGTGTTCCGTTACGTATCACGCATCACGTTTTCAGAAATAACAATGACCTTGCCAACCAAAATTCTCATCGCCAATCGCGGCGAGATTGCGGTGCGTATTATGCGCGCGTGCCGTGAAATGAATATTCAAACCGTCGCCATTTATTCCGAGGCGGATAAGGATGCGCGCCATGTGAAAATGGCGGACGAAGCGTTGCGCGTCGGTCCTGCGCCCGCAAGCGAATCGTACTTGTCGATTGAGTGTGTCATCGATACGGCGCGCAAATCCGGTGCGCAAGCGATTCATCCCGGCTATGGTTTCTTGTCCGAGAATCCGACCTTCGCGCAAGCAGTGCAAGACGCCGGGATCATTTTTATCGGACCGAGCGCGCAGGCGATTCGCGCGATGGGCGACAAAGCCGAAGCGCGCGCCCGAATGCAAGCGCGCGGCGTGCCGATTGTTCCTGGCTTTCAAGATGCGAATGACGATGCGGCACTGGTACGCGCTGCTGACAAGATCGGTTATCCTGTCTTGGTCAAAGCTGCAGCGGGCGGCGGCGGCAAAGCGATGCACGTCGTCGAATCACCCGACGATTTGCTTGACGCGTTAGCTGCCGCACATCGCGAAGCGCAAAACGCATTTGGCGATGCGCGCCTGTTCCTCGAAAAATATATTCGCAACGCACGGCACATTGAATTTCAAATTCTCGCCGATACGCACGGGCGCACATTGCATCTGTTTGAACGCGAGTGCTCGATTCAGCGCCGTCACCAAAAAATAATCGAAGAGACGCCGTCGCCGCTGCTCGATGCTGCGCTGCGCGCCAAGATGGGCGCGGCGGCGGTGGAAGCGGCGCGCGCGGTCGGTTACGTGAACGCGGGGACCATCGAGTTCATTGTCGATCCAGATACGGCGACCCTTCGACCTGGCTCAGGGCAGGGGTTTTACTTTTTGGAAATGAACACGCGCCTCCAAGTCGAGCATCCGATAACGGAGATGGTGACTGGACTCGATTTGGTGCAGTGGCAAATCCGGATTGCGGCTGGCGAATCGCTGCCATTCGATCAAGAAATGTTGACCCAGCGCGGACACGCTATCGAATGCCGCGTGTACGCCGAAGACGCGTCGAATCAATTCTTGCCCAGCATTGGTACGTTGCTGCGCGTGATCGAGCCGCAAGCGCCAGGTATTCGCGTTGATTCGGGTGTCGAGACCGGCGACGAAATTACCGTGCATTATGATCCAATGATTGCCAAAGTGATCGCGTACGCTGAGACACGCGACGCGGCGATTCGTAAAATGCAAGCGGCACTCCATGACTATGTTCTGCTCGGAGTGACGACGAACACGGAATTTCTGCAGGACGTTTTGCGGCATCCTGAATTTAGCGATGGCAAAGCGACGACACGTTTCATCGAACAACATTTTCCAACTTGGAAGCCTGAAAATCAAAACGTCGCATCGGTGCTCGTCGCCGCCGCACTCGCCGAAAGCTCCGGTGTTTCACCAGCGACGACTATTGCGATCGCGAATGACGCCGATCCTTACAATCCCTGGGCACGCGGCGATGCGTTTCGATTAGGTGTAGGTTCATAAAATTTAAATCACCCTCACCTAACCTCTCCCTACGAGGGAGAGGAATAAAATTCCCTCGCCCCTCGGGGGAGAGGTGGCTGTGGCGCAGTTCGCCACAGTCAAGGGTGAGGGGAGAAAAACATGAAATATAATTTTCAACTCGACGGTACGACACACACAATCGATTTGCACAAGACGAGTCGCGGTTATCGCGCGGTGTTGGACGGTCAGGAATTTTTGATCGACGCATTTGAAAATCAAAGCGGCGAATTGTCGTTCAAGATAAATGATCGACTTGAGCGAGCGTACTTTGCGAGCGATGGCACGCGCCGTTGGATTTGGATCGATGGTAGAACCGTGCAGCTCACGGTGACGAATGGCGCACCGCGAAGCGAAAAGCGCCGCCCATCGGAACATGTGCATGCTGGCGAACGCATTGTCGCTGCGCCGATGCCGGGTTTGGTGCGTGCGGTCAGGGTTACACAAGGCGATTCGGTGACCAAAGGGCAAGTGTTGTTTGTGCTTGAAGCGATGAAGATGGAGATTCAGGTCAAAGCCCATCGCGCTGGCACACTTGCACAATTGAACGCGCGCGTGGGACAAACCGTCGAACGCGAACAGGTCTTGGCAGAAATCGAGTAGATGAATAAATCCCAAATCCCAAAATCTATATTCCAAATCCAATCTCCAATCTCTAATCTCTAGTTCTCAATAATCACGACATCGTGTGCGCTGATGTAATCACGACATCGTGTGCACTTTAAAAGCCAATCGTAATCACGACATCGTGTGCGATTTGACCATACTTCCCTGTAACAGGAGGAAGTATGGAACCCGATACGAGCG
>JACRMI010000032.1 GCA_016215025.1 Chloroflexota bacterium
CGACTCCTTAAGTGCTGCGCCTTTTTCAGGCGATTATTAATGTACCATTTTAGACGACGATAAGTGGGGCATCCCGGCGATCATAAGTGCGACATTTTGCACGACGATAAGTGGGACATTTTAAATAGACACTAACATTTGAAGCGCATGGACGCAACTCGTTTACGCGGATTGGCAATGGCGATGCGGTAGGATTCTATGTGGCAAAATATCTAACCAAGAATCTGTCCGACCATCAATTCATTGGCTTTAAAGGTTTTCGACTGAAATGCTCGGTCAAGCCAGGAATCGAATAGCGTATGCATTTCAGCCAACGAATGATTTCCCGTACTCAAGGTTTACTACCGATGCTCTACACACCCAGCGAGCTAGAGCAAGAACTGGGCGTACCAGCTTACTCCATTCGCGATTGGGTCAAACTGGGTATGCCACACGAGCGCGACAAACGCGAACGTCTATGGATCAACGGAATAGAGTTTGCTCAATGGGTCAACCGCATCCGAAAAAAAGGAGCGCACACCCGTTTGAAAAAAGATGAGGCATTCTGTTTGCATTGCAAGCAAGCGGTTCGCCTTGACCATCCTCAAGTATCCCAGAAAGGAAACCACATTCTGTTGAGCGGGCAATGCCCCAACTGTGGTCACTCCATTCATCGCGGGGGGCACGTTGATCCATCGCAATAACTATCAGCTTGCCAAGGGATTCTTAGCGTACTTGCGCGATGTGACCCAGGTCAATCCCATCTCGATTGAACGTTATTGGGCGTACCTGAAGCATCTTTTGCTCTGGGCAGATGATGTTCCATTGAGTCAGGTTGTGGCCAAGCGTCCGACCTTTGCAACGTACCTCACAACTCCGAACGAAGAAGGCGAAAGGTCAACTCTAGCGGCACTCACACTAAAGAAAATTTTTGATACCTCCAAGAGATTTTTTACTTGGGCAAAGTCAACGTATCCCCGTGAGTTTCACTCAGTTCCGCTGGAATGGATTGAAGCGCTGCGGTTGCCACGTTTGATCGAACCACCCCGCGAACATTGCTTTGTTCAACTCGAAGATGTATGCCAAATCGCCCGTTTGCAAATCGAGCCTGCTGATTTGGCGCTGCGACGCGATCAAGCGGCAGCAGCGATGTTATTCCTATCGGGAATGCGTGCCAGCGCTTTCGCCTCCTTAACCCTGGAATGTGTCGACATTCCCAATCGAACGATCAAGCAATGGCCCTCGCTCGGCGTCAAGACGAAAAACAGCAAAACGGCGACGACCTACTTGTTGGACATCCGCGACTTGATCGCGGTTGTCGAAAAGTGGGATTCGTTTATCCGTCATCAATTGCCTGTGACCGCCACTTGGTATACGCCGATCGTCAGTCAATGGGGCGAGCAGACCCTTTCACCGAACCCACCTGGTGCCAATCGAAATACCGCACTCGGCAAACGCTTGCGCAAACTGCTTGCTAGGGTTGGTTTGCTGTATCAATCACCGCACAAGTTTCGAAATGGTCATGCGGTCTTTGCTCTGCAAAACGCCACGACGATGGCAGACTACAAAGCGGCGAGTATGAACTTGATGCACAACGACATCAGTGTAACGGATGGCATTTATGCGCCACTCGTTCACGACGAAGTCAAAGCACGGATCGCTGGCTTGACAGGATCGATCAAAATACAAAAAGCGGGCGATGCATCAATCCGTGATGACACCGTCCGCCTTTCCGATGATGATTTACTTGCGGTGCTCGCGCATCGCCTCAAATCTCCAACGCATTCCCCATCGGAGCGTTGAATCGATAGTCACATTTACAAATGCCAGTTATCGGCAGGACTCGCACGTCGATGCACCTGGGCGATATCGATCTCGGCAATACGCGCATAATGTTGCACCATCTCCAAACTGCTATGTCCCAGGAGAGCTTGCAGCGTAAACAGGTCGCCACTGCTGCGCAGGTACGTGATCGCAAAGGTATGTCGAAAGCGATGCGGATGACATTTTTCGACACCCGCTTTTTTTCCCAGGTCGACGAGCATCAAACGGAGCGCCGTTTTGGTCATGGCACATCCCATTCGCGAGGTAAAGAGCGGGGCATTAGCATCGTCATTGTCCGTCCGTTCGATCAAATAACGCCACAGCGCACTGCGCGTCGATTTGCCGATAAAGACCACGCGCCCTTTGCCACCTTTCGCCCCACCCAGGGTTCCATGCTTGACCACCACGCGCCCAGTTTTCTGATCGACATCGCCGATGGTGAGCGAGCAAAATTCGGAGGCACGGAGTCCGGTATCGAGCAGAAACAAAATCATCGCGCGGTCGCGGCGGGCGGTCATGCGGCGCATCGTAAATTTTTTCCGTCGTTCGGTCCGCGCGATGTTGCAAAACTCGATGCTCTTGAGCAAGAGTTCGACTTGTTCTTTGGTGAAGGGTTCGATTGGCGCATCTTCAAACTTGGGTGGCGGAATGCCTTGCATGGGATCATCGAATTTGAATTCGACACAAGCCCAAGTGAAAAACGCAGAGAGTGCGATCCAAGCATTTCGAATACTTTTGGCAGCCAAGGGACGTTCGCTTCTAGAAAAACGGCGCGGTTTGTAATCGGTGCGCAGCCACGCAAAGAATTCGCGCAGGTGTTGCACCTTCAATCGATCCACGGGAATGTCAGGAGTGTGAGAAACCCACACGCTGAGGAGATGTTTGTAACTGACGAGGGTATTGGGGCTGAGACCCTCGGCGGTTTTCATTTGAAGGAACCCAGAAACCGCGATTGAGGGTTTTAAGACCAAAGGTCTACGGTTCATGAAAAAGCCTCCCAAACGTGAGACTCCCAGAACCGAAGACCGTTGGGCTACCCTAATTCAGGGAACCCAACGGTCTACAGTTAACAATAGTAGCGGGGGTCAGATTCGAACTGACGACCTTTGGGTTATGAGCCCAACGAGCTGCCGCTGCTCCACCCCGCATCGTTTACATTTGCTATTATACTCACTTCGGCGTATCCGTCAAATCACAATAGCGAGAGCTGCGTCGAATCGATTTCCTCCCGCAACAATTCTCTTACGATCACATCAAAATCGATTGCATCGGCATCGAAGGAAAACGCACCAGTATCGATCAATTCATCGGTTCCCGCACCGCCGTCACGCACGGCGAACACGCGGCGTTTTTGTTTGCGCGCGCGCTTCGCCGTATCGAGACTGCCGCTGGCTCTCGCGGCTTCTACCACAATGACGCCCCGCGCAAGTCCGCTGGTCACACGATCACGCGCCATCAAGTTCGGACCTGTCGGTGGCGCGGTCGGATGAAATTCCGATATGACCGCCCCGTGTCCATTTGCAACTTCATCGGCGAGTGAAATATTTTCGCGTGGATGAATGTTCCGAATGCCCGATCCCAACACCGCAATAGTTCGTCCGTTTCCATCTAACGCGCCGCGATGAGCTGTCGTATCCATTCCGCGTGCCAGTCCGCTGACGATTGTAAATCCGCGTTCGCTCAATCCGCGTGCCAACGTGCGTCCTAATCGAATGCCGCGCTCAGTCGGTTCGCGTGTACCAACAATCGCAACCGCGCGTACGTCCGCATCCTCGAATGCGCCGCGAATGAACAATACCGGCGGTGCGTCGCCGATTTGTTTGAGCAAAGCAGGATAGGCATCATCGTCCAGCGTCAACACGGCGATGCCATCTTCGCCAAGCGAATAAACTTCGTTGTCGATGCGATCGAAATCGGTGGAGCGAATTTGAATCGCGATCTCATCGGTGACACGCGGGACCGCGCGCAAGTCTTCATGCGATGCACTAAACACATCGCGCGGTGAGCCAAACGTATCCATCAAGTTGGCAAATGTTCGGGGTCCGATACCAACGGTCAGCGCTAACGCGACCCAATAAGTTTTATCGCTCATTTTCATCAATCCGAATGAATTGTTTTTGTCACGGTTAGTACGGCGACTTGGTATGCGCCTGCACTTTGCACGACCCGCGCCGCTTCGGCAAGTGTTGCGCCCGAGTCGTAGAGATCGTCGAGCAAAAGTACGCGCCGGCCGCGGACCTGGTTTGCATCGGTAATACGAAACGCACCAGCCACGTTTGCCGATTTTTGCGCCAATACTTGCATTTCCTTTTGCGGTTGCGTTCGCCGCGTTTTCACCAACGTCGTTTCGCTCAGCGCGATATAATTACGCTTCGAGACCCACCGCGCCAGCACTGGCACCGGATCGTACGCACGCTCTTTTTCCGTCGATGGAATCGGCAGCAAGAGATTGGCATCGGAAAGATCAGGATGTGTCCGAATAAAATTCGCAAGCCGCTCGGCAATCGCTTCGCCCAACGATTCTTCGTTGCAGTACTTGAATCGATAAACAAGCTCGCCTAATTCGGTCCGCACCTTTTTTCCACCAACAAACTTGTCGTGAAAGTCGAGCGCGAATCCAACAGACCAAGGTCCACGCAAAGGTTTCGGATGCGCGCGCGAAAGGAATTCGATGATTGAACTCCCGGATGATTCGCTTGATAATGAGGCCGATTCATTTTTTCGCGCCTTTTGCGCAGCTACAACGAATCGAATTTGATCATAGGTAATTACCTCAGGCATCAGTTCTTTCAAACTCGACAGCCATTGACCATCCCAATTCTTCATCGCTGCGAGAATCAGCTCGCGTGCGTTCGTATCGATAAAACGATCTGCCTCAATCCTGCCAGCAGCGACAAGTTGTTCAAGGTGTCCGAGTATTGTGCTGATAGCGAGACCACGTGACTGCGCAATTTGCTCTATAAGCAAACCTTTTTGCGCGAGTTCGAACGTTCGCTCAATCGTCCCACCCGCTTGACGCATCGCGCGCTTTTCCGCGCGTATTTCTTGCGACGGCAAGGCGGGCAAATTCAAATCGATGGCGATCCGTTTTCGCAGCACTTCTGCACCATGCACTGACAACGCCACGACCGGATATTCACCACCGATTATTTTCAATAAACCATGACGCAACAACTCTTGAATGATATCGGCAAGTTGCGTGAGCGTATAGTCCGCGAGCTTGCCGTAATAGCGATGTTTGTTATAGCCAAATTTCTGAATTTCTTGCGCTTGCGAACCTTTTGCGATCATCGCCAGTTTATCACAACCGACTGGACGCGGAAGGGTGCGCACAATTTCGAGCAGGACGAGCGGCATCCATTCTTCTTCCGCTTTAGCAGGACGCGCACTGGCGAATGTCGTTGTGAAATGATTGTCACAACAATCGGGCGCAATCGGCTCGCTTGCATCGCCAAAATAATCGAGAATGAATTTGCGCCGACAAGCGTTTGTCTCAGCATATTCGATCATGCGTGCGAGTTGTCGCCGTCGATGCGCGCGCCGCCGTTCGGTATCGGCTTGGCTTTCGGTCAGATTCGGATTCGTGTTTGAAATCACTTCGATGCCGATCAAGCCGTGCGCATCGCCTAATCGTCCGAGCGCACCGGCGATTTCAAGTTGGCGCAGTGCCAGTTGGAGTTTCGAATCGTTCAAACCAGAGTCGCGTTGCAAGACGAATGGCGAAATCCAATTCGATGTGCGAACCAATCGACAAATCGTTTGGAAAAGCGACCGCACTTGGCGCGGCTCTGGCGCATCGTTTTCGATGAACCATTCTTGTAGCGCGCGATCCTCCGGCGAGTAAAGCAAAATCCCGTACGCTGGATTCCCATCCCGTCCTGCGCGCCCAATCTCTTGATAGTACGCTTCGACGGTGCTGGGCAGCGCGAAATGAATCACGGCACGAATATCGGATTTGTCAACGCCCATGCCAAATGCGTTGGTCGCCGCGATGATGGAAACATCGCCGCGCATAAAATCGTCTTGCGCACGGGTGCGTTCGTCGTCTTCCATGCCTGCGTGATAAAAAGCGGCTGGAGTTTTTACAACCTCGTTGCAAAATTCCGCAACCTGTTCTGCATCGCGGCGCGTCCCAGCATAAACGATGACGCTGCCTTGCGTTGCGCGCAAAATGTTTTCCAGCTCGCGGTACTTGGCCGCTTCGTTCGGCGTACAGCGCACGCGCAGGGCGAGGTTGGGACGATTGAAGCCGGTAACGATGCGCGTCGCGTTGACCAATCCCAGTTGATCAATTATATCGGACTGCACTTGCGGCGTTGCAGTTGCCGTTAGCGCAGTCACCGTCGGGCGCTGAATCGATGCAACAAATTCACGAATGCGCAGATACTCCGGGCGAAAATCGTGACCCCATTGCGAAATACAATGCGCTTCGTCCACCGCCAGCAACGACACGCGCGTTTGTTTGAGCGCATCGCGAAAAGCAACATTGGACAATCGCTCTGGCGCGACGTAAACGATTTTGTACGCACCTTGCACGATTTGCGCGAGTCGTGCTTGCTGCTCATTGGATAAAAGCGTGCTGTTGATGAATGTCGCGGCAATGTTTCGCGCGGTGAGCGCATCGACCTGGTCTTTCATCAGCGCAATCAGCGGTGAGATGACGAGCGTCAGACCTGGGAGCAACAGCGCCGAGAGTTGATAGACGAGCGATTTACCTGAGCCGGTCGGCATGACGACAAGCGCATCGTGCTGCGCGAGAACAGCCAGCATCGCCTCGTGTTGTCCCGTACGAAATGAAGAGAAACCGAAATGTTGATGCAGCGCGTCTTCGAGGTAGAGAGGCATCGTCGATTCCTTGTAGGACAAATCTATCCTATAGCGCGGCATTATAAAGGCAGACATGCACAACGTCAAAACAGAATATGCGACGCACCTTTGGAGGTGCGTCGCATATTCTGTATTTCCTATTTCCTCTTCTTGCTCGTCTTCTTCGCAGCAACTTTATTCTTCGCTACGACTTTCCCTTTTTTCGCAGCTTTGACGTTTTTCGTGCGCGCTTTCGCAGTTATCTTTTTCGCGCCTTTCGTGCCTTTTGCTTTTTTCGTGCGCGCTTTCGTAGTTGTCTTTTTCGCGTTTCCTTTCGTGACTTTCGTGTTAGCTTCAAACATACGCTTGATCGCACCCAGGTAGTACGAATCCCAGCCTTCGGTCGTGCCTTCAAAATCGAAATCCTCGATGTTCTCATGGACCAGATCGACGCGCGTCCCTTTACTTACCGACGAAAGCGTAAACGTCACAATGGAATTCTCGATCGTCCAATCGTCGGGCTTCCACGATTGAACCAGTTTCTTGCGTGGCGCAACCTCGATGATTTCGCCGCTGATACTGCCATCCCACAAAGAATATACGCCGCCTACAGTTGGATCAAACTCTGCATCTGCACCCGACCATTCTTCGATGAGTTCTGGTTCGGTGAGCGCGCGCCACACTTGCTCCGGTGTCGCGGGAATAATGTAGCTTTGCTCGATCTTGTTCATATGGATAAACACCTTGGAAATTGGAAGTTGGAAGTTGTTATTCAGATTTGGGCTTTGGAATTTGGAATTTGGGATTTAACAATCCTGGCTTCGTCGCGCAACTCTTTTGCTTGCGTTAATGCCTCTTGCGCTTGGCGCGTAATTCTTTCCGCATCCACTTTTTTCTCTTCTGCCTGCCGCAGCGCTTCTTCCGCAACTCGACGATGTTCTTCCGCTTGCACACGGCTCGCCTCTGCGACCTTGACCCCCATCTCGGCATCGGCTAACGCTTCTTCGCCTCGTTGATAATACTCCTTGGCTTGGCGTTGAGCTTGCTCGGCAGCTTGGCGGGCTTGCTCGGCTTGCTTAAAATCTTTTTCCGCTTGCTGTTTTGCCTTTTGCATCTGGCGACGCTCTTTTTCGATTTGGCGCAACATCGGCTCAGCCGCCGCAAGCGTTTCTCTGGCGCGTTGATGGTCCGCTTCGGCTTGTAGTCGATTTTCGTTCGCTTGATGCGCCGCTTGTTCAGCAGCCAGTCGTTCTTGTTCGATTTGACGTTGCGCTTGCTCAACCGATTGCCGCATCGTTGTGATTGATTCTTTTTCTTCTTTCGCTTGGCTCAACGTCTGTTCAGCTTTGGCTAACGCTTCCTCCCAACGCGCGCGTTCTTCTTCGATTTGCAACAACGTCGCCCGAGTACTATCCGCTTCCGCTTTTGCATCCCGATAGTCTGCTTCTGCCTTCTGGCTTTTCTCGTTTGCCTCGCGCAAAAATTTTTCCGCGGCGACGCGATCCTGTTGCGCTTGAAGCTGCGCTTGTTCGGCTGCTTGTCGAGCAACGTGCGCCGCCTCTTGTGCCGCAGTCGCCTGACGCAATTTCAATTCTGCGTCGCCGCGTGCTTGGTCGAGTTGTTTTTGCTCTTCTTCAATTTTAAGCAGCAATGCCTGCGCATTCGCCAAGGCTTCTTTTGCCCGTCGAGAATCTTCTTCGGCTAGACGATTTTTTTCGCTTGCGGCGCGTTCCAAATCTTCCGCTTGGACACGCTGTTCATCGACTTGGCGCAAAGTTCTTTCGGCTTCGAGTCGAGCTTGCTCAGCTTGACATTGTGCTTGTTCGGCTTGGACATTCAAATCATTCGCAAGCTGCCGATCTTTTTCGGCTTGGGCTTGCGCTTGCTGCGCGACAATTTGAGCTTGCTCGGCAGCTTCTTGCGCCGACTCGCGCTCTTCGGTCGCCAAGTGCAATTTTATATCCGCATCGCTGCGCGCTTGATCGGCATGTCTTCTTTCTTCTTCGATTTGCAGCAACAAGGTTTGTGCATTCGCCCAGGCTTCTTTCGCACGCAAATGATCTTCTTCGGCTAATCGAACTTTATCGTTCGCCTCACGCTGCAATTTTTCGGCGGCAAGTCGATCCTGTTCCGCTTTGAATTTCAGATCGTTTGCAAACTGTCGCTCTTTTTCGGCTTGGGCTTGCGCTTGCTGCGCAGAGGCTTGAGTTTGCTCGGCTTGAGCTTGGGCCGCTGCAGTCCGTTGGCGTGCGTCGTCCACTTGTTTTTTGGTATGTTCAACGTCGCGCAGTACTCGCTGGGCCTCTTGAAATTGCTCCCGCGCCAACAGCGATGAGTGCTCCACCGCCGCCTTGGATTCATCGAATTTTTTCTTTTCCTGGTCAAGCTGCTCACACGCGACGGTGATTCTTTTTTGCTCTTCCTTTAGCTTGCGTTGAGCAAGTTCGGCGGCGGCGCGTTCTTCATGCGCATTCTGCAACTCTAACTCGACATTTTGCATCGTCTCTTTGGCTGATTCAAGCGCTTCTTGCGCTTGCGCCCGTTCCGTTTCGACTTGGCGCAACAGTTGCTCGATCGATAGTTTCTCTTGGGCAATTTGACCACGCTGCTCATCGATCTGTTTTAGCGAGAGCATCGCTTGTTTTTGTTCGACCGCAAGTTGATCCATCTTCGCAGCAACCACTTCGTGCGCTTCGCGCGATTGGCGGAGAACTTGGTTGGACACCTCGCGCTCTTTGATCGCACGCACGCGCTCTTCCTCGATCAAAGCGCGTTCGTTAGTTGCCGATCTGAGAACCACTTCGGCTTGTTGACGTTCCGTTGCCGCGATGAGCCGCTCATGACGCGCAGCCCGCCACTTGGCGCGCGCGCGAAAATAAGCGAACAACCCAGCAAAAACAAAAAGCGACGATAGCCCAATTGAAATGGCTATGATAATTCCAAATGCCCTATCGAGTTGCATTATCCGAAACTCTCTACGCCCAAATTAATTTCTCACTCTTCTCTTTCTAGCTTTGATCTGACTCATATAATCTGCATCTTCTCGCTCGCGCATCTTTTCCCATTCCGGGCGACCATCTTGCAAGTCGAGCATCTGCCGAATTTCCATGATCTGGTCGCGCAAGAGCGCCGCTTTTTCAAATTCCCATTTCTGCGCCGCTTCCTTCATCTGCTTTTCTAATTCGTTGAGCAGTTTGTCGCCTTCCGATTTTTGAATCGTGCCCAATCCACCCGTCTTGTATTCCGATTTGGCTTCGGCGGCGACGCGCACGCGATTGGTCAAGTCGCGCACCTCTTTGACGATGCCTTGTGGCACGATGTTACGCTCTTCGTTATACGCCTGTTGAATCTTGCGGCGGCGATTCGTTTCATCGATGGCACGCTTCATCGAGTCGGTCATGTTGTCGGCATACATGATGACTTGGCCGTTGACATGCCGCGCTGCGCGTCCAATTGTTTGAATGAGTGACGTTTCGCTGCGGAGGAAACCCTCTTTATCGGCGTCGAGAATCGCGACGAGTGACACTTCGGGCAAGTCGAGACCTTCGCGCAGCAGGTTGATGCCAACGACGACATCGTACACGCCCAAACGCAAGTCGCGCAGAATCTCGATGCGCTCCATCGTTTGCACTTCGGAATGCAAATAATGCACTTTGATGCCAATGTCGTGCAAATAATCGGAAAGGTCTTCTGCCATGCGCTTGGTCAGCGTCGTCACGAGCGTGCGTTCTTTTCGCTCCGTCCGCTTTTTGATTTCGGCGATCAAGTCGTCGATCTGACCCTTGATCGGTCGCACGCTCACTTCGGGATCGATCAACCCGGTCGGACGAATGATTTGCTCGGCGACCTGGGTGCTGATCTTGAGTTCGTACGGCGCAGGAGTAGCGCTGAGAAAAACGACTTGATGAACCTTTGCCTCGAATTCGTCGTACTTGAGCGGTCGATTGTCGAGCGCGCTGGGCAAGCGGAAACCGTACTGGACAAGCGTTTCCTTGCGCGCGCGGTCGCCGTTATACATGCCGTGAACTTGCGGCACCGTCATGTGCGACTCGTCGATAAACATCAAGAAATCGTCGGGGAAATAATCGATGAGGGTCCACGGCGGCGAACCTGGGGCGCGTTGCGCGAGCGGTCGCGAATAATTTTCGATGCCGCTGCAATAACCGATTTCGCGCAGCATCTCCAAATCGTACTTGGTGCGCTGTTCGATCCGCTGCGCTTCCAAGAATTTTTCTTGCGTTTTGAAGTTAGTAACCTGGGCTTGCATTTCTTTTTCGATGTCTTGGATTGCGACGGCGAGTTTATCCTCAGGCGTGATGAAATGCTTCGCAGGGAAAATGTCGATAGCATCGTGCTCGATGAGGACTTCGCCTGTCACCGTATCGATCTCGACGATGCGATCAACATCGTCGCCGAAGAATTCGATGCGGTACGCATTCGTGCCGTACGCGGGCGCAACTTCGAGTGTGTCGCCGCGCACGCGAAACTTGCTGCGCGCCAAGTCCAAATCGTTGCGTTCGTAGTGAATCTCGATGAGGTGGCGCAGCACACGGTCGCGATTGCGCGCTTCGCCGCGCTTGAGCGAAAGCGTCACGCGCGCATAATCGTCAGGCGAGCCGAGACCGTAGATGCACGACACCGATGCGACGATCACCACATCGTTGCGCGATTTGAGCGCGCTCGTCGCCGCAAGCCGCAGCCGATCAATCTCTTCGTTGATGTTGGAATCTTTTTCGATGTAGAGGTCTTGCTTGGGCACATACGCTTCGGGCTGGTAGTAATCATAGTACGAGACGAAATACTCGACCGAATTTTGCGGAAAGAATTCGCGGAATTCGGAATAGAGTTGCGCGGCGAGCGTCTTGTTGTGCGCGAGGACGAGCGTCGGCTTTTGAATCTTTTCGATGATGGCAGCCATGACGAACGTCTTGCCCGTGCCGGTCGCGCCGAGCAAGGTCTGGTACTTGTCGCCGCGCTTGATTCCTTCTACAAGTTTTTCAATCGCCGTGGGCTGGTCGCCCATCGGCTGAAAGGGTGAAACGAGTTTGAATTCTGGCATAAAAACCTTATCGAGTGACGAGTGACGGGTGACGTGTTTACGCCACCCGTCTTGATTTATCCTTCCCGAATCTCGCGGAGAACATCCTCTGCCATTGGCAATGGTTCTTGCCAGAGCCAATCCACACGCAGCCAAAAGCCATCGACAACGTGGGACCGATAAATCCCTGACGGGTCAGGGTTGATGTTTTGATAAACGTTAGTTGAGTCGAGCACGAAAAATTCAGCGCGATGGCGTGAGGGGTCGATCATCCAATATTCCGAGACTCCCGCCTGTTCATATTCTACAAACTTGTCGCCCCGATCGCGCACGATGCTTTCGGGTGAAATAATCTCAACGACCAAGTCTGCTGCCCCATCAAGATACGTGTTATGAAAACGCTCATTGTGTTCCTGACGCACGAACAATATATCGGGTTCACGTCCACGCGAAATGCTGGGCAACCGCATTAGAAATGGCGCATTTAAGACCAACCCCAGTTTTTTGCCCTGAGCATAGAAAAGTAACAAGCTTGTCAGAAACACCACAAGGTTCTGATATTGAAAATTCGCTGGTGTAACCATTTGCACGTCTCCATCGACCCACTCTGCCCATGTGTCTTCATCGCACCAATCGAGAAACTCCTCGAAGGTCATTTTGCTTTGAGGCGGAACACGCGGCGGAGAGTCCGCAGTCTTGACAGCCATACTCACCTTCTTTCAATCCTGTCTCGCAATTATAGCACGGAGCGAAACCGTCAACAAACATTACGGGAACGAGATGACGCTAATCGTTCCATCGGCATAGTTGGCCACCCACGCATTGTGATTATTCGGCGACACAGCGATATAAACAGGTTGATCGCCCACGTTCAAATCGAACAAAAGCCGATTCGTCGCCGTATTGATCACGTATGCAAAATTCGTGGTCGCGCTCAACGCGATGAGGCGACTCCCATCTGGTGTCATCGCCATCATTCTGACACCACTCTTTACTTCAATGATTTGAAGTACTTTGGTCGATTTGACATCGACCACCGCAATCTGCGACGTGTCGGCGAAACCCACATACAAACGCGACCCATCGGCGCTGAGATTTACGGCGTTTGGATCACCCTTGATCGGAATCTTAACAGTGGGATCAAACACCCCGGCGGCAGCATTGACACTGAGACGCTCAGGACGCGTATCGTAAACGTTGATTTGGCTATCAGCTTGGGCTGGCACAAACAAAAGGGTGCTTTGGGCGTTGAGATCGGTTTGCCCCGGCTGCTTGCCATCTTGCGCCCGAATAATCGGTTCGAGTTTGTCGGTTTCCAGAATCAAGACAATTGACGATGACGCCGAGTAATCGGTGAGATAAAGTAGTCTGCCGTCGGGCGCAAGCGTCATGCGCGGTATCCCGAGAAATTGCAGGCTCGTCTTGGCAACAATGTCGAATTTATTCGTCTCAAGCGCAAACGCCGAGCCGTGCTGGGAAATCCGTGCGACCGTTCCGATAATCAACGGCAACGTTGCCACATAGAGTCGTTCACCCTTCGGACTGAGCGCCATCGCCACGGCTGGCTCCGGCAAATCAGCTTTGCGCAAAAGCTTCTGCGATTCGCTATCGAAAACGTAGAGTGAGCTATCGGAAGCGCTGACGAAAACTTGCTTGCCGTCAGGATGAAACGCAATCGCCACAGGCGTTCCATCGATCTTGAACGATTTGACCGACGGCGGAATCGTCACTGAACGCGTCGGCGTCCAAGTCGGCGTGCGCGTCAACGTTCGCGTCGCCGTTGATGTTGGCGTCGATGTTGCTGTGGATGTTGTTGTCGGAGTCGATGATGTCGTCGCGGTTGGGCTAGGTGTAATCGTCGGCGTTGCGCTGGGCGTTGGCGTAAGTGTGTGCGTCGCTTTGGCGACGGTCGTCGCAATGAGAGGCGTGATCGTCGGCGCTGCGGGGTTGATGACGTTCGGCAAAATGACTAGGACGCCAATCGCGACGACAACAAGCACAACGGCGGCAGTACCGAGAAACGCGATGATCCCCCAAAGCCAATTGGGCGTCCCAGGACTGAGTATCGTTGGCGGTGCGGGTGGTTTGTTGGGCGGCTCACCCGGCGTGTCGGTCGGCGGAATGGGTGGCGTGAGAAATCCAATCTCTTCGAGGATGCGTTTGCCAAGAACCGTGACTGCCAATCGTTCGCCATGTTGCCGCATCAGCGCGCCGCGCAGCAGCGGATCGAGCCGCGTCTGCAACGACGCCATCGAGATTCCCAGGTCGCCCGCCAGCTCATCGATTTGCACACCGTTCATCGTATTCGTAAAGGCCAAAATGAACAGCGCTGTTTGATCGGTCAACACATCAATTTCAGCGCGATGCGCGCGATAGAGTTCAAGCAAGTTGTAGTCGGAAGGTTGCAACACTCTAGCGCTCATGCAGCAATCTCCGGCTTGTCGGGAATCAAGCCCCAGCTTCGCGCATTTTCGGTGGCGCGATACTTGACCATTTGCAAGACGTTCACCTTCTCCAAGACTTTGGTGAGAAGATGACACTGGGTTATGTCGTCGGGATATTTGTACGTCTCGACGTTGTTATAAAGTGTTTTGAGTTCCGCCAACGCGCCGCGGTACGAATACCCGTCGGTGGCACGCTCATCGATAAAGATGAGCATTTTGAAATTGATGACGCGATGCTCGGCAAAGTCGTGTACTTCGGCGACCGATCCATACGATGCTTGCATCACGACGATAAAATCGGCGGCCTGGGCTTGGAGAAATTCGATTCCTTTTTGCGACAGCGATTCCGGTGAAGAGCTTTCGAGTTCTTCGCTAAATAAAGCCGCGTGACCCCGGCGACGTAATTCATCCCGAATTTGCAAACGCTTTTGATAGAGATCGCCTGCGCTCGCACCGGGGCCCCAAACTAGGATGGCAAGTGGTGTTTGCTTGACGGCTTCTTGAAGTTGCTGATATTTGGGTTTAAAAACCGTATTAAAGTATTCTTTCGCACGTGGGCTAAGAGGGACTGGTTGAAGACTTGCCATGATGCCTCCGGATCAACGGAATCACGCTCCAGGATGATTATAGGACAAATGAGCGGATTACGCAATCATTCGGCAATAAATATTTTTGACTTTTTCTGTTCAGTCGGTTATATTGCTCGTCGATGCAAAAAATAATCAAACGAATTATTCCAGCCATTCTGCTAGTCGCTTTAGTTTTGCCTCTCGTTTTCGCTGCGCCCGTGGTGCGAGCCTTTCCGGACAATTGCGGCACGAATCCTTCAAACATGTTTCGCAACGGTTCGATGGCACCGGGACATGATACCTCCTTCGGAATTGTTTCTCAAGAATGGCAACCTTTCGCCATTAAAGGTTCACCCCGCTTTGAATGGGTCGATAACGAAAAATGGGACGCAAACGGCGCGCAATACTTCTGGTCGGATTCGGTCCCTTTCGATGCCGGAATTTATCAAACGGTCGGCGGGTTGCAGCCGAACAACTATTATCGCTTCCGCATTGGCTATTCGCACGCGCGGCTCGATCCCGGCAACGCAAAAAATGAAATCCATCCGTCGATGGGACGCCAAGTGGGTGTCGATCCGTTTGGCGGGACCGATGCGCAATCGCCTAACGTGCTGTGGGGCCCATCGATCTTTAACAGCGCTGCGGGAATGAATCCGCCGGAATTGACCATGACCTTTGCAGCGCGTGCCGATAAAGCCACCATGTACTTTCGTGGAATTTTTAACGGCGCGCAAGGGCGCGCCAAAGTCTGGTTCGATGTGGCGTGTATGGAAGCCGCCACCGACATGCCCACTGCAACCGCGCCCGCTCCGACTGCAACCTCGACTCTTACACCGACGGCACCTCGTCCTACCGCGCCGCGCGCAGCGGCAGCCGCCAAAGTTCCCGCAACACCAACACCAACCAAAACGCCAACTCGCATCGTCTCCGAAATTCGCGCAGCAGACACTGCGACACCCACCCCTATCATGCTCATCAGCGCCCTGAGTGCAACGGCGACGCCGCGCTACGCTCGAACCGATGAACCCGAATCTGCGCCAGCGACGTTTGATATGGGGATGGGACTGGTTGCCGGTGCCGGCATCATGCTCACCCTGGGTGGACTCGTCTTCTTTGGCATCGGCTTTGTGTGGTGGCAACGTGTCCATTAACGACATCTTCATTGAGGCATCATGAATTTTCTCATCACTGGTGGCGCGGGATTTCTTGGTACGACTTTGGCAAATCGGCTCGTCGAACAAGGACATCAAGTGCGCGCGCTGGACGATATGAGCGCAGGCGATCCCAAATGGCTTGATTCGCGCGTGCTGTTTACGCGCGGCGATGTGCGCGATGTTCCAAAACTATGGGGCTTGCTTCGTGGGACCGATTGCGTCTATCATCTCGCCGCACGCGTCAGTGTCGCCGAATCGGTCTTGTATCCAGTCGAATATAACACCGTCAACGTCGGCGGCACAGTTTCGTTGATGACCGCTGTCCGCGATGCGGGCGTCAAGCGCGTGATCCTCACGTCGAGCGGCGCGGCCTACGGCAAGCAAGACCATCAGCCCGTCCGTGAAGACGCGTTGATGCGCCCCGATTCGCCGTACGCCGTCAGCAAATTATCCTCCGAATATTATCTGCACTCGATTGGCGCGCTTTGGAAAATCGAAACGGTCGCGCTGCGAGTTTTCAATGCGTACGGCCCGCATCAACCCCTTCCTCCTTCGCACGCGCCGGTCATTCCACGCTATTTAAAGCAAGTGATGGGTGGCGGATCGGTTGTGATTTTTGGCGGCGGCAAACAGACGCGCGATTTTGTTTACGTCGGCGATGTCGTGGATGCGCTCGCCGCGGCAGCCACCGCCGATCGCGTGAATCGCACGATCATCAACGTCGGCAGTGGGCAAGAGATCAGCATGTTGCATCTCGTCGACAAGATCGAACAAGCGACCGGTCGCGAAGCGCATCGATTGGTCAATATGGAGGAGAACGGCGGCGTGCCGCGCTTGGTCGCCGACATTCGGTTAGCCGGCGATCTGTTGAAATGGAAACCCCAGGTCTCACTCGACGAGGGTTTGCAGCGGATGCTAACAGAGGATGAACGATTTCGGAAATGATGCGAAAGGACACGAAAAGCGCGAAGTTTTCGTGTCCTTTCGTGTTATTTCGCGATCTTTCGCGAAATGTTCCACGCTGTGGTATAATTTCCCCCATGTCAACTAAAGATTTCTCCCAAAATACCCGATTCCCTGGGACCACCAGCAGTCCCTTCGACAGCGCTGTGCGCGTTGCCCGCATGGTCGAGCGTTTGCCGCTGATCGTTTTTGCGGCGCTGCTTTTCGCGCTTGCGCTCATTCCAAGCCAACTCCATCTTTCAAACGCATTCATATTGTGGCTTTTCTTCCTCGGCGATTGGTTGTTGATGTTGCTCTTGCCCCGCGCAGGAAAATCGTTTGGTCCTGCGAAACCGCCGACGCTGTTGCTTGCTCTCGGTCGATTGATTCCTGCGGCATTGCCATTTCCGTGGAACTGGATCGCGCAAGTCGTCGGTACCGCTTTGGTGATTTACGGATTCTGGATCGAGCCGCATCGAATTGTCGTCACCCGCCAAACGCTAGCTAGCAGCAAATTGCCAAAGGATTCGCCGCCGCTCAAAGTTTTACATCTCGGCGATCTGCACGTCGAACGCGTAACCGACCGCGAACGGCAACTCATCGAAACGACGAAAAAGTTAAAGCCGGACGTGATTCTTTTCTCTGGCGATTTTCTCAACCTGTCGAACATTCATGACCCAGTTGCCTGGGAACATGCGCGCCAAGTTTTGCGAGAACTGACCGCGCCACTCGGCACGTTTATCGTCACGGGCAGTCCGCCGGTCGATCAACCTCAAGTGATCAAAAAATTGCTGAATGGCTTGGACCACATCCGCTGGCTCGCCAACGAACGCATCAGCATCAACCATCACGGTGAATCCATCGACATTGTCGGAATCACTTGCACGCATAATCCACGCATCGACCGCGTCAGTCTCGACGATATTTTGCACGGCGATCCCGATCCTTTTACCATTCTGTTGTATCACACGCCCGACCTTGCGCCCGATGCGGCACAGCAAGGTGTCGATCTGCAATTGTCGGGGCACACGCACGGCGGCCAAGTGCGCTTGCCATTTTTCGGCGCGATCTATACATCGTCGTTGTACGGAAAACGATTTGAAGTCGGGCGGCATCAACTCGATAACACGACCCTCTATGTCTCACGCGGCATCGGGATGGAAGGCGAAGGCGCGCCGCGCGTGAGATTCCTTTGTCCACCCGAAGTCACTCTATGGGAAATTTCTGGAGATTCGAAAACGTAATGGGGCGATTCGATTTATTCGCCGATGCATTGTGGCAATTTTTCGTCGCGGGTTACGCTGATCTTCGCACCGAGCGCGACGATGGTTTGATCACACCCGAAGACGTGTCGTGGTACTTTACAACCTTCGCCGAGTATCCGTTGCATGAAAAACGCGCGCTGAAATTTGCGCGCGGTCGCGTGCTGGATATCGGCAGCGGCGCGGGACGCCACACCTTGTATTTGCAAAAGCAAAAACTACGCGTGACCGCCATCGACATCTCGCCCGATTTGGTTTCGCTCGCGCAGGCGGTTGGAGTCAAAAATGCGCGCGTCGCCGATATTGGCAGCACGCTTCCGTTTCGCGACGGCGAATTCGACACGGTGATTCTCTTCGGCAACAACCTGGGAATTTGCGGCACGCCGAAAAAATTTCAAAAGATGCTGCGCGAACTCTATCGCGTCACATCGCCGCGCGGACGCATTCTCGCGACGACACGTCAACCCAATCTGATCGACCCAGTTCATCGACGATACTGGCAACACAATTTGAATGCAGGACGAGCCATGGGCCAAGTCCGCCTACGATTGATCTTGAATGGCAAACGCGGCAATTGGTTCGACTTGTTGCTTTTTTCGCCGACTGAGTTGATGCAAATCTCCGCGAAAGAGAAATGGGAATTAGCACAGGTCTATCCGTTGGAGAGTTTTGAAGAGGGATATGCCGTAATGATGGAGAAAGTGAACAGATCCTAAAGATTTGTTCGCCTTGTACAGATGTTGGTAAGAAAAGATGCATTGGTTGAAAAAAACACTGGCTAGGAAAGAAACCTTTAGGGTCTCATTGGAGATACTATGACAACAATGCTGACCACTCCACAAGCTGAATTGCTTCGTGATGAAAAAGCATATCTTGCCGATCTGCTGGCAACGCTCACCACGTTCAAGAATCCGCTCGAAGAATTGGCTGACTTGCGCCAAGCGCTCTTGCAACTTGACGAACTCTTCCTCATCGTCGTCGCCGGCGAATTCAACGCAGGCAAGTCGGCGTTGTTGAATGCGTTGCTGGGTGAACACGTTCTCGCCGAAGGCGTCACGCCGACGACGACGCGCGTCACGTTGGTCAAGTACGGCGACCAGATCGAAGAATCACGCAGCGCAAGCGGCATCACGGTGCTGACGTATCCGCTCGACTTGCTGCGCGAAATCAATTTCGTCGATACGCCCGGCACGAACGCCGTCATTCGCGAACACGAAGAGTTGACGCGCGATTTTGTTCCGCGCAGCGATCTCGTGCTTTTCGTTACGTCGGCTGATCGGCCTTTCACCGAAAGCGAACGCCAATTTTTGGAAAACATTCGCGAGTGGGGCAAGAAAATCGTGTTTGCCATCAACAAGCGTGACATTCTTGCCAACGACACGGAACTGAAAGAGGTCACAACCTTCGTCGCACAAAACGCTCAACGCTTGCTCGGCATCACGCCGGAGATTTTTCTGGTGTCAGCTAAACGCGCGCAAGCGGGCGACGAACAAGCCAGTGGCATGAGCGAACTGCGCGCGTACGTGCAATCGTGGTTGGATGAAACCGCACGGCTGCGCGTCAAGTTCGCCAACCCACTCGGCGTTGCAGAACAAGTGCTGCGTCGTGAAGACGCTCTCCTGTCGTATGAACATGAACAACTTGACGCCGATAGCGACATGGTCGATACGGTCGAACGCGAGATGGCAATGTACGAATCGGAAATGAAAAACGAGTTGGGCGCTCGCCTCGCCGAAATCGATAATGTGATGCTGCGTTTGCAAGCGCGTGGCACGGATTTCTTCGATCAAAAATTTCGGCTGATGAATCTGCCCGATCTGATGCGGGGTGATCGTTTCCGCGCGCTATTTGAAAGCCAAGTGCTCACCGGCGTGTCGGACGAAATCGAGCACGATATTCAAGCCGCGGTCAACTGGCTCGTCGAAAAAGATTTGCGGCACTGGCAGCAGGTCACAACCTATTTGCTCAAACGCCGATCTGCGGTGGACGATCAGTTGGTGGGCCAAGTCACCACCGACTTTGACATGCGCCGCCAAGCTTTGCTCGACAGCGTGACGCAATCGGCGCAGACGGTTGTGAACAGCTACGACGTGGAAGCCGAATCGCGCGACCTTGGAATCGCGGTGGAAAATTCCGTCGCGCAAACGGCGTTGCTCGAAGCGGGTGCAGTCGGGCTGGGAACGGCGATCACCGTTCTCGTCAGTTCAAGCGTGCTCGATGTGACGGGAGTTTTGTTCGCCGGCATCGTCGCGATTGTCGGTTTCTTTGTCATTCCGCTCAAACGTCAGCAAGCCAAAACTCGCTTCAAAGAAAAAATCGAAACGGTGCGGCAGAATTTGGACCACGTGCTGACGACGCAATTCAACTCGGAAGCGGACCGCACGCTCAATCGATTGAAGGAGGGCGTCGCACCGTATTTTCGATTTGTGCGTGGCGAGAAAGAACGGTTCGCATCAGCAGAAAAAACGCTCGCAGAAAAATCGGTGGAACTGAAAAGTTTGCAAACGAGAATTGAGACAGTATTTGGCAAGTTGTGATATAATCGTGTCAGAAAGGAAACTTGTATGGTGACCCGCTCTGTATACGAGACTGTTTACAACGTAAATGAAGTAGCCCGTATTTTTCGTCTGACACCACGCACCGTTCGCTCTTTGATTCGCAGTGGCGAATTGCCAGCCATTCGCTTGGGTCGTGAATATCGCATTCCCAAGCCAATCATCGATGCATTTTTCGACAATCCCCTCAAGTCAAACTTCTCACCCGAAGACCTTGGCTTTGGCATGCGAAAACCCGGCAAAGTGGATAGCGTCACTCAAGTAAATCGTATCCGTGACCGAAATAAAAAGACTCTGAAGCAGACCGTCGCGGAATTAGAAAAATGGCGCGCTTGAGTTACTTGCTCGATACGGATTGGTTAATTGATTGGATCGAAGGACAACCATGGGCAAGGACTCTGATGTGGGATTCCGATTTACGACTTTACTGTTCAAACGTCTCGCGGAAAGAGTTGTTCGCTAAACGTGGTCTAAGTGACAGCGAACGTCAAAAGATTATTCGATTGATGCAAATGGTGCGCATCATCAACGTCGACTCCACCATTGCAGCGGCAGCATCAGAATTGTTGCAAAAGCATAAGCATCGCCATCTGCGAGTCGATGATGCTTTGATTGCAGCTACTGCTTGGGTCAAGCACCTACTTTGCTCACCCGCAATAGAAAACACTACCAATTTATCACAGAAATCGAGTTAGTCGATCTAAAAGAAAATCCATAGGGACGCGCACTGCGTCCCTATGGATTTTCTTTCAACACCTCGCGCGCTTGTTCCTCAAATTCTCTCGGCACCAGCACCTCAGCCTTGCCAAGGCCATCGACGATGATGCCGAGGGTCCGCCCGGCGCTTTCAAATTTGACCATCGCGGGAATGCCCACGCTTTCGAGTCTGCCCTTGGCCATTTCGGCGCGCAATGTACCTTGGGTGGTGTAAACGACGACGAGTTCATTCTTGTCCATGCATCTCCTCGCTTTCTGTGTTCACACTTTCTGCCGGTATTTCTTCCTCGACCATTGTTTGCTCAGCTTCTGCGATAACAACTTGCGGTTCATCCACGCTGACGTGTTTCGTGATCGCTCTGGCAAAAAGCAAATAGCCCGTGTGCGCAATCATGCGATCTTCGGGACGCAGCCGCTCGGCGTTCGGCTTGTAATGCCGCATCAAAATCTCGACGACTTCGATGTCCGCCCAATTGCCGAGCCGTTCCATCTCTTGCAAGATTTCGCTGAGCTGATTCGTCGTCGGCACGAGCGAGCCAAAGAATCCGCCGCTCTTGAGCGCGGCATGAGCTTGCGCGAGAAATAGCCATGGCTCGCGCACATCAAGAAATAGCGCATCGACGTTGCGTTCGTCAAAGCCGTCGCGAATGTCACGCTGTTTCATTTCGACCACATCGAGCGCGCCGACTTTGTCTAAATTCTTGCGCGCCATCTCCATCATGTCGTCGCGTTCTTCGTACGTATAGATGCGACCATTCGGACGAACGAAACGCGACAGCGCCAGCGTCAGCCCACCGCTCCCCGTCCCCGCTTCGACGATGCGCACGCCGGGGACGATATTCATCTTGAGTAAGATGTAGCCGATTTCTTTCGGGTAGATTATTTGCGATGAACGTTTGATGCGCGTGACCAAATCAAACGTCGATGGTTGGAATAGCAAATACGAATAACCGAGCTGCGTTTTGACAAAGGTGCCAAACGGCTTGCCGATCATGTCGTTGTGCGGAATGAATCCATGATGCGTGTGCATGAGCTGCGATGGAGTCAAGCGCACAAGATAACGCTTGTCGTCGGGCGCGATGAGCATGGCAAATTGATTGGCTTGGGCAGTGTTGTCTGTCATTGATTATCTTTTCTGATTTTTGTCTACTTTGTCACCCTGAGTAAAGCGAAGGGTCTCGTTATTCGCAGAATGAGATTCTTCGCTCCACTCAGCATGACAAACTGCGTGTCATCTTTTCTTCAGTGGTCGGGTTTGGAGCAACGAAATCTTGTCGCCGACGCGACACCATTCGATATCTTGCGGGCGATTGAAATGTGTTTCGACTTGTTTGCCAAGCGCCGCCAACGCAACGACTTGAGCATCGTTCAGACACGCAGCCTCTTGCTTGTCTTGGGTAACCGCGATAGTCTGCATTGTGCCATCGGCTGATACGACGTCCATCACGCTCTTGGTTGGAATGGTGCGAGAACGAATCGCCAAATCGTTTTTGCCGACGACGAAATGATCGGGTTTCCAGCGCGCGGCTATGACCGCTTCGCCCAATCCCCACGTCGCATCGCTGTGAATCTCATCGACAGCGACGGTCAACGGATTCGCCGTGAACATCACGCCCGCCGCTTCCGCTTCGATCATGGGCTGGACGACGACTGCCATCGTCACTTGACGCTGATCCATTTTCTTACGATGGCGAAAATAAATTGCGCGAGAATTCCACGGCGACGCCCAGCATTGTCGAATGTTTTTCAACACGTTATCGATGCCGACGACGCAAAGGTACGCTTGCTGCAATCCGGATGCCGCGGGGTTCGGTACATCTTCGACGATACGCGATGCGCGCACAGCGAATGATTTACTTTTAAATGCATTCATCGCACCGCAAATCTCATCGACTAGAGCGGCAGGCATGGGTGCATTCTCAATCCACGAACGAATGTCTTCGGCAACGGATTCCAGTTCGACTGGATCATCGATTTCGCTGGCGGCAATCCGTGCAATGATTTTTTCGTTGAGCGGCGCAGCGACCCCATCATGGTATGCAGCGGCGGAAACGCAAAATCCAGGCGGTACGTCGAATCCGGCGTGAATTAGCTCGCCCAAGTGCGCGGCTTTGTCGCCGGTTTTGTTTTGGTCATTGCGTGTAACATCGCTTAATGAATATGTATACGACATTCCAATCTCATCGAAAAAGTGATTCGTGACGCGTGACCCGTGAATGTCACCCTGAGCAAAGTCGAAGGGTCACCTATCACAAATTACGCATCACGTTTTGATTGCGCCAACGCCAGCTTTTTCTTCTTCGGCATCTTTTTGATCTCGATTTCCCGCCGCATGGCTGCGCGTCGTGAAGGCAAGCGTTCCGAGTAGATCAACTCCACCGGGCAGCGCGTTCGCGTGTAGCGCGCGCCGCGACCGGTCTGGTGCGTCTGAACGCGTTGTTTCACATCGAACGTCCAGCCGGTGTAAATCGTGCCGTCGTTACATCGTAACAAATAAATAAAAGCAGAGCGTCGCATAAAGCGTGGGCATTTTACTCTGCATTCTGTCTTAGGTCAATTAAGACATGAAAACTCCAGCGCAACGTCGGCACTGGAGTAAGAGCAAGGCATCGGTACGAAAAAATCCGTGGGGTGAATGCCTCACATTTTTTTGAGCAACTCCGCAACGAATTCGTCGATGTTCTTGTCGTAGATATTCACTTTGCGCGCGAGCCACAACGCTCGCTCCAATTCGGAAGGGTTGCGCTGAATTGCCCATGAGCGCAAATCTTCGGATTCTTCCGTTGACGGAACCACACTTGTATCCGTTGCGACAAGCGCGCTTTTGAGATGGCGCAACATCACGCGCAAGTTCCAATCGCGCAAGCCATAGCCGATAAAGAGAAATCGTCGTTTGCGAAACTCAAGCATGAACCGCGCGGGAATCGCGGTCTGCCCCGTCATGCGCGCCAAAAAATCGACATAGTCTTCTTCCGTGATGACGTATGAATCCCACTTGCTTGTCTGTCGATCAACCGTGCCGTGCATTTTGTAGATGATGGTCGTGTCGGTAAGCGAGAGCGGCAACGATTTGGGTGCGTGCGCTTCCGGCTCCACCACCCCAGGTTTCCACCACAACACCGCGGCTGCGAGTTCTTTGTGATCGGTGGGATACGCGACGAGGTGATACGGTTTGCCCTTGGCTCGAAATGCGCGCTCGATCAAGTCGTCATAGTTCGTCGTGACGATCAACAGCGGCACATCAATCTCCGCCAGAAAGCGATGAATCGCGCCGATTTGATAATCGCGGTCGAGTGCATGATGCAACGATTCGCGCAAGTCGGCGCGATTGGCGGCGACTTCGGCGTAGTAGGAGGAAACCTTGGAAAGATCGTCGCGATCAAAGGATTCTGTCGATGGCAAACTGGAATCGTCGGCAAGTTGATGTGCCAACTCGCTGGCACTCGGCAGAAAGGTTGGAGCAGCATCGTCCCATTTAGCATTGGGCGGACGACCACTCAACGATGCCCCCGCTCCCAGAAATGGAATGACGGTTCCTTGCTTCAATCTATCGACGATTATGCGATAAGGTGGTTCTGGCACATTAATCTCCTTCACTTTGGAGAAGGCAAATCCGGGCATGTCACATGATAAGTCGATTCGTCGGGATTCACGTACTGTTTCCATTCCTCAACCGTTATATTCCGGTTCGCAAGTTTGCACGCACGCGCTATCCACGAGTCGAGGTTCGTATCCCAAAGCAGTATCGTACCATCCCAGCTTCCAGAGACAAGCAGAAACCCATCTGCTTTACCGGTTAAACTCGATACGGTATCTTGATGCATTACTAGCGGTTGAAGCAGAGGCACATGGCTATTCACATCCCAGATGATGATTGTTTTATCTTGACTTGCCGAAACAAGCACTTGACCGCCTGGATCGAAGACAATACTCCAAATGCTGTTTCGATGCCCGATGAAGGGTTGACCGATGGGCTGATGGCTATTAACATTCCAAAGAATAATTGTATTGTCTTTCGATGCATTAAGATTGCCGCCCCCTGAAGCGAGGATTTCTCCATCAGGGCTGAATGCAAGACTCAGCACCCAATCTTTGTGTCCGACCAGGTGTTGACCTATCGGATGATGCGAACTCGCGTCCCAAAGAATGATCGTTCCATCGACATTGCCGGAGGCCAAAGTATTCCCATCTGGACTAAACGCCACACACTTGACCGCTCCCCTGGCGGAGCCAATGACCGGTTGATCGATAGGTTTGTGAGTACTCACATCCCAGAAAATGATCGTTCCATCTTCGCTGCCCGACGCAAGAATTTTTCCATCGGGACTAAACGACAGGCTGTTCACTTGAAGCTTGTGTCCTAACAGTACCTCGCCGATCGGTTGCTGAGTGGCATAATCCCACAACGTGATCGTGCCATCTTCACTGCCCGACGCAAGAATCTGTTCATCGGGATGAAATGCAACGGCATGAACTCCCAGTCCATTATCGATAAGGGGTATGCTGCCGATTGGCTGCGTTCTCAAGTCCCAAACGACAAGCGGTTTGTCGATGATTGTCCCCGGAGCGCCACTGCTTCCCGATGCCAAGACGAGTTCGTCCGAACTCAATGCCAGACTAGAAATGCGATTGCCGCTTGCGCGTAATTCAGTGGTCAGTTGCGCTTTGCCTACCAAAGAATCCAGCAGATTCGCGCGCGTTTCCAAATTGTCGTCGGAACGATGGGCTTCGATACCCAAGAGCAAAGCCAATGAATAATTCTTATCGCGATGGATCGCCGATTGAATGGCCAGCCGCCGCGATTCGGCCATGTGAGCTTGTTTGTGGAGATATTGCGCCTCAGCTTCAGCGGAGATGGCGCGCGTATTGGCATTGATGGTCACAATGGCGAGAACAAGAATCACCAGAGCGATAAAAGCTGTGCCCAGAAAAATCAAGCGCCAGCGTCGAGTGCGTTTGCGTTCGGCGTAACGTCCGCGCCAATCCAAAATTCCCGGCGCGAGAACATCATGGAAGATTTCGTAGCGCGCCGTCTGCGGTTGGTCCATCGGCGGCGCGATCGGTCGCAAGACGCGCGCATCGGCGAGTTTCTTGAGCACTGGCTTGACTCGTTCGGCGGGACGAGCCGCGTACGTGACAAGATCATCCGCTGTTTGCGCAATCTTGGTCCCGGACGGCGTAACCAATCGATCAAAAAATGAAGAGCACACCTCTTGCTCAGACGGCGCTAGTTTCTTCATCACCGCGTCGAGATGCGTCCGCACGATTTTTTCCGCGCCACCTAAATGGTTTAAGGTTTCAAGTTTCAGGTTGTGCGAGCCAACCTTTATTTCTTCATCCCATAATCGCGTCAACACCATTTGCAAAAAAGGCGTTTCGATTCGGACATCGCGCGTGTCGATGGGTGCGGCTATAGTTACCGCGCCATGACCGACGCGTTGTCCCAACATCACGCGACCAGTCTGGACTTGCTGAATCAGCGCATCGACGAGCGCATCTTCAATTGCGCTCGGTGGCTCGCTCGCGAGCTTGGCGTTGTAAACATCCAGGGGCTTGCGAATCGCGTTGATGGCACCGTCGCGATTCAAATGCTCAAGCCGCAAATAGTTGCTCATCAAATTCGGAATGCGCGTTTCAAAACGATCTAGCTGGGAGAGCGCATCTTCTCTCAACGAGAGGAGAAAATTAGCATTGAGGTCGCCGCGATTGACGGCGCGCGCGAACGATTCGTCGAAGGGATCATCGTTGGGATGATAGAGGAAATATTCTTCGAATTGATCCAAGATGATAAGCAAGCTGCGTTCCGTTTGCTTTATCGCGCGGGCGAGGAATTCATCGAAAGCAAGAGGCGCATTAAAGTTAAAGGGGCGGCCGGTCGTGTCATGAATTTGGCGCGCGATGGCATCCATCAGCTCGTCTTGGAAAGTTTGGTCTTGCCAAGTCTTGAAGACAACGACGAGCGTATGCGGCATGGCGCGGAGGTACGGCGTGACGCCTGCCGCAAGCACCGAGGTCTTGCCAACGCCACTCGCGCCATAAAGCAACGTCAAGCGCGCGGTGAGCAAGTTGGCGGCAATCGTTTCCGTGTCTTGTTCACGACCGAAAAAATAATCGCGTTCTGTTTCTGTGTAAGGTTGCAGACCGACGTAAGGGCAATCCAGAACGACTTGAGTCGATGCCTGAATTGTTCACGATCCTTTTCTAGTCGATCACATGAATTGAACTTACGGGAGTGGATGGGAGTCGAACCCACCAGAGCCGTTTCAACGCCTCTCAGCAGTTTTGAAGACTGTGGACCCCACCGGGAATCAACCACCCCCAAGTCAGTAAACAGTGAACAGTAGACAGTGAACAGTAACAAACCAACCACCGAATCACCGAACCGCCTTCGGCGCAACTATCGCACTATCGCACTATCTTACTATCGCACTTTACTCTTGCACTTTATCACGCGATGTTACTTTTGTCAAAAGGTTTAGCCAGGATAAACGAAAAATCGAAAATGCCCTTGTATTATTTTTTTCGATGTGTTATAATGCCGCCGGTTTTAGACCAACCAACGTAGAAATTTTTTATTTCATCGAAGGAGTTGGAACACTATGGCTGCTGAAGCCAAAGCTAACGCCCCCACAATCCCTGAAATGCCCCCCCTGACCCGCCGCGAGTTTTTGAATTATGCATGGCTCGCGAGTCTGGGGTTTGTTTTTCTAGTTGGAGTCGGCGGAGCAACATACTTTTTTGCGTTTCCTCGATTCAAAACCGGCGAGTTTGGCGGTCTCTTTCCGCTCGGCAAAGCCGGAGATGTTCTGCCCGGTCCCGACGATCCACCCAAACACGATACCGCCGGCAAGTTCTGGCTGTCGAACGTCAACGGCGCAATTGTCGCCCTGTATGATGTCTGCGTCCACCTCGGCTGCCTTTACGAATGGCAAACCGTTAGCGGTCGATTTGAATGTCCCTGTCACGGCAGCAAGTACACCAAAGACGGAAAATACGTTGAGGGTCCCGCCCCGCGCAGTCTCGACCGCATGGTGGTCGAATTTCAAAATGGAAATCAGACGATTGCCAGCACGAATGCCAAAGGCGAGCCTGTCAACACGCCAACCGACTCGAATGCCCAAGTGGTCATCAACACCGGCAAGATCATTCCAGGCGAATCGCACGGCTAGACTTTTTCTTCAAGAGGAACATCATGTTTGAACGAAAAGCCCGCACTAGTCCTCTCGCCGGTTTCGGCGAAGCAATCAACAAACGTCTTCCGCCGGGTCTCAAAAGCTTCATTGCGACTTTGGGCGCGTTGCGCACGCCGCAAGGACGCTCCGAGGTCGCTCAAAAAACCCGCGTCACCGGATTCAAAGTTGCCGACGATACGATGCGTGCCGTATCCGCCGGTATGGGTATCGCCGATGTGCGTGCCATGTTCCGCGGCGACCCGCCCATCGAGAAACCGAATCCGCGTTATAAAGTTTTCACCAACGCTTTCTTTGCGCACATCCGCCCGCGCTACTATGAACGCTCCTCGACCAAGTTCACGCACACGTTCGGACTGGGTTTTATCAGCGCGTTTACGTTTTTCGTCGAGTTGGTCACTGGCGTGATCTTGATGATCTTTTACATCCCTGCGCAAGACCAAGCGTACGGTTCGATGATCAAGATCATCAGCGAAGTCCCCTTTGGCCAATTGATGCGCGATGTTCACCGCATCGGCGCAGAAATAATGGTGCTCGCCGTTGGTCTGCACATGCTGCGCGTGTATCTCACCGGATCATATAAACATCCGCGCCAATTCACCTGGGTGACCGGCATCATTTTACTGGTGCTCACCCTCGCGCTTTCGTATTCGGGCTATTTGCTTCCGTGGGACCAACTTGCTTATTGGGCGGTCACCATCGGCACGAGTATGGCAAAATCCGCGCCTCCCAAAGAAATCGCCGGTTACATTTCCAACTTGCTCCTGCGCGGCGGCGATACAATCGGACAAAACGGTTTGCTCCGGTTCTATCTCGGTCATGTGATTCTCTTGCCGGTCATCGCCATCGCGTTTATTTCCGTCCACTATTACCGCGTATCGCGTTTGCATGGCATCAGCTTGCCCGCAAGCGAAGAAGAATCGCCCGACCCCGCAGTCCGCAAAGCCGCCAAAGAAAAACTCGATTATCTGCCCGAAGTGCTGACGAAGGAATTGATGTGGATCGCGATTGGCGTTTTCGCGATGGTGGCATTTGCGGCGTTCGCCTTCCATGCGCCATTGGAACATCACGCCGATCCGTTCCGCACGCCTTTGCATACGACTGCACCGTGGTATTTCCTTTGGATTCAGGGAATGCTCAAAGACCCATTCGTCCTGCCAATTCTGCGTTGGATCGATGGCACGTTTGGCTTGGCGATTGTCCAAAATCTCTACGATAGCCCAGCCGTGCAAGGGGTGATTTTGCCGACCATCATGGCACTCATCGCGCTCGGTATTCCGTACATCGACGAGTGGTGGGACAAAATTTGGGGACACACGCCCAGCCGCCAAGGCAAGAATCGCAAGCTAGGCATTACGATGGGCTTGGGCTTTACGGCGTTATTGCTCCTCTTTACCTATTTCGGCACGCCGTACTTTGGGGTCTCTGCACCGCCCGCCGTCGAAATCGGACAAGAATTTATTCCGGAAGAATGCGTGCTCCCGCCCATTCCATTGTTGCCCGACAACTGCGGAGAAGTTCGCAAGCTGGGTTACGAGGGCTTGCCCACCGGAACGGTTGAGCTTGCATCATACGCCACACCACCATCGAATGCGAACACCTTCCAAGCGATGCTGGCAAACATGCAAAAAGCCATTCAACATCAAACTGATATTGCCAAGACCTCGCCAACCATAGGTCTCGCCGACGCGCAGGGATTTTTCGTCGTCGAAGATTGGCAAGCGAATTTGAAAAAGGTGACGTTCCGCATTACGTGGACTCCGCGTCTTGCAGGCGACACGGGCACCTACGAAAAAATCATTTATCTGCATAAAGACTCGGCGTACGAATAAATCTAGTCCCGTCGTCCCATAGTCGCATAGTCGCCCGGTTTACCGACTATGTGACCAAACGACCACATGACTAGGAGACTAAACACAATGTCCACTCAACTCAAGATTCTCATCGGTATAATTTTCACTTTGCTTACATGCATTCCGCTCGCCGCTATCGCGATGAATGACCTAGGGCATGACTTTGGCTTGGTGCCACAAGATCAACCCACCGAAATGGAACTGCGTGCGGCAGCGCTCTCTGGTCGCCAAATCGAAGTGGGTGCGGATTTATTTGGGCAATATTGCTATAGTTGTCATGGCAAGAATGGCGAAGGTCTGCCTGGCGTCGCGCCGGCACTCAATCGCAAAGACTTGTTCGATGGCACACACCAAAGAAATGTTGGTTGGCCAGGAAGTATCAATGGATTCATCAAGAACACCATCGCCGCTGGTCGTCCGATTCAGTCGCGTCCTGATCTCTACTCGGCTAAGATGCCGACGTGGAGCCAAGAGTACGGCGGACCCATGCGCCCCGACCAAGTCAATGCGCTCGTCGCGTTTGTGATGAACTGGCAAGGCAAAGCGCCCGAAGTCGATGCCTGGCCGGTTGCAGTTGCTTCCGGCACGCCTCGTCCCACCGCAACAGCAGGACCGTCCCCAACGCCCGCGCCAACCGTCGCCGGTCTGTTCCGCATTTGCCAAACGATCACGCCGCAGTATGCTGGCAAAAAAGCGCCCTATAAATTTGACGACAGGGCAGTGCTCGCAGCGGGCAAACAGATTTACGATGAAAAATGTGCGGCGTGTCATGGACCGACAGGTAGGGGCGATGGTGTGGCGGCGGCAGCGTTGAATCCCAAGCCCGCCAATCTCGCCGACAAGAACTTTATGAACACGTTGCCGGTCGATTGTCATTTCTTTGCAATCGCAGAAGGCGTGAAGAACACCGGCATGCCGCCGTGGAAGTCCCTGGGTGACGATCAAATGTGGAAAGTCCTCATCTACGAGCGATCGTTTAGCGGCGTGCAATAAATCAACAAACAAAAAACTGCGAAGGTGTGTCAACACACCTTCGCAGTTTTTTGTTTGTTTGTCCTCAGTCCAAGTTCACGGACAAACTTGAAACGGCGCTGATGATAAGGTCGCTCCGCCGGGTGGCGTAATTTCGGTCTCTACCTTTGTGTTTGGATCGACCGAAACGGCGCGAGCAACAAATTGCATACAATCGCCTAGACCTGCAACTCGCCAATTCGCCTCGGAAGGTAACTCGCTCGTACCTGGCTGGATAGTACTGTTAAGCACTGCTGTATCGCCAAACGAATTCTGCTTGCCGATTTCGTAAATTTTGATTCGCCAACGCAGACCTTGCGGAGCACCAGTCGTATTGGCAAAGGTGACCCAGAAGGTCACAAACTGACCGCGTTTGGGAGCCGACGGATCAACGCGAATCGAAAGTACGTAAACACCGGGCGACGCAATGGACACTCCAACAGATGAAGCAGACGAAGAACTGCTTGCCGGATTCGACGGGGGTGCCGGTTGGACTGGTGGAATCGCGGGTGGAATGACGATCGGCGATTTGAAATCGAAAGGAATCTTTATAGAAAGGATTCGAGATTCAACCCGAAAAGAGGTCGTTTGATCATTCGCCGAATATCCACCCATCGATTGGTTCGATATGTTCGGAGAATCCTCTGTGAACTCAACACAAGGTGCGGTTTGACCACCATGCATGCAGACAGTCGCCTTAACATTTGCGCCAACCATGAGCGACGATAGCGAGTCGTTCGGAATACCCATTTGATCTACGTTATCATAGCTCCCGATGTTTTTGACGACGCAGGAACCTTTGTAATTCCAGTCCACAAAAAAAGCGGCTTGGTCAGGTCCCGGTAGGCATTGCTGGATCGACGTGACGATCAGGTTTTTCTTTCCATCATTGTGAGCTTGAAACAGTTCATAACTGTCCGACGAATTCATCGGAGCAAGCCAACCTGGGGACCAAACAAGTTGATTATCTCGCCACACAAATTCGAAATCTTTGAGTCCTAACAGTGGTTCGGTCAAAACAAGACTGTTTGCTTCCGACGAACCAATGACACGATCCATCCAAGCACACTGCCCTGGTTGAAAATTGCCGATGTTTTCGCGTTTGGAACCGGCAGCCATGGCTGCAGATTCAAACTTGATCATCACTTGCGGCTTGGGCGAAGCACTTGAACTGGGCATGTAGTAGAACAGACCCTTTCCTCCACCCCGGCAAACTAGAGGATAGTTTGGAACTGTAGACGTAGTGAGAGGATGAACTTTAGGAGGTTGCCTGAGCAAATACCCCGAGGTGCCAATCGTCGATTGGGCGCTTGAGCTTTTGGGCAAGGAAGCCAGACATTTGGGAAGTTCATTGTCAATTGCGGATTTCAGATCCGAGACACAACGATCCAACCCGGCGTGGACCTCACTCCGATGAACACTGTCTTGTTCTAATCGCAACGGATGCCGTTGAATATACGCTTCCCAATAACGTACTGCGTCCACACAGTTGGTGGCTTCATAGGCATTCAATCCCAAGTTGAAGAGATCGTCGTCGGACAAATCTGGATCAGCCCACGCACTAACGCTAAACAACAGGGTCAAAAGCAAAACGACTCCCGCCGCCAAGACGAAAAACACTAATCGAAAATACCGTCTACCACGCGCACTTGGACCGCCAATGGCTTTCATTTTTCCTCCTTCTCTGATCCCTGCATTCAGATAGGTTGTTCCATTTCTGATCACGGCTCAGAACATCGTATTGAATGGAATGGGAAATTTTATTTTGGCGGGCTTGCAGTTACTTGGTAATTGGAGTAGGCGCGATAGACACCGTGGGAGTGGAAATTGGTTGCACTATGGGACGCGTTGAAGTGGGTGTGGAAACAGTGATCGCCTCTGTATTCGCAAAATAGATTGCGCCATCTTTGACATCGACTTTGTCCACATCAACGATGGTCGCCAGCATTAGAATAACGCCCAACACAGCAAGGATGATGCCAGGCGAGGCGCTTTTGAGGGAAATATCCAACGCCGACCACTTGCCGGTCAGCTCGGAGAGAGGTTCTTGCAACTTGCCGAGGATAAATGATGCGCCTACCAGAGCAAGAATCATTCCCGTGACAAAGCCCAAATAACGCAACCACAAACTCGAAGCAAGGACTATGGCTGCCTGATGGTATCGGCGCGTGATCGAATACGCTTCCAAAGTTGCCGAATATTCCAATTTGCGGACAGTTAATTGTTCGTTCAGGTTCGTGGCTTTACCAAGTGGCTCTACTCCACCAGGGGCGCTAAATTCAACCTCCGGAACTTGCAGTATGTTCCAGTAAAGGACGCCCAATTGGATAAATGTCGCGACGAAGAAGAAAACTGTCAGAGATGTGAGGATACGCGTCATCAACGGCAAGAGGCGTTCTTGCCAATCGTTTGGAGACTTGTCTTGCGGAGAAATTTCCAATCTCGGAGTAAGCTTGTTCTTTTGAGGAGCCAGTTCTGGTTGGTCGGTAGCCATCGTCACTCCTGTCCGCCTTTGGTCAACAGCGACTCGAACTCATATTAGTCAGAACCATTCCAGCCGACAATATCATACACCCAAATCACTACAAGTCAATACAGAGCCCAGTCCGGCTTGGTTTGGACTCCCGTCGCCACCACCACAACAAATCTCGCCATCCCTTAACCGTCTCTTAACACAACGATTAACACGAATTAACCACGACTTGGCTGTCGCATGTTAGAGTAGGCACAAATCACACGAGGAAAAAATATCATGAAAAAACCAGTCGCTTTGGCAATTGCCGGTGCACTCACAGCGCTAGTGCTGGTGCTAATGTTTGGGGTCGGAACAACCGTCGCAATTCAATCTTTCCTAGTCTCTCGAACATCCGCGCCGCAGCAATTACCTTTGGACAACGTCGCACCGAAATCAAACACAGCATCTAGCTCTGCGGCAACCACGTTTACAGCGGAGCAAGCGGGACAAATCGGGCTTGCCGCCGTGCCAAACTCCAAGCTCACGGCTGTCCCCGAACTCGTCGATTTGCAAGGCACGGTCGCGTACCAAGTGACGCTGAACAGCGCGATTGTCTACATCGATGCGAATACGGGCAGAGTGCTTTACAACAGCACAAATGCGAATTCGACTCCAAACAATGATTCACTACGACGTTCTAGAGAACGTTCAGAATCACACGAAGAACACGAAGAGGAAGAAGAAGATGATGACTAGTCAAACTGTGGCAGTTAAGAAGACGCCCAAAACGAACACTGCAACCGTAATCAAAACACTTGTCATGGCTGGCTCGCTCGCTGGAACGATTGGCGGCTGGGCACTGCTAGCCGCCGGTCAACTGCAAAACTCTGTTTCGACCATGCAACAAAATCCGACGATCACTCAACCCAGCACAAACCCCGCCGTCAACAATCCGACGACGAACCTGCGCCAGGTTACCGTGCCTAATTCACAGCCGCGTTCGATGACGCGAACTCGCTCGTCGCGCTAGAAGGAAAAATGCAACGTCTCGATTTTCGCGCAATGGGTTGCTACATGCTCGCTCTGATCGATTCGACCAACCCAGATGCAACTGAAGCGCTTGCGCTCGTGCCGACCTGGTTCGAAGAGTGGGAAAACGTACTGAGTCGCTTCCGGGATAACAGCGAACTGAGCGCGCTCAATCGCGCCGATGGCAAACCGTTTCAGGCAAGCGAGACGTTGTTCCTAGTCCTGCAAGCATCGTTGCAAGCCGCGCAAGATAGCGCTGGCTTGGTTACACCGACTCTACTCGATGCAGTCCAGGCGGCGGGCTATGATCGCAGCTTTGATGCGCTCGCCAAATCGATGGAACGCGCGACAATAGCAGCAGAAATTTTCGATTGGCATTCGATTGAGTTGGATGAAAAAAATCGAACAGTGCGATTGCCGCGCGGAATGCATCTCGATTTCGGCGGCATCGCCAAAGGCTGGGCAGCCGATCAAGCAGCAGCGCGTTTGTCCGCCATCGCACCTGCGCTCGTCGATGCGGGCGGCGACATCGCCATCAGCGCACGCCAAGACAACGAAGAATGGAGCATTGGCATTGCCGATCCGTTTCGACCAGAATCGGATTTGGAATTGCTGATGGTCGAATGCGGCGGCGTTGCCACATCGGGACGCGACTATCGACGCTGGCAGCGCAACGGCAAGTGGCAACATCACATCATCAATCCGCGCACCGGCGAACCGGCGGATACTGATGTGTTGAGCGCAACCGTCATCGCTCCCACAACGCAACAAGCCGAAGTCGCCGCCAAGACGGCGTTGATTCTTGGAAGTCGTGCCGGCATGGAATGGCTCGAAAGACACGAAACGCTTGCGGGTCTATTCGTTCTGGAAGATGGCACAATCGTTCGCTCATCCACGATGGAGCGCTATCTCTGGCGCGAGCCGGTTGTATTGAATTAAATGTACTTTTAAGATTGTCATCTTGAGGAGCGGTTCAAAAAAATTATTTCGGAATTCGGAAGCATCCGGCGACGAAGGATCTCTCACAGTTCGGTGTGAGACGCTTCGCTCCGCTCAGCATGACAAATCGCAAGTGAATTATCAAACGGAGTTGAAATGTCTAACAATATACAACGCAATGCGTCGAACACACTCGAACCAACTGTTCCACTTCCAATCGCCTTGCTCATTTTCTTCAGCACAGGCATCATCACAATTGCAATCGTACTCATGCTGCCATTGCTCTTTGGACCGGGCGTAAACGTCGCCTGGGACTTGACGCGAACCTCCGGCATCGTCGCCTACTTGGTCATGTGGCTGTCCATCGTGTTCGGCTTGCTCATCACGAATCGTTTGGCGCAATTATGGCCTGGCGGACCTGTCGCGCTCGACCTCCATCAATTCACCAGCTTGCTTGGGCTTGCCTTTTCCCTTTTTCATGCGTTCATCTTGCTGGGCGATCACTATGTCAAATACACGTTGGCGCAGATATTGATCCCCTTTGCCAGTTCCAACTACCAGCCTATTTGGGTTGGCATGGGACAGCTCGCTTTCTATCTTTTAATTCCTGTAACGTTCAGTTTTTACATGCGCCGGTCACTTGGCGCTGAAGCTTGGCGACTCGTTCATGCCGCGAGTTTCTTTGCCTTTGCCATGATTACGATTCACGGGTTGCTCGCTGGCTCGGATAGCAAGAACCTGATGGTGCTAAGCATGTATGCGGTCACCGGTGCGTCCGTCGTCTTTTTGACGATTTATCGAATGATGACAATGGTGGTTAGTCCGCCCGCACAAGAAAATCACTCATGAGTTACGATAACCTCAATCTACTTGCTCACATTCCCAGGTCGGAGTATACTCTGGACATGAGTAACACTCCGACTATTCTTCTCATCGAAGATGACGAAGGCATTGCCGAACCACTCATCTTTGGATTGCAAAGCGAAGAGATGCGTGTCCTGCGCGCGACAAACGGCGCAGACGGTCTGAGGCTTGCACGCAACGAACATCCCGATGTGATCTTGCTCGACGTGATGCTGCCCGACCTAGATGGTTTTTCGATTTGTCGCACCTTGCGCCGCGAATCTACCGTACCGATTGTGATGTTGACCGCGCGCGGACAAGAGATGGATCGCGTGATGGGCTTGGAGCTAGGCGCAGACGATTACATCGTCAAGCCGTTTAGTTTTCGCGAGATGCTTGCGCGCGTGCGCGCCATCATGCGTCGATTGGAATTAGATCGCAAAGCGTCGCCGCGTACCTCCGACCGAATCACCGTCGGCGAGCTGGTACTAGATCGAACGGCTCGCCAGTTATTTCGACGCGGAACCTTGGTCGATTTATCGCCGCGCGAATTTCAATTGATCGCCGTGCTGATGGACCGAATCGGTCAAGCTCTCTCGCGCCAGGAATTGCTTGACCTAGCATGGGGCGAAGAATGGGTTGGCAATCCGCGCACGCTCGACGTGCATATTCGCTGGCTGCGTGAAAAAATCGAAGACAATTCCGCCACGCCGATTTACATCGAAACGGTGCGCGGGCACGGCTATCGCTTTGTCGATCCTACGCGAGGTACGGTAAATGCGTCCGCGTAGTTTGCAGAGTCGCTTGCTGCTAACGTTCGTGACGCTCATGGTGCTGGGTCTCGGCGGCGTCATCTTGTTCAGCAGCATTCGGCTGACTCGGCAAATTCTGGACCGCAGTCAGCGCGATTTGCAATTGCAGGCGCAGATCATTGCGAATGCTCTGCGTGAGCCAGTGGCTCACGCAGAAGAAGAAGAACGCAACAACGAAAGCGGTCGTTCGCTCGATACTCTGATCGGCTCGTATGCACAAGGAGTGGGTGGGCGTTTGACTTTGTTAGATCGCAACTTGCGAGTCATTTTTAGTTCCGATAATTTGGTCCCCATCAACTTTAAAGCAAGTCATCGTGAGTTTGTGGTTGCGAGCGACGGCACTTTGCAATCGGATATTCGAACCGACGAATGGCGCAAAGAAGAACGATTGTTTGTTGCGGTTCCTCTCCGCGGAGAACACAATGAAGTCATGGGATGGGTGCAGCTCTCGACTCCCATGACACCTATCTACAAAGAAATCCTCGAAACGTGGATCAGTTATACGGCAATTGGGCTGGCGATGCTTTTGGTCACCGCGATCGCCAGCGTGGTCATCGCGCGGCAGATCGCCGTGCCCGTTCAGAAATTGACGACGACGAGCGAGCAAATCGCGGCGGGCAAACTCGACCAGCGCGTGTCGCCCGAAGGACCCAATGAGATTCAGCGGCTCGCCGTCGCGTTCAATCGCATGACCGAACGCGTGCAAGAGATGATCGAGCAGCAGCGTGAGTTTGTGGACAACGCCGCACACGAATTGCGTTCACCGCTCACGAGCATCCGGTTACGAATCGAAATGCTGCAAACACGCGGCAAGAACGATCCGCAATTGACGCAGCGTTATCTCGGACAAATGGAACGCGAAGTGGGCTATTTGCAACGGATGATCGATCATCTGCTCTCGCTTGCCTCCATTGAAAACAATCCAGATATTCTTGTAATGACTCCGCTTGATCTCGCGCTCTTGCTTTACGATGTCGCCGACAGCATGGGCGAAATTGTACGCCAAGCTGGACTCGACTTTAAGACAGATATTCCAGAACGTCTGCCAACCGTTCAAGCCAATGCCGATCAGATGATGATCATGCTGCGTAATTTGATCGACAATGCGATCAAGTACACGCCGCGCGGCGGAACAATATTGTTGACGGCGAAATCGTTGCCAAATCAAGTCGAAATTCAAGTAGCGGATACTGGCGTTGGAATTCCCGCCGATTCTCTGCCGCATATCTTTGATCGATTCTATCGCGTGGACAAGTCGCATTCACGCGCGACGGGCGGCACAGGATTGGGACTGTCGCTCGTGCAGACGATTGTTCAAGCGCATCACGGTCGCATCGATGCGACAAGCCAAGTCAATCAAGGCAGCACGTTCACGATCCATCTGCCGATTCAAGCGTAGAAAACAGCGAGACATTCAACACGAATGCCTCGCTGTTAGCAAATGGGACAAATTTGGAAATTTGTCCTACATCGCTAGAAATTTCCCCGTCAACGATTTCGGCGACCGCGCAATATCCTCCGGCGTTCCTTCGGCGATAATTTCTCCACCAGCCGCGCCTCCTTCCGGTCCCAGGTCGATGACCCAGTCCGCGGCGCGCATGACATCGAGGTTGTGCTCGACGACGGTCACTGTGTTACCCGCATCGACTAATTGCTGTAAGAAGACAAGTAACTTGGCTGTGTCGGCAACATGCAACCCCGTCGTCGGTTCGTCGAGAAGATAGAGCGTGTGTCCGACGGCACGCCGCCCCAGTTCTTTTGCGAGCTTGACACGCTGCGCTTCTCCGCCCGATAACGTCGTCGCCGGTTGTCCAAGCTGCAAATATCCCAGTCCCACTTGCGTCATCAGACCAAGACGGGATGCCACAGCGGGCACGTCTTGAAAGACATTCAATGCCTCTTCGATGGTTAGGTCCAGCACCTGGGCGACATTGTAACCGTTGTATTCAACGGCGAGTACTTCGCGTTTGAATCTCCGCCCATGACACGTTGGACAACGCACTTGAACATCGGGCAAAAAGTGCATCTCGACCGACAGTACGCCTGATCCTTCGCAGCGTTCGCATCGACCGCCCGGAACGTTGAACGAGAAATGTCGCGCCGTCATTCCGCGCTCTTTGGCCGACGGCAGCGCGGCGAACGTTTCACGAATCGGACCGAACGCGTCGGTGTACGTTGCCGCATTCGAGCGCGGCGAACGTTGAATCGCGCTTTGATCGATAGTTACAACTTTGCCGATGTATTCCCAACCTTCGATTTTGTCATGCACGCCGGGGATATCGCTGGCATTGTAGAAACGCTGACGCGCCGCGCGATCGAGGATATCGAACGCGAGCGAAGACTTGCCCGACCCCGAGACGCCGGTGATGGCGATCAACATTCCCAGCGGCAGCTTGACGGTAAGGTCCTTGAGATTATGTTCGCGCGCGCCGCTAATCACTAGATGATGACCGTTGCCAGTTCGCCTCTCGCGCGGCGGATTCACGGATTGCCGACCGGACATATAGTCGCCGGTGATCGAATCACCACATGCAGCTACCTCATCAGGTGATCCCGACACGACGATGCGTCCACCATGCTTGCCCGCGCCAGGTCCAATATCGACAACATGATCGGCGGAGCGTAGCACCTGCAAGTCGTGCTCGATCACAAGCACCGTATTGCCCAGGTCGCGCAATTGCTTGAACACGCGAATCAATCGATCCGTATCGCGTGGATGAAGACCAATCGTCGGTTCGTCGAGAACATAGAGAACGCCGGTCAGACCAGAGCCAAGCAATGCAGCCAATCGCAAACGCTGCGCTTCGCCCGCCGACAATGTTGGCGAAGATCGCTCCATCGTGAGATAGCCAACTCCGACATCGACCAGACGACGCACGCGATCTCGCAAATCGGCGGCAATCGGTTCGGCAATCATCCACTCCTCAGCCGAAAGAATTTCTTTCAATCGATTCAGCCAGTTCGCAAGTTCAGTGAGCGGCAAACGCGAAAGGTCGATGATCGATTGACCGATGATGAGCACTTGACGGCTCGCTTGAGACAATCGTGTACCCTGGCAATCCGGACATGTTTGCTCAGATAGCAACTTGCCCATCTTTTCGCGATAGCTGGGATCGCCGATGTGATCGGCATAGCGACGCATTAGACTTGTCACGACGCCTTCAAAATAACCGCGACTCACAGTGTCGGGTAGCTTGACGTTCGGAAAGTGGCGACGGAACTGCGGACTTGCCACGCCATAGAAGAGCAAATCGCGTTGAAGCTCGCCAAGCTGCTTGACCGGCAGATTCGGATCGAAATCAAATCCAAAGTGCTTGCCAGCTTGCTTGAGTGTCTCTGAATTTCGCGGAATGAGGTAAACCTTGTCCCATCCGTTAACCGCGCCATCCACGATGCTCAGATCCGAATTGACGAGCGCAGGTAGGTTCGGCTGAATCACTGTGCCCAAGCCGGTACAAGTTGGACAAGCGCCGGCGGGTTTGTTGAACGAAAAATTCGCCATGCCGATCTCGGGAATCGGCTTGCCGCAATTCGGACAGGGAAAAGTTTCGACGTCAAGCGCCGAATCGCTCACGCCGTTGCCTGCGGATTCATCGTCCCAGATTTCGCTGCCGTTCACATCGTGCGATGGCGGAACATCGGCACCGCAAGACGGACAAGGACGATGACCCAATCGTGCGTAGAGGATACGCAGATAAGTGAAGACTTCGGTGACCGTGCCGACCGTCGAGCGCGGGCTGTGGTTGGTCAAATGTTGATCGACGCTGATGGACGGCGACAGTCCTTCAATCGCATCAACTTGTGGCTTGCTCAATGCCCACGTCACTAGCCCCAATGACTCCATGAATTGCCGTTGACCTTCATTGTGCAACGTGTCGAAAGCAAGCGTAGATTTACCCGAACCAGAGAGACCGGGAAAGACGACGAGCTTGTTCTTTGGAATGCTCAGCGTAATGTTCTTGAGATTGTGCAGCCGAGCACTCCGAATCGTGATCGTATCCTGCAATTTTTCACCCCCAATTTTTCGTTCTCTGCAACCCTAATTATACTACCCTGGTGCGCGAGTGGAGGGTTGTAGAATGGTAAATACTAGAAACTGGCGAATAGAAAATGAGCGTTGCACATTTTCCGCGCACATTTTCAGTGATGATTCCCAACAGTGGGCAATCGCTCGTCCGTCGGGCTTGACGCACGCGTAATGCAGGGTATAATCAGCTTGACTGTGAAAAACTTAGTCCCCATCGACCCTTGCCGATGGGTTTCCTCTTTGCAGGAACTATGCCAGATACCAAGCCGCTTACGCTTCAAGAACTTGTTTCGCTCGCGCTCCCCATCGAAACCCGCGTCCTCGCCGGACACAAATCTCTCGATCATCCGGTGACCTGGGTCGTCTCAGCTTCCGCGCAAGATGGCGCTCACCGAATCGACTCGGGAGATTTTGCATTCTTGCTTCCGCCTTATCCCACCGACCTTTCGACGCACATTCCGCACCTGGCGCAAATCGGTATTGCCGGTTTGGCGATCGTCGGCGAGCCGTCGCCTGCGTTGGTCACAGCTGCCGCGCACGCGAACCTTCCGTTATTCAGCTTGCCCGCAGCCACGAACCTGCGTCACATCGAACGAATGACGCTGGGGCTGTTGCTCGATCACGGCGCAGCGATGGAACGCCGCGTGGCGCAGTTGTACGAGCAGCTCACGGTCCTCTCGGCAGAAAACGCCGGTCTGGAAGCAATGGCCCAACTTATCGGCAAGACAACTGGCAAGACAGTGTTGATTCAAGACAAACGCTTGAACATCATCGCATCGTGCATCATGCCCGAAGATTCAGAGCATCGTGCTGCGATTGAGTCTTGGGTAACCTCGCCCGACAATCTCAGCGAAGGCTTGCGCGACCGAAAACGCGCCGCGCAAAATATCGGCGCGACGGAGCAATCGCTTTCGATTGAAAGTCTCGCGCGCTTGATCGTTCCCATCATCGTCAAAGGCATGGCGCGCGGATTTATTTCGCTCGTCGGCGCGCGTGAGTCGATGCGCATGTTTGATCGAAGCGCGGCGGAACGAAGCGCGGCGGCGTGCGCGTTAGAGATGGCGAAGGTCAAAGCGGTGAGCGAAGCAGAAAAACGCGTCCGCGGGAATTTTGTCGATGCCATGTTAACCGGCAATCTTTCGCCCACCGAAGCCATTCATTGGGCGAAACGCAATCGCTATAATCCCGAAGGGCGGCACGCGGCGCTTCTGGTCGATTGGGCGAAGAAGGAACATCCATCGTACCGCCGCTTGGAAACATTGGTACATGGTCAAGCGAGCAGCTTTCATACGCAAGTGTTGACGCAAGGACGCGAAAACGAAGTCGTAATCTTTGCGCGACTCGAACCGCGTCAAGGCGTGGAAAGCGCGCGCCAAATTGCGGAATCGATTCGTCGCCAAGCCACCAACGAATTTGCCAGCGATCCAATCGCCATCGGCATCGGTCGCCCGGTCGATGCGTTGATCGGCTTGCGCGATTCATATCGCGAAGCGCGACAGGCGCTTTCGATGGCGCGGCGTCTCGCCGAACCGAACCCCCTTTATTTCGGCGAACTCAACGTCTATCGTCTCCTCTTTCAATTGGAATACAGCCCCGAATTGGCATCCTTTTGCCAAGAGACCATTGGCACGCTGATCGAATATGATCGCGCGCAAGGAACCGATTTGGTTGAAACACTCAGCTCGTATTTCGCGCACAAGGGCAATTTGAGCGCGACCGCCGAAGCGCTGTTCGTGCATCGCAACACCCTGCTTTATCGCATGGAACGCATCCGCGAGATCAGCGGTCTCGATCTCGACAATCCCGAAACGCGCTTGAGCATTCAACTGGCGTTGCGCGCGAATCGATTGTTGACGGCGAGGGAAGAATAGCGACATCTAAACAAAAAATGCCCTTGATTTCTCAGGGGCATTTTTTGTTTTCTAAAACGCTAATTCGTCAGTGAACCGGTCAAGCATCGGTTTCGACCAAGCGCGAAATATTGGTCGATTCAGCGCCCTCAATGTTCAATACAGCATGACCAAATTAGCCACCGGCTTGCGTGAAATCACGCGGATCACGGTTTTTCACCAGTCACGAAATCCAAGTAAAACCAATCGTTGCGCCTCGTGCGGATGAGCATCGAATTATCGACTTTCGATAATCTGTTTCAACGCGACGCAGTTTGCCTCCAGCGCACCCTCCATCAACTCCACCGCTTCACTCGTCGGCAGACCGTCAACTTGAAATATCGTCGACCACTCCAATTCAGTTCTATGCAAACCCAGCTCGCGCAGGACCATCGTCGTCAAACAATTTCGAAAAGGTGTATCGGTCAGCAAAGCGTAAGAGAGTCGATGTTCGTCTTCATTCCATGATTCCAGACGCTCGACGATCAAACCGCTATCTCGATTGGTCAGTGTACGGCGCGCGCCAACTCCTTCGCCCTCGACATTACATTGGAGGAACCCGACGAGGTACGAGCATGCCGCGCCAAAGTCGCCGATCACTAGCCAGATCGCATCCGCGGATTCGTTGATTGTGATCGTGCTGGAAACTTGGGTCATGATACCGTCTTAGCAGCAAGCAAGTGGTTGCTGACCTGAATTCAAATCGATAGTTGCAAAGGTCATGAGCAGGTCTGAAAATTGAATTGGAAAGGTCCGCTTCGGTCGGTCTTGAGCAGTGAACCGAGACGCTGTTTGTTGCTTGAATCGACCAGAAATACATTCGCCAACAATAGGAGACACTCTTTCGGCGATTGCCAGATTCCCGATTTGATTTCTTGCGTACCGAGCGGAACATCGTTGTTCATAATCGGCGTGTCGCCTAGTGAATTGGCTGATCCGCCCACTTTGAAAATCGCGATTCTCCACGTAATGCCTCGATTGCCGTTTGTCGTGTTGAGAAAGGTAACGTTGAAGGCGATCGGTATCCCGGTGGTCGGAACCAATGGATCAGTTCGAATCGCCGTCACGTAAATATCCGGGGCGCTTGCCGCCGTTGGCGATGATGATGGCGCTAGGGGAAGCGGTGTGATGATCGGCGGGTTGATTGCCTGCGGAGCCAAGGTTGGCGTAAGTGGGTTCGGAGCGTTCGGCGCGCCAGGCGGCGGTACTACGGGCGGATTAGGCAACTCGACGACGGGCGATACAACGATGGCGATTTCGACAAAGTCGCTGGCGACATTATTCGCGTCGTACACACGCACACTGAGCTTGTGCGTGCCTAGCGTTGCCTTCCACGTCTGACTCAAGTTGAACTGACCCACCGCGACAGGATCGACCCGAACCGTTTTGTTATCCACTTGGAGTTCAATGCGCACAGCTTTTCCATCCGCCGCGACGGATTGAATCACAACGTCTTGACCCTCTTGGAATTGGCTTCCGTTCTGAGGCGACGAAATAGCGACGGTTGCTCTTTGCGCGGTTGTTTCTACAAGCCCACATCCCGCGACGAGCGCAAAGAGCAGCGCGAGAGCAGACAGTCTGAGGAACATGAACATCCAGGGTCGGATCAATTTGAGAATTATCATTTTGTTTCCCTTTCATCAATATTTGTTTTCATGCAAGATCGAAAAATTTGGCGTTGCCAGCCCCGACAATGTCTCCCCATTTTTCTTCGACTGCATCGTACACCATCTCCACTGCGCGGCGATAGACACAAATTAATCCACTTGGCAGTTGAGTTTAAAGAAAATCATCGAAGGAAAAATCAAGGGCAAACGTTGTAATGCGTTTGCCCTTGATTCGTTCAGTCACCTTATGGCAGAAAAACTTTCCTTGGATCTCGGTGCGTTCTCCCGAAGAGGTTGACCATGGCTCTAACGTTGTGAAATTACTTTAATTGCACAATGGCGGAAGAGACGGTGTCATTGCCAACTGTGCTGCCATTCCGCAGATCAGTACTACCTGAGTTGGAAAAGGTTTGGCAGCTTCCGCCAAAGTTGAAAGCTGAACACAGATTAACTTTGACTTTGCTACCCACCTGGACTGAAGAAACCGTATCATTGGGTATGCCCAGTTGAGTATCGGTGGGGTAATTGCCGATACCCAAGGTAACACACTGCCCACCGTTGTTTATCTCCGTGTGTAGGGTGATTTGATTGGCGGTCGGAGCGCAGACATTCTTTCCAAGAATCAAAGCGGAAGAGATCGTATCGTTGCCGACACTGTGGTTAAACCGTAGATCAGCCACATCGGAGGTGAAGGTTTCGCACACCGCATCCCAGTCATAGGCTTGACACAAGACACCCTTGACGTTGCCGCCAACTTTGACGGAAGAAACTGTATCGTTGGGTATGCCCAAATCACTGTCATTTCTGTAAGGACCGCGACCTAAGGTAACACACTGCCCGCCAAAATTTACTTCGGTGAAGAGCGCAACTTGGTCGGCGTTGGGCGCACAAGTTTTGCTACTCGACGAACTACTGCTGCTCGACGAACTCACAGCAACTGACGGATTCACGGTGACGGTCACTTGGCTAATCGCCGTCCCTCCGCAACCCGTCGCGGTCAGGATATAGGTTGTGGTGCTGGCTGGGCTGACGGAACGATTTCCCGGAGTGGGGACTCCACCAATTCCATGGTCAATGGTGGCAGCGGTTGCATTGGACACAGCGCCCCAATTCAGCGTCGTCGCACTCCCCGCAGTGATCGTAGTTGGAGAGGCAGTGAAGGATGCAATCACTGGCGGTCCTGGGCAAGCGGCGGGTGCTGGCGGCGGCGCGGCGGGCTGTGGCTGTACGGAACTAGATGAAACTGCGGTAGTGGCTACGTTAATCGATACGCTAAATGCCCCGCCGAAGGGTACGGCATTGGCGCGCAACTGCCACTGACCCGAATGCGCGCCGGTTCCGCTTGGGGCAATCATCGCCACCGAAATATCCGCAGTGCCGCCTGGGGCGGTGCTAGGAACGGCAATCACCGTGGTCGAACCCATAGCTTCGCCGCTTACGAGTGTGAAATCGTACCCCACGCCCCAGGTACAGGTTCCATTATTCTGCACGCGCCAGGTTTTATTGAATGCTCCGCCACTCGCGATGGTTGTTCCAGCCGGAGTGGTTATATCGGCGACAAACGCCGCGTTGTTGGTACACGCTTGGACTGCCGATGGCGTGATGCCTGCGCCGGACGGGGGAATCGGTGCAATGGCTATTACCGTCGGCGTGATAGGAGAGCTTGCCTGCGAGACCGCAGGCGATACCGTGACCGCGATGGATGCCGGGTCGCTGGCTACATTATTCGCATTGAATACGCGCACACTAACGGTATGCGTGCCTGGCGTTGCTTTCCAGGTCTGACTCAAATTGAATTGACCCGGTGCGACCGGATCTGCGCGAATGATATTACCATCCACCTGTAACTCGATGCGGGTGATATTTGAATTGGTCGACAGGGATTGGATTACAACGTCCTGACCTGCTTGTAACTGACCGCCGGTCTGAGGCGATGTAATAGCAACAGTCGGTTTTTCGGATGATTTTCCCAAGGGATTGAATAACACAAAAAACGCAATGACCGCCGCGACTAGTACGAATGTGCCCAATCCGAGGAATGAGAGCATTGGACCGAGCGACCTGGATCCAACTGCGGGTGCAATTGGCGCAGGAGGCGGCATCATTACCGGAGCATAGTTCGGTACAGCGGGCGGTGGGGACGTAACCCTTTGCGCGAAAGCAGGCGTCCCAGTGATTTCCAAGATCGCGGGATCACTCGAAATATTCGCCGCATTATATGCACGCACGCTCAGAGTATGCTGACCCGGAATGGCTTTCCACACCTGAATGAGGTTGTATTGAGCTTGCGGACTGACGACCGTATCTTCGCGAATCGGTATCCCATCCAGTAACAGCTCGACGCGCGTAATACCTCGCGCATCGGCGGAGATGGATTGAATGTGAACATCCTGTCCTTCTTGAAACTGACTTCCACTGGCAGGCGAAGTAATCAGGACGGTTGGTTTATCTGAAAAATTCTGATTGATCATTTTCTCTCCTCCATTGACACATACTTTTGCGGCATCATCGAATCACCCGAAACGGCGACAATGTCCTCAAGTCAAACGATTCTACATCGATGGAAGGCACGGCGATAGACACAAATCAATCTACTTTGCGATCGGCATCATTTGAGAATCAATGGAAGATACAGTTTGAGGAGCGCATTCACGCTATGCCAGAATCCGCCATGGAGCGCGTACGTTCCACCGCTCTGCGCGCCCGCATCGGATTGACCGATAGTTCCGCCCATTTCATATCCGCCACCGGTGCTAACGGTCGCGCCGCCACCGGCGATGGTATTCCAGGTCAGATCATAACCACCACCACTTTGCGCTAGAACCGGACGCACAAACACAACAGATGCGATAAACAAAAACACAATTATCGCAAACACAAACTTGAAATGCCCATTCCGTTTCATCGTTATCCTTCGCGCCGTTTTTGCACGACGATCATACCCAGAACGATCAAGCCGCCGAACAAAAACCAGGAGATCGATGGGGAGTTGGAATCTGTGCGGGTTGTCGCATCGACTGAATTCATCCTCTGTTCGAGCGCGGTCAGGCGCGCGTTGAGCGATTCGTTATCGATTTGTAGCGACTTGATCTTGGCATCGTTGTAGGCGAGCGTGGTCTGTTGCTCTTGCACCGCTTTGATTAGGACAGGCACGAGACCGGCATAGTTCATGCCAAGCAATGCGGCAGGATCGTCACTGCGTTCGATCACTTCAGGAATAATCTTTTCAACTTCCTGCGCGATCAAGCCCAGGTGTGTCCGCGCATCACTGCTATCTTTCCACTGGAAGGTCACGGGGCGCAATTGCATAACTTGGTTCAAGCCATAGTTGAGGTTGACGACTGATTTTTTCAAGCGCGCGTCCGAAGTTTGGATTGTGCCGTTTTGGGCAAAGACCGCCGTCCAACGATTGGTGGACTTGCCAAGACTGGAAATGCCGTCGCCGGTTGGGAACATATTCCCCGCCGCTGCATCAATTTGCATGGACGTAAACCCACCCGTGGTAAATATGAGGTCATGATTTGTCAATGTGCCGAATTCAGCATTGCTTGCGTTTAATCTGGAAAACAATTTGAGGTTGCCATCAGTAATGCTAAAGGCGTTGGTCCCGGTCGGCGTTTGTATGACCAATCTGGCATCGACTGGATTGGTGATCCCGATACCGACGTTGCCGATACTCGGTTGCAACAGAATGTTTCCGCCATCATTAAGATTGAAATCGGTTGTCTGGATATAGGCACTTCGATTCGCGAGCGTAGCGGCACCGTTCAGCCGAATGTCCAATGCGAATGGGTTGGTTGTGTCGTTGGTTGTGATAGCGAGCGCGCGTTTGGTCGCTACCGTTGCCTTCGGCGAGTTTGCCACAACCTGCAATGGTGATGGATCGAAGACACTTGCGGTAAACGGAGTCGTCGTTCCAATGCCGACAGTGCCGTTGCTAAAATCAGCTCCTCCGTTTACAGAGAGTTTGTTAGCCGGATTCGTCGTCCCGATACCGACGTTGCCGCCTTCGTGCTGCAGAAGGAGATTTCGATTGACCCAACCGCCGCCAAAATCCTGACTCCCTGCCTCGACAAAGCCCCCATTGGCAGTATCTCCTACAAGTACGCCCCTCCAGAAACTGGAATTATCCGTATTGTAAAAGAACGCTGAATTGCCATCTGCACCGCGACCGCCGCTTTGTCCGACCATGGCTGAGAGTTTCCATAAAGCCCTGGTATTATCATTCAGGGAAATCCCGCCCACGACAGAGAGCGCCTTCGCCGGACTCGTCGTTCCGATGCCGACATTGCCCGTGCTGTATGAAAGACTGCCAGCACTCGTCACCCAGGGCGCGGCGGAAAAGCGCGCGTAGGGCGTCGCGGTTAGTTGCTGGCGCGGGGTCAACGCAACAGCGGATGCGCCACAGTTCGCTTGAGGTGTAATTTCCAACCAACGCTCATCGCCTTGAAACACTGCTCCGAAATCGAGTTGCGTTGTGAACAACCCGTTGGCAATGTTGACCGTTGGGTTGAGCGTACTCCCCACTTGCGTTCCGACGGTTGCCGCGTCGAAAAGTTTGAATGCGATGTTACACGTCGCAGTGACGGGACTGCCATTCAACTTAAGTTGACCTTGGTACGTAAACGCCGTACCCAATGCAGTCTTGGGCGCATTGACACTTGCCATGGCTGGCAAGCTGGGCGGCATTCCAATTGCGCTCGCACTCAGCGGAATGAGCGTGAATAGTAACACGACAAAGAACACGAGCCAAAATATTTTGCGAGACATGGAATTCCTCCGCGGAGAGATGATCTGCATTAAACATATCAAACTCCCTAGAAGGATTGCAGTGGCTACTGGTCCCCTCAAAACTTTATTCTGCGCTTCATATCGAAGCGCACTTTGATCCAACAGTAGTATCACACGCAATAGCATGCGGCGACAGACACAAATCAATCTACTTTGGGTGCGGGTTCACTACAATAATTTGTAATTGGAGTGGAGAACTGTCCGAGAGAGGGAGAACGAGGAGAATAGCGAGTGTAGTGCCTAGATTGAAGGATCGTCCAGCACCGCCCAGCCCTGGCGCAAGGCATAAAGCGCGGCTTGGGTGCGATTGGTCACGTGCAACTTTTCGTAGATGATGCGTAAGCGATTGGAGATCGTGTAAACCGAATAGTTCATTGTCTTTGCAATGTCATGATTTTCAACACCCTGGGCAACCAGGCGCAAAATGGCAATGTCGATCTCGGACAGCGGCTCAATCTGCGCCGATTCTAGCATGTCCATCTGCAACTCGTTCATCACGCGCGCGGCGATGATCGGATCGATAAGATAGTCGCCGCGATAGACGGCTTCGATGGCGGCAATCAATTCCTTTGCATCGACAGTTTTTAGCATATAACCGCGCGCGCCCGCTCGGATTGCGTCGAGCATGTATTGCTCCTGGCGGTACATGGTCAGGGCTATGATGCGAGCCGCAGGAGTCTCACGCAGAATGTGGCGAATCGCCTCTACGCCATCCATATCGGGCATGATGATATCCATTAGAATCACATCGGGTTGCAACATGCATGACAGCGTCACTGCCTCGGAACCATTCTTGGCTTCGGCAATGACCGCAAAGCCACCCATCCCCTCGCAGATTTGGCACAAGCCCTGCCGCATCAAGGTATGATCGTCGGCGATCAAAATCTTAATCGGCGGCATGGCTGCTCACTTGGGCGAGCGGCGGCAAGGTAATGACTAACTCCGCGCCGTGATTGATCACACTGTGAATGTCGAGTGTGCCGTTCAACTCGATGATTCGTTCGCGCATTTGGCGCAGACCAAAATGACTGGCATGATCGTCGGCTCCAATTTGACTGGGATCGAAACCACAACCATTGTCGCGCATGGAGACCGCCACGCCTTGCGCCGAATTTATTTCGACGCTCACCCGCACCGAACTCGCGCGCGCATGGCGACCGATGTTGGTCAGTCCTTCTTGGATAATTCGGAAGAGGGGCAATTCGTAGAGGAGAGGGAGTTTATCTCGCGACTCGGAATAATCGAGTTGAGCGACCAATTGGTTTTGGTCGCCAAAATCGGCGACGAGTTGTTTCAGCGCACCCAGAAATCCTAACGCTTCTAAATCGACGGGGCGCAACGCGAAAATGGCGCGGCGAATATCGGCAATCGCAGCGATCAGCACACCTTGCACTTCGACCAGCGCGGCGCGCATCTCCGGCGGAGCCGTATCCGCGATGTGCGACCACAATTCCGATTTGAATCGCAGTCCTGCCAAATTTTGCGCCACGCCGTCGTGAATCTCGTGCGCGATGCGCAGCCGTTCCGCATCGATGGCTTCCGCTTCATTGCGATATTGTCTTTCCCTAGTAATGTCTTCGACCACCGCAATCATGCGACCGGTATCGGTTGCATCGAGCGCGGCAATGAGACGCACAGGAAAAGTCGTACCGTCCCGCCGTCGGTTTGTGACTTCGCTCGTCACCGTTTCGCCCTGCCGCACTCGCTCCAAGATCGATTGGATGTTTTGCCTGGATTCTTCAGCTACCAGGTGAGCCGCTGGCCCTCCAATCAGCTCGGCAGCTGTATAGCCAAAGACTAGCTCTGTGCGCCGGTTGACTTCAACAATGATGACCGGAGTCACCGTGAGATCGACAACAAAGATACAGATGGGCAAATTCTCGAACAAGTGGCGGTAGCGGCGTTCGCTGGTCGTGCTCTCCGATGGATTCGGTGCCATAAGCTCACTCTTTCCCCTCATGCCATCTGCATCGGACGGTAGAAATTTGTCGAATTATAGCAAACAAATCGAGTTACGCCAATGCCCCCTGTAGAACAGTCGTCTTGTGCAACCTATACAAACGCACTCCAACACTTTTTCAACACTTTGAACGTAGACGAAAACGCTCTCAAAGCGTAGAATAGCCACAGATTTAGGAATCGCAACGTCGCGCCCTGCCTTTCGCGGGGCGTTTTCGTGAGCGAAGCTAGAAAGATCAGTAACAATGTCATTAATTAGCCTCTCGATTCTTGTCAGCCTTATTTCGCTTGTTGGCCTTATTATTGGCAACACGCGTGATTGGGTTTGGGCAAAAGTCGAGATACGCACTCGACGCTAGTCAAGAGAGACTGACCAGCAAAAACCGCCTGAACCCAGGCGGTTTTCGTTTTGTAGCGCAAGTGTGCAACTTGCGTTACGTAGCGCAAATTGGCAATTTGCGCCACGCTAGGAGATATATGAATCCAGCCCAATCATTTGATGATGCCGTCGCCGAAGCCATCTTGCGCGCTGCGCTCGACGATGAATCGAGAACAGAGAATGCCGCAGAAGAAAATTCCGAATGGCTCTCCGAACGCATGAGTGAGTGTTACAATGACTGAAATGCGCTCCGACCAGATCAAACGCGGTTTTGAACGCGCGCCTCATCGCAGTCTCTTGAAAGCCGTCGGCGTGACCGATGCGGATATGAACAAACCGTTCATCGCCATCGTCAACTCCTACGTCGATATTGTGCCGGGTCACGCGCACCTTCAAAAGTTCGGCGCGTTGGTCAAGCAAGCCGTGCGCGATGCAGGCGGAGTGCCATTTGAATTCAATACCATCGGCGTGGACGACGGTATCGCGATGGGACACATGGGCATGAAGTTTTCGCTCCCGTCGCGTGAACTCATCGCCGATTGCGTGGAAACGATGGTGCAGGCGCATTGTTTCGACGGAATGGTGTGCATTCCCAACTGCGACAAGATTGTGCCGGGGATGATGATGGCATCGATGCGCCTCGACATCCCGACTATTTTTGTGTCAGGTGGACCGATGCCCGCCGGCCGTACTCCGTCTGGTAAGGTCGTCGATCTCATCAGCGTGTTTGAAGGCGTAGGAGCTTATCAGGCAGGCAAGATCGGCGACCGAGAACTCAAGGAACTGGAAGATTTCGCATGTCCCTCGTGTGGTTCCTGTTCCGGTTTATTCACCGCTAATTCGATGAACTGCTTGATGGAAGTCCTCGGACTCGCCCTCCCCTACAATGGTTCGGCTCTCGCCAACACAGAAGAACGAAACGCACTTGCCCAAACGGCTGCCTCGCAAATTCTCAAACTAATCGAAAAGAATATCACGCCCCGCCAAATCGTTACCGTCGATGCGATTGACGATGCGTTCGCGCTCGACATGGCGATGGGCGGATCGACGAACACCGTGCTGCACACCATTGCGATTGCGCACGAAGCCGGAATCGATTATCCGCTCGAACGCATCAACCGCGTCGCCGATCAAGTCCCGCACATTTGCAAAGTGTCGCCCGCGGGTCAGTGGCACATGGAAGATGTGCATCGCGCGGGCGGCATCCCCGGAATTCTTTCGACGATTTCTTCCAATGGCAACACGCTGCATCTGGATCGAATCACCGTTAACGGCAAAACACTCCGCGAAAATTTAGCTTCCGCGCGCGTTCACGATTCCGAAGTGATTCGCCCGCTCTCGAATCCGCATCGCGCGACCGGCGGCTTGGCGATTCTGTTTGGCAATCTCGCACCCGATGGCGCGGTCGTCAAGACTGGTGGCGTCGCCGCATCGATGCAAAAATTTCGCGGACCCGCGCACATCTTCGAATCGGAAGAAGACACGATGCGCGGCATTCTCGCAGGCGAAGTGCAAGCCGGCGAAGTCGTCGTCACACGCTACGAAGGACCGCGCGGCGGACCTGGGATGCAAGAGATGCTTTCGCCCACGTCGGCGATCATGGGCATGGGACTCGGCGAAAAAGTCGCACTCATAACCGATGGTCGATTCAGTGGCGGCACGCGCGGCGCGTGCATCGGTCACGTATCGCCGGAAGCAGCAGCGGGCGGACCTATCGCGGCATTGCGCAACGGCGACCTGATCTCCATCGATCTGCCAAACTATCGACTTGACGTTGAATTGAGCAACGTTGAAATTCGCAATCGGCTTGCAGCAAATCCACCCAAGCAACGCGACATCAAGAGCAAATGGCTGCGACGATATGCCAGCATGGTAACGAGCGCGAGTACGGGAGCGGTGCTAAAAGATCCATCATAGGGCGCGGATGGCCGCAGACAAACGCGGACAAAAAATAATTTTTCAGCGTTCGTCCGCGTTAGTCAGCGTCCAATAGATTAGTTGAGGTGAATATGGCAATAAAAACTGGCGCACAAATTATTTGGGAATCATTGGTTAAAGAAGGTGTCGAGGTTGTCTTCGGTTATCCCGGCGGCACGATTCTACCAGCGTACGATGCAATGCTCGATTATCCCATTCATCACGTTCTGGTTCGACACGAGCAAGGCGCAGCGCACGCCGCCGATGGTTACTCGCGCGCGTCAGGCAAAGTTGGCGTTGCGGTTGCAACAAGTGGTCCCGGCGCGACGAATCTCGTCACCGGCATCGCGACCGCGATGCTCGATTCATCGCCGATGGTTTGCATCACCGGACAAGTCGGGACGACCGTACTCGGCAGCGACGCGTTTCAAGAAGTCGATATTACCGGCGTTACGCTCCCCGTGACCAAGCACAATTATTTGGTGAAGAATGTTCAAGACCTCGCGCGCACCATTCGCGAAGCATTTCACATCGCGAAAGAAGGTCGCCCGGGTCCCGTGCTGGTCGATATTCCCAAAGACGTGCAAAACGCCAAATGCGAATTCGTCTACCCAACCGATAAAATCGATTATCCGCGCCGACGAATTCCCGAAGTGGTTCCAGTCGCCGATCTTGAACGCGCCGCCGAAATGATCAACAAAGCCGAACGTCCGGTGATTCTTGCGGGGCACGGCGTCCTCATCAGCGGCGCGACTCAGCAGTTGATGGAATTTGTCAACAAGACACAGATTCCAGTCGCGTTGACGTTGCTGGGCTTGGGCGTGTTCCCGCGCGCGCATCATTTGTGCCTGGGCATGATGGGCATGCACGGCGAAGCGTACGCCAATCGCGCAGTGCAAAGCGCGGATTTGCTCGTTGCCGTCGGGATGCGCTTCGACGATCGCGTCACTGGCAATTTGAAAACGTACGCCAAGAATGCCAAAAAGATTCACATCGAAATCGATCCGTCCGAAATCGCAAAGAACGTGCGCGTCGATTTGCCAATTCTCGGCGATGCGAGTGCTGTGCTCGAACAACTCATGCCACTCGTCACCACCGCACCCCGCCCAGCTTGGCACGGTCAGATTCACGAATGGCGCGTCGAAACGGCGTCACGCGATGTGCTGCGCAAAGAAGATTTTGACGGTCTCGTACCTGCGCACGTGATGAACGATTTGTGGCAAGCAACCGAAGGCAATGCGCTCGTTGTCAGCGACGTGGGGCAAAACCAAATGTGGGAAGCGCAATATTATCACCACGATATTCCGCGTGGCTTGATTACGTCGGGCGGCTTGGGCACGATGGGCTTTGCGCTCCCCGCTGCCGTCGGCGCAAAATTCGCGCGGCCGGACGCCGAAGTTTGGGTGGTCGCCGGTGACGGTGGTTTCCAAATGACGCAAGCCGAACTCGCGACGATTCAACAAGAGAAATTAAAAATCAATATCGCGATCATCAACAATGGATTCCTGGGAATGGTCCGCCAGTGGCAAGAATTTTTCTACGAACGACGCTACGCTGCGACGCCCATCCTCAGTCCCGATTTTTGCAAACTCGCCGACGCGTACGGCATTTGCGCGCATCGCGTCACGCGCCGCGAAGATGTCATCCCAACAATTCAAGTCGCGCAGAAGGAACCCGGTCCTGTCTTGATCGATTTCCGCGTGATCCAAGAAGACGCGGTATATCCGATGGTGCCGGCGGGCGCTGATCTGCACGCGATGATTCGCCGCCCTACATCCAATGAAGAAATGGAAGGTTCAAAATAATAGTCCGATAGTTTCATAGTTCGATAGTGCGTTAGTTGCCTTCTGTGCTTGACTATCTCACTATCGCACTATTCACTATCGAACTACTCAACGAAGGAACTATATGAAACACACACTTGTCGCTCTAGTCGAAGACAAACCAGGAGTTCTGAATCGCGTGGCAAGTCTCTTTCGCCGCCGCGCCTTCAACATCGAAAGTTTGACCGTCGGTCGGACGCATGAAGCTGATGTATCGCGCATGACCATTTTGGTCGATACGGAAACATCTACGCCACAATTGGTCGAAGCGAACTTGTCGAAACTTATTAACGTGATCGACGTGAAAGACGTGACGCACACGCCGACCGTGATGCGCGACCTCGCGCTCATCAAAGTCCGCGCCGATGCGAGCAAGCTCGGCGAGATCAATCAACTCGCGGAAATTTTTCGCGGCAAGATCGTCGACGTGGCGAATGATTCCGTCATCGTCGAAATCACCGGCGACGAGGACAAGATCGACGGCTTGATCGAACTCCTTCGCCCGCGTGGAATTTTGGAAATGGTCCGCACCGGTCAAGTCGCGATGGTGCGCGGCAACGGACACAAAACGAACGGCAACAGCAACGGCAACGGGTATCATTGAGTTCCATCAGTTCCATTAGTTCCATTATTTCCCCGGAAATGAAGGAACTGAGGGAACTGACGGAAATTAGACATTTTTTTCTGGAGAATTCATGGCAAAGATTAATTTTGGTGGAGTCGTCGAAGACGTTGTGACGCGCGACGAATTCCCGCTCGAAAAAGCGCGCAACGTTTTGCAGAACGAAGTCGTCGCCGTTCTGGGTTACGGCGTGCAAGGTCCCGCGCAAGCGTTGAACATGCGCGACAACGGTATCAACGTCATTATCGGACAGCGCTCAGGCACAGCAACCTACGACAAAGCGGTCAAGGACGGTTGGGTTCCCGGCAAAACCCTTTTCTCGCTCGAAGAAGCGACCCAGCGCGGCACCGTGCATCAGTATCTTGTTTCTGATGCTGGTCAAATGATGATGTGGCAATCGATCAAGCCACATTTGAAAAAAGGCGATGCGCTGTATTTCTCGCACGGATTCGGAATTGTTTACAAAGATCAAACCAGTATCGTCCCGCCCGATTTTGTCGATGTGATTCTGGTCGCGCCGAAAGGTTCAGGCACAAGCGTGCGCGCGAATTTCTTGAGCGGCAGCGGCATCAACGCCAGCTATGCAATTTTCCAAGATGCGACCGGACGCGCAACCGAACGAACCATCGCGCTCGGAATCGCGGTCGGCGCGGGCTATTTGTTCCCGACGACGTTCGAACGCGAAGTCTATAGCGATCTCACCGGCGAGCGCGGAATTTTGATGGGGGCACTCGCAGGCGTGATGGAAGCGCAGTACAACGAATTGCGCAAGCACGGTCACTCACCTAGCGAAGCGTTCAACGAAACGGTCGAAGAACTCACGCAGAGTTTGATTCGATTGGTCGGGCAAAACGGCATGGACTGGATGTACTCGAATTGCAGCACGACGGCACAGCGCGGCGCACTAGATTGGCGGCACGAATTCCGCAAAGCCGTCGAGCCGGTGTACGAGAAACTTTATCAGAGCGTCGTGTCAGGCGAACAGACGCGCATTGTCCTCGCCGCGAACAGCCGTCCCGATTACAAAGAAAAACTCGGCGAAGAACTGAGCCAAATTCACAACTCAGAAATGTGGCAAGCCGGTGCCGCCGTCCGTTCCTTACGACCGGAGAATTGGAAAAAATAGTCCAATAGTCCGGTAGTCCAATAGTGCGTTAGTTAAATCACCACACTATCCAACTATCTCACTATCGCACTATCTCACTAATGCACTCATGTCCAATCCATTCATCACGCTGAACGATGTTTCGATTCGATTACACGACCGCATTTTGTTTGACGGTCTGTCGTGGGAAATGTTCGGCGATCAGCACTGGGTAGTGATCGGTCCGAACGGCTCGGGCAAGTCAACGCTGATGAAAGCGTTGTGCGGTTCAATTCCCATCGTACAAGGCAAGATCACGTATCACTTTGCGCAAAACGATGGGCACGCTGCACCGCAAGACCGAATTGCTTATGTGACTTTTGAATCGCAACGCGCCGTCCTCGGCGACGAAGCATTTTACCAAGAACGATGGAACATCGGTGTGAACGAAGACACGCTGTCGGTTACAGATTTCCTATCGGAATCAAGTATCAAACAAGTCAATGCATTTCACGTCGTCGAAAGTGAAGCGGATAAAGAGTACGATGCACGACGAGAACGAGTCGTCGAACAATTAGAGTTACAGCCACTGTTGAACCGAAGCGTCGTCCAACTGTCAAACGGCGAGCGACGCAAAGTAACCATCGCACGAGCATTGCTCAAGCAACCAAAACTTTTGATTCTCGATAATCCATTCGCCGGGCTGGACGAACGCTTTCGCAGCAAGCTAGCACAGAACATTCATAATCTAATGCAGAGTGAGATGCGCGTCATCATGGTCGGCACTAATCGCGATGAGATTCCGCCGAGCGTAACAAACATCCTTGATTTGTCATTTCGAGCGAAGCGAGAAATCTCCCTTTCATGGAATGAGATTTCTCGTCACAATCCTTCGACTTCGCTTCGCTCCGCTCACGCGAAGCGTGCTCCTCGAAATGACATGGCGGGGAAACTGGCGAACCTGAAACTTGAAACCCAAGTTTCATCGCGCAACGTACTAGTCGAGATGAAGAACGTGAATGTGGCATACAACGGCACGGCGATTCTGAGACAAGTCAACTGGACGATTCGCGAGAACGAACGCTGGGCGCTCTTGGGAGCCAATGGCGCAGGCAAGACGACCCTGCTCAGTCTGATTCTCGCCGACAATCCGCAAGCGTACGCAAACGACATTACGCTGTTTGGCAAACGGCGCGGCTCGGGCGAAAGCATCTGGGAGATCAAGCAACACATTGGCTGGGTCGCACCCGAACTGCAATTGTATTATCCAAGAAACGCAACCTGCTTCGACGTTGTTTGCTCCGGCTGGTTCGACTCGGTTGGATTGTATCGTCAGTGTTCGCCGCAACAGCGTGAAATTGCGGAATCCTGGTTGGCGAAATTCGGATTGGGTAAACACAGCGCGACGATATTCGACCAAGTTGCGGAAGGCGAACAACGCTTGACGCTCCTGGCACGAGCGCTCGTAAAAAATCCTATATTGCTCGTGCTCGATGAACCGTGCCAAGGATTGGACACCACCAATCGCGATTTGATTCTGCAAGCGATTGATACAAGCGTGAGTCGAGAGAACACCAGTCTGATTTACGTGACGCATCGTGCAGACGAAATGCCGCAAAGCATCACGCATGTGTTGAGATTGAGCGAAGGTCACGTCGTCTGAAATAGGATTGTCATTTCGAGGAGCGGGTTTTGCGACGAGAAATCTCACTATTGCGAAAACGAGATTTCTCGCTTCGCTCGAAATGACAAATCGAAAAAAGGAATTTGTATGGACAACAACTATGTTCGCATTTTCGATACTACACTCCGCGACGGCGAGCAATCGCCCGGCGCCAGTTTGGACGCCGCTGAAAAACTAGAAATTGCGCGGCAACTCGCGCGCCTCGGCGTCGATATCATCGAAGCGGGATTTCCCGCCGCGTCGCCGGGTGATGCCGATGCCGTGCGCCGCATCTCGCAAGAAGTTGGCAATTCGCGCGACGGATCGCGCACGCCGATCATCGCCGGGCTTGCGCGCGCAAACAAGCCGGACATCAACACTGCATGGGAATCCGTGCGGCACGCTGCCCATCCACGCATCCATACGTTCCTTGCAACCAGCGATATTCATTTGAAGTACAAATTGAAAATGACGCGCGAGCAAGTGATCGAACGTGTACGCGAAGCCGTGTCGTATGCGCGTTCGTTGTGCGAGGACATTGAGTTTTCGCCCGAAGATGCCGGTCGCTCCGATCCTGAATATCTCTGTGATGTGCTTGAGGTCGCGATCAAAGCGGGCGCAACGACGCTGAATATTCCCGACACGGTCGGCTACACCACGCCAGAAGAATTCGGCGCGCTGATCGATGGTCTCATCAAGAACACGCCCGGCGCAGATAAGGTCACTTGGTCGGTGCATTGCCACGACGACCTGGGCATGGCGACCGCGAACACGCTTGCGGGCGTAAAAGCCGGCGCACGCCAAGTCGAAGTAACAATGAACGGCATCGGCGAACGCGCGGGCAATACGTCGCTTGAAGAAGTCGTGATGGCGCTGCACACGCGTCCCGCCGTTTTCGGTTTGCAGACCAACATCGACACGACGCAAATCGCGCGCACGAGCCGCCTCGTTTCGAATTACACGAGCATTCCCGTTCAGCCGAATAAAGCGATTGTCGGCGCGAATGCGTTCGCGCACGAAGCGGGGATTCATCAGGATGGAATGCTCAAGCATCAAATGACGTACGAAATCATGCGACCCGAAACCGTCGGCGTGGCGCAGTCCAATTTGGTGCTGGGCAAACATTCGGGACGCCATGCGTTTCAAACGCGCATGAAAGAGATGGGCTATCAACTCGACGAAAAGGATTTGAATCAAGCATTCCATCGATTCAAAGAATTGGCGGACAAGAAAAAGGTTGTGACCGATGCCGATCTCTCGGCGCTCATCGCCGACGAATTTTATCAGCCCCCCGAAATTTTCGCACTCGAAGATATTCAGGTGACGTGCGGACGGCATGGCATGCCGACGGCGACCGTGATGTTGCGCGGACCAAACGATCAAAAATCAGTTCACGCCGCCGTCGGCACCGGTCCCGTCGATGCCGCGTACAAAGCGATTGATGCCATTGTCCAAGCGCCGAACACACTCTTGGAGTTTAGCGTCCACGCGGTGACGGAAGGCATCGATGCACTCGGCGAAGTAACTGTGCGTTTGCAATCACACGAACCCGAGCCGCGCGTGTTAGGTGGTCATGGTGCTGATGTGGACATCATCGTCGCGAGCGCAAAAGCGTATCTCGCCGCCTTGAATAAACTTGTCGCAGGCAATCGCGACGCAGCGGCATTATATTTGAAACAAGTATTTGCAGAAGGGAGTAACAATGGAAACGGAACGTAATCAAGCCACGCAATTTTCAGATTATCCTGTGAACTTGTTCGAGGAATCACGCGACCATGCGAATCAGTGGGACATGACTGCACTGTTGCAAAAGCACGAAGAGAAAAAAACAACGCGCCCTAACCAATTCGCCAATTATCCGGTGAACATGTTTGAGGAATCGCGCGATCATGCAAATCAGTGGGACATGACCGCATTGTGGCAAACGCATGAAAAGAAAAAATCTGCGCGCGCGGATAAAGCATGACGGCAAAAACTCTACTCGACAAAATCTGGGACAGTCACGTCGTCGTCGCACAAGAATCCAACAGTCCCGCGATCCTCTACATCGATTTGCATCTCGTTCACGAAGTCACATCGCCACAAGCGTTTCAAGGACTGCGCGAGCGCGGATTAAAAGTACGACGCACTGACAAGACATTTGCAACACTCGATCACAGCATTCCGACCGACGCGCAAGCGTTTCCCATCCGTGATGAAATCGCCGCGAAGCAAATCGCGCAGATGGAAAAAAACTGCCGCGATTTTGGCGTGCGCTTGTTTGGCATTGGCGATCCGAACCAGGGCGTCGTGCACATCATCGGTCCCGAACTCGGGCTGACGCAACCGGGGATGACGATTGTCTGCGGCGACAGTCACACCGCCACGCACGGCGCATTCGGCGCGCTCGCGTTCGGCATTGGCACGAGCGAAGTCGAACACGTCTTGGCGACGCAATGCTTGTTGCAATCAAAACCGAAATCGATGCAGGTGCGCGTCGATGGAACACTTGCCAAAGGCGTGACGGCGAAGGACATCATCCTCGCGCTCATCGCAAAGATTGGAATCGGTGGTGGCACCGGGCACGTCATCGAATACACCGGTTCAGCGATTCGCGCGCTGACGATGGAAGGTCGCATGACGCTGTGCAACATGTCGATTGAAGGCGGCGCACGCGCGGGCATGGTCGCGCCGGACGACACGACGTTTGAATATTTGGCGGGACGCGAACATGCGCCGAAAGGTGCAGCGTGGGATGCGGCACTTGCGCGTTGGAAATCTTTGCCCACTGACGAGGACGCAACGTACGATCAGACCATCACGCTCGATGGCAACGCGCTTGAGCCGATGATTACGTTTGGCACGAATCCAGGAATGGGAATCCCGGTCACCGGTCGCGTGCCAAACCTGACAGGTCTTGGAGACCTGTCAGGTTTGAAAAAAGCACTCGAGTACATGGATTTGAAACCAGGCGAGCCGTTGCTCGGTCATCCCGTCGATGTGGTGTTCGTCGGCAGTTGCACGAATGGTCGCATATCCGATTTGCGCCTTGCCGCAGCGGTGTTGAAAGATCGCAAGGTTGCGGCGACAACACGCATGATGGTTGTCCCAGGATCGCAACAAGTCAAACGCCAAGCCGAAGCCGAAGGTCTCGATAAAATTTTCCGCGCGGCGGGCGCTGAATGGCGCGAACCTGGATGCTCGATGTGTATCGCGATGAATGGCGATCAATTGACACCCGGTCAATACGCTGTCAGCACGAGCAATCGAAATTTTGAAGGGCGCCAAGGCAAAGGTGGACGCACGATGCTTGCATCGCCGTTGACCGCTGCCGCATCCGCCGTTGCGGGTAAGGTCGCGGATGTACGCGAATTATTGAATTGATGACATCTATCACGCGACGTGATTTTTTGAAATGGGTGAGTGGCAGTGTCGCCAGCGCCACTATCCTTACCAGTTGTAATCCAACGCCGACGAGCACGCCCATTCCAACAATGACAACGCTCAGTCCAACCGCTATCGCGCAGCCATCGACCGGTGAGAGTCTCGATTTCAAAATCGGACAGATGTTGCTGGTTGGATTTCGCGGGATGGAAGCAAAGATCGATCTACCGATTATGCGCGATCTTCGCGAACGATTCCTGGGTGGCGTCGTCCTCTTCGATTACGACGGCGTGACGCACGAGTACGTTCGCAACGTGCAGTCGCCCGCCCAAGTCAAAGCACTCGTCGCGGGATTGAAGCAAGCATCGACGAACTCGTTGCTCGTCGCGGTCGATCAAGAAGGCGGATGGGTTGCGCGCTTGCGTGAGAAATGGGGATTTCCAGAAACCGTTTCGGCTGGATCGCTGGGCAAAACCAATGATCTCGCGCTCACACACGACAAGACATCACAGATGGCAAAGACGCTCGCGGAGATGGGAATCAATCTAAATCTCGCACCAGTCGTCGATGTCAACACCAATCCGAACAATCCAATCATTGCCAAGTACGAACGAAGTTTTTCGCCCGATCCAAAAATCGTGACGCAGCACGCGCTCGAATTTATCAAGGCGCATCACGAACAAAATGTTTTGACAACGCTCAAACATTTTCCTGGGCACGGCAGTTCGAATCGCGACACACATTCCGGCGTCGTCGATGTGACCAAAACGTGGGCACGTATCGAACTCGAACCGTACGCGAGCATTATCCAAGCCAATCAAGCCGACGTGGTGATGACGGCGCATGTGTTCAACGCCAACCTCGATCCGAAATTTCCAGCGACGCTTTCGGAGGCGACCGTCACCGGCATTTTGCGTGGCGAGTTGAAATACGACGGTGTCGTGATTTCGGACGATATGCAGATGGGCGCAATCACGAGCCAGTTCGGATTCGAGACCGCCATTCTGAAATCGATTCAAGCCGGCGTGGACATTATCGCCATCGCGAACAACATGACCTACGATGAAAACATCATCACGCGAACAGTCGCACTCGTCAAGCAATTTGTCCAAGCCGGCACGCTCACCGAAGCACGAATCGATCAATCGTATCAGAGAATCAAAAAGTTGAAGGATAAAGTGTAACGCATGGAATCTTTGAAAACGCTCACCGCGCGCGTCGTCGCGCTGTCGAACGAAAACATCGACACCGATCAAATCATTCCCGCGCGCTTTTTGAAAGCGATCGACAAGAACGGCATGGGCAAGAATTTATTTTCCGATTGGCGTTACGACGCGGCGGGAAATCCCAAACCCGATTTTGTGTTGAATCAGCCGCAAGCGCATGGCGCGCAGATTCTGCTCGCGGGTGACAACTTTGCCTGCGGCAGCTCGCGCGAACATGCGGTGTGGGCGCTGACCGCGTTTGGTTTTCGCGCCATCATCAGCACGTCGTTCGCCGATATTTTTCGCAGCAACGCGCTCAAGAACGGACTGCTGCCCATCGTCGTCGATAAGGAAACACATCGCGACCTGTTCGATTTGGTCGCCGAGATTCCGAACGTCGAAATTACCATTGATGTGGCGGCGCAAACGATCTCGCTGCCCGGCGGACGCACCGCCAAATTCCCCGTCGATCCCTTTTCCAAAACGTGTTTGCTGGAAGGTGTGGACGAACTGGGTTACATTCTCAAACAACAAGACGCAATTACCCAGTACGAAGCAGCAAACGCCAATTGACCTTGGTCACGCATCACGAATCACGTTTCACTCGTCACGTGAAACGCGATTCGTGAAGGACAATGTGATGGACATCCAAATCTACGATACAACACTCCGGGACGGTACTCAGCGCGAAGGTCTGTCGCTCACTTGCCAGGACAAACTCCACATCGCGCAACTGCTCGACGATTTCGGCGTGAATTACATCGAAGGCGGTTGGCCCGGATCCAATCCAAAGGACGCCGAGTTTTTCGACCGAGCGAAATCGCTCAAGCTCAAGCACGCGCGGCTCACCGCATTCGGCGCAACATGTCGCGTGAACGGCAAACCCGACGATGATGCCAACATTCGTGCACTGCTCGACGCCGAAACGCCCGTGGTGACCGTCGTCGGCAAAACGTCCACGTTGCATGTCCGCGATGTCCTGCAAACAGTCCCCGAAGAAAATTTGCGCATGATTCGCGAATCGCTTGCATTCCTAAAATCGCGCGGACGACAAGTCATCTACGACGCGGAACATTTCTTCGATGGCTACAAGCTCGACGCCGATTACGCTCTATCGACGTTACGCGCCGCCTGGGACGGTCACGCCGATTCGATCACGTTGTGCGATACAAACGGTGGCACGATGCCGTGGGAGCTAGAGGAAATCGTTTCGACGGTGCGCGCGCAATTTACGGGCAAACCATTTGGGATTCACGTCCATAATGATAGCGAACTCGCGGTGGCAAATTCACTCGCGGCGGTGCGTGCGGGCTGCGATCTCGTGCAAGGCACGATCAATGGATACGGTGAACGCTGCGGCAATGCGAATCTTTGCGCCATCATTCCCGATTTGGAATTAAAGATGAACAAGCGGTGTCTGCCGCCGGGTCATCTCGAAAAACTAACGGCGCTGTCGCATGCCGTTTCCGAAATCGCCAATCTCGCGCCCGACGATCACATGGCGTACGTGGGTCGGAGCGCGTTCGCGCACAAGGGCGGCATTCACGTTGCCGCAATGCGCCGCAATTCGTCGAGCTATCAACACATCGAGCCGACGTGCGTCGGGAATGAAATGCGGGTCGTCGTTTCGGAATTGTCGGGACGCGGGAATGTGCTGAGCAAAGCGGAAGAGTTTGGCATGGCAGTTGACAGCACGCAAACGGATGTGAACGCTGTGCTTGCTCGCATCAAGGAATTGGAAGCGCAAGGTTTCCATTTCGAAAGCGCCGAGGCATCGGTCGAGATGATGTTGCGCCGCGCACGCTCCGATTATCGACCGTTGTTTGAAATGATCGACTTTATTGTGATTGTCGAGGAACGGCAAGGACGTGGATTATTGTCGGAGGCAAACGTCAAGCTGCGCATCGCCGACGAAATCGTGCATGTGGCAGCCGAGGGTAACGGTCCCGTTAACGCGCTCGACACGGCATTGCGCAAGGCGCTCTTGCCGCACTATCCCACGCTGGGTTCGTTCCATCTCGCCGATTACAAAGTTCGTATTCTCGACGGTGGCGCAGGGACAGCCGCAACGACTCGCGTGCTGATCGAAACGGCGAATCACGTCAAGCGTTGGAGCACCGTCGGCGCATCGCCGAACATCATCGAAGCGTCCTGGCTCGCGTTGTGTGATTCGGTCGAGTACGGAATTACGGTTGCAGGGACATAACAGAATTCAGTAGTCAGAATCCAGAATTCAGAATGTCAGTTTTATTCTGGCTACTGACTACTGGATTCTGGCTTCTTCTTTTGGGGAATCAATGAAAGCAAAGATCGTTACCTTGCCCGGCGACGGAATCGGTCCTGATGTGGTTGCAGAGGGCGTTCGTGTTTTGCGTGTTGTTGCGGAAAAAAGCAATCATCATTTTGAGTTCGAGGAACACCTTATTGGCGGATGCGCCATTGACGCGACGGGTAATCCGCTGAGCGATGAAACGCTCGCTGCCTGTCGTGCGTCCGATGCAGTGTTGCTGGGCGCAGTCGGTGGACCCAAGTGGGATGTGGGCGACGTTCGCCCCGAACAAGGCTTGCTGAAATTGCGAAAAGGACTAGGACTATTTGCGAATCTTCGACCGGTCAAGCCGCACCCCGCGCTCGTTCACGCGTCGCCGCTGCGCCCAGAAAAACTTGCGGGCGTCGATGTGATGGTCGTCCGCGAGTTGACCGGCGGATTGTATTTCGGCAAGCCGCAAGGTCGTACGAATGAAAACGGACACGCGCGCGCCGTCGATACGATGGAATATTCCGATACGGAAATTTCGCGCATTGTCGATTTGGCTTGTCGCTTGGCGATGGCGCGTCAAAAGCGCGTTACGTCGGTCGATAAGGCGAACGTATTGGCGAGTTCGAAACTATGGCGCGAAGTTGCGACCCAGACGGCGCATGCGCATCCGCAAATCAAACTCGATCATGTGCTGGTCGATACGTGCGCCATGCGTCTCGTCTCCGCGCCTTCGTCGTTCGACGTGATCGTAACCGAGAACATGTTCGGCGATATTCTGACCGACGAAGCGGCGGTCCTAGTTGGATCGATGGGACTTTTGCCATCGGCATCGCTTGGAACTGGGACGCTCGGCGTTTACGAACCGATTCATGGCTCCGCACCCGACATCGCCGGCAAAGGGATCGCGAATCCAATTGGCACGATTTTGAGTACGGCGATGCTGTTGCGACATTCGCTCAACTTACCGCGCGAAGCCGATGCTGTCGAACAAGCAGTAGATCGCGTGCTGACCGATGGTTGCCGAACGGCAGACATCGCTCAAAAAGGCGAACGCGTATTGAGCACCCGCGAGATGAGCGATCAAATCATCGCACAAATAGTCAGGTGATGCATCAAACAGAAAACCTTGCGACGAGAGCTGTCGCAAGGTTTTATTTTGTCCCAGCTTCAATGGCTAGCCTGATTGGGCGATTGACCCCATGCTCGACTGCATCCCAAATAGACCATCCTCCGTTACGAAAGGAACTCGATGAATCTGAGACGCTTGCATTCGATCATTATCCTAGCTGCTCTATTCTTTGTCGCTGGAGCCGACCTTCTTGCTGCTGGTTCGTTCACCGCGATATTTGTTCGCAAGTGGGGCACGGCAGGTTCCGGCGATGGACAATATAATGCAACTCATGGCATAGGCTTTATCGGAGGAAATGTTTATGCGGTTGACAAAGTCAATCATCGCATTCAATATTTTGATACGAATGGAAGTTTCCTAGGCAAGTGGGGATCGTATGGTTCAGCCGATGGTGAATTCACTTCGCCGGCGGTAATTGCGCCGAGCGCAGATGGCACACGCATCTATGTGATCGAACGGGACAACCATCGACTCCAACACTTTACTACAGCCGGTACATTTCAGGGTAAATGGGGTTCGCAAGGAAGCGGTGACGGACAATTTCAATCGCCCGGAGGCGTGGCAGTCCAATCAGACGACACGGTCTATGTGGCGGACCAAGGTAACAATCGAATTCAATATTTTAGTTCGACTGGAACATTCCTTGGAAAATGGGGAAGCACGGGCAGCGCCGATGGACAATTCGATCAACCTATCAGTATTGCGGTGAGTTCAATTGGGCAAGTGTATGTCGCGGACAAGGAGAATCATCGCATTCAGCAATTTCTGATCGATACCGGAATCGCTCCGTCGCACACGTTATATTTGCCGCTCGTGATTCGATAATTCGGCCCGGGTGTCCAATCACTCTCGAAAGGCAGCCACAGCACTCTTGCGGTCTGGGTGAATATCGAGATACATATCAAAGCCGGCCATGCTCAGGACTTGGCGGACATTTGAATTCAACCCGCAGAGCTTGAGGTGCGGCGATTTAAAAGTGCCATTGACGATGGCTTTTTGCGTTGCCGACGCATCTTTTCGCATTGCTTCAGGATGGAGTTGATTAAACAATTGATTGATAACGCGCAGACCCGCACTGCTGACGTAATGGACATTCGTTAGATCGAGCACGAGGTTGCGCGTGCCGGCTTTCAACGCATCTCCCGCACGCTGATGCAACTTGTCGGCGGTACTAGAATCAAGATTGCCTCTGACTTCGAGGATAGTGACTGGGACTAGCGCCTCTTCTTGGAACGCTTTAATCTCCATACGATTTCTCCTTAATCCCTTGGCATTGGGCGCAAGTGTAACAAAGGTACATGAACCGGTCAAGCCCCCTACCAAAAATGGGTGTGCGTCAAAGTTTTGGGTGGTTGGAATTTTGCCCGCCGTCGTTTCAAAACGACGGCTCAAAAGGTGGAAACTCGATAAATCGAGTTGGCGTCAATCGGTTTCCAACCGATTTTGACCTCATTGAGCCGCCGAATTTATTTCATTCGGCGACGTTCACCCAAAATCGTGACGCACACCCACCAAAAATATCAGCTTGACGCAATGCATCCAGATTCATATACTGGCATCCATGCCAACTCCGATTATTCAAGTTCGATACGCCACTGCATCCGACAACATCTTGCTTGCCGAATTTGGCGCGCAAACATTTTCCGACACCTTTGCGATAAACAACTCGCCTGAGAATATGGCGGAATACTTGCTTGCCGCTTTCAATCCGGAACAGCAAGCGCGAGAGCTAGCCGATTCAACCGTCAAGTTCGTCATCGCCGAGATTGATGGCACGACCATTGGTTACGCCAAATTGAGATTTCGTCGTGCGCCACATGAGGTCATTGCAGCCAAACCAATGGAAATTGCGCGGTTCTATGCGCGCAAGGAATCGATTGGCAAAGGCGTGGGCGCGCAGCTCATGCAAGCGTGTCTCGACGAAGCGAAGCAAAATCATTGTGACGTGGTCTGGCTCGACGTGTGGGAACGCAATCGACGCGCGATTGCCTTTTATCGCAAATGGGAATTTGAGCAAGTAGGAACTCAAGCGTTTCAACTCGGCGATGATTTGCAGCACGACTGGCTCATGGCGAGAAAAGTGTAACTACTTGGCATATCATTTCGAGCTGCTCTTGCGAGAACGGATAAATGACTGATGATAGATGCCCCGATTGCGGCGCACGAGTTGAAAGCGGACGCGAGGGTTGCCAAGCACTCATGGATCAAATGCGAGCGCAATCTTTCAGCGACTTGCGTTATGCGTCTGTCATCGATCTGGCGTTCGACGCGTACTGCATGCAGCACGTCGATAAATACTGCCGCTCGGCGAAATCTTATGCGGCGCATCTCACTCGACTTTGTTGCGGCATCGAATACGCTGGCGATCCAAATGTGTATGCGGCGATTCAAAAATGGCTCAACGGAAAAGTTGCGCTAGAGAAACCATCGTTGCTTACCAACCTTGGTAGCATGACGATTGCCGATGTGCAAGACGCAGCGACAATTGAAGAACACATCAAGCGCGTGCGCGCCTGGGCTGAAAATGTCTGGGCAGCGTATGCTGTGCAGCATGAGATTGCGCGAGCGTGGGTCAAGGCGGCACTAGAATGAATGCCTCGTGCCGCTGTGATTTTTCGGATTGACGCAAAATGAAATTTGCCGTATAGTGCCAATGAACTTATCGGGCAAGTCGTAAGCCAAATTCAAGAATGGTCAAAAACACTATGCCAACTGCTCTGCGAATCGGACCATATCGGTTCTATTTTTATTCTTATGATTGTGGCGAGCCACGACATATGCACGTGGATCGTGAAGCTAAGAGCGCCAAGTTCTGGCTTGACCCGGATGTTACACTAGCCGAAAATCTTGGCTATAGTCGAAAAGAATTGCGCGATATCGAGCGGATTGCCAGGGAAAATTTGGAGAAACTGAGAAATGAATGGGACACTTACTGCACAGGTAACCTTCGCGTTAACTAGAATCCTCACAGTGAATATCGACGACGAATCTCTCCGAGTGGATTTGGAAGATGGACGTACCATTTCAATCCCGATTGGGTGGTATCCACGTTTAAGCCATGCCACTGTTGCGGAGCGTACCAATTTTCAAATTAGCGGTGCGGGCTATGGAATTTATTGGCCCAATTTAGACGAGGATATTGGGGTAGAAGGAATATTGTTAGGAAAAAAATCGACCGAGAGTCCCGCCTCATTTGAGCGTTGGTTAGCGAATCGAAAACAATCGCACTCAGAAACCAGGGCGTAGGTATAGACAGTAATTACGCGACATGCCGACGCTCAAGCAGATTCTGTTTTGACTAGAAACGGAATCTGCTTTATATTTTGGTACAAACGTTTCCATGACTAATAATCAGGCAATTGATTGCCTGATACGGAGAACCCTTGCAACCACAAACTGTTGACCGCAATATTACCCATGACCTCGTTGCGAAACTCTGGAACCTGTGCAATATTCTCAAAGACGATGGCGTCACTTATCATCAATACGTCGTCGAGCTTACCTATTTACTGTTCCTCAAAATGGCAAAGGAAATAGGAGTTGAGAATCAGCTTCCTAAAGGTTATCGTTGGGACGATTTGGAAGCGACAGATGCATCCAACCGCTTGAAATTCTACAATCAGATTTTACACTACTTGGGTAATCAGGATTCTTCGCTGGTCAAAGAAATCTTTGCTGACGCGAATTCCTCTATCAAAAAGCCCAACACGCTTTCCATGCTAGTAACTGAGATTGATAAACTGGATTGGTATAGCGCCAAGCAAGAAGGGTTAGGAGATATTTACGAGGGATTGCTAGAAAAAAACGCTAGCGACAAAAAGTCCGGTGCAGGGCAATATTTTACCTTACGTCCTCTAATTGACAGTATGGTTGCGGTAATGAAGCCAGTAATCGATGACATAATTCAGGACCCCGCAGCCGGTACGTGCGGCTTTATAATCGCGGCAAACCGGTACATTCTTGACCATAGCAAACCCAGTAACTGGAGCAGAGCACAAAAAAACAAATACAAAAAGGATACCTTCTATGGTATGGAGCATGTGCAGGACACCTACCGTCTCGGGCTAATGAATTTGTTCTTGCATGGTATCGAGTCTGATTCATTGCATGCAGGTTTGCGCTATGGTGATACGTTGTCACCTGATGGTCAGAAACTTCCCAAGGCAACCCTGATTTTGACCAATCCCCCCTTCGGTTCCAAAAAAGGTGGCGGTCTACCGGACCGCGCTGACTTTCTCTATCCAACTAGCAATAAGCAATTATGCTTTTTGCAACACATCTACCTTGGACTCGAACCTGGCGGACGTGCGGCTGTTGTGCTACCTGACAATGTACTGTTTGACGGAAATGTAGGTAAACAAATTCGTGCTGATCTGATGGACAAATGCAACCTGCATACAATCCTACGTCTGCCTTCTGGTATTTTTTACAGTAACCGCAAAATTCCACCTACACGCCTCTGATGCGGTATAATGGGTTCTCAAGAACCCTACGACGCAAAGGTGTGTGGATGAGACGAGCCAAAGACAATTCCGAAGTTCCCAAGCGTTACTATCGGCCAGAGC
>JACRMI010000073.1 GCA_016215025.1 Chloroflexota bacterium
GGCACCCGACGAAGACGAACCCTGGTATCTGATTAGCGATGTCACCCTCGGACGCGCAGCGGTGCAGATTTATGCGCGTCGCTTCTGGATCGAAGAAATGTTTCGTGATTTCAAATCGCAAGGCTGGGATTTGGAAACGAGTGGACTTGAAGCGCCGGGGCGATTTGAACGCTTGTTGTTAGTCATGGCACTTGCCTATGTCCGGTTAGTCCAGGTCGCCGTTCAGGTCGTCAAGCGGGGCTGGCGACACTGGGTTGATCGCAAGGCGCGGCGCACGTTGAGCTATTTTCGCCTGGGTTGGAATTGGTTGAATCGTATGCTGGCACGCGATCAACATTTACCTTGCCCCATATTGGAGCTTGGTTTAGCAAAGTGAAAGTACCTCAAGTCTCACCGCTCATTTCGGTACCTGGGTCGAAAACGCCGGCACCAAAAAACGCGAGTGGCTTGTCACCGCGTCATTGGTTTACAGACAACTCATCAAGTCGTATCATCGCCGAAAACTGGCACTGGTCGAATGCGTCATGCGCTGAGGTTCCCTAAACACCTTGAAAACGAAATTACAGAACCTGGGTTGGAGTGGCGTTTTACAAACCGCCTGCGTCGAACGCGCGAATCTAACGGTCCGGCGTGGGTTAGCCATGTTGACGCGGCGCAGTTGGTCTACGCCACAAACCCTGGCGTAATTTAAAGAGGGCTTTGCCTGGTGGCGCGCGTATTACCATTTTGCAAAGCCGCATGAAGCGTTACGCCTTGAACTTTCGATACCACGCGAATCATTGCTGGACAGTGGTTGAGCTGTTGAGTTACCCCGTTCCAGCGTAATGGCACGTACCCAGAGACGACGAGGATGGATAAAACAAAACCGCCCGGCTAGGTAATGCCAAATCCCAGGTCCATTAGGGTGAACGGTGCTGAAATATTGGCGTTGGAGTCAGGTTGGACACTGTCAAAACCTATCACCGGATTATCCACCGTGTCCAGATGCAGCATCCGTCGTAACGGTAAAAACGTAATTCAAGCAAATTGATTATTTATCTAACACCTCATTCCCTTGAGCCGTAAATCTCGTGCCCAGAGCTTGATCTTGGCTTATTGATTCGATATAGTTAACAACTTGAGCGAATCGTGGATCGGTCGCGCTCAACACTTCGGGTTGGGATTGCTTGTTGATGATCGTCGGCAGGAACGAAACACGCTTGAGCCGGTGGCTGACGATTTCGCATTTTACGATAATCGTTTTCCGTGAATCGGGAGGCATAAAGTAAGTTGGATATTCTGGATCGGGTTTCCAATCAGGGTTGAGTTTCGCGATTTCTTTGTGCCCTGGTCGCTCAATCAATTCCTTGGGCGCGGCGAGGTCAATCGCAAAATTGCAGAGACTGTAAAATATCACTTTACCGTTGTAGACTTCGATCCCTTTGAGAATGTGGGCATGATGTCCCAGGATTAAATCCGCACCCGCATCAATTGCCGCATGAGCCACATCGCGTTGATAATCGGCGATGATCGCTGGGATAAAGTGAATTCCCCAATGCATGGACACGATGACAATATCCGCTTGCAACTTGGCTTGGCGAATATCACTTACCAATGCGTCAAGATCACCTCGATGCGGATACGTATGGATTCGACAGGGCGTCCCAGGTTGGTCATGCTCGACTTGCTCATAAATGGTGTACGCACGCATGGGCACACAACCCGGTCGATCGACATCGGCCCAATAAGCTTGTGGCAGTATGGAATTGTACGAAAGAAATGCGACCCGCGTACCTTTGGTTTCAACAATGGCCGGCGCGCGGGCCTCGGCGATATTTCTCCCTGCGCCAATCACCGACAACCCGGCTTGGTTCAAAACGTTGAGCGTATCGATAAATGCTTCGCGCCCAAGATCCATACAATGATTGCTGGCAAACGAAATAATCCTGAACCCTGCATCCTTGAGTGCGCGTGCAACCTGGGGCTTGGCTCGACAGACGAGCCGCGCCTGTGGCAACGGTGTGCCTCGCTCCGATAATACAGCTTCGAGTTGACCGAAAACGATATCGCCTTGATTCAATAATCCCGAGACGTGTTGAAAAAGCGAGCCAGGATCGTCGCGATCTGGCGCAATATCGCCCACCGCGTACACAATCAGTTCGTCAGTCATGCTTTCGGTTCCTCTCCATAAATCAGACACGACGAGGCAGATGATTCCATCATCCTGTCGCCGTGTTTGGGTGTTCGCTAATGCACGCGCTTGGTTTGGTCCCGCCAGTACGCTTCACGAAGTTCGACCTTCCGAATCTTACCACTTGGCGTTTTGGGAAGAGTAACTCGAAACTCAACCGACCTCGGTTTTTTGTAACTTGCTAAATTATCTTTGCAAAAACTAATAATCTCTTCTTCGGTCGCCGTCACGCCCGGTTTCAAAACGATCAACGCTTTGACCGATTCACCCCACTGGGCATCCGGCACACCAATCACCGCCGCTTCCAAAACCGCGGGATGCATGTACAATACCTCTTCCACTTCGCGCGAATAGATGTTCTCGCCGCCGCTGATGATCATATCCTTCTTGCGATCCACAATGTAAATGTATCCATCCTCATCGAACCGTGCCAGGTCACCCGTATGTAACCAGCCATCGCGAATTGTTTCAGCGGTTTCTTGGGGCATCTTCCAATAACCCTGCATTATGCGATCACTCTTGGCGACAATTTCACCCACGGCACCCACCGGCACGTCGCACCCTTGTTCATCGACGATGCGAACCTCGCCATCGCGAAATGGCTTACCGCAAGACTCGAGACGTTTCAGTTCTTTTGGCGAACCATCGATCCGATTTTCCTTTTTCTGAAACACGGTCAAATTGAGTGTTTCAGTTTGACCAAGGAATTGAATAAAGATAGGACCCAGACGCTTTATTCCTTTTTTGTACGCTTCGAGCGGCATGGGAGCGCCGGTGAATGCTAACGTCCGCAAACTACTGAGATCATACTTGTTCAAGTTGGGATGTTCCAGCACGCGAATAATCATCGCAGGAACAAGATAGATATAACTCATCCTTTCTTTTTCGAGAGTTTCCAGAACCAGCGTCTCGTCGAATTTTTTCTGAATCACGATGGTCGCTCCAACCGCAAAGGCCGGAATCATATGCGCCGCCGACCCACCGACATGGAAAAACGGCATCACGCATAATGCGACATCGTCAGAGCAAATCTCTCGATAAGGAATGTGCGCTTCGGCTATCATACTTTTGTGCGTATGCATAGCTCCCTTGGGTCGTCCAGTTGTGCCGCTCGTGTAATACAACACGCATGGATCTTCTGGTGCAACAGACTCGGTAGGCTCATCCGCAGACGCGCGGTCTAACAAGGTTTCATAGTTCAGCATATCCGGTACATCCGCATCGAGGCAGATAAAATTTCTTACGGTGGTCAATTCGGCGCGGATGGAATTGACCACCGGCACAAATTCCTTTTCGACAATCAATGTGTTGAGTTCTGAGTGATTGACTTGATACAGAATCTCTCGACCGACAGAGCGAAAATTGAGTGGCACGCAAATCCGCCCAGCTTTGGAGACACCAAAAACCTCGAAATACTGAGAACAATTGTATGCAAATATTCCGACTCGATCACCCTTGACTACACCGAGCGAACTGAGCGCGTGGTTGAGTCGATTGATTCTTGCATTCACCTGGGCAAAGGTCAGGCGTTTGTCTTCAAAAACTAATGCCGTTTTGTTTGCAAATTTTTGCGCATTGAGATTGAGCATGTCTTTGAATGTTTGCATCTTACAACCTCGCCGTTATTTCGCCGATGTTTTCAACGTGCTCCAAATCCAAAATCAAGTCCACCACCTCATCCCTGTTTCTCTCCGCTATTTTCCTCGCCGAATATTGGCAGCAATTTCGGAATTTTTCGATGAGCGCATTCTGGCTGATCGGCTTGGCGGGATGTCCCAATGGAAATTCCACGCGTTTGGAAATGACCTGATCATGTGTGACGATTTCCATATAGCCCTGCGTCGAATTTTCCAGCTCTCCCGAATCGATTTGATATTTTACGCGGCGCGCTAGTTCTAGCACATGAGAATTTTCCAAAGCATCAGGGAAAAATTGATCGAGCATGACTCGACGATTAACTAGAGTTGTCGCGATGACAAAGGGAATACTAAATTTCGCATCAATCGCTGTGACAGGCCGCTGTTTGTTTTCGGCAGGTTCACACAACATTTTATTCACAGGATGAATCGTGACTAGAATTTCTTGAATCGAATTGCAATCCAACGAATACTCATTCAAAATTTGGAGGACCGCATCGATGTAGGCATGGGTTCCCCGACAACTGGGCCATGGCTTGAAGCTCACCTTTGCGCTCTCGAAAATATTCCCCAAGCCCATGGTAATTTTTGCCGCATCATAATTACCATGCGTGTATAAACTAAACAATCCCGCTTTGCCTTCAATCGGTTGCTCGAAGCCAACAATGCCTTGCTTTGCTAATTGCGTTGAAAGAACACCTGCTTTTGCCGCAAACGCATCCCGAATCGAACGCACCATCGAGCGCGGACTAGACGTCAACTCGGCACTACATGTGGCTTGACACAATGTCAGCGAGAAAGCATTGACGATTTGCGCGGCGGTCAAATTGAGCAGCTTGGCAACGGCCGCCGTTGCGCCGAACGCGCCCAGGATGGGTGGAATGTACCAACCATACTCGAGTGGATTGACTCGGAGAGCAAGTCCTAACCGACAAACAATATCGCTACCGAGGATAATTGCCGTGAGAAATTGTTTGCCGCTGATCGTCCCAAGCGCTTCGGCAACGGCAAGCGCAGCGGGAATGGTCGCCGCATTGGGGTGGACTGGCGCGCCATCGTATGCATCTTCAAAATCGAGCGCATGAGCCAGCGAGCCATTTGCGAATGCGGCCATCATCGCGGATGCTTTTGCACCAAAACCCAGGATCGTGCTTTCTGGTTTGCTACCCTCAGCAAGAGCTACGTCAAGAAATTGTTTGCACCCTTCACCAAGCGTGCTCGCCGCAAGCATCACGCCAAGCGCATCGAGCAAACTTTTTTTTGCGACTTGAATCGCATTGTCATGCAAATCTTCATAGCAAGTGTTGGCAATATGGTTTGCCAAGATTTGCGATTCATTCATTGAATCGGATGCCAACACTTGCAACGATGATTTTCCGTTAGAAATGAAAAAGGCGGCTCTTCATTATTGCATTGAGAATCGGCGCGCGAACAGCGCGGCGCAAATCGACAACCCACTGACAGTTGATCTAGACGCGGTGGCTGACCGGGAACCGATGTCAATCGGTCCACTTTGTTTTCGAGTTTGGGAACCGCTTTGAGTAACGCCGCCGTGTAATGATGCGCAGGATGGTAGAAAATATCTTGCACGGGGGCGGTCTCGACGATTTGTCCGGCGTACATCACCGCCACTCGATCACACATGTTCGCGACAATTCCAAAATCGTGCGTGATAAAAATCAACGACATGCCGAACTCGCGTTGCAAATCTTTGAGCAATTCGAGATACTGCGCTTGAATCGTCACGTCGAGCGAAGTCGTTGGCTCGTCGGCGATAAGCAACTTGGGACGACACGCCATTGCGATGGCACCGACGACACGTTGTTTCATGCCGCCGCTCATTTGATGGGGATACGCATTGACGCGCGTTTCGGGTGACGGAATCCTCACATGGTTGAGCATTTCGACTACTCGCGCACCGAGAGCAGCGCCTTTGAGTTTGAAATGGGTGGCAATCGATTCCCCCACTTGATCGCCGATTGTGAATACCGGATTGAGCGAAGTCATGGGGTCTTGAAGAATCATCGAAATTTTTCCGCCGCGCAACTTTTGCATTTCTTTTTCGCTCAACACGAGCAGGTCGAGTCCCTCCAAATAAATCTTGCCCTCGACAATGCGACCGGGCTTGGGAACCAAACGCAAAATCGACAAGCTGGCAAGCGTCTTGCCACTCCCCGATTCGCCGACGAGTCCAAGCGTTTCATTTTCATCGACGTGAAAACTCACGCCGTCCACTACCTTGGCAACCGAGTTTCGGCGGATGAAATAGGTTTTTAGATCTCTAACATCTAGAATTCGATTTCCCATTTAATAACTCTTATTCGTAGAGGTAACAAGCGACGGTATGCGTCGGCGTGATCTGTTTCAACGCCGGAGTTTGTTGCGCACAAATTGGCATCGCGTACGGACAGCGCGTGCGAAAATAACAACCGCTCGGAGGATTGAGTGGGCTAGGAATTTCACCCGGGATGACATTTTTGGCGCGGCGCGAATCCGGCTTGTCGGGTAAACTCGCCGCCAACAACGCGCGCGTGTATGGGTGCAATGGCTGAGTGCAGACATCTTCACCCGATGCGCATTCGACGAGTTTGCCCAAATACATGACCATGATGCGATGACTCATGTACCGCACCGTCGCCAAATCGTGTCCGATGAACAAGTAACTGACTTGCAAATCGTGCTGAAGGTCTTTGAGCAAATTCAACAATTGCGCGCGAATCGAAACATCTTGTGACGAAACTGGCTCATCCAAAATAATCAAACGCGGTGAGCACGCGACTGCTCGCGCAATCGCAATGCGTTGACGTTGCCCGCCGCTAAACTCACCGGGGTACTTTCTGCCCGCACGTGGATCGAGTCCGACCTGCTCCAGCGCATGTTCAACTTGCTGTTTGATGTTCGTCTTGCTGAGCGATTTATCCACCGACAATGGTTCGCCGATAATATCGGCGGCGCGCATCCTGGGATTGAGTGACGAGTATGGGTTTTGAAAAACCACCTGGACCGCTTTGCGATAGCGCGCTAATTCCCATTCGCTAAATCGATTTGGGTTCCGGCCTTCAAATAGAATCGATCCATCCGTCAAAGATTCCAACAACAACAGCAATCGCGTAATGGTCGTCTTGCCGCAGCCGGACTCGCCGACCAAGCCCAGCGTTTCGCCCGCGCCGATGGTGAAATTGACGCCATCCACTGCCTTTATCCAGCCCGTGGTTTTTGCGAACAATAACCCACGCGTAACCGGAAAATATTTTCGAATGTTTTGAGTTTCTAAAATCGTTTGCACTTGTCCTTCCAATCGACAATCCCCATCAAGCTTCGCGATGACTGGATGGATTCAGCCATTCGGTCAAGGCATCGCCTAACAAATTGAACGCGAGAACGGTCAGCAAGATCGCAACGCCTGGCATCAGAGAAAGCCACCACGCCGTGACCACGTACGATCTGCCTTCGGAAATCATCGCGCCCCAGTCCGGCGTGGGCGGCGGCATGCCTACACCCAGGAAACTCAATGACGATTCGAGAATGATCACCACGCCAACTTGCAACGTCCCCAGGATAATCAACGAACTGGCGACGTTCGGCAAAATGTGGCGAAGCATGATCGTGATTTTTGAAACGCCCGCAACTCTTGCGAGCGCAACATAATCCATCGATTTGATCTTGAGCGATTCACCGCGCGCCATGCGCGCATATTCGGCCCACAATACCAAACTGATCACGAGGATAATGTTGCCGAAACTCGCGCCGAAAATAACGGCGAGCACCATGGCCAAAAGAATCGTCGGAAACGAAAACGCTAAGTCTGCCGTGCGCATCACGATCAGATCGACCCAGCCGCCTAAATAGCCAGCCGCAATGCCGAGCGCAGAGCCAATCGTACCTGCTACCAGAATCGCGATGACCGCTACCGCAAGTGAAGTCCGCGCGCCGTAAATCAATCGACTGAATGTATCTCTGCCAAGCACATCCGTGCCCAACAAATGAGCGGTGCTGCCCCCATCTTGCCACACCGGAGGTTTCAAGCGATCGAGCAATGAACCCGCCGTTGGATCGTACGGCGCGATTTGTTGCGCAAAGATTGCCATGAGCACGAGAATCAAAATGATGACCAAGCCCGTGACACTCGCAATCGTATCCGCTAAACCAAGTCGCATATCTAACCTCACGAGAACCGAATACGCGGATCGATATACGCGTACAAAACATCGACGAGCAAATTGATGAGCAAGAATAGTGCAGCCACAACTAACACAACAGCTTGCAGAACTGGAAAATCCCGACCCAGGACGGATTCATACGCGAGGCGGCCGATGCCGGGCCAAGCAAAGACAGTTTCGACTACGACCACGCCTGCGATCGTGCGACCTAAAATAATGCCAGAGTAAGTCAGAACCGGCAACAAACTATTTCGCAACGCGTGTTTCCAAACGACGATCCATTCTGACAAGCCCTTGATCCGCGCCAACTTGATATATTCGCTATCGAGTGAATCGATCATGCTCGAACGCGTCAAGCGCACAATCGCGGCGAGTGTGAACCACGTCAGCGCAAAAACGGGAAGCACAAATTGTTCCGGTTTGCCATAGCCCGAACTGGGCAAAAGCCGCAGTTGCACACTGAAAAAATACATGGCGACAATACCAATCCAAAACACTGGCGCGGATTGTCCGATCAGCGCAATGATTCGAACGAGAACATCGGTAATGGAACCCTTTTTGAGCGCGGTGACAACTCCCATCGGCAATCCAATCGACAGACTGACGATCAATGTCACAACCGCTAGTTGCGCCGAGGCAGGAAACCGGTCGGCGACAAGTGTCATTGCAGGCGCGCGTTCGCCGCGAATCGATCTTCCCAGGTCACCGCGCAATGCGTTGGAAATAAAGATCATGTACTGTTCCGGGATCGATTTATCAAATCCCAGTTGCTTGGTTAATTCAATCTTGTCCTGTTCACTGCTGTACTCGGTCAGCAACAATGCGACCGGATTGCCGGTCAATCGACTCAAACCGAACACGATGCTGCTCACGACCAAGAGCATAATGAGTGCCTGAATCAGGCGGCGAACAATGTAACGTTGCATGTTCTCTCGATTTTAGGACGGGAAACGAATGGGCAGTGCTTGGGGGCCGTACTCGGGCCACGTGTTGAACACAATCGTTCCGTCCAATTCAAAACTTGATGTGCGTGCAAGAAATTCCTCCAAGGCGATTCGCAGTTGCAAACGCGCCAGTGACTGTCCCGCACATTTGTGAACGCCATGCCCAAATCCCAGGTGCGGATTGGGATTGCGATTTAGATCAAATTCATCCGGGCGATCAAAAATTTGCGAGTCGCGATTGCCCGCGAGAAATACCATCGCAACCACTTCTCCGGCGTGAATTGTCTTTCCTCCAATTTCGATCTCACGCGTGGCGGTGCGCGCCGTCGCATGACTCGGCGCATACAATCGCACAAACTCTTCGATGGCATCCGGCAGCCGTGACGGATTCTGGCGCAAGTAATTTTGCAAATTCTGATCCTGGGCAAGGTGAAGAATCGAGCTGCCAATGCCATTCGATGTGCTGCGATCCGCCGCCACAATCAAGCCACGCACAAATCCTGCGATGATTTCATCCGCGATGGGTTTGCCGTCGATGGTGGCTTGGAACATGCCGCTCACAATATCCAAGTGTGGATCGAGCGGCGCAGTGCGCCGGTTGGCTACAAAGCGTCGCGCGTATTGATCGAGTTCACCGCTCAACGCGCTTGCCGTTGCGCGATCATCTTTTGAAATCGCTTCGACATATTTGCTACTGCGCGCTTGAATCCAATCCGCGTCTTCTTCGGGTGTTCGCAGAAATGCGCAAATCGCGCGAATGGGCAAACAGCGCGCATACTCATCCATCGCATCGCCGCGCCCTTTGGTTATGAGCGATTCCAGATAACGCGCGGCAAGTTGACGCAAAGTTGGCTCAAGCACGGCGACGCGCTCGGTTTCAAAGTACGGATTCATGGCACGCCGAAAATGCGCGTGCTCCGGCGGATCGACTTGCAATGGACGACGCGGCACGCCCGAACGGGGCGACATCGGAACCAGGTTTTGAATCGAACTGATAAAGGTCTCATTATCGGAGGCAACGCGCGTAATATCTGCGTGGCGCGTTAATGCCCAAAATCCACCCCATCGATCCGAATGCGCGATTGGACAGCGCTCCCTCATCTTGCGATAAGTCTCCGTCACATCGCGAAAAGTTTCTGGATCGAGTGGGTCCCAATCTCGCGCATCACTCATCGTTATTCCATTCTATTTTTTGATCCGAATCGGCAACACCGTCGGACCGTATTCGGGCCAATCTGCCCACGCGACCGAACCAGCGAGTGCAAAATTTTTTGTGCGTGCTAACCATTCTTCCAACGCGATGCGCATCTCTAATCGGGCGAGCGCCGCACCCAAGCACTTGTGCGTACCATGTCCGAACGCAATATGTTTGTTGGGATGACGCTCTGGATCGAATTCGTCGGGATGTGGAAAAATATCCGCATCGCGATTGGCAGAAATCCAAATCAATGCGACGACTTGGTCTTGGTCTATCTGGCGTCCGCGAATCTCCACCGGGCGGGTGGTCGTTCGCGCAAAGGCGCGCGTGGGTGAATAAAAGCGCAACACTTCTTCGACTGCATCTGGAATCCGGGCAGGTTCTCGACGCAAGTGGTCTTGCAAATCAGGATGCGTTGCCAAATGAAAAATCGCACTCGCGATGGCATGAGTCGGCGCAAGATGTCCAGCGACGATCAATTGACGCACCGCGCCGACGATGATCTCATCGCTGATGGGCTTGCCATCGATGCGCGCCGCCAACAAGGCGCTCGTCACATCGCGCTTGGGGTCGAGCGGAGCGGCTTGGCGTGCGGCAACATACTGGCGCGCAATATCGTACAACGCTTCACTCTCGATTCCAAGCGTCGCATAATCGGTCGCGTGCAGCGCGAGCGCGTATCGTTCGGCGTGTTCTTTGATCGGTAAGGCATATTCGCGCGGGATGTGAAAGAACTCGCAGAAAACAAACAAAGGGAAGGTGCGGGTAAAATCGCGCACGGCATCGCCATTGCCATTCGCTATTAACGGTTCCAACAATGATAAAGTTATTTGTCGAATCGCTGGCTCGAACGTGGCGATATGTTTTTCATCGAAGGGTGCTTGCATCGCGTGGCGGTAGTGCGTGTGGTCTGGCGGATCGGAGTGTAATGGAATGCGTTTGCCGTAACCGACTGCGGGGACAACGTTCTGTACCGAGTTGATATAGGTTCTTGCATCGCTCGCAGCAGCGATTATATCATCGTACTTTGTCAAAGCCCCAAAGCCATTCCATTGATCGCTGTGCGCGACTGGGCATTGCTCGCGCAACTTGCGATAGGCGGAATGGGGATCGCGTATCGTTTCAGGATCGAGTGGGTCCCAATCCTGGGAAGAGTTTGAATCGTTCATATGATTTCGTTCGAGACCTGGCAGGTTTTCGTGAAGCGAACCTGCCAGGTCTCGCTTGCATTAGGGCGGCGTGATCAGATCAATGTTTTGCGGGCGCACGCGAATGGTGGGCCATTGCCCAACTTTTTTGCTTGCGCCGTATGGCTCATTCGCAAAGACCAGGAAGATGTTCGCCGCTTGATCGCGCATGAGTTTACCATATTCAAGCGCGAGTTGTTGGCGTTTCTTCGGATCGATCTCGGCAGACGATTTAATAAACAAATCGGAGTACTCCGGAGTGACAAAGACGGCAAAGGGATTGTCCTTGTATTCAGTTGCGGCGGCGGTGAAAGGATCGGCGAATGCGAGACCCCGATGAATCCATACATAGTCAATCGCTTTGCCGCCCGTCCATTCGCCGCGCACCGTACCAAAATCGGTTGGAACGATTTTGACATCGACGCCGATCGCTTTCCAGTACAATGCAACTGCTTCACCGATGGTTGGCAGTTCGGCGCCGGGAACTGTGGTAAACGTCTTGAGCGTGATCGAAAAGCCATTTGGATAGCCGGCTTCGGTTAGTAACTGCTTGGCTTTCGCGACATCGTACGGATAAGGCTCGATGTCGTAAAAGGGCGGAACCGGATCACCTGACCCGCCGGGAGTTGCTTCGCCCCGGAAAATCGTTTTGGCGATGGTCGCCTTATCAATCGCATAGTTGAGCGCCTGACGCACTTGAATCTTTGCCCAAGGATTGTCCGCCTTGAAGCGTTTGGGATCGGTCGCGACGAGACCACCCAGGCGAATGATGGGGGACCAGCTTTTTTGAATCGAAACGACATTGAGGTTCGACGCCTTGATCGTATCAATCGAGTCGTAGGAGATGGGCGCAAGATCGGCTTCGCCATTTTTCAGCATCGCCACGCGCGTGGCTTCTTCCGGCACAAGCAGAAAAGTGACATTTTTGTATGCCGGAACAACGCGCCAATGTTTTTCCACGTTCGGAATCGTCGTGAGTTTGATGGGGCCGCCCTTTTTGTGTTCTTCGGCCAGCATGTAGGGACCTGACCCAATCGGACGCGTGTTTGCTTTGTCGTCTCCAACGGTGGTCACATATTTCTTGCTGACGATCAAGGCTTGGTTCGCATCACTCAAATAACCGATGAGCAAATCCGGCATCGAAACCTTGAGATTGACGACGACTTGATACGGGCTAGGCGCATCGATACTTGCAAAACTAGTTCGCAAAATTCCTGCAGGACCCGCAATCGAATCTTGTGCCGCGAGACGTTCGAGGGAATACTTGACATCCTCCGCGGTGAGTTCGCCGTATCCTTCCTGGAATTGCACGCCTTGACGCAATTGAAGCGTCAATTTTTTTCCATCGGCGGACATCTCCCATTGAGTTGCCAGCCCTGGCTTGAGCGCGCCGGTCACCGGATCGAGATAAGCCAGGTATTCGTAAATCATAGCGAGGTACGACGTGCGACCGCCGCCGCCATTCCAGGGCATAAACGTTTCGGCTTCCAACGTCGAAAGCGCAACCGTGAGACTGCCCGTGGGTGATTTCGCGGCAGGCACAGCCGTTAGCACAACCGTTGGCGCTTGGGTTGGCGCGACGGTGGGCGCAGCGGATGCTGAAGACGATGACGTTGACGCTGTCGCGGAGGATGACGCAGCGGTTGGTGCTGGAGCAGACGTAGGTGCGGCGGTTGGTGCTCTGGTTGCGGTGGGCTGGGGTACGGCGGTTGGTACCGATGTCGGAGTAGGCGATGCGCACCCTGCTAGGCTGGCACTCAATAACAGAACGAGCGCCATTGCTCGAACAAGTGCAAATTTATTTTTTTTCATTTTCCCTTGTTCCTTTTCGATTGGCTCAAACCGTCATTCTGAGCGGAGCGAAGAATCTCTGAATGTGCAAGGAAGAGATTCTTCGTCGCTCCGTTGATTCCGACTTGCAAGAGGATTCTTCGAGTCGCTCCTCAGAATGACCATGCACTGAGTTACTACGGGCGCGTGATGTATTCGATGTTTTGAGGACGCATCCGAATCGAAGACCATCGACCAATTTTTTTGCTCGCGCCGTAGGGATCGTTCGCAGAAACCAGGAATACATTCGTCGCTTCGTCTTTCACGTAAAGACCAAATTCGCGCGCCATTTGTTCTCGTTTCTTTGGATCGAGTTCGCTTTTGATCTGGTTGTATTGCTGGATGACCTCTGGGGTTGCATAGATCGCGAACATGTTAGCCGAATCGTATTCCAGATCAAACCCAGCTTGGAAATCGACAAACGGTTGTCCGCGTTGAACGAACAGATAATTATTCGCTTTCATGCCGAGCAGATCGCCGCGCACCGTGTTCCAATCGCTAGGCACTATCTTGACGTCGATGCCGACAGCTTTCCAATACAGCGCGACAGCTTCGCCCAGCGTCGGTAGCTCTGCGCCGGGGTTGGTGGTGAACGTTCGGAGTGGAACTTGGAAGCCGTTGGGATAACCGGCTTGGGTCAACAATTGCTTGGCTTTTGCCACATCGTAAGCGTAGGGTGGAATGTCTGACCACACGTTCAAAGGCATGGATGCGCCGACGGGTGTCGCTTCGCCTTTGAAAATTGTTTTGGCAATAGCGGCGCGATCAACCGCATAGTTGAGCGCCTGACGGACTTCTTTTTTCGACCAGGGATTGTTCGCGTCGTAGCGTTTTGGATCCGTCGTGACAATTCCGCCAAAGCGAATCAGCGGGGCCCAGTTCTTCTGAATCGAGATTACATTCAAGCCGGATGACTTGACCGAGTCAATCGAGTCATATGAAACTGGTGCCAAGTCCACTTCGCCGGTCTTGAGCATGGCAACGCGAGTGGCTTCTTCCGGTACGAGCAAAAGGTTGACGTTTTGATAATCCGGCGTGATGCGCCAATGTTTTTCGACCTCAGGCACAGTGGTCAATTTGATCGGTCCGCCTTTTTTGTGTTCTTCGGCAAGCGTGTACGGTCCGGTACCAATCGGATGCGCGTTCGCTTTTTCATCGCCGACCGTTGTGACATACTTTTTGCTGACGATAATGCCGCCCGCGTTGGTATCGTTCAAATACCCACCGACCAATCCGACGTAAGGCGTTTTGAGAGAAACCACAACCTTGTACGGATCGGGCGCTTCGACCTTGTCGATAATGTTGCGCAATAACTGGGCAGGACTTCCCACAGAGGTCTTGTCGATCATTCGTTCAAACGAATATTTGACATCCTCGGACGTTAATTCGCCATAGCTCTCATGGAACTGCACGCCCTTGCGAATATAAAATGTCCAGGTCTTGCCGTCGGGTGACATTTCCCATTTTTCAGCTAGCCCCGGCTTTTGTTCATCGGTTTTTGGATCCGAGTACACCAGGACATCATAAATCATCAACAGGTAAGATTGGCGCGCCACGCCGCCATTCCAGGGCAGGAATGTTTCGGACTCGAATGTCGAAAGCGCGACGTTCAATGTGCCCGAAGGTTGTTTGACAGCAGGCTTGGGCGCAGCGGTTGGCGCAGTCGTCGCTACCGGCGCGGACGTAGGTGCAGTTGTTGCGGCCGGTGCGGTCGTGGGTGCTTGGGTTGGAGCCGACGTTGCGGGTGCAGATGTTGGGGGTTGAACGGCTGTTGCAACCGGCGCAGAAGTTGGAGCTGGAGCGGCAGTGGGTTGCGCACAGCCACCGAGTAACACAATCGCAAACAACAAGATTGCGAAGAGAACAAATCGTACAGATTTCACCTTCCTCATTTTTCCCTCCTCAAAATAAAACCTAAACTACGAGTATTTACCGAACTCGCGTGTGGCGTCAACCCAGACCTTGACCAATTCGGGATCAGATTCGGAAATGGTAGTGCTAGGTCCCATGATGAACCCCCCTTCCTTGCCAACCACCTCACACATTTTCTTGGTGAGTTCTCGAATTTGTTCAGGCGTCCCTGCCTGAAGCAGCGAAACTGGGAATCCGCCCTGGATACACATCGTGTCGCCGATCACCTCCTTGACCTTGAACAGGTCGCTCCGGTCAAATCGTCCAATCGTTTTCCCTTTAGGCAACTCGCGCAGATAATTCAACCGCTGATCGTATACGCCTTCATAGAACACGGTCGGCGTTACATCTTGTTCGATCAGACGTAAAAGCAATTCTTTGAGTTGGGGCCAATAGAATTTTTCAAATTGTTTGATGGACATGAAGCCATCCGAGCCGCGATGAAGTGGAATGCTGCAATAGGGCAAACCCGTGCGTTGAGCGGCGCTGACCGCAAAATCGACCACCAAGGGAATGACCTTTTGCATTGCCGCGAGTAATTTATCGGGGCAGCGAAACATATCGAGCATAATGCCGCGCATGCCACGCAACGTATCGGACATGAAATCGAATGGAGCGGTGATGAGCGAACTGGTACCGAAGGACATTGGGAATCCTAGCGCTTCCATTCGTTGTTTACTCTTTGCCGCCGCTGCACCCAGCTTTTCAACTTCCTGGCTCGCTTTCGTCAATGCGGAAAAAGCAGAGACGACGGACGGTGCGCCAAACGCGCGAACACCCCGGAGTGAGGAATAGCCGAGCAAGAGAATCGGCAAGCGGGGCAACAGCGCAAGACCTTCCAGCTCGGAAAAAGCACGGGGCAAAAACGTGCGGAGAGTAAAATCAGTGGGGTCGTCTAAAAAAGCGTCGTACTCTTCGGCTTTCATGTACTCGCCCTCAACGAACTGAAAAGTGCCATCCGCATCCAAGCCATACCCAGCCCATTTGGTCTGGCGATCACCGAGCGCGATACTCGCCTGGGGCAAAAATCCCAAACCGCTGATCACATCGGGTTGGAAATGCAACGCGCATTTCTCCAACAACTCTTGCGATTTATCGGTATCGCGCTCCAATTCTTGATTTGTTATTCCGCCTAGGCGCGCCAACATGTAACCAAAGTTGACGGCGATGGGGACTAGATCGGGGACGCGCAACTCGTACGCATCTTTGACGCGCTTGGCGCGTGCGGCAAGTAACTCGGCTGGGGTTGAGGTCATTTCAATTCTGTCCTATCTGTTCTTGATCTTGACCAGCACGCTGCAACTACTGTGACAGCCGCACTGATGACGGCGGACGTTTTTTCTTCGCTGGAAATACTCACGACCATTTATTATCATCTTCGATAATAATGTGCTCTCGATTATGCGAACTCGTGCTCCATGCGTTGAATAATGTCTTCTTGAATGCGTTTGGACAATTGCACAAAGTACGCGCTGTATCCTGCAACCCGCACGACCAAATCGCGATATTTTTCCGGGTGTTGTTGGGCTTCGATCAACGTTTCCCGGTTCACGACGTTGAATTGGACTTGTTTGCCACCATACGCAAAATAGGTCTTGATGAGCACGGCGAGCTTGTTCAGGTCTGCTGCCCCTTTCAACGCCGACGGATGGAATTTCATATTGAACAAAGTCGATTGGTACGGAATCTGATCGATCATCATCGCGCTGCGAATCAACGCCGTGGGACCATGCGTGTCGCGACCTTGCGCCGCCGACATCGTACCGTCTGCCAAATTTTCACCAGCGAATCGACCATCTGGAGTTGCGCCGGTCAGCGCACCGCCAGGACCGTACGACGTGATCGAAATCCCGGCGGGCTTCATCGTGCCGCCAAAAAGCGTGGGGAAGGTTTGCGATGTGTCTGCCCAGAATTTATACAGGTCAGCCGCAATCGAATCGACGTACGCATCGCCGTTGCCGTACTTGGGCGCATTGAGACACAGCGTGTGAATTTGCTCGTGTCCTTGCCAATTAGCACCGAGCGCTACTTTTAATTGTTGCGCCGAAATTTTCTTTTCGTCGAAAACTAATTGCTTGATCGCGGCAAGCGAATCCGCAACATTAATCATGCCCACGACATTCATGCACGATCCGTTCTCAAACGGCATCGCTCGATCTAGCGCATCCTTGCCGACCTTGATCGCATCATCCATCAACGCCGAGTGAACTGCATCGGGAAAAAGTTCGGCTTGCGCTTGCAAAAGAATATTGTGCTCTTCTGCCGAGAGCGCCATAAAGTGCTTCATCTGTTCTTTGTAAGCAGACACCAAATCGTCAAAGGTTGGGAAACAGGAAAAATCACCAGTGCGCGGTCCCAGTTGTTTGCCGGTGCGTGGTTCGATGCCGTTGTTGAGCGTGATCTCCAGCACGAGCGGCGCGATAAACATGCCAAACGCATTGATGCGCGACTTGCCTGGTAGATTCACGTCGAGACAACCGGCGAGCGCGTAATCGCGCGCCTCACGTAAGGACACACCCTGACTCGTCAAATAGCCGATATACGAATCGTCGGACACGAGCGCCGGCATACCGATACCCGTCTTGACAAGTTCGAGCGCGCGGAGCAACAACGGTTCGGGCGTGTGTTCGTGAACGCGTAAAGTGATCGTGTGATGGGGCGTGCGACAACGATACGCTGCTTCGAGAATGAGGTACGATAAATCGTTTGTCGCGTCTTCGCCGTCGGGCGTGACACCGCCAATCACCCAGTTGTGCCAGCGCGCCAGCCCCGACCATTTTTCGCGCTGCGCTTTGCCGCCGCCAACAAAATTGAATTGCATCACTTTGATGCGCAAACAAATCAGCCATTCAATCGCTTGTTCTTCGGTAATGCGACCGGCGGCTTTATCATCCCGATAGAATGGATACATAAATTGATCGAAACGACCACCGGGCGCGGTGCCTTGCGCGATCATCATCCAAATAAACCAGAACGATTGCATCGCTTCGGCAAAAGTGCGCGCAGGATTGGCGGGAACCCAACGACAGGTTTCGGCGATTTGCGCCAATTCGCGTTTGCGCACGAGGTCAGATTCTGCGGCCGCCATGTCTGCCGCGAGATCGGCATAACGATTTGCGAGACGCACAATCGCTGAATGTGTAATAATCACAGCTTGAAGAAAATCGGCTTTTTTGATCGCGTCGGCGTTGGTATAGCGCAAATTTTTTAATTCAGCTTCGGCATCGGCAATCGTTTTGTTGAGACCTTCGTACAACACCTTGGCATAATCGACAACGATCAAACTTTGTCCCAGCCCCAAACCCCAGCCAACGCCAGCCGCACCGTGCCCGCGTCCCTGGGTTTTCTTTTTCCACGGCGGAAGCAGAATGCCCGATTGAATAAAGGGCCACAAACGTTCGTCGTCATAGAACTGTCCCATGCGCTCTTCGAGCGTGCGGCCTTTGCCGATCCAATATTCGTCCAAGGCGCGCAATTGCGCTTCGTCCTCCTCCGAGATTTCGAACGTCGTCTGTTTTAAATCGTCCAGGTCTTCTTTGGGCCAAGTCGGACCGAGCGAACCAGCTTCCATGCCCATCGGCTTGCTCGCCACATTGCCGACGATGAGTTCGCCCTCCTCGATAAAAATCGTTTTGTGATCGAGATAATGCGCGGTGGCTTTGGCGCGCCGCAAAATCGGCACATCGCCTTCGTTAGCGCGATACGCTTCGATCACCAACTTTGCTTTTTCGATGCAAAGTGGATATTTCGCCACATTCAACGCGGCACGCATTTTTTCGATGCGCGGATTCGATTGACCACGCAGAGCCAGTCCGATTGAATTTTGCGATGCGGCATCATTCGTCATTGCCAATGGCAAATCTTTGGCAGAGGCATTATTCAAAATTGGAGTTGTCAAATTTCCCTCGCTGTGACTTTATCCGCCTACCACGACGGATAGCCCAAATGACTCGACGATTTTTTGCAATTCCAAAACATGTTCATCGCTCGGTGGTTGAATCGCTACCGATTGACTTTGCTTTTCGAGCCGGTCGTACTTAGCTTCGCCCAAACGATGGTATGGCAGCAAATGGACCTTGACCGAATCGTCCAATTCGGTGGCGATAAATCGCGCCGTCGCTTGAATATTCTCCACCGAATCGTTGAGACCCGGCGCAATCGGCACCCGCGCAAGCATCGGAAGGTTCAACTCTTTGCGAATTTTTTTGGCGTTGTCCAAAATCAAATCGTTCGAAACGCCCGTCAATTTTTTATGCTCGGACGGATCCATGTGCTTGAAATCGTAAAGCACCAAATCGACGTGCTCTAACACCCGTCGCGTCGATTCCCAGGTCGCATATCCGCACGTATCAATGGTAGTGTGAATTGCCGCATCGTGGCAAAGTTGAAGGAGACGGATGGCGAATTGAGGTTGATTGAGCGGCTCGCCACCACTTAGCGTCATACCTCCACCAGAGCGCTGATAGAAAATCGCATCGGCGGCGACCTGTTTGAACGCTTGGTCCACGGTGACGTACTTGCCCATGATATTCCGCGCATCATGTGGACAGATTTGTGCGCACTCGCCGGATGTTTTGCACAACGCGCGATTCGTTCCCGATTTTCCATTCACAATCGTGATGGCGTGTTCAGGACAAACATCGACACATTGGCCGCATCCTTGGCAACGTTCGGAGTTGAAAAAGAGTTCTGGGCGCACGATTTGGGATTCGGGATTTTGACACCACAAGCAACGCAGAGGACAACCTTTGAGAAAAACGGTCGTGCGAATGCCCGGACCATCGTGAATCGAATAATGCTGAACGTTAAAAATCACGCCGCGCGTATCGTTCGCATCGCTCATACGTGCTGATGCTCCGTGCGCGCGATGATTTCGTCCTGCACCGTCTTGCCGAGTTGCACAAAGTACGCGCTATAGCCCGCCATCCGCACAACCAGATCGCGATAATTCTCTGGTTGTTTTTGTGCGGCGAGCAAGGTTTCTTTGGTGACGACGTTGAATTGCAGGTGTTTGCCGCCGAGACCAAAATACGTGCGAATCAAGCTGGATAATTTGCGCAGGTCTTCGGTCGTCTTGACCGCAGACGGATGAAACTTCATATTCATCAAGGTTGCTTGGTATGGTGCTTGATCGATTTTGGACGCACTCTTGATGACTGAAGTCGGACCATTGGTGTCTCTGCCACGCATCGGCGAGGTGGTGCCATCTGCCAAACATTCGCCGGCATAGCGACCATCGGGTGTCGCACTCGTCAACGCGCCGCCCGGCGCATGTGACGTAATCGAAATTGCGGTGGGGATATGTTTGCCGCCCAGCGCTGTATCGAAGGTTACGGTGGTATCCGCCCAGAATTGGTAAATAGCGTGAGCCATCGCATCGGCATAATCATCGTCGTTGCCGTACTTGGGTGCGGCGAGACACTGTTTGCGAATCGCCTCGTATGGCTGACCTTGCCAGTTCGCCAAAAGCGCAGCTTTCAACTCTTTCAGCGTGATTTTCTTTTCGTCAAAGACAAGCCATTTGATCGCGGTCAACGAATCGGCAACGTTAATCAGGCCAATCGGATTTAGCACGCCGCCATTCTCCAATGGCATTCGACGGTCGAGCATGTCTTTGCCCGCAGTAATCCCATCCACCATCAACGACGACCGAACGGGGTCGGGGAACAATTCACTCATCACGCGGAGTTCGATATTATTGCGTTCCGTGGCAACGCTCATCAGATACACAAATTGTTTCTTGAACGCGCTGAATAATTCATCAAAACCAGAAAAGTTCTCCAATTCGCCCGTTTGCAATCCAACTTGTTGACCGGTGTTGGGGTCGATTCCATTCCGCAAAAAAATGTCGAGCGCGAGCGGAGCGATGAACATACCGTACGACGCGATGCGCGACTGCCCGACGATGTTTACGTCGAGACAGCCGGTCATGATATAATCGCGCGCCGTGCGCAGCGGCACTCCCTGGGTCAACAAAAATTCGATGTACGATTTGTCGCTGACAAAGGCGGGCATTCCGATCCCAGTTCGCACGACCTCAAGCGATTTTCGCATCAATTTTTCCGGTGTGCCATCATGCACGCGTACGGTGATGGTGTGATGCGGCGTGGGACAGCGTTTCGCTGCTTCGAGAATGAGATACGAAAGTTCGTTCGTCGCGTCATGGCCTTCGGGCGTAACGCCGCCAATCGTCCAATTGTGCCATTTGGCAAGTCCGGCGTTCTTTTGTCGATTCGCTTTGCCGGAGGTGCGATTGATCTGCATATCTTTGATGCGCAAGCATTGCAAGAGCTCCAATACCTGCTCGTCGTCAATCCGCCCGGTCGCAATATCTCTTTGGTAGAAGGGAAGCATGTATTGATCGAAGCGTCCCGCCGCGGCAGTGGTGGACGGCGTCAACATGAGGAACATGAACCAGAAGGATTGCATCGCTTCGCGGAAATTTCGCGCGGGGTGGGCAGGAACCCAGGAGCAAATCTCGGCGATCTGAGTTAGCTCTTGACGGCGCGTGGGATCAGACTCTTTCGCCGCCAGCGTAATTGCCAGAATAGCGAATTGGTTGGCGAAGCGAATGATCGCTCGATGTGCGATGATCACCGCTTTGAGATAATCGACTTTTTTGACGGCATCCGCATTCGTAAAACGAATCTGGGTTAGCTCGGTTTCTGCATCGGCAATGATCTGATTCAATCCGCCGTTGAGCACCTTGGCGAAATCAAAACCACAGAGCAAGAACCCAGGTCCTAAACCCAAACCGCCTTGCGCGTATCCGCCCCCGCTCCCCTCCTCACGGGTTTTCCATGGCGGAAGCACCACGCCTGATTGCATGAACGGCCATAGCCGTTCGTCATCGTAGAATTGTCCCATCCGGCCGACGAGCGTTTTGCCTTTCCAATATTCGTTGATCGCTTTCAGCTCGATCTCATCGGCTTCAAAAGTGGTAAAGCCGTCCTGCTTGAGCGCATCGATTTCGTCTTGCGACCAAATGCCGTAATCGCAATCGAATTCGACCGCCATCGGTTTGCTTGCGGCATTTCCAACGATGAGTTCGTCAGGCTCGATAAAGATCGTAATCTTATCGAGAACATTCGCGAGCGCTTTGGCGCGCCGAATGATTTGGGGTTCGCCTGCCGTCTGTTTATACGATTCCGTCAGCAAGCGAATTTTTTCGATGCAGACCGGATACTTGTCGACAAAAAGTCGTTCACGCAAGCGTTGAATCCGATTTTTCGACGTGCCGATTATGTCCTGAGCCGTCGGCAGAGCCGCTTGATTTGCAATATTGGCGAGCGAGGATTGGATTGCTTGATTCATGTTTGCCCCATCATCCTAATGTTTTCTTTTCTTCTTCACGCAGAAGCGGGATGAGATAGGATTTACCAAAGGCGTGGATTTCGTCAAACACGCGGACGAGTCCTTCTGCATCGCGCGTCTCGCAGGCTTGATAAACCATCCGATAATGGAGGATGCGTTGGGTGATGGCTTTGGGCACCGAGGAAAAATGGCGTCGATATTGTTCGGAGAGGTCCCAGAGAGTGGAGAGGATACGCAAGAGATATTCTTTTTGGCTTGCGTTGAAAATGGTGAAAAAAAACTCGCGAACCAATTTGAGACGGCGAGGGACATCCTGCGCAGTTTCGGCTATTTCGATTTCGTCCAAGATTTGTTTCAAATGCACCAGCGGAATCTGATCAAAGTCCTGTGCCGCGAATCGACAGGCCAATTTCTCCAATTGCTCTCTAATCAAATAGATTTCTTCATAGTGCGCCACAGAGATGGGCGTGACCATCGCGCCGCGCCGAGGATGGAAGGTAACCAGTCCCTCGGCTTGTAATTGACGCAGGGCTTCGCGGACCGGAATGGTGCTCACTCCGAATTTAGTGGCGAGATCATCAATTCGTAACCACTCGCCGGGTTTGAGAGTCCCTTCAAGAACCATACCTCGAATTCGATCGACTATGGCTCCGTGCAAGTTCCCAAAGCCAACCGACGTTTGTCCGTCGACACTCTCAAGTTCCATGCAAACCTCATATACATAAATATCATATATTCGATAATGATATAAATATAGACGCTTTTTTAATGGCTGTCAATGGAACGGGCGTTTGTGGATACGAATTGCTCAATTGTTGAACCAAAAGTACAAACTGAACGACTCTTTTGATCTGATACTGTGGCTCTGATTCCCTTACCAATTTAAGGAAGTAGCAAGGTTGCCCATGTTGAGGCATAATTTGGTTGTCTGACGACCAAAGGAGCCCCAAACATGAGCAACAGTTACGAATTGTATCACCGATTGGTTTATGCTGTCCATCCGTTGGTCAGCGTCTCCCACATTCAACAACTCGCCAATTGGATGTGGATCGTCGTTGGCATTTTGCAAGCCGATTCGATTGCTTTGAGTAAGATTGCTACACTGATTCCCTTACCAATTTAATTAAAGCCGCTTGATGACAGGCGCTAAACGAATTGGCGTTAGGCAGGCGTTGAAGACAGGCAGCCGCTGCATCGCCGTCGCCACGCAGCGCTTGAGCCAACGCAGACCGAGTTGGAAGA
>JACRMI010000076.1 GCA_016215025.1 Chloroflexota bacterium
GGTACAAACTCATCGGCAGCGTTTTCGTATGCACACGCGTTCCGTCAAGCGTTCCAAGGCGCAACTCAAAGATATCGTGCGGCGCTGGAAATCACTCCCCGTGGATGATGTGCCCAAGTGACTTTTGCGCTAATGCGTAAAACCCGAAGACGCTGCATGTGCAATTGGATTGGGATTTATATGTTTGGTGGAGAGCGCATCAGCGCATGGTTTGCCCGCCGATCTGTACCAAGTCGATTTGAACGCAACCAAGTTCGAGCGATTGACTCGTGCGGGTGCCGATAGCCCGTACCCAGCATTTTCGCCGGACGAAAAGTACATCGGCTTTTTGAGCGAGATTGGGATTTTTGCAGTCGACCGCCAGCAGAAAAATCTCATTCAGGTGACAAACTCCGGCGGTTACGGCGGATTCGATTGGGGAAAATAGAGACCCTTTGGGTCTTCTGCGAAAGAGGTTATATTTGTCTGATACACTACGACAATATCTGCGCTACATCACGATACTTTTCTGCGTCAGTCTCGTCGGCTTGGGTTTGCACATTATCGACGATGCGCTCGTCACGCGCGAGCCAGACTGGTACGGCATCAGCGTCGGCGAATTTTTTCTGGCGTGTGCTATCATTTATCTCATCTTACCGCCTATCGGGATGTGGTTGGCGCGGCGCGGCAGTCTCATCGGCTTGGCGATTCTGTTGCTTTACGCGTTCCAAGCGTTGTACGGCGCGGGGCTTAATCACCTTCGCCATTTGCTGGGGGAATTCCAAGGCTCCCAGTTGTTGCCGACTGTTTTGAAATCATTAAACATCGATTACGCGCCGTACCTGACGAATCATGGATTTCTCACTGTGATGATGAACATGGCGGGACTCGGTATCACGCCGCCGCACACGCATTCGCTGGTCTCGAACCTCGTCGTGTATTTCAACGTCGGTGTGAATGCGGCGTTGATTGCATTTATTCTGCTCGCTGCACGCGCGTGGTGGCGTACGCGAACGATTACGCTCAAGCCAGTATAAACTAGCGTACTTGCCGCTCGGCGGTTAGAAACCGCGCCTACGAATGCACAAAATCGCCCTACGGCGATTGGAGGTCTAACCTGCGAAGGCAGGTTTTGTGCATTCGTTGCCGCGAATTCCATTCGCCCGCGCAAACCATTGAGGCGCACCCGCCTACGCTGGGTGTGCGTCACGATTTTGGGTGAACGTCGCCGAATGAAATTCGGCGGCTCAATGAGGTCAAAATCGGTTGGAAACCGATTGACGCCAACTCGATTTATCGAGTTTCCACCTTTTGAGCCGTCGTTTTGAAACGACGGCCCGCCTACGCTGCCGAGATTGCGCGGACATTTGTTTCGTGCTAAACTATCCGCCGTTCACGAAATTTTCAGTGGAGAAAATTATGAGAGCACTCAGTCAACCCAAAAGTCTTCAGGTTCTCGGCGCGTTACTCTCAGCTGCAGGACTAGGTATTTCGCTGTATTTGTTCTATTCCAAGATTTCAAAATCTAGCATCATTTGCACGCCGGGCAGTGAATGTGATGTGGTGAATGCAAGTGCTTATTCCATGTTGCTCGGCGTTCCTGTTTCGGCGATTGGCGCTGTTGGCTATTTGGCGATGCTCGTGCTTGCCGTCTGGGCATTTGCGAAACAAGCCGATGCCCCAATGTGGTTGCCTAACGTGCGGTTGGTGTTGGCAAGCGGTGGACTTTTCTTTGCCGCCTATCTGACCGTCATCGAAGCCTTTGTCTTGCACGCATATTGCATTTGGTGTGTCACGCAAGCGATTGCGATGCTGGGAATTTTTGTCGCCTTACTTTTTGAACGGCGATTCGAAACGGCATAATTTTTGCAGGGAGAATCATGACATCGATTTTGCATCGATTAACGGAACAAACCACCGCCATCGATTTGCAATTTCAAGGACGTCCGAACGTGATCGCGGCGTACTTGTTTTACGATGGCGAGCAGGCGGCGTTGATCGAAACCGGTCCCGCTTCGACGGTCGATACGTTGCTTGAAGGGGTGCAAGCGGCGGGCGTTCCCCTCGAAGCATTGCGCCAATTGATCGTCACGCACATTCACCTCGATCATTCCGGTGGCGCAGGTGTCTTGACGCGTCAACTTCCCTGGGTGCGCGTGTACGTTCATCCAGTCGGCGCGCCGCATCTCGTCGATCCATCGAAATTGCTGGCGAGCGCGTCACGCATCTACGGCGACAAGATGGAATCGTTGTGGGGCAAGATTCTGCCGGTGCCACAAGCAAATCTCATCGTCGTCAATGATCAGGATGAGATAAAAATTCCTGGGTCGACGGTACGTGCATTCGATACGCCAGGTCATGCGAGGCATCATCACGCTTATCTCGATACTAACAGTGGGTTGCTTTTCACCGGCGATGTTGGCGGCGTGCGAATGCCCGGCGTGAGCTATGTGCGTCCACCTACGCCACCACCCGAACTTGACATCGAGGCGTGGGTGGCGAGTATTTCCAAGTTGCGCGCACTCAACGCGACCGGCTTGTGTCCCACACACTTTGGATTGTTCCGCGGCAATCTCCATTGGCATTGGAACGATTTGGAAAATCGCTTGTTAGATTGGGGACAACTCGTGCGTGGTCTCGTCAAGGACAACGCAAGCGACGACGAGATCTTGGAGCAAGTGAAAACAAATGCGACGGCTGAATTCAAAAAGCTGGATGTCGATCCCAGCGCGTATGATGTCGCCGTGAGCTACGAATCGCTCGTAGCGGGCTATATTCGCTACTGGAAAAAGCAGCTCGAAAGGGACAAATAAGCCACGAATATGTAAAATAATGGATTTCCATTATTTTGTGATTCTTTTGGTCACAAAGATGATACGTTAGGGTCATGCAACGTCTGATATAATGGGCAGGATAGTGCTGATGGCGGCTCTGTCTGTTTGCCGATGGTGGTGATGCCTTCAGGTGCGTTATTTGCACTTGAAGGTTTTTATTTTTATGGCAGTTGATTGCCGGAAAACGAGGTGCCCCCAATTAATTAGCGCGTAACAATGCAAGTCAAAATCTTTTCTCCAATGAAGGAGTGTGTTATGAAACGAAATGTTTCGCAGCTTGTGATGTTGGCAATCGTCGTACTGATTGTGGCATTGCTGATTGGTTGTAGTACGTCAGGGCAAGGACCTGCCGGTCCTTCTGGTCCTGCCGGTCCTGCCGGTGTCACCGGTCCAGCCGGTCCGCAAGGCGCTACCGGTCCCGCCGGTCCCGCGGGTCCTGCCGGTCCTGCCGGTCCCGCCGGTCCCGCTGCCAAGCCCGGTGCAGCTCAACTCGGACCTGGCATGAAGGCTGAAATCACCAAGGTCGAAATCCCAGCTGACAACAAACCCGTTGTTACGTTCAAGGTGACTGATGGTCAAGGCAATCTGCTCAAGGGCGCCAATTTGGATGCGAACAGTGTCCGTATCGCGATTTCCAAAGTAGTCACCGATAAAGATTCGGGCTTGACGTACTACGAAGACTATGTTACCCGAGTCGTCACCGGCACCACGTACACGTGGTACACGCAGACGCTTCCAGCCGTGCTCAAGACCGCCACGCTTCAAGAAACAAATGATCGCGGCGGCAAATTGGTTGATACGGATACTGGCTTTACGTACACCTTTACCGGCACGATCCCATCCAACTATGACAAAGCCGCAACGACTGTCGTCGGTTTGCAGGTAACGCGCAACAATAGCACCGAGTGGGCTAATGCCACGTTCGCCTTTGTGCCCGCCGGGGGTACGCCGAACGTCCGCGAAGTCGTCAAGACCGAAGCGTGCAATCAGTGCCACGATCCTCTACGCGTTCATGGCTCGCGCGTCGAAGTGGGGTACTGCGTCTTGTGCCATACCCAGCGCAGTTTCGATACCGCCAGCGGCAACACGATCGATATGAAAGTCATGACGCACAAGATCCATCGCGGAGCCAATCTGCAAAACGTCAAAGCGGGCAAGCCCTACTTTATCGTTAGCAGCAACGCTGATTTTTCTAAAGCAAGTTTTCCACAGGATATTCGCAACTGCACGACCTGTCACCAACCCGGCGCGAAGAACGCCGATAACTGGAAGACGGCTCCCAGTCGCGCGGCGTGCGGCTCCTGCCACGACGACATCGATTGGGCAACCGGCAAATCCACGACAGGTGGTAAGGGACACGCCGCTGGTCCACAGACCAACGACAACATGTGCAAGACGTGCCATCCCGCGGATTCCGGTAAGGAATTCGATGCGTCGGTCGTCGGCGCACACACGATCCCCGATGCCTCCAAGCAATTGCGCGGCGTGAAATTTACCATCGTCGGTGTCAAAGACACCAAGCCCGGTGATAAACCAACTGTCACATTCAACATCAAAGACAAAGACGGCAAGACGATTGATCCGAAAGACATGTGGAACTTGTCGCTCGTTATGGCGGGACCGACCACGGATTACACCAGCTCGTGGAGTGAATCGTTGGTCGCAACGGCCGGCGTGGCGACCAAAGCCAAAGCAGCCGATGGCGGCAACTACACCTACACCTTCTCGAATACCATTCCCGCCGATGCCAAAGGTTCGTTCGCTATCGCCGCGCAAGGTTACATCAGCCAAACGATCAAGAAAGCGGATGGCTCGACGGTCTTGGCGGCCGATGGCAAGACGCCGTACTATGCGCGCGATGCGGGCTACAATCCCATCTTCTACTTTGGCGTGACGGATGCCAGGCCCGTGGCGCGTCGCGCGGTCGCCGATCGCGCCGACTGCAACAAATGCCACAAGGACATTGGCGCTCGCGCTGGTCTGTCGATTCACGGTGGTTCGCGCCAGAATCCCGATTACTGCGTGTTCTGCCATCGCGTTAATGCAGCGGACAACACACCGGCTCCTGCCCAACGCCAATCCATCTCGTTCGAATACATGATCCATCGTATTCACACAGGCGAAGAAGCGACGACGCCGTACGTGATTAACGGCACGGTGAGCTACGGCGCAGTCGTTTATCCAGGCGACCGCAGCAAGTGCAGCAAGTGCCATGTCACCGGCACCAACTTGTTGCCGCTGCCCGCAACGGACCTGGGTCTGGCGACTCCGGGCGGCGAGAGCAAACTGCCGATTACGTCGGTTTGCACTGGCTGTCACGATAACGCGCCCGCCAAAGCGCATATCCAGATCAACACCGCCGGCACCACCGAAACGTGCGTGGTCTGCCACGGCGAAGGTCGCGAAGCCGCGGTCAGCAATCACGAAAAGTAACCCGTTCGTTCACCCTGCTTTAAAAATCTCCCATCGACCCATCGTCGGTGGGAGATTTTTTGTGGCAGGGCACGTTCTTCGTCTCAGGCGCACTCCCAATTGAAACTTTGATTTTGACTCTCGGTTATGTTATAATCGCAGTCACAATGCTGATGTAGGCATTGTGGTTTTCGCCAACGTTGGGCTATTCCTTCAGGCATATTTGGCGCGCCTGAAGGTTTTTATTTCAAGGGGGTGATGCCCGGAGCAATGAATGAATCGACGATCTAGGTCTAATCATTTTCCGATGGAGGAGAATTTCATGGCACGGATCAATCGTTCCATTCTGGTGTTGGCACTGATCGCGATCATTGCCGCACTCTTGATAAGTTGCAGCACGACAACCAATCCCGTTCCCGGTCCGGTCGGCCCCCCAGGTCCGGTCGGCCCCCAAGGCGCACAAGGTCCCCAGGGTGCGCAAGGTTCCGCCGGCCCCACCGGTGTCCCAGGTGCGCCCGGCAGATCAGCTTCCGTCGCCCCCGGACCTGGCTTGAAGCTGGAAATCAGCAAGGTCGAAATCGGTGCCGACAACAAACCGGTCGTCACGTTCAAAATCACCGATGATCGCGGCAATCTTGTCCAACCCAGCGATCTCGACGCAAACAGTTTACGCTTTGGCATCGCCAAACTCATCTCCGATAAGGACACTGGGTTGACCGATTTCGAAAATTATTTCGTCAACGATGTCAAAGGCAATCCGTACACCTTCAAAGGCGAAACGAAACAACCGGCTCTGGCAACTACCCAGCAAGCGCAATACGAATTCCAGGGCAAGCTCACTCCAACCGATACCGGCTATACGTACGTTTTCACCAACACCCTTCCCGCCAATTTCGATAAAAGCGCGACGCACGTTGTCGGCGTTCAAGTTACGCGTAGCGCCCGCGAGTTCGTCGCAAATACCAGCTATTGGTTTGTCCCCGGCGGCGGCAATGCGACCAAGCGCGATGTGGTTGCGACCGAGTCGTGCAACGTCTGCCATGATCGCATCCGCGCGCATGGCGGCCAACGTTACGACGTGACGGTTTGTGCGATCTGTCATACCAATCAAACGACCGATCCGGAAACCGGTAACACGGTCGACTTGAAAGTGATGGTTCACAAGCTGCACAACGGCGCGGCTTTGAAGACCGTCGCGCTCGGCAAAAAGCCGTACTATATCGTCGGCTTTGGCCAGAACGCGATCGATTTTTCCGGATCGATTTGGCCCCAGGATGTACGCAACTGTACGACGTGTCACAGCAAAGGCGCGCAAGCCGACAACTGGAAGACCGCGCCCAGTCGCGCCGCGTGCGGTTCGTGCCACGACGGCATCGATTGGGAAACCGGCAAATCGACGGTGGCGGGCGGCAAAGATCACGCCGGTGGCCCGCAAAAGGACGACAAGACCTGCAAGGGCTGCCATCAACCCGACAGCGGCAGCGAGTTCGACGCGTCAGTAGTCGGCGCGCACACCATCCCCGCCAAATCGAAACAACTCAAAGGCGTCGTGTACACCATCGATGCGGCAACGGCCAAGCCCGGCGAAAAACCGACGGTCGATTTCACAGTGAAAGACAACTCCGGCGCAGCTCTCGATGCAACCAAGTTCGATTTCATCGAAATCACGTATGCGTATCCGACGACGGATTACGCGACGCGCGTCAGCGAGAACGCCAATCAAATCACCGTTCCACCCGCCGCACCATTCGTTCGCGCCGGAACGCTCGCCGATCTGGGCGGTGGCAAATTCCGCTACACGTTCAGCAAAGCCATCGACGCGGGCGCGACCGGGTCCGTTGCTTTTGGCATGGCGGCATACAAGAATGCGACGATCAAAGGCAATGACGGTAAAGATGTCGTCGTGCGCGAGGGCAACGTCAACCCCGTCATCTACGTCGCGCTCGATGGCGGCAAGCCAGTATCGCGTCGCCAGGTGGTTGATCGCAAGCTGTGCAATCAATGTCACCTCGACCTGGGCAATCCCGCGGCGTTTGCCGTTCATGGCGGTATTCGGCGCAGTCCGGAATACTGTGATCTGTGCCACAATGCCAATGCAACCGACGAAGCGCAGCGGCCCAAAGACAAGCTGCCGCCCGAGACGATTCAACTCAAATACATGATTCACGCTTTGCACATGGGCGCGGAACGTGACCAGCCCACTGAGTTCTATGGACGCGCTGTCGCGAAAAGCGAAGAGATCAACTATCCCACCACGACCAACCAACGCAACTGCGTCAAGTGTCACGTCGGCACCACGTACACGCTGCCGCTTCCGGCGACCGCGCTGCAAACCACGGTCACGCAAGCCGGCCAAATCGTCAAGCAACTGCAACCCATCGCCGCAACGTGTTCCGGCTGTCATGCCAGCAAACAGGCGCTCGGTCACATGGAGATTATGACCACGCGCAGCAACATCGAAACCTGCCTCATCTGTCACGGCCCCGGCGCAGACTTTGCAGTGGACATGGTGCACAAACGATAACCTGTTCCAAAATTTCTCCCGCAGGTTGAAAAACGTGCGGGAGATTTTTGTTTGTCGCGCGAGCAGTTTGCCCGCTCCTATTTCCCTTTGACGCCGCGTTGTAACTCGGCTATAATCTTTTCGAGTGAAAGATGAAAATTAGACTCTATCGTTTGATTCTCCTCGTCCTCGTGGTCCTGCTCCTTGTCGTCGGTTGCAGCGATTCCTCTGGCGACCCGATAACTCCAACTCCGGCAGTCACGCCAACCCCCGTGGTCTATGCCGAAGATACCGGCCGCGCGTTCCTCAAAGCGTGGAGCGAAGCCGACTATGCGGCAATGTACACCATGCTGGCCCCCAGCCGCAAAGCTACCACCACCGCCGATCAATTCATCTCGCGTTACAAAGGCATCACGCAAGAAGTCACCCTGCGCTCCCTCAAAGTCACCGTGAATTCCGTGCATGAAGAGGGCAACGAAGCCGAAGTGAAATACACCGTAACGATGGAGACGAATGCGGTCGGCACGCTTCAGCACGACAACACGATGCTTTTGCGCCGCGAAGACAATCGGTGGGGTGTGCTGTGGAATCCTGGGTTGATCTTTCCGCAGTTGAGCAACGGCGGCACGATCAAACTGTATCCGCTCGCCTCGCCGCGCGCCGATATTTTTGATCGCAAGGGGCGACCGTGGACGCAGCCGCAAACACTCATCGTCATCGAAGTGGTTCCGACGGAGATGAAAAATGAGAACGCGGTGTTGTCTACGCTCGGCAAAATTTTCAATCAACAACCCGGCGTCATCAAAGCGATGTACGCCAAATACCCCGGCGATTGGCGCACGCCTATCGGAAACCTCACGCCCGATCAAGTTAAGCAAAATCTCGATGCATTGAGTCTGCCCGGAATTCACACGGACAAGACTGTCGATCTGCGTACGTATCCGCAAAATACACTGGCGTCCCACGTCATCGGTTACGTCGGTCAAATCAACGCCGAAGAGCTGGCGACGATGCAGATGAAGGGTTATCGCGAAGGCGATCTCATCGGCAAGACGGGTTTGGAATTATGGGGCGAATCGTATCTTGGGGGACAGCGGGGCGGCAAACTTGTCGTGTTGTCGCCGAGCGGAACGATCAGCACGACGTTGGCGAATATTCCAGCCAAGCAATCCCAAAATATTCATACAACGCTCGATGTCGATGTGCAGGCGATTGTGGAAAATGCACTCGGCGCGCGCAGGGGCGCTGCGGTCGTGATGGATATTTCCAACGGCAACATTCTCGCGATTGCAAGTCATCCGACTTGGGACCCCAACAAGCTGTCACAGCGCATGACCGCAGCCGATTTTCGGGCGCTGATGAATGATCCAGGCGATCCGCTCGTCAATCGCGCGGTACAAAGCGCATTTCCGCCGGGTTCGGTTTTCAAGATCGTCGGCTACGCCGCCGCCATCGAAAAAGGAATCTATTCGCCAAACTCATTGTTCAACGATCCGGGTTATTGGGATGGACTCGGACAAAATTTCCGCAAGTACAATTGGACGTGGCCCATCACCGGTAAGGGTGCAGGGACGATCTCGCTAGCCAACGCGCTCACGCAATCCAACGATGTGGTGTTTTATCAAGTTGGGCAAAAATTGGACCAAGTTGATAAGAATCTCTTGGCAACTTTTGCGCGGGCGTTCGGATTCGGTTCGGCGACCGGCTTTGAGCTAGCGGAATCGGCGGGCAACGTCCCGGACCCGAATAAAGGCACATGGCGTCCCGGCGATCCAATCAACATGGTCATCGGTCAGGGGGATATGCTGACGTCGCTTTTGCAAGTGGTGGACATGATGGCGGCAGTTGCGAATGGCGGCACGCTGTACAGGCCGCACATTGTCGCGCGCGTGAGCAGTCTTGCCGATGGTACGGAGAAAACGTTTCCGGTTGAAGTGCGCGGCAAGTTGCCGGTTTCGGCGGGCACACTGGCGTCGTTGAAGGATGCGCTGAAAAAAGTGACGACGGATAAAGATGGGACCGCGTACTCGCCGTTCAAAGGATCGAAGGTGATCGTCGCGGGCAAGACCGGCACCGCCGAAGTGTTCAAAACTGGCGAGCCGCATTCATGGTTTGCGGCGTACGCGCCTGCTGATAATCCCAAGATTGCGATTGTCGTCATTGCAGAGCACGGCGGCGAAGGTTCGACGACGGCGGCTCCCATCGTGCGCGAGATCGCGGAAAAATATTTTGCGCTTCCGGCGAAATGATTAGAGCGTAAATTTCGAGTCGAGTCCTTCGGCCGCACTCAGGACAGGCAGTTTACGCGGTAGAATGGTGCAACAAATCGACCAGCTAAAGCTTCGACTCCAATCTAGCATCGCTAAATGGAAGCGGAGAGCGAAAGAACTCAAGATTCAACTGTATGCACTTTACTTGGCATACAAGGACCCGCGAGTTCCATTATTCCCTAGAATTTTTGTCGCGGTGGTGGTTGGCTACGCCTTCAGTCCAATCGATTTGATTCCGGATTTTATTCCGGTCCTGGGTTATCTCGACGATCTGGTGATCGTGCCGGTAGGGATCGCCATTGCGCTCAAGTTGATTCCAGCCGATGTGATGACCGAATGCCGCGAGAAATCGCGGCTCGGCTTTGAACAAGGAAAACCGGTAAACAAAACTGCTGCGATCATTATTGTCGGTATTTGGCTCATTATCGCGATAGGGTTTATCAAATTCATAACTGGGCTTGCTGATTAATCCCGCCGATGGCGGTTATTGCACAAGGACAAATTTTTATGACGGACGTCATGCAATTTATATCCGCATCCACCACCGAACGAAACGTCGACAGTGCGGTCCAAGCATTGACCGATCAAATTGCGGCCCAAGCGCCTGAAACGAAATTTGATTTGGTCATGCTTTTTCTTTCCGCACACTTTGATCCCATCGCGCCGTTTGTGTCGGATCGATTGCGCGAAGTTTTGCAGCCGCGCGCGCTTCTCGGTTGCACCTGCGAAGGTGTGATCGGACCAGACCGCGAGCTGGAAAATCGTCCGGCGATCTCCATGATCGCCGCGCGCTTGCCGGACGTGCGCGTAATTCCTTTTTCGTTGAATCGCGACGATTGGGACCTGCTCGAAGAGGATGTGCGTTTTGGCGAACTGGTCACCGCGCCAAAAGAGACCCAGCTTTTTATTATCATTGGCGATTCGTATTCGATGCCGACCGAGCGTATCCTTGATGCGTTCAATCGCTGCTACCCCGGCGTTCCGATGGTCGGCGGCATGGCAAGCGGCGCAACCAACCCCGGCGGCAACACGTTGATTCTCGATGACCGCGCGTTCAACGCGGGCGCGATTGGAGTTGCGCTCTCTGGAAATTTAGAAACTGATGTGATTGTGTCGCAAGGGTGTCGCCCGTTCGGTCCGATCTTTACCGTCACGCAAGTTGAAGGCAATGTCATTTCGGGTCTCGATGATAAAAAGCCATTGCCGCAAATTGAAAATTTGATCGAGGAGCTTTCCGATGTGGATCGCGATTTGTTGCGGAATGGTCTATTTGTCGGGCGCTCGATCAGCACGCGACCGGAGTCGCTGGGGCGAGGCGATTTTTTGATCCGGACGTTCATGGGAGCGGACCGCGTGAATGGTTCGATTGTCGTCGCCGATTATTTGCATACCGGCGAAAAAATCCAATTTCATTTGCGCGATCAAAGCACGGCGAAGGAGGATTTGGAAATGCTGTTGATGCCGCAAATCTTTGACGTGCCGCCCAACGGTGGCTTGCTCTTTTCCTGCAACAGTCGCGGCACCCGTTTGTACGATCATCCGAACGGCGACATTTCCACCATTCAGAGCGTGCTTGGCGGCGTTCACCTTGCCGGTTTTTTCTGCGCCGGCGAGTTTGGCCCCATTGGCGACAAGAATTTTCTGCATGGGCATACGGCGAGCATGGTGTTGTTCCGTCCGCAACCCGCGACTCCCAACGATTAAGAGCGGTTTCTAATTTTTGGTTTTTCCTCTGAAAGAGAGTATACTATTATCGTCACGAATAAATCCGAACGATCTAATCTGCTGAGGCAATGATGCCGCTTAATCCATAAAATCAAACCGAGATGCGCTTTCGACTCTAGTCGTCGGCGCGTTTTGTTTTGAAAGGTGGTGCGTTCATGCGAAAATTCTCTCTGGCTCTTGTGCTCGCCGGTTTGTCGATTTTGCTGGTCAGTGTGATCGCGCTGGCTGCGCCGAATCTAATCCAAGCCAACACCCAGGTTACGATTCTGAGCGACGGCAAGTTGAACGTGCGCTATCAAGTCACGTTCATCGATGACGACCGGCGCAACAAGATTACGACGCTCGGTCCCTTTGACCCCGGACATCAAGTGACGGATGCGCGAATCGATTACGCGGGCGGCAGTGGGCGAGTCAACCTCGTCAGCATCGGCGATAACAAATACACCGCCAATTTTCCGATCACGACGGATGCCGGTCAAACGTATACGGTGACCGTGCGTTATCAGGTCAATACCGCGCTCGGCTCGACGCGCACCAACAACACCGACTATCGCGTGGTCAGTTGGTCGCCACCGATTTGGGGCATCCCGCTCGGCGAGCAAATCGCAACGTTCATCACGCCGATTGAATTGCCCGCCAACATTACCCAGCCCGAACAGGTTACCCAAGACATCGTGCGGAACGCCGGCATCTTGGAAGATGCATCGGCAAAGACGCGCTTTGAACGCTGGGTCTATTATCCAACGCCGGACAGCGCCAGCGGAAAAAATTATCTTACCGTCTACGTCTCGCGCAGAAATATTGCGGCGAACGGATCGTTCCACGTTTTGTTCTATATCCCCGCGCGTTACTTTGCGAACGTGCCAGCGTTATCTGCCACGGTCGCTGCGCCAACGGCGGTCGCATTCGAACCGGCAACATCGGCGGCTCCCCTGACGACTGCCATGGGGGGAGCGTTGATCGCCTTGTTCGGCTGCCTCGGCGGTTTGATCGCGCTCGTCATCGGCGGAGTCATGTTTTTTGCAGCGCGTCCCAAACGCGCGCCCGTCACCTATCAAGCGCCCGAAATCGAATTGGAAACGTTCGAGCAACCTGGGAAGGTCCCCGACCTTAATGCCATCGAAGCGGCGCTGTACGTCGGCAACAATACCCAAGTCATTTCGCTGATCGTTCTGTCGCTTATCGACCGCGGCATTCTCGATGTGGCGAATCGCAAGCCGCTGCAACTGCAAATCGTCGATGCCAAGAAACCGATGGAGGATTACGAGCAAGCGTTGGTGAACGGTATTGCCGACGACGGTACGATTCCGGTGGACATTCAAAATCGCGTGATCGCGCTCGTCTCCGCAAAACTATCGACCAAGATTTGGAACGCCGATCCGAATGCGACGCGCAAAGCGTATCGTCAGCGCGCAGAAAATGCCTGGGACGAATATCAGCGCGCCGACGAACACAATCGCCCTGTGATTATTCAGCACCATTATCCTTGGATTCTGCTTTCGGACCGTTACTCACCCAGCGAGGTTGGTCCAACGAGTTCCGGCGGCGGAGTACCTAGTCAACGCCGCGAGACGCTTCCGCCGTTGGTCGCGGCATCGAGTCAGATGGCAACGGTCTTTGAAGGCATGGCGAGCAATACGACGCGCCAATTGGAACAACTCGCGACGACGATCACCGGCGGCACGCCAACCAAGGCGGGCGAGCAAAAGGAAATTGGTTATTCGGCGTGCCACAGCGCGTGCCATTCCGCCTGTCACTCGGCGTGCGTGCATGATGCGTGCCACAGCGCGTGCGTGCATTCCAACTGTCACGATGCGTGCCACAGTGCGTGCGATTGTCACAGCGCGTGTCACTCGGCGTGTCACAGTGCGTGCGTGAGTAACTTTTAGCACACTTTACACTCCCCACTTGAGCATGGGAGTGAGGGAGTGTGGGCGAGAGACTATGAACGAAAGACTACAACAATTCGCGGAGAGTTTTGTCGCGAGCACCCGCGAATATATTTTCATTCGACCCGAAGACCGCTTGCTGATTTTGCGTCCGAACAAGGTGCATCATCTCAACGCGACGGCGACGGAAATGCTACACGCCCTGTACACAAAAGAACCCGTCGATGTAGATGCGCTCGTGCGCGATTTAGCGACGCGGTATAAAACGCCGCCAGAGCAAATCGAACACGACTTGGAAACGTTGCTCGACAGCGTGCGGTTGATGTTGCAAAACAAATCGGGACTGGGTGCGGCAGTCAAGCGTACGCCATTCGGTACGCACGAAATCAAATTCCCGGTCTTGTCCGAGATCGCATTGACGTATCGCTGCAACAACAAATGCACCTTTTGCTACGCCAGCGCGCCAGAGCGCGGACCCATCGTCGGCGAGATGACGACGGACGAGGTCAAACATGTCATCGATAAGATTGTCGATCAAGCCAAAGTGCCGACGATTTCATTCACCGGAGGCGAGCCGACGTTGCGCCGCGACTTGTTCGACTTGATTGCGTACGCACGCAGCCGCAAAATGCGCGCGAATCTGATTACGAACGGCCTCCGCTGCGCCGAACCAGAATTCGTTGCCAAGTTGAAAGACGCCGGTCTGAATTCAGCGCAGGTGAGTCTGGAAGCCGCCGATGCGGACGTGCATAATCAAATCGTCGGCAATCCGCGCGCGTTTGAAAAGACCGTGCAAGCGGTCAAGAATCTCAAAGCGGCGGGCATTCACACGCACACAAACACCACCATCAATCGCTATAATCGCAATCACCTGCACGCGCTCATCGATTTTTTGGCAGACCTGGGACAAGAATACTTGTCGATGAATATGGTCATTCGCACGGGCGATGCATTAAACAATGACAAATTGCAAATTACAAATGACAAATCCCAAGCCCTAACCACCAAAATCCAAAATCCAAAATCCAAAGTTGAGAATATGGAAATTGGATACCAAGAAATCGGCGAGTTAGTCTTGTCGTTGAAGAAGCATACCGAGTCGCGGGGGATGCGCTTTGTGTGGTACTCGCCGGTGCCATACTGTTTGTTCAATCCAGCGCAGTACGGGTTGGGTTCGCAATCGTGCGCGGCGGCGGATGGCTTGCTGTCCATCAATCCCTCCGGCGACGTGCTGCCATGTTCGAGTTTTGAGCAGGGCATCGGCAATTTGCTGCGCGAAGATTTCCAAACGATTTGGAATACACGCACGGCAAAGTATTGGCGCAAGAAAGAATTCATGCCGCCGGATTGTCGCGGCTGTGAGTTGGCGAACTTGTGTTGCGGCGCATGTCCTTTGTATTGGGATCAGGTCGGATCGTTCGCGGAAATCCAAAACGCCACGCCGCGTCATGCGTCGACATTGGAAAAAGCGATTTGGGATGCCAAGCGGCGCTGGATCGGTCAGGCGAAAGGAGTCGGAATGCCATGAGTCAACGAGTCGATGTCAACGGATTTTTGAAATTTATCGACGGTCAGCGCGATAAAATTGCCAAGGCGTTCAAAGAGATCGAAGAACTGCAAAAGCTGTATCAAGGTTCGTACACGCAGTTCAAAACCAACCATGACAAAACGCTCTTGGCGCTCGTCAATCAAATCGAATCGGCGAGCGATGGAGTGAGCCGTGTGCTCAATTCGCAGGTCGAGGCGCGCGTGCCGGATGAGAAAAAATTGATCGTCATGCACGTGGACGAGCTGAAAAGAAAAACGATTCCGACGTACCAAAAACAAGCCGATAAATTGCTGGCGCAAGCGCAGAATCGCGCGAACGATTTGCGGACGCAAAATCCCAAGCTGAATGATCGCGAGGAACAACTCAAGGCGGATATTGCTGCGCAGAAAAAAACACTCGACGATTTGAACGCGCAGATTCAAAAGTTGGGCAGCGGATTGGGATTTATTTTCAACGTCGGCAAGATTCACGGCTTGGATGCTCGGCGCAATCAAACGGTTGGCAGATTGCAGGCGTTGAGCAATGAATTGAATCAGGTGCGGCAGGAATGGAAAAAACTGCACGACGATGTTGGCACAGAGGAAAACGCACTGCGCGCCCAATTGCAAACGGTGATGGTTCACGTTGGCGAATTCCGACAGGAGCATGACTATCTCGCGCAAAACACGGATGGCGAGGCGCACCGTCGCGCGATTCGGTTCGTGATCGATAATCTCAAAACGAGGCCGGCGGATACAAACGATGCCACGCTCATGCAAATGGTCAATTTGAATATTCAGACGGATGATTTCCAAGCCGCGCTCGGATCCGTCGCTGGAATTCTCGGCGTACTCAAAGGCGTCGAGGAGGGACTGGGGCGCCTGAGTGCCAGCGTCACTTCGCTTGCCTCAGAACAATCGACGCACAGTGCGCACTTGCCGACGTTGCAATTCGAGCTGCCCGACAATGCGGTAGCGTTCGGCAGAACCTGGGACGACTTGTACGCCAAATCGAAAGACGAAAAAAATCTCGCCAGTCATCCCGCCGATTTCGTTGCCGCGATGCAGCCATTTCTCAATGAGCGTTTGACCAAAGATCACATCGCCAGTTTCTTCGATGGATTGGGCAGCGCCATCACACGAGCGACTGCTGGATGGAAGGGAAAATGAATCGACTCGTTTATCTCGGCGTGTTCATCATCTCGGTTTTAATTCTGGCGGGCGGCTTGTTGTTTCTCTGCGCTGCCGTTGCCGTGCAGGAACGATTTCCACTTGCGATCATTCTACTCATCATCGGTGTCATCGGCGCGGGTTGGAGCGCATTCGCGTATCGCAAATGGTCGAGCGTTCAACCCACAGCATTAGCGGCGCGCATCACCGATTTGGCAGCGCAAAACGACGGCGAGCTGGCGGTGTCTCAAATCATGTCGGCGTTCGATGTGTCGGCTTCTGTCGCGCAAGCAGGAATTGATCAACTGGTCGCCAAGCGCCAATGTCACGCCGAATCACGCGGCACGCAGACGTTTTACATCTTTCCAGGACTGAAAGAACAAAAGATCGTCCGCAAGTGTACGTATTGCGGCAGCACGTTCCCCGTAAAACAGGCGCTGCAAAAATGCCCCAATTGCGGCGGCAACCTCGAACTAGTCAAGCAGTGATGAGTTGTCATATAAATGCTAACGCTCCACTACGATGAAGACTGTAGTGGAGCGTTTTTGTTGGGTATTTTAGCGCCTTTTGGGATTGACCTGTTTGGTTCAAAAAAGTGACCCTTCTTTCCTTTCGTTCGGAGCGGCATTGAGTTTATATTAAAGTACGAATTTTGTCCCCCCACACATTGCCTCAGTATCGGATCTATAGCAAGTTACCACTGTGTAGTGAATCAGAGCAATGATTGCTCGAGGTGATTTAGTGATCGTTGTTGGTCGCGTTGGCAATTGGGTGTATCCGTCCCACTGTTGCTGGATCGATGCAGCGCCGTGCGGGTACTTTTCCGTGCGCGAATTTTCTTCCACCTGAATCTAGGCAGGCATTTTTGCTCTGCCTTTTTTTATTTCTCGAATATTCTAACGATGAGGAGATAAATGTCCGATCAACTGGTTCAAGCGATTGCCGATATGCGCGATGCCGATGCGGTTGCCATGACGCGTCAGATTTTGGAAAGCAGCGCCGACCCGATGTCGATTCTGGACGACTGCCGTGCGGCGATGGAAATCGTCGGCAAACGATTTGAGGCGGGCGAGTATTTTCTTCCCGAATTGATCCTTGCGGGTGAGACGCTCAAGCAAATCGCGGCACTCGTCAAGCCGCGCATTCAACAAGAGAGCGGTGCGCCGCGTGGCGCGAAAATCGTCCTCGGCACGGTGCAGGGCGATATCCACGACATCGGCAAAGACATTGTGGGATTCATGCTCGATGTCAACGGCTTTCAAGTGATCGACCTGGGTGTGGATGTGCCAGCCCAAGTGTTCGTCGAAAAAATCGCCGCGCACAAACCGGACATGGTCGCGCTGAGTGGTTTTCTCACGCTGGCATTCAATTCGATGAAAAATACCATCGCAGCGATTCAAGCGGCGGGACTGCGCGACCAGGTCAAGATCATGGTTGGCGGCGGGACCATCGACGACAACGTGCGCGCGTACGTCGGCGCGGATGCATATGGCGCAAGTGCGATTGCGGCAGTGGCGCTGGCGCGCGATTGGTCAAAATAGGAGCGAATCGCTATGTGGATGGAGAACTGGGACAAGCTAACCCCAGCGGAAAAATTGCAGGCGCGCTTCAAAGAATGGAAATATCCGGAAGGCGCGAAATTCGCCAGTTCCGACGTCGAGTGTGCGTATCAAGAGCGCGTGCAGTTGTTTCAGGATGCGCTTGAGCTAAAGAAACCCAAGCGCGTGCCGCTGCATTTGCACACCGGATTTTATCCTGCCGCGTACGCTGGGGTCACACCCGAAGAAGCGATGTACGATTACGAGAAACTCGGTACCGCGATGAAAAAATTCAACGCCGATTTTTTGCCTGATTCGTTGGCGAGCGCGATGTTGCCGGGACCCGCCAAGGCGTTCGATTTGCTCGATATGAAATTGTATCGCTGGCCCACGCACGGCGTTGATTCGACTGCGCCATTTCAGTGTGTCGAATCCGAGTACATGCGCGAGGACGAGTATGATCTTTTGATCGCCGACCCCACGAATTTTTTTCTGCGCCGGTATTTCCCCCGCATCTTCGGAAACGTTACTCCCTGGCAAAAACTTCCCGCGATGACCGATATGACCGAATGGCCCCTCATCGCCGGCGCATTGGCTTCTCTCGGCAATCCCGAAGTACAAGCTGCATTCGATAAATTTTTGCAAGCGGCCCGCGCCGCGTTCGAATGGGTCAAGGCGTGCGGCGCGATCAACGCGGCGAGTGTTCATGCGCTCGGACTTGTTCCCATGACGAGCGGCTTTTCCAAAGCGCCGTTCGACACACTCGGTGATACGTTGCGCGGCACGCGCGGCATCATGCTCGACAAATTTCATCATCCCGAAAAAATTCTCAAGGCAGTTGAGCAACTTGTCCCCAGCGCGGTCGAGATGGCGGTGCGCGCGGCAAATAATGGGCGCAAACCGCTCGTGACGATTCCGCTGCACAAAGGCGCAGATGGTTTCATGTCGGAAAAAGATTTCAAGACGTACTATTGGCCCACGCTCAAGAAGACGATTCTTGGCATCGTGAATGAAGGCGTCGTCCCACTCTTGTTCGTCGAAGGCAGCTACAACTCGCGGCTCGATATTATCGTCGATTCTGAAATTCCCAAAGGCACGACGCTGTGGATGTTCGACAAGAGCGATATGAAACGCGTGAAAGAAAAATTTAGCGGCTGGCAATGTATTGGCGGCAATGTCCCGGTATCGATCCTGGCGACTGGCACACCGGAGCAAGTGAAAGACTATGTCAAGCGCTTGATCGACGACGCGGCTGTCGACGGCGGTTTTATTCTTTCGACCGGTGCAGTGCTGGACGATGCCCAGCCCGCAAACCTGCACGCGATGCTCGACACCGGACGCGCGTACGGAGTGTATCAATAGTGAACGCTCGCCGCTCTTCGCAGACGAATCGTCACGTTGCTATGGGAGCAAGTGGGTTCAGGTACGATCTTTTCAAGCGGCGTTGCCACACGGGCAATTCTGTGAGCAATTGTTTTGCTCGTTTCATTTGCGCGCGTTCGTTTTCTGGATTTGAAACAAGGCAGGTATTCGCCCTGCCTTGTTGCGTTTCATATCGGCAATCGATGTAAGCGATGCGACGATATATTATCAAACGCCTTCTCTTGGGCATCATCAGCATTGTTGGCGTCAGCATCATCGTTTTTTTCGCAGCGCGGTTATCGGGCGATGTTGCGCTTTTGTTAGCGCCGATGGACGCGAGCCAAGCCGAACTCGACGCGGTTCGCGCGCAACTGGGTTTGAATCAACCCATGCCTGTGCAGTATCTCGTCTTCGCGCAGGGCGCGCTCACAGGAGACTTTGGACGATCAATTCGTTATCGGCGTCCCGTGATGGAACTGTTGTTGGAGCGTATCAGCCCCACGCTGCAATTGACGGTCACCGCGTTTGTAATTTCGATGGTGTTAGGTATTTTGCTTGGAGCGACGTGCGCGACCCGGCGCGGCACATGGTGGGATTCTTTCGGCAAGCTGTTTGGTCTCGCCGGACAATCTATGCCCAGCTTTTGGGTGGGGATTTCGGCGATCCTCATTTTCTCGGTGGGTCTCCGCTGGCTGCCCACCGGCGGACGCGGCGGCATTGAGAACCTAGTCTTGCCCGCGCTCGTCTTGGCGTGGCTGCCGGTCGCCTCCATCATGCGCCTAACGCGCTCGGCGATGTTGGATGTCCTGGACAGCGAGTACGTCAAACTCGCGCGACTCAAGGGCAATTCAGAACGAGTCGTAGTTTGGAAACATGCTTTGCGAAATGCGCTGATTCCACTTGCCGGACTGAGCGGGATGCAACTGGCGAATTTGATCGGCGGCGCGGTCATCGTCGAAAGTGTATTCAGTTGGCCCGGTATGGGCAGTCTAATCATGGATGCGGTAACTTCGCGCGATTATCCACTCATCCAGGGCGGCGTATTTCTCTTTTCGATCTCTTGTGTCGTGGTCAATCTCCTCGTGGACTTGTCGTACGCCGTCATTGACCCGCGCATTCGGTACGAGTGAATTCGGCTATGAGCGAAGCAGAGTTGACGAGCGGCAATCTTGCAAGTCGCGTTCGATTTCCTGGGCAGATGGTCAAACGATTCCCCATCCTCCCGGTGGTCTTGCTGTTGCCGATCATCATCGCCGGTGTGTTCGGTTCGCGTTTTTATCCGCATGATCCGACCGCGATGAATCCGGCTTTTGCCCTGCGTCCGCCGGCCTGGCTCCCTGGTGGAAATTCTGCTTATCTACTGGGCACCGACCAAATGGGGCGCGACCTGTTGAGCCGATTGATCGAAGGCGCGCATGCGTCCTTGTGGGTTGCCGTTATCGGCGTCGCGCTCGCCGGTTCGATCGGCATCTCATTGGGGATGTTCGCCGGTTACTTTGGCGGCAATTTCGATCACGTCGTTATGCGCATTGTTGACATCGAAATGTCCATCCCCGGTATCCTGCTAATGATTCTGTTGTCATCTGTGTTGGGGGCGGGAATGACGACGATCATCGTCTCGATTGCCGTGAGTTTTTGGACTGGCTACGCGCGGGTGATTCGCGGCGAAACACTCAGCCTCAAGCAGCGCGATTTCGTGGTCATGGCTAAAGTCACCGGCTGCAGCAAGTGGAGGATTCTCTCCAAGCACATTTTGCCAAGTCTGGTCAGTACGATCCTGGTTTTGGCGACGCTTCAAGTCGGCACGGCGATCATGGTCGAAGCGGCGTTGACTTTCCTGGGATTAGGATTGCAGCCGCCCGCGACCGCGTGGGGACAGATTATCTCGGATGGTAGAATCTACATGTCCACCGCGTGGTGGATTCCCACTTTTCCCGGACTCGCGATTATGCTGACGGTGCTTGGCTCAAATTTGTTAGGCGATTGGCTGCGCGATACGTTCGATCCAAAATTGCGCCAGGTGTAATTACGAACTGTGAACGAACCGCTTTTGTCTGTTGAAAATCTCAAGACGCATTTCTTCACCCGCGCGGGTGTGGTCAAGGCAGTGGATGGCGTCAGTTTCACCGTCCAGCGCGGCGAAGCCTTGGGAATTGTCGGCGAATCCGGTTCCGGCAAAAGCATCACCAGTCTTTCGATTGTCGGACTCGTGCCTCAACCGGCGGGACGGATCGTCGCGGGCAAAATTGTTTTTGATGGCGAAGATTTGGCGACCAAGAGTCAGTCCGCTCTGCGCGCATGGCGCGGTAAGCGCATCGCGATGATTTTGCAAGACCCTTTGATGTCGTTGAACCCGGTTTATTCGATTGGCGACCAGGTCGCCGAATGTTTTCGACTCGACGGGAATCGCGCGGCGCTGGCCCAACGCGTGATCGAGGTGCTGGGTCGCGTCAACATTCCCGCGCCAGCACGGCGATTGAACCACTATCCTTTTCAATTCAGCGGTGGGATGCGGCAGAGAACGGTCGCGGCGATGGCGATTTCGCGCAGTCCTGAATTGCTGATTGCCGACGAACCCACCACGTCGTTGGATGTCACGATTCAAGATCAATTCCTGCGCCTCTTGAAAGATTTGCAAGTGCAGAACAACATGGCACTCATTCTGATCACTCACGACCTGGGAATTGTCGCCGAGTCGTGCGACCGCATCGCGATCATGTACGCGGGACGAATTGTCGAATGCGGAACCGTGAAAAGATTGTACGAAAATCCCGCGCATCCGTACACGCGCGCGCTCATGCTGGCTCTGCCGCGCTTGGGCCGCAAGGAAAAGCGGCTGTACCAGATCGAGGGTGAGCCGCCCAATCTTGCCAAACTGCCTTCGGGTTGCAGTTTTGCGCCGCGCTGCCCAGCGCAAATGGAAATTTGTCGCGCGGAATATCCGCCGGCCGTGCCGCTCGACGATGGCGGACAGGCTTGCTGTTGGCGTTTGGGCGAACGAGGAACGTCCTAGTGGAGCCGCTCCTCGAACTACGCCAGGTCAAAAAACATTTCCCCATTTATTCGGGCGGTCTGTTGCGAACCCAGCATCGGCTGCTCAAGGCATTGGACGGCGTAAACCTTTCGCTTGAACGGGGCGCGTGTTTCGGAATCGCCGGCGAATCGGGAAGCGGCAAGACGACGCTGGCGCGCCTCGTCCTGCTGCTCGAACGTGCGACCAGCGGAGAAATTGTGTTGGATGGAAAAAATGCCGCGCGCTTGACGAACAAAGAAACCGCGTGGTATCGCACGCGCGTCCAAGCCGTTTTCCAGGATGCCGCATCGTCGCTCAATCCGCGGATGCGCGTCATAGATATTATCTCTGAACCCTTGGAGATTCAGCGTGAGAAATTGGATCGGCATCAGATTGAGTTGCGAACGGAGCAACTGATTCGACGGGTGGGATTATCGGCGGCGACCTTGCGCATGTATCCGCACGAATTGAGCGGCGGGCAAAAGCAACGCGTGGCGATTGCCCGCGCGATCATTCTGCATCCGGCCTTGGTCGTTCTGGACGAACCGGTGTCCGCGTTGGATGTTTCGATTCGCGCGCAGATTCTAAATCTTTTGGCAGATATTCAAGCGGCGGAAGGCATCTCTTATCTGATCATCGCACACGATCTCGCCGTATTGCAAAATGTGACGACGCAAATCGCGGTGATGTATCTGGGCAGAGTGGTTGAGACCGGCAATACCGATTCTGTCTTCAATGACCCACGACATCTGTACACCCAAGCATTACTTGCCGCCGTGCCGCGTCCCGAACCAGGTCGTGTTAAACGCGCTCCGGCTTTGTCGGGTGAAATTGGCAACGCAATGGACTTGCCAACCGGCTGCCGGTTTCATCCACGCTGTCCGCAAGCGCAAGCCATGTGCAGCCAGATTGAACCATTGCTAAAGACGATTAAACCAGAGCATCAAACCGCGTGTCATTTAGTGTAAAGGGAGGGATAACGTAATGCAAAATTCGGCAAAAGAAAAAATGATCGTCGAACCGGCAAGCATGGTCAAGGTCTGTGCGGAAGCCGAAGTCGTGGTCGTCGGCGGTGGACCCGGTGGAATCGGCGCGGCGGTCGCGGCAGCGCGCAGTGGCGCAAAGACCATCCTGGTCGAACGCTACGGACATTTGGGTGGCATGGCAACCGGCGGTTTGGTGATTCTCATCCCGCACATGAGCGATGGCAGCCGTCACCAACAGATCGGAGGAATTTGCCAGGAATGGCTTGATCGTCTGAACACTCTGGGCGGTGCCGTCGGTCCCAAGCCGGAAGATTTGGGTTCGAGCGACAAGGCGCTCGTCGCGCATTGGCGTCGTTATTTTTCAGCCGTCGTGGATGGAACGGTTAGACTTTCCGTGTACGTGGACCCTGAACTGCTGAAATGCGCGCTAAACGACCTGGTGACTGAAGCCGGCGTTAAACTGTATCTCCATTCCTGGGGCTGTCGCGCGATTGTGGAGAATGGCTGCGCGAAGGGAGTGATCTTTGAAAGCAAATCGGGGCGGCAAGCGATTTTGGGACAAGTGCTGATTGATGCGACTGGCGACGGCGATCTATTCGCTTCGGCAGGCGTCGAATTCGACGGGACTCTCGATCGTTCGCTGCGAAGTTCCCAGCTCGCGTTGGTCTTTCGATTGGGGAACGTGGACTTTGACAAGTTTGCCGATTTCAAGGTGCGCGAACCTGAAAAGAGCAGCGCACTATTGCAAGAACTATCGCAGCTCGCGGGCTTTCGAATGTCGCCGCATCCGACTCCGCGCAATGACGTGATGTGGGTCAACGATTGGCTCATCGGTTACGACGTGTTGAACGTGGAGGACTTGACCCAGGTGGAGCTGACCGCACGCACGGCGATGCTGCGAGTGCTGCCGTTTTTGCAAAAGAACGTGCCTGGCTTTGAGAATGGCTTTGTGCTAGATACGGCTTCGCAAATCGGAACGCGCGGCAGTCGGCGTTTGATGGGCGAATACATTATCACTGGGCAGGACCTTCGCACAGGACCAACTCATCCCGACACCATCGCTATCTTCCCAAGCATCACGCACAACACATCGCCGGAGCATCCGCACGTCCACGTACCTTATCGCGCGATCCTGCCGCGCAAGATCGAGGGATTTCTCGCGGCGGGACGCAGTTTTTCGTCAGACCCAGTTGCGAACAACACATTCAATTTGATTCCGCATTGCGTGGCGTTGGGACAAGCGGCTGGTACGGCCGCCGCGCTCGCCGTCAAGAATCACGTTCAACCGCGCCAAGTCAACATCGTCGCACTCCAGGATTGCCTGCGCGCGCAGGGTGTTCCATTGCCATAGACGAACTATTATTCGGAGGAGGGTTACCATGAACGACAATCGAATCACGCAAATCGCACACCAGGTTTTCTTGATGCTCGCGCTGACGAGCGTCGTGATGCTGATGGCTTGCGCGCCGGCAGCGACGCCGACTCCCAAACCAGCCAAGCCGCTGAACATTGCCATCGTCGCAGAGCCGGACACGCTGGACATGACCACATCACGGTCTACGCCGGTCGCGTCGCTGATCGGCAACAATATCTATGAACGACTCATCGATTTGAGTCCGCAAGGCGAAAAGCAACCGGGACTTGCCGAATCATGGACTGTGTCGCCCGACGGCAAGGTGTTTGATTTCACGCTGCGCAAGGGCGTCAAGTTCCAGAACGGCGATCCTTTCACCGCCAAAGATGTCGAGTTCAGTCACACTCGGACGATAACGGGAGTCGCCGGCAATCTCTACGCGCGCGTCATGGCAAACCTGGACAAGTTTGAAGTCGTTGACGATTATCACGTCCGTTACACCTTCAAAACTCCGGATGTCCTCCTCCTCACCTATCGCTTGCCGTGGATCGTTTCAAAAACCTACTTCGACAAAATCGGTCAAGACGAGTTTGTGAAAAAACCGGTGGGGACAGGTCCGTACAAGTTTGTCGAATGGAAGCAGGGCGAGTATATCAACCTGCAAGCCAACGACGATTACTGGGGAACCCAGCCTAGCATCAAGCAAGTTCGGATCTTCTTTGTCAAGGAAGATACCTCGCGCGTTGCCAAACTCAAGGCGGGCGAGGTGGACCTGATCACTGAAACACCGTACGCGTTGGTCAAGGACTTGGAGACCTCTGGTTTCAAGACGAGCAAAATACCGGTCCGCCCAGGCATGGTTCTGCAATTTCATACGCTGAATCCCGACACGCCTTGGAGCAAACGGCCAGTCCGTCAAGCGATTGCCCATGCGCTCGACGGTGATTCTATCGTCAACACCTTGTTTCAAGGGATTCCGAAACGGTACGTGGGACTCGCGCCGTTCGAGTTGGGATACGATCCAGATTTGAAACTCTATCCCTTTGACCCAGCCAAAGCCAAGCAACTCCTTGCCGAAGCGGGATACCCCAACGGCTTTGAGATGCCGCTGGTCTATCAGGCAGGCAGATTGGCTGGAGGAAAAGAAATCTTGGAAGCCATTGCACTCAACCTCAACGCGGTTGGCATCAAGACCACCGTGCAAGCCATCGAAGCTGTTCAGTTCATCGACAAAATTCGCGGACTGCACACGGACAAAAAGGGATTGTACGTCGGCATCGGCGGCGCGTCGATCACCCATGCGGCAGATTCGATTATCGATGTGGACGCGGCCTATTCCTCCACCTCGCCGCTTTCGCTGTATTCCAATCCTGAGTTCGATCCGCTGACTGCCAAGGCAAAGCAAACATCGAACGATGCGCAGCGCGGCGAACTGGTCAAGCAAGCCATCAAGATTTTGCGCGACGACGTAGCGTTTGTACCCATCTATGCAAACATTAGCGTGACCGCCACTTCAAAGGATATTGACTATACGCCGACGGTCCGGACCGGCGATCTCGCATTGTTGCTGACCAATGTCAAGTATGTTAGTACGGCAAAATAGAAGGAAAATCCCGCTTTTCCGCAAGGAAAAGCGGGAACGTTTGACCCATTCGGCGCGAGAAATTGACCTTTCCTTCTCTTCATTTGACCAAGTATTAGAAGTATCATGAGTGCCAGACATTCGCAGACGAATCGCCACATTGAAGTGGGAGAAAGACTTGTTAGAGAAAGTTCCTCTCAAGTTGGGTTGCCACGCTGGCAATTGCATGAGCCATTGTTCGGCTCTGTCTGTCCGCGCGGACACTGTTCTTGATTTGAACCAGGCAGGCAATTGCCCTGCCTTTTTGTGTTTTACCTTAGCAGCGGCAAGTTCTATAGGAGGCGCACATGAACCCGAATGAACCATCGCAGCTGATCTACGATTGGAATGCAGTCCACGAGACATTGACGCCCTCACGCGAGCACGTGCAATTGAACGACGAGACGCTGCGCGATGGGTTGCAGTCGCCGTCGGTGCGTACGCCCAGCATCGAAGAAAAAATCCAACTGTTGCATTTGATGGATGCGCTCGGCATCGACACCTTGAATATCGGTTTCCCCGCCGCTGGCCCGGTCTCGGTCGAACATATTACCGCGCTGGCGCGTGAGATTCGTGACCAGCATCTGCGCATTGCCACGAACGTTTCGTGCCGCACGCTCGTCGCCGATTTCGAACCACTCCTCAAAATTTGCGATGCGGTCGGAATGCCCATCGAAGCGACCGGTTTTATCGGGTCGAGTCCGATTCGCCGCTACGTCGAAGAGTGGGACCTCCAAACGATGTTGAAAAACATCGAAGACTCGATCACGTTCGTCGTCAAGCATGGTTTGCAAATCATGTTTGTCACCGAAGACACGACCCGCGCCGAACCGGAAATCCTGCGTCAACTCTACACCACCGCCATTAACTGCGGCGCAACACGCATTTGCTTTTGCGATACGGTCGGACATGCCACCCCAGCGGGGGTTACGAATCTGATCGAGTTTGCGAAGGAAATTGTCCAAGCGACCGGCGCACAGGTCGGGATCGATTTTCACGGGCACAACGATCGCGGATTCGGTACGCTTAATACGCTCGCGGCAGTCAGCGCCGGAGCGACGCGCATTCACGGGACTGCGCTTGGCATCGGCGAACGCTGCGGCAATGCCTCGATGGATCAGTTGTTGGTCAATCTGAAATTGCTGGGATGGATCGACAATGACTTGACCCAACTCAAAGAGTACGTCGAACTGGCTGGGCGCGCGACCGAAACGCCCATCCCCGTGAATTATCCGGTTTTCGGCGCGGATGCATTTCGCACGCAATCGGGCGTTCATGCGGCGGCAGTCGTCAAAGCGTTTCGGCGCGGCGAGGATTGGCTGGCGAATCGCGTTTACTCGGCGGTACCGGCCGACCTATTCGGGTTGAAACAAAGTATCGAAATCGGTCCGATGAGCGGCGAGCACAACGTGCGCTATTGGCTGGAGCAGCGAAATATCCCTGTGACCGATGAACTCGTCAAGGCGATTATGGAGGCGGCGCGAAAAGCGCGCCATGTCTTGACAGAAGATAAAGTGACCCAAATCGTGAGAGGACATTAACAGATGAGTACAATTGCATCAAACGAAGAAAAAATAGTTCGCACGAATTGTCGCGGCTGTCACGGCGGCTGCGGCGTGCTCGTCACCGTCAAGAACGGCGTCATCGACAAGATCGAAGGCGACCCGGAATTTCCGACGAATCACGGAACGCTGTGCAGCAAAGGGCTGGCGTTCAAACAACTCGTCTATCATCCGGATCGACTCAAGTACCCGATGAAGCGCATCGGCAAACGCGGCGAAGGCAAATGGGAGCGCATCGGCTGGGACGAAGCGTTCGATACCATCGGGAAAAAAATTTACAACTATAAAGCCCAGTTCGGAGCCGAATCCATCGTCCTGGCGCAAGGAACCTCGCGCGAGTTTGAATCCTTCCTCTCGCGCTTTGCCAATCTCCTGGGCACGCCGAACGTAATGGGCGCGGGCTATATGTGCTATCTGTCGCGGGTGGTTACGGCGTTGTCGGTATGTGGCAAGCTACCAATTGTCGATTACGAAGGTGACCCCAAGTGTGTCGTCGTTTGGGGCAACAACGTCGTGTGGAACAACGCCGACGAATACACCGGCGAAAATTTGATGCGTGTCTTGAACGAAGGTTCCAAGCTCATCGTCGTCGATCCGCGACTGACGTATCTCGCTGGACGCGCCGATGTGTGGCTGCAATTGCGACCTGGGACGGATACCGCGCTCATGCTCGGGATCGCGAATGTCATCATTCAAGAAGGACTGTACGACAAGGAATTCGTCGCCAGCCATGTCCACGGCTGGGATGACTTTTGCAAACGCGCCAGCGAATATCCGCTGGACAAGGTCGCGCAGATCACGTGGGTCCCGCAAGACAAAATCGTAGAAGCGGCGCGACTGTTTGCGCAGACCAAGCCCGCCGCGATTCAATGGGGCGTCGCCATCGAGCAATCAATCAACTGCATCGACAATGACCGCATGTTGATCTATCTCGTCGCGATGACGGGCAACCTTGACGCGAAGGGCGGCAACGTTTTCTACACGCCGCCTAAGGCGCAGAACATCGGTCAATTCGCCAAGCACGATGCGTTGACTGCCGAGCAGCGCGCGAAGATGTTGGGCGGCGATATTTTCCGACTCGCAGCGCGCATCAACGTCATTACGCCCAAGATGGTGTGGAATGCAATTCTCAATGGCGAGCCGTACCAAGTCAAAGCGATGATGATTCACGGCTCGAATCCGGTCGTCACGCGCGAGAATGCCCAAGAAGTGTACAAAGCATTGAACGCCGTCGAATTTCTCACCGTCTCCGATTTCTTTATGACGCCAACGGCGGAGCTGGCGGATTTTGTTTTGCCTGCCGCGACCTGGCTCGAAGCCGATTATTTGGGTGGATTCTTTTTCCGACACGGGTACATTTTCCCGCGCAAGAAAATTGTGCAGATCGGCGAGTGCAAATCCGATTTTGAAATGTTCCACGAATTCGGCAAGCGCGTGGGACAAGAAGACTGGGAAGAAAACGTCGAAGGCGATCTGGATGCGATTCTCAAACCCGCGGGTTTGAGCTGGCAAACGGTCAAGGACTTGCCGTTCTTGCGCGGTCCCGTCAATTATCTCAAGCACGAGAAGAAAGGATTTTCCACGCCGACGAAAAAAGTCGAGTTCTCTTCGACGATTCTCGAACAGTTGAATTACGATCCGCTGCCCACATTCAAAGAAGTTCCCGAAAGTCCGGTCAGTCGTCCGGAAATGCTGGACGAATATCCGTACATTCTCATCACGGGCGCGCGCACGCCGGTCTTTTTCCATTCGGAGCATCGCATGGTGCCGTGGCTGCGCGAACTCCAGCCCGATCCGATTGTCGAACTGCATCCCGAAACCGCCGCAAAACACGCGATCAAGGATGGCGACTGGGTCTATATCCAATCGCCGCGCGGAAAAATCAAACAGCGTGCCAAGCTGACGACTGGCATCGACAAGCGCGTGGTGGCGATTCAACACGGTTGGTGGTTCCCCGAAGTGAAAACGCCGGATCACGGCTGGGACATTTCCAATTCGAACATCCTGACCGATAACGATCCCAAAGGTTTGGATGCGGCGATGGGCGCAAGCAATCTGCGCGTTTTGCTGTGCAACATTTCTCGCGCCGAGGAGAAAAAATAGTTGTCACTCAGCGAAGCGAAGAGTCTCGTTCTTCAGACAAGCGAGATGCTTCGCTCCGCTCAGCATGACACAGGAGTTGAGGAGAAGAAATCATGGTGAAAGAATATGCGATGGCAATTGATTTGACGCGATGCTGCGGTTGTCTGTCGTGTTCGGTCGCGTGCAAGCAAGAACATGATCTGCCGGTGGGGCCGCAGTGGATCACGGTGTATCGCAACGATCCACAAATCATCGACGGCAAGCCGCAATTGCGGTACACGGTGACGCATTGTATGCACTGTCATGAACCCAATTGTATGGAAGCGTGTCCTGAAAATGCGATCAGTCGGCGCGCGGATGGCGTCATATTGATCGATGAAGATATTTGCAACGGCTGTCGCATGTGCATGGAGGCATGTTCCTTCGGCGTGATTCAATTTGACGAGGAAAGCGGACACGCGCAAAAATGCGATCTCTGCGTCGATCGGCTCGACAAGGGCAAACAACCGGCGTGCGCGTCGGCGTGCATCAGCCATTGCATTTATGCCGGTGAAGTGGCGGACGTTGCGAAGAAGGTTGGCAACAATCGATTGATGCTGTGGTACAAGGCATAGGAGTATCCGGAGAAACCCGTTTTCTCGGTGTCCAGACGCAAAATACATTGCAAGTGTTCAGAAAACGAGTTTCTGGTAAGCAGGAGATTGAGTGGAAGTTGAAAAACAAGCCCGAATAAAAATCGATCATATCTCGCTGAGCTTTGGCGGAGTTCGCTCGCTGTCGAACGTGAGTCTCGAAATACGCGATCACGAAATCTTGGCGATCATCGGACCGAACGGCGCGGGCAAGACGGCGCTGCTCAATTGCATCAATGGTTTTTACAAACCGCAGCTGGGCGAGATTTACTTTGACCGGCAAAAGATCACGCGCATGAGACCCGACAAGTTGGCCAAGTTGGGTATTGCGCGCACCTTTCAGAACATCGAGTTGTATGCGGGGCTGAATACGCAAGACAACATCATGGCGGCGCGACACGTTCTGATGCGACAGAACTTGGCGATGGGCGCGCTCTTTTTCGGCTGGGCGCTGCGCGAAGAGAGCCAGCATCGCCAGACCGTCGAAGAGATCATCGATTTTTTGGAAATCGCGCCAATCCGCAAAAAGGTCGTCGGCGTGTTGCCGTATGGAATGCGTAAACGCGTTGAACTGGGACGAGCGTTGGCGCTCGAACCGAAAGTTTTGCTGCTCGACGAGCCGATGGCGGGGATGAACCTCGAAGAAAAGGAAGACATCGCGCGCTTCATCCTCGATATTTACGAAGGACAGGGAGCTACGTATCCGGATACTCCGGTCCTGCGCGATGGCATTCGTTCGGTCGTGTTGGTGGAACACGATATGGGAGTGGTGATGGATATTGCCGATCGGATTATTGTGCTCGACTTTGGAGAAAAAATTGCTGAAGGTACGCCCGCCGAAATCAAGTCGAATCCGAAAGTGATTAGTGCATACCTGGGAAAGGAACAGTAGGTACCGATGCTCAAGGTCAATGGTATCGATGTGGCGTACATGAAAGTGATTCAGGTGTTGCGCGGCGTGTCGCTAGAAGCGCCGGATGGCAAGATCGTCGCCTTACTCGGAGCAAATGGTGCGGGCAAAACAACTACGCTCAGAGCCATCTCCGGAATGCTGCGCACGGAACAAGGCGCGATCACCGACGGAGTGATCGAATTTGACAGCAAGCGAATAGACGGTCAAGGACCTGAAGCAATCGCGGCGATGGGTATTAGTCAGGCGATGGAAGGACGTCGAGTTCTTCAGCACCTGAGCGTGGAAGAGAATCTCATGGTCGGCGCTTATTGCCGCAATGACCGGGCTGAAATCAAAAAAGATTTAGAGATGGTCTTTACGTGGTTTCCGCGAATCAAAGAACGCCGTCGCCAAACCAGTGGTTATTTGTCCGGCGGTGAACAGCAAATGCTCGTAATTGGACGCGCGCTGATGGCACGTCCGAAACTGATGCTGTTGGACGAACCTTCACTCGGACTCGCGCCGCTGCTCGTGCAAGAAATCTATGAAATCATCCAGCGAATCAACGTCGAACGAAAAATGACGATTCTCGTGGTAGAGCAAAATGTGAACGCGGCTTTGGGCATCGCGCATTACGGTTACGTGATGGAGAACGGTCGCGTGGTTTTGGAAGGATCACCGGATCAATTGAAAGAAAATCCCGATGTTCGGGAATTTTACATGGGGCTATCGGTGGCAGGTGCGGAAAAGCATTACCGCGATGTGAAACACTATCGCCGCCGAAAGAAATGGCTTGCCTAATGAACGATACCTTCCCCAAGTTACTCAAGCACAATTCGGATACGTACGGCGACAAACGTCGAGCCATGCGCCACAAACAAAAGGGCATTTGGCAGCCGTTGACCTGGAAAGATTACTACCAAAGCGTGAAATACCTCGCCCTCGGTTTGCGGTGTATCGGATTTGCCGAGGGAGACAAGCTGCTTATCGTCGGACAAAATGCGCCGCAGTGGTATTTCGCCGCGTTGGCTGCCCAGGCAAATCATGGCGTCGCCGTGGGCGTCCATCCCGACCTGACAGCCGCCGAAGTCAAATTCATCGCCGAAAATTCCGGAGCCAGATTCGCTTTGGTGCAAGACGAAGAGCAAGTGGACAAGTTTGCCGAAATCAAAGTGGAGCTTGCTCTGCTCAAAAAAGTGATCTATTGGAATTACAAAGGGCTGGCGCACTACCACGATCCAATGCTGATGGGCTATCGAGAACTTGTACAACTCGGCGAGCAATTCGATAAGGAACATCCGGATCGCTTTGAGCAGAATGTGGCAAGTGGCAAGGCGAGTGACACTTGCACGATCATCTACACGTCGGGGACAACCGATGCTGCGCCCAAGGGCGTCGTCCATACATTTCAATCGCTCACAACCGCCGCCGAAAATCTGTTGCGCGTCGATCCTTGGAAGGCGCGTGATAATGTCGTGCCATCGGCGTCACCTTCATCGATGATGGGACAATGCGTTGGCATTGCGTGTCATCTGCTCTCGACCTGTACCTTGAACTTTGCCGAAGCCCCCGAAACCTATCAACGAGATGCGAAAGAAATTCGCCCCAGCATCGTAGTGCATGGCGCGCGCTATTGGGAGAGCCAATCCAGCCGCGTCGAGGCGCGAATGCTTGGCTCTGATCCGCTCAAGAAATTTTTCTTTCGTTCACTCATGCCGATTGGTTATCAGATCGCCGAGGCAAAGGATCGAAAACAAAAGCCGAATCTCTTCAAACGATTACTCAATGCGGTTGCGGAAAAAATTCTATTGACGCCGATCAAGACGAGTCTGGGTTTATCGAACGCAAGAATCTGTTATTCCTCCGGAGCACTTCTCTCCTCGAATGCGGTCAAGTTCTACCATGCGCTCAATCTACCACTCAAAAATCTTTACGGCACAACCGAAACCGGATTTCTGACCACGGCAAATAACGACGACGTTCGTTCCGATACAGTCGGCACGGTCCTCCAAGGAACAGAGTTGAAAGTAACCGGTGACGGTGAATGGGTGTTTCGTTGTGGTAGCATGTTCGTCGGTTATTACAACGACCCAGCCGCCACAACTCAAGTACTCAAAGACGGATGGTTCCACAGTGGCGACAGTGGTTTCGTCCGAGAGGACGGTCACCTTGTCTTTGCAGATCGACTGTCCGATATTGTGAAATTGGCGAGCGGTGAGAAATTAAATCCCCAAGCCATTGAGAGTCAACTGCGAACGAATCCTTTTATCGAAGATGCCTGGGTTCTTGCGGGACCTGACGGGGTTTATGCGTCGGCAATCATTGTCATTCACTATCGCAACGTCAGTCGCTGGGCGGGACAGCGAAAAGTGGCTCATACTTCTTTCGCCGACCTCTCGCAAAAGGCAGAGGTTTATGAATTGGTGAGACAATCCATCGAGCGCGTAAATTCCAGTTTGCCATCGGGTGCCAGGATCAAACGATTCGTCAATCTGCACAAAGAATTCGATCCTGACGAAGGTGAGTTGACCAGAAATCGTCAATTGAGAAGGCGATTTCTGCAAGAACGGTACCGCGAATTGTCCAACGCCATCTACTCCGACAAGACCGGTGTGTCTATCGAAGCGCGCGTTGATCGTCGCGATGGACGAACGACGACGACAAAGACGAGTGTTACCATTGCCCAAGTAGAGGGAGCAACAGCATGACTTTTTTTCTGCAATTGGTCGTAACGGGCGCTGCCCTCGGCATGGTGTATGCGCTAATCGGAATCGGTTTTGTCATCATCCTCAAGTGTTCGCAAGCGTTTAACATCGCCCAGGGACATTTTGTGATGATCGGTGGCTATCTCGGCTACACTTTCTTGGTCATGTTCAATCTGCCAATTTGGGCAAGCCTCGTGTGCGCGATACTCATCGCGATGGTCATGGGCTTGGCGATTGAACGTTTCAGCTTGCGTCCACTCGTTGGTCAGCCAGAGCTTGCCGTCATTATGATGACGATTGCTCTGTCAAGCATGTTGGAAGGCGCCGCCACGTTCATTTGGGGCGGACAGTACAAAACCTATCACGGTGTGTTGCCGAGCTTTACACTAAAGGTTGGAGAAATATCCGTTCCGCCAGAATCGTTGATTGGACTGGTCGTGTCTCTGGTTGTCGTCGTAATTCTTTTGCTTTTCTTCAACTATACCAAATTCGGACTGGCGATGCGTGCGACGGCTGAAGATCTCAAAGTCGTGCAGAGTCTTGGAATCAAAGCGACTTCAGTTTTCGCGGTATCGTGGATGATCGCCTGCGTCGTCGGCGTCCTCGGCGGAATCCTCCTGGGTGCAGTATCGGGCGCGATGGTTGGACTCTCGCAGATTGGCTTGAAAGCATTCGCCGTGGTGTTATTGGGTGGAGCGAACTCGATAGGTGGAGCGATTCTTGCGGGGATCATTCTCGGTGTGTTGGAGAATGTCGCAGCGGGATACCTCGATCCGTTGTTGCCGGGAGGCGGGCTGGCGAACGTCTTTCCATTTGTCATCATCATTCTCGTTCTCATTTTCAGACCGTACGGCTTGTTTGGTTTGAGACGGATTGAAAGAATCTAAGCAGTGAACAGTGAACAGTTCATTCGTTACTGGTGACTGTTCACTGACGACTGGGGGTTGGCTTTGCGATTAGCACAAGATTTCAACAAGATGTACGCCTTGGATATGGCGATCTTTCGCTCGCGGCGACAATGGGGATTCTTGATTGCCTTGATTGTCTTTCTCGCCGTATCGCCGCTCTTTTTGAGCGACCAGATACTGACCGTGCTGACGATCATCGGGATCGCCATCGTTAGCGTTCATGGGCTAAATATTCTGACGGGATACTGCGGTCAAATCTCCATTGGTCACGTTGGCTTTATGGCAGTAGGCGGATATACATCGGCAATCTTGACGGCGAAACTAGGCTGGTCGTTCTGGGCAGCGTTGCCTGCCGCTGGCTTGGCTGCCGGTTTCGCCGGATTGATCTTTGGCTTGCCCTCGCTCAAGATCAAGGGCTTTTACCTCATCATGGCGACCATCGCCGCACATTTCATTATCATCTGGCTGGTGCTCCAATTTCGCAGTCTCACGGGCGGCGCGGATGGAATGCCTGTGCCCAAGCCCGCCATCGGCAGTTTCGTCTTCAAGACTAAAGCTAGTTATTTTTACCTGGTTATGGTCATCACCTGCCTCGCGACATTCTTTGCGACCAACATCGTAAGGACTAGAGCGGGCAGAGCGTTTGTCGCAATTCGAGATAACGACCTGGCGGCGGAGGTGATGGGCGTCAGTTTGTGGAGTTACAAGCTGCAAGCATTCTTTGTTGGGTGTGTCTACGCCGGTGTTGCGGGTTCATTGCTTGTCCACTATTTTGCCTTTGCCAGCGTAGACCAGTTCCCCTTTATCGATTCGGTGTGGTACCTGGGTATGCTCATCGTCGGCGGGATGGGCAGCACAGTGGGGGCAATTTTTGGCGCAGTCTCTCTCAAACTCTTGGACGAGGGAGTTACGATTGTGGGTCCCGTTTTGGCGGCAGCTGTTGCTCCTCAAGCCGGTGCCGCACTCGCTCTCTTTATGCGGGGTCTGGTCATTGCCATCTTTTTGATTTTTGAACCGCACGGGCTTGCGCACGGCTGGGCACTCATCAAATCCTATTTCAGATTATGGCCCTTTTCGTACGAAGATGCCGATTGAAGGAGGTGTTGATTTCAAAATTCACAATGTTACTTGCGCGACGCTAATCGTCGCATGAAAACGTGACCTGGGAATTACCTTGTCACTTGTCCCATTTTTTCAAGGAGGAAGAATGAGCACAAAACGATTTACTCATCGCACTGTCTTGCTTGTGGTCGGGCTGATGATCGCCGCACTGATCGTAGTCGCGTGTGCGACGCCCCCAACCGTAGCACCCACAGCCGCACCCCAAATCGTCAGAGAGACCGTTGTGGTCGCCGGTACGCCGCAGGTCGTCGAAAAAGTCGTGACCGCCACGCCACCGCCGCCCACAGCGACCGTACCACCCACGCAAAAAGTTGTTTACATCTCCGGCACGCAATCGTTGACAGGCGCGTATGCAGAAGATTCAGCCGCGATTCTCGCCGCGTTCGAAGACTATGCCAAGTATGTCAATGAAACTAAATTAATGGCACCGTGGCGAACCGAAAAATTCCCCGCCGATGTCAAAGTCGAAGTGTTGTGGCGCGATGATGAACTCAAGCCAGAAAAAGCACTATCCATCTATGATGAGCTAAAGGCGAAGAACATGCTGGTCTACCGGATTTCGGGATCGCCAATCGCCTTGGCGCTCATGGACAAGTTGAATGAAGATCGCGTCGGCGCAACGAGCATGGCGACCGGGCCGGTTCTTTTGTCACCGCCGAAAACGATTTTCACTTATTATCCCATTTATACCGATGACCTAGCCGCCATCGCCGATTGGTTCAAAGAAAATTGGAAGGAATCGCGGAAACCGCGCGTTGCCTATCTCACAGCCGACAACGCTATGGGACATTCCATCGAGATTCCTGAACTCCGCGCGTATCTTGAAAAGATTGGCTACGAGTACGTAGGTGCGCAATATGTGCCGCTCGTACCTACCGCTCCACCGACGACGCAACTCTTGTGGTTGAAAGAGAACAAGGTCGATTTGGCGCTAGGCGTCATGATCAACCCAGGTTCACAGCCAACGTACAAGGAAATGGTGCGCTTGGACATGGGACCGAATCGAGGGTACAAGATAACCTTAGGTACAGGTACGCCCAGCCATCTTCAGGTATTTCTACCGGCGATGGGTGCTGATTTGTCTGAAGGGTTTGTCGTCGGCGGTGGTTTTCTCAGCTTTGACGACCCTGCTCCCGGCATGAAATTCTTGAATGAGCTTCAGACCAAGTATCGCCCGAGTAAAAAAGTCGGTCACGTCATGTACGTTGGCGGTTTGCTTGAAGCCATGATCCAAACCGAAGCATTACGGCTTGCGATGCAAACTACGCCTGTGGACAAACTCAAGCCAGTCGACGTGTTGGAGAATGGCTTTTACAAAATTAAAAACCTCGACACAGGTGGTTTGAGTGCTACGCCGATCACCTACGCTCCTGGCAAGATCGAAGGTGTGAACAAGGTCCGCGTGGATCAGATTCAAAAGGGTAAGATCGTGAACGTGGGTCTCTATCCCGCCCGCGGCTTGTACAAGCACGAATAAAAAAACCTGGAAATAAGGGGAATAAGGGAACTCAGATTTCCCTTATTTCCCCCAGTTCCCTTGTTTCCCTTGAATTTCAATGATATTCACAACTATCAATTCTGTTCTTGCCGCAAATTTGGAAACTAACGCCGATAAAGAAGCTATTGTGTTCGGAAATCGACGCTATACATTTCGCCAGCTTGATGCGCAGGTCAATCGGTTAGCGGCCGCATTGCTCAACCTGGGAATTCGCAAAGGCGATCACGTTGCCGTCGATCTGCCTAACTGGGCGGAATTTGTCTTTGCCTATTTTGCGATCACGCGTATCGGCGCTGCGATTGTGCTCGTCAATCCGCGCTATCGCGAGGTCGAGATCAAACATATTCTGCGCGATTCGGATGCGGTGGCGATTCTGCTGCCCGTTGAATTTGAAAGCTTTGCTTACCTACCGATGCTTCAAAGTCTGCGCGGCGAACTTCCGTTGTTGCGCCACGTGATCGCTGTCGGAGAGAAAAATTATTCGGACGCGAATGTGTTGTGTTTCGACGAGTTGATGGCATCGGCTGACGATCAACCTGTCGCCGAAGCGGCAATTGATCCGGAGAACGACATTGCGTTTCTGATGTATACTTCGGGCACGACGGGCAAACCAAAAGGCGCAATGATTACGCACGCGAATTTCGTCAAGACGACGCAAGTCGCGGCGACACCATTCGGTTTCACGCCTGACGATGTGTTTCTTGTCTTAGTACCAGCAACGCACATTATCGGTTTGTTCTGTATGAACAGTGCGTTTTTCATTCACGGTAGAGTCGTCCTGGTCGATATTTTCAAGACCGAGCCGGTGCTGCAAATTATCGAGCGCGAAAAAATTACGGTGCAATATGCTGTGCCGACCGTGTTTACTCTCGAATTGGCAGGCGCAGACAAATACGATATTTCTTCGTTGCGCACCGGATTGATCGCAGGCGCGCTCGTTCCCGTCGAATTAGTGCACCGTCTGTTCGAGCGGGGCGTTGCGGTGCATAATCAATTTGGAATGACGGAGACAGCGGGTGGATTGATCGGCGCACGTCCGGATGATGATCTGGTCGCGCGCACCGAGACCGTTGGTCGCCCAATGCCTGGTGTGCAAATCAAATTTGTCGACGATAATCGCTGCACAGTTGTTCGGGGGCAAGTCGGAGAACTCGCCGTCAAGAGTCAGGGACTGATGAAGGGTTATTACAAACAGCCTGAAGCAACCGCCGCCGCGATAGACGCTCAAGGTTGGTTTTACACCGGCGACCTGGGATACGAAGACGAGCGCGGTTACGTTCGTATCGTCGGCAGAAAAAAGGATATGATTATTCGCGGCGGCTATAACATCTATCCGCGCGAGATCGAAGATTTGCTTTTCAAATGTCCTGGCGTTCAAGAAGCAACTCTGATCGGCGTGCCGGATCCGGTCTTGGGTGAAAAGACTTGCGCGTGCGTGCGCACCATACCTGGCTTGAGTTTGACCGAATCGGAGATCAAAGATTTTTGTCGCGGCAAGGTGGCGGATTACAAAGTGCCCGACTATGTGCGCTTTGTGGAAGCATTCCCGCAAACGGCAACCGGCAAGATTTACAAGGTACGATTGAAGGAAGATATGAGTAAGATAATCGTGCCAAATCGCCCGTAGTAGTTGACCACAAAAGTTTTGCGGGGTAGCATAGTGCCTTGTGCGTGTCGAACGCCCACAAGGGGCTATGCTACGACCCCTCAAAATTTGTGTGGCGGACGTGGTGCAAGCAGCACACCAAGTATGAGCGGAGCAACGGTTTTTTGTTGCGGAGTCGAAGGGTCACGGCGAATTTCGCGGGCGAGCCGCCCGCGCTACATTCCGATTAGACGCGCCAAGCCGAACACGCTATAATGCGCGCGAGGAGGCGAAATGATCGCGAGAATCTGGCATGGCGTGACGCCGGCGAGCAAGGCAGATGAGTACGTCGAATTGGAGTTTGAACCGCTCGTTCAGCACTATAAAGTGACGAATATGTCGTCATTCTGAGCGGAGCAAAGAATCTCGCTTCCGAATAATTGAGATTCTTCGCTCCGCTCAGAATGACAGTTTGAGTAATTACGGAGGCACACGTGCCAAAGAATGGCGGAGACGCTTCGCGTCCGCCGTCGAATAGTTGGATACCGAATTTACGCTTGGCGATTCCTTTGTCGGTCGCCTTGATTGGACTGGGCTATGCCCTAATTGAGCTGGTTTGGATTCAGGGATACTCACTCACCTCGCCTGCATTTCTCCGCGCCGTTCTCATCCTCGTCGTCGTTACCCCGCTCATCGTCTGGCTGATTCTCCACTGGGCCACAAACATCGAAAACGCGCAGCACGATACGCAAACGCAGCGCCACACCTTGCGCATGGAAGCGGCGAGTCTCGTCGGTCAGCGTATGACTTCGTTGCTCGATTTGGATTCCTTGCTCACCGATGTCGTCAAACTCATCCGCAGCAAATTTGGTTACTATCATGTCAACCTTTTTCTGGCGGACGAAGAGAACAAGGAAATCGTTTTGAAACAAGCCGATGGACCGTCGGCGCAATTGATGCAAGCGCGCGGCGTGCAACTCAAGATCGGCGCAGAAGGGATCACGGGCTGGGTTGCCAGTACGGGACAAACCCTCGTTTGCAACGACGTGAGCCAAGAGCCGCGCTATTACAAAATCGAATTGTTGCCGGAGACGCGGGCGGAACTGGCCGTGCCGCTGCGCGTGGGCGAGCGCGTCATCGGCGTTCTCGATGTGCAAAGCAATCGACTTGATTCTTTCGATCAAGGTGATGTAACCGCGTTGGAAATTCTCGGCAACGAAATCGGCATCACGATTGAGAACGCGCGCTTGTTCCAAGAGACCAAGCATCGCTACGAAGCGATGGTCGCCTTGCACGAAACGTCGCTCGACATCATCGCGCGCTTGGACACGCCGCAGTTGCTTGGAGCGTTATTGCGGCGCGGCGCGCAACTGTTGGGCGCTAAAGCTGGGATGCTCTATCTGTCTGACGCGCAGCGAAAATTGATTCATGTGGTCGCGGGGTACAATACCGCGCGTGATTTTGTTGGGGTTACTCTGCGATGGGGCGAGGGTGTGATCGGTCAAGTGATCGAGACGGGCACGCCAATGATTATCAACGATTATTGGAATTGGCCAGGACACGCAACGGCGTTTGAAGGCGCAACCGAAAATCGAATCGTCGGCGTGCCGCTCAAATGGGAGAACCAAATCATCGGCGGTATCGACATTCTGAACGATCCAGAGGATCGGTGTTTTGATCGCAACGATATTTGGTTGCTGAGCCAATTCGCCGACCTGGCTTCCATTGCCGTCAAGAACGCCGATTTGCATACTCAGGTCAAACAGTTCAGCCAAGAGTTGGAGCAAAAAGTTGCCGAGCGCACGCACGAACTCTCGCGCGCCAAAGACCAACTTGCGATCAAGGCAGAACAACTGCGGTCGTTGTGGGACAAGACGGTTCGCTTGCAAGAAGAGGAGCGGGCGCGCATCGCGCGCGATATTCATGATGGCGTCATTCAGTTGATTGCCGGCGCGCGGTTGGAATTGACGGCCACGCGGGTGGTAGCGGGCGTGGGGCTGTCGCCGCTCGCCACGAAAAAAATGGATGCGCTGTGGGGCATCCTCGACGAGATGGAAAAGGAAATGCGGCGCGCCATCTACGATCTGCAACCACCGATCTTGGATGCGGTCGGGTTGACGCCGGCGCTTTCGAAATACGTTGGCACCTTCAAAGAGTTGGCGGGCATCGATTGCCAGATGCAATTTACCGGCACGCCGTTTCGTTTGCCGCCCGCGACCGAGATCGCCGTCTTTCGCATCGTCGAAGAAAGTTTGCACAACGTCATGTCGCACGCGCAAGCGCGCAAGGCCGTGGTGACGTTGGATTTTTCGCCGACGCTGTTGAATGTGACAGTCGAAGATGATGGCCAGGGTTTCGATATCGAACAGCGCCGGAATAATGGGAATGGCACCGGGTTAGGATTGCTCAGTATGCGCGAACGTGTCAAGGTTTTGAATGGCAAGATGCACGTATCGTCGAAAATCGGTCAAGGCACGCGGCTGGTTTTTTCGCTGCCGATTACGCGCGGGATGGTAAGTGATGGCAGAGAATTTTAATTCCAATCCGATTCGCGTTTTGATCGTGGACGATCATCCCATCGTGCGCCGCGGGTTGCAAAGCTTGCTTTCGTCGTATTCCGATATTCAGGTCGTGGGCGAAGCGGAGAATGCGGCGACAACGTTCGCGGCGGTCAAAGAGCTGAATCCCGACGTGATCCTGCTCGATATTCAGATGACGGGCTTGGATGGAATCGAACTTACGTCGCGCATTTTGCAAACGACGCCGCAAATCAAAATTATTATCTTGACGGCGTATAACAACGAAGAGTACGTGCTGGGCGCATTTCGCGCAGGGGCGTACGCGTATCTGCTGAAAAACAGTTTGAACGAAACGGTCGTGGAAGCGATTCGTCAGGTGCACCAAGGGCGGCGAATGCTTTCGCCCTCGCTGATGGATCAGGTGTTGCGCCAACTTCACACCCTCGCGCAATCCCAAGCCAGCCACGAACATCAACTTTCTCCAGACGATATCCGTGTACTCGCCTTGATTGCGAACGGCGCGACGAACGAAGAGATCGCGCGCGAAGTACATTGGAGCGAGAGCACCGTCAAGCGCCGGGTCGAAGAGATCATGGCGACACTCGGCGCGCGCAATCGGGCGCAAGCCGTTTCCATCGCGACGAAAGAAGGATTGATTTAAAAAATTGAGACTAGGTGTCTTACAAAAAAACGATGCTGGGCTTCCATGCCCAGCATGGCGACGGCTGCTATGCTGTCGCCGTTTTTTTTTGAGAACCATAGATTTTTTCAATCAATCTGAGGTAGTGTCTCTGCTCTTCAAGCTGGAGTCAATTGCATTTCTTGTAATGGAATCGCGTAACTTGGCTGCGCCAACGTCTGAACGAGTCCATCCATCTTCAAGAAAATATCGACGAGTCTGCCGGACAAGCGGATCATTTCTGTTTCTGCCGCTCTTGCGGCGGCGGCATCGTGCGCTTGGAACATTTCGATGGCGCGGCGTGATGCTTCATGAAAGTGTTGATGGGGTTCGAACAGACTCTTGAAGAGTTGTTCCAATTTCTCGCTTTCGAATGCTTGAACCTCTGTTAAGCCGATTCCATACATCCATTTTCCCAAAGCGCAAAAATGATAGTCTGTGCCCAAGAAATGCTCTTTTCCTTCGAGCATTCGCTTGACGCGCTTCATGTATACAAGATGGTCGTTTAATCTTTTCAAAAAGAACGTACGGTGGTTGTCGAGCATACGATTCTCCTTGACTAGCGCACGATTTGCAAATCGTGCGCTGCTGCCTTATCACGCAACGCGTGGACTGCTGCCGAACGAATTTGGGTAAACTCTGCATACTTGTCCAAGATTGCGGCAACGTTGGCGCGCTTGGCTTGCTGGTGGAGGTCGGGATTGCTAAATCCGGTGATGAAAATGACCGGCATCGCTGGATAGGATTCGCGAACATGCCACACGAGTTGCATGCCGTCCATCCCCGGCAAATCGTAAGCGGTGATGAGCAGATCGAACGGTTCCCGCCACAAAAACTCTAGTGCCTGTTCTCCGCTCGCGGCACTAACCACTTCGCAGTGGTTCAACTTTTGCAGTGCTGCATGTAACAAGAGCGAGTTGCTCGGGTCCTCTTCGACAATGAGAATGCGGCTGACGAGTACATCGGTGTCGACCGCTTGAGCCTCCGGATTGGGATCGATAGAGGGAACGGAAGGAACACACGCTTGGTCTGGTGCATTGCGCGCTTGAATGGGGACGGGCGCTTCCAAAGCTTCGAGCACGGCGGCGCGAAATTCCTCTAGTCCCACCGGTTTATCGAGTAAACGATGCACGAGGACTTGAGATGCTTGCTCATGCAATTCGGTGCTGCTGTACGCCGTGAGCAGCATTGTCGCCGTCGCCGGATAATCTTTTCGAACCTGTTCGATTAACGTCATGCCATTCATGCCTTGCATTTGGTAATCCGTAATCATCAAGTCGAATGGTTCGCGTTGGAACAATCGCAACGCTTGCTCGCCTGAAATAGCGGTGACAACCTCGCAGTTGGGAACCTTGCGCAAACCAAGCCGGAGCACATAGGCTTGGTTTGTTTCATCTTCGACAATCAAAATGCGACGCATTCGAACCGAACTAGCTGGCTTGCAATTGGACTTGTCCATGGCGACCTCCAGGGTCTGTATAACACAAGAGCGCCCCGTGCGCCGTAAACGTTGTGTGGAAAATATGTCCAGATATTGTGGAGGAAACGTGGAGATAAAGAAATGGAGACAGTAATCTAGCGCCTCGTGCACGTTCGAGAACGCCCACAAAGAAACGCCCACAAGGGGCTAGGCTACGGAAACGGGGAAGAGGATTCTGTGAGGGCGTACCCAACTCCGCGCACGGTTTGAATTACATCCCGCCCTGCCGCCGCTTTGGCTTTTTGGCGCACATGGTAGATATGTGAACGCATCGTATCGCGTGCTTGCCACGATTCACTTTCATAACCCAAAACCTCGCGGACCAGTTCTTGGCTGGATACCACCCGCGGCGCTTCGCCGACGAGATACGCCAGCAGGTTGAACTCAGTCGGCGAGAGTTCCAGCAAGCAACCATCTAACGTGATGATATGGCGAATGGGATCGACAATCAATCCGTGCGATTGAATAAATCGATTTTTATCTTGGCTTTGCTCCAGACTCGGAGGATCGATTTTGGGTTGTGGACCGCTCACCGGAGAGGAAGCGTCGTTCATCTGCCAAGTCTGACTGCGGACGAGTCCTTGGCGTTTGAGCAAACCTGTGCGAATGCTCTCCCGCAAATCGACCGTCGCACAGGGCTTGAATAAATAATCATGCGCACCTAGGCGCATTGCTTCGACGGCGGATTCCATAGATGCGTGCGCCGTGAGCACAATGACCGGCGTGAACGACCAACGGCGATGAATCTCTCGCAACACCGTCATGCCGTCAATGCCTTTCAAGTGCAAATCGATCAACGCCAAGTCGAATTCTTGCGTGGCGAGATATTCGAGCGCTTGTTCGCCATTTTCGGCGGCGACGACGTGGTGACCATCGCGTGCCAGTGTTCGCTCCAAGTAATAGCGAATACCCACCTCATCGTCCAACACTAGAATTTTGCTGCCTGTGTCCATTTGGGTTTCCTCAGATGGCGCATTTGAACAGACTACGAGTTCCTAACAAAGCCGAGAAGGAGACCCTTCGCTTCGCTCAGGGTGACAATCGTTTTCATTTCGATTCGCGCACCGGTAACTGGAGCGTAAAGGTGGTTCCGGTTTTGCCCTCGCTCGCCACCGTAATTTCTCCACCGAACGAACTGATGATTTCATAACTGATCGCCAATCCCAGCCCTGTCCCTTTTTCTTTCGTCGTAAAGAAGGGTTCAAATACGTGCGGTAAGATATTTGCGGGAATACCCTCACCGCTGTCGCGAAAATCGATTTGCACGGCTGGCACAGCAGCACGATCTTGATAAGCGGGCAAGGTGCTGCTCGTCGTTTCGATTTTGAGTTTGCCGCCTTGCGGCATAGCGTCTAGCGCGTTCAAGATGAGATTCAGAAAAACTTGTTTGAGTTGATCGGGATTGGCTTCGACGGTGGGCAAATTGGAAGCTAGGTTCGCTGCCACCGTGACCGCGTTATGTTGCAGTTGCTTTGCCGTTAGCTCGAGCACATTCGTTACGATTGCATTCACGTCGGTCGAAAATAATCCACTCCGCGAGGGGCGGAAAAATTCGCGCAAACGCCCAACGATGACGGCAATGCGCTCGGTTTCAGCCGCCGCCATTTCCAAATCGTGCTTTAGTTCATCGCGGTCGTATACTTCTTCCAATTGTTCTTGCACCAACGTCAAGCAGCCCTTGACCGTTTGAAGTGGGTTGTTGATTTCATGCGCAATCGATGCGGTCAAGCGCCCTATCGCGCCCATCTTTTCGGATTGCACCAATTTCGCTTGCGATTCTTGCAATTGCCGCATTTTGTCTTGCGCCGATTGGTAGAGCTGCGCATTTTCAATCGCGATGGCGGCTTGGTTGGCAAACGCTTGGAGTGGCTCGACTTGATTGGGCGTAAAGAGATGGGGGGTTAGTCCCGCCAGGTTTAGTAGACCGATGCATTCACCTTTTACTCGAATGGGTACGCCGACGTAGGAACGAATTTTCTTTTCCAATTCGGGTGGAGTCGTCCAGAGTTTGGAGGTTGGCGTATCGGGAATGAGCAAGGGCTGGCAAGTCTCAAACATGTGCTTGAACGTCGGCGTATCGGCAACCGACCAACGCAGCGTCTCCACTGGAATTTCCCAGCCCTGTTCGACATAGCCCCGGCTGCGGACGACGCGTAACTTGCCTGCCTCCACCAGCATGATGTTTGCCATATCGTGTGGCACCACGCGTTCGACATTTGAAAGAATGCGTTCCAAGACTTGATCAAAGCTCAACGTTCCATTTAGCACAGCGGCTGTATCGCGCAATGCTTCTGCCAAGCGACGTTGTTCATGCTCGGCTTGCTCGGCGCGCGTTCGCTCGGCGATGTCGGCTTGCAATGCGGCGTTGGCTTGCGCTAATTCGGCGGTGCGTTCCTGGACACGGTGCTCCAAATCGGCGTGAGCTTGGCGCAGTGCATATTCAGCCCGTTTGCGACTGGTAATGTCGCGCATGATCGTCGTGAAAAAAGTGTCGGCCCCGGTCTTCCAAGCGGAAACCGAAATCTCAATTGGAAATTCCGTGCCATCTTTTTTTAATCCAACCGATTCGATTCTCTGTTGCAAAATTTCGGAACCTTCAACCATGGTGGTTGCTATTTTTTCTTTATGAACGTTCCGCAGATGCGACGGCATTAAAAGATCGACGGACTTGCCGAGCACTTCATCTACCCGATAGCCAAACAGCGTTTCCGCTGAGTGATTCCACACCACGATTTTGCCTTGCTTGTTGGAGGAAACAATCGCATCGGAGGCGGTTTGCATGAGCGAACGAAAGCGCGCTTCGCTGTCGCGCAAGACTTGTTCGCTGCGCTTGCGGCGGGAGAGATCGTGCGCGACGAACGCAATCGCGATGGGTTTAGAGCGCTCGGGATCGCGGATGATGAATGTGTTGAGGTCAACCGGAATTGCTTGTCCGCTGAGTGGTTCCCTGAGACGATATTCGCCGGACCATTGTCCCGTTTGCAATACCATAGGTAGAATTTCTGCTCGGACGTGTTCCTCATCCTCGCGAAGAAAAAAATCGAACAGGGCTTTGGTCTTGAATTCTTCGGAACCAAGCATCAAGAGCTTTCGCGCTGCCGGATTGAGATAAAGCACCTGTCCATCCAATGAAGCGATCCCACTCAAGTCTGGACTGTTTTCGACCAGCGCAGTCAAGAGCTGCCGTTCTTGCTCAATGCGCTTACGCTCGGTGATGTCAATACAAGAACCAACATATCCGGCAAAATTGCCGTCCACATCCGTAAAGGGGCTTCCGAAATCCAGCAGGTGATGATAGGTCTCATCGCGATGCAGAATGCGGTATTCCATTTCAAACGGCTGGCGAGAGTTGAATGCGTCGAGATACGTGTTCAGAGTGTATCCCAGGTCTTCGGGATGAACTCCTTCCAGCCAGCCGTTGCCGGATTCTTGTTCTCTAGTCCGCCCGGTGAATTCTAGCCAGGCGCGATTGAAAAAATCACAGCCGCCGTTGACGTTCGAACGCCAGACGGGAATGGGGAATTTATCCAGCATCTTTAAATAGAAACTTTTGGACTTGGACAGCGCTTCTTCCGCTTCTTTTCGATCGGTAATGTCTTGGACGATGGCTAACAAAAGCGGATGTTGTTTTACCTCAATCGGCGATGAGCGGATTTCGACCGTGCGCACTTCGCCGTTCGCGAGTCGATGCGGAAGAATGAAATAATCGCGTTGCTTGTTTTTGGCTTTTTGAAGTTCGCTGGCTACTTGGTCAGGCGGCAAAGTATGAATGTCATTCATGGTCAGGTTGCAGAGCGCTTGGCGTGAATAGCCGTAGAAATTCACCGCTGCTGGGTTGGCATCCACAATCGCGCCGGTATCCGGATCGACCAGTAACATCATGGCAGCGTGTTGCTCAAACACTTGGCGAAACCGCTGGTTCGGTTTTTCCTGGGGGTGTGGTTGATCGTTGGACGAGGAATGTGATTTATTCGCCCGCGCGGCAGTAGTTGCGCGTTTTAGTGTCTTGCGATGCGCGGGAGTCTTGGCAGATGGATTTTGGGCGCGTTTAGCAGTGTCAGCCATGCGGCTCCTTTCAGAAGGCATAGTGAAAGTGAATGCAGTCGTCAGGCAGGCGAGTAGATCGATTCGAACGATGAAAAAGACGTGGGGCATTGCTGCAGAGCGCTTGGGAGGGATCAAGCGTCAAAAAGGATAAAAGGGCAAGGAGTTTGCGATGAACGCAAAGTGTTTCTTGCGGGAGTTGGTTCAATTGTCACCTGGTTTCACTACGAGTGATACGATACAATTACAATGGCGTAGATCAATCAAATAGTGCGCTTAAAACCAATTCAAGAACGCGATCTGCGTTAGTTGGTTACAATGAAAAATTGCCAGGAGGGACTAGACTTGCCATTCGCGTCATTGCGAGGGAGTACTAGTTGACGAAGCAAACAGTGGCGATATTTTATCCCAGAACCCAGGAATGAGCAAGCGGGAATATTCTGTTATTGCCGTGGTTAGTCAATACCTTCGCCAATTAGTCGTTTGAGGACACAAGCTCATTTTTTCCCCACCGAATGAAAAAAACACGGAAAATTATTTGAATCTTCACTTGTTTTTCCCGTGTTTCCCGCGCAGCGCATCAGTGGGGAGAAGAAATTTTGACGAAGGTAATGTTACTGGAAGAGGATTAAAAAGCAAGGGGAACTAATTTATTTGCCTGCTGTCATCAACCGTTGACACAGTCGCACACCTGCCATGGCGTCTTCGCCGTAATAATCTGCGCCCGTCGCCGCGCGTACTTGGTCGTTGATTTGACCGCCGCCGATGATAATCGAAAATTTTGCGCCGGTGCGATTCGACTCATTATGCAGCAAGGTTACTGTCTCACGAATAGTTTCATGCGCCGAGATCAACAAGGCGGACAAACCAACAATATCGGGCTTGTCCTCAATCGCTCGTTTGGCAAACTCACTCGGCGCAACATCCACACCCAGGTCGATGACGGTAAAGCCATAACAGCTGAGCAGCATCGTGAGCATGTTCTTGCCCATATCGTGAATATCACCTTGGACCGTCCCCAGCAAAACGCGTCCCGAGGACTGCTGTTTGATGCGATGTTCGAGCAAGGGCTGGACGAGTTCGGTGACCTCGCGAAAGATTTCGCCTGCCATAATCAAGCCCGCTAGATAATATTCGCCTTGCTCGTAGCGCAAGCCGACTTGGCGCATCCCTTCCTGGCACTCTTCGACAATCGCGAGCGGGTCTTCGCCATTCGCTAAACGTTGCTTGACCAGATCGAGGACATTATTTTCTTCCAAGTTCGCGACGCGTGCGATTAACTCAGCGCGTTGGTCTTCACTCGGCATTTCAAATTCCTTCCTTGGTTTGATCAATCGGCGCGCGGCACGCCGACGCTCGTCGTAAAGCGCAGACGTTCACTATGGCAGATGAACCATCCCCAACTGATGGGCTTGTCCCTGAGATCGTAGAAAACATGCTCGATACAAAATGCCGCCGACGGAAGAATGACCTGAAGTTGGCGGGCTTCTTCTTCGTTCAGTATCGTAGCCTCGATACTGAGATCGCCGCGCTTTAAAACCGTTTCGCCCACACCGCTAAACAATCCTTGCAGCGAGGTGACTTCCATTTCCGATTCGACGACAGGGCGCGTGGGATCGTACACCAAGTACTCGCGATGATAAAACGCCGGACGATTCTCTATCGACAATAATCGGCGGAGATAGACGACGCGCTCACCTGGGTTGATGTTCAGCTTGCGCGCCGTGCGCTCGTCGGCTGAAACCACGCGCGCTTCGAGCAACTTGACTTGCGTTTGCTGTTTATTGCTAAAAAGGTCTTGCAGTTCTTTAAAGCCAAACGTCGCTGCGCCCAACTCGACGCCGCGCACAAAACAGCCGCGCCCTTGCGCCGTACTAATGACGCCTTGATCGGAGAGCAGGTTGATGGCGCGGCGAACCGTCATTGGGCTGACATCGTATCGACCTACCAATTGCGATTCGGATGGCAGTTGATCGCCTGGTTGAAAAACGCCCGTCGCAACTTGATGACGCAGGATGTTCGCGAGTTGAGCGTAGGCTGGCTCGAAAGACTCACGGTCGATTCGATCAGAGCCATTAGTAGCGAGTTTCTTTTTTCTTGGCATATTCAACTTCTCTATATAAGCTAAGGATATGCAGATTCGCTGAAATGTCAATTGTCAAAAAAATGCTTAATTTGCGCAAAAAACATGATATTGACAACTTCCCTATATAAGTGTATAATCTTCGCAATCAAAGATGATGGAAACACCCCTGAACCGCCGAATGAAAGTGATTGCCTGTGCGACCGTGATCGAGGAAATGTTGCCACTCTTCCCCGCTAATGTTTCCTACGAAACCCTCGACTTTGGTCTCCATCTCAATCCCCAAAAATTGAAAGCTGTCCTCCGAGAAAAAATCGATCAAGCGAGCCGCGACGCCGATGTGCTTTTGCTCGGCTATGGCTTGTGTTCGATGGCGGTCGTTGGATTGACGGCGACCACCGCGACGCTTGTCATACCGCACACCGATGATTGCATCGCGATTTTTCTTGGCTCGTGCCGGGCCTACAAGGATCAGGTCAAGAAAGAACCTGGGACGTACTATCTCACTAAGGGTTGGATACAAGTGGGCGACAGTCCGTTTCAAGCGTACGACCAGCTTGCCGAGAAATATGGCCAAGCCCGTGCATACCGCATGATCCAACTCACGCTGAAAAATTATAAACGCCTCGCGTTCATCAACACGGGACAATACGAACTCGAACGCTATCGAACGTACACTCAAAACGCGGCGCAAAAATTTAATTTGCGTTACGAAGAAATTGATGGTTCGCCTGCGCTCGTACGAAAAATGATCTTTGGTCCCTGGGATGATGAATTCGTCGTGGTGTCGCCAGGACAAACCGTGCGCTATGAAGACTTTACACAACCTAAAATGATCCGCGAATCTCACTAATCACGCGAATAATGTCATTCTGAGCGGAGCCGTTTTTGCGGAGCGAAGAATCTCCAATTTCGCATGGCGAAGATTCTTCGCTTCGCTCAGAATGACAATTAGCCCTTCGGGATTCGCGTGATTCGCGGATAAAACAAGGAGATGTATGAAAATAATCGGCGAAAAAATTAATGGAACACGCAAGCTCGTCGCCAAAGCGATTGCCGAACGCGATGTGGCATTCATTCAGAACCTGGCAAAGAAACAAGTCGAAGGCGGCGCGAGTTGGCTGGATGTCAACGCGGGCACGCATCCTGATCGTGAAGCCGACGATTTGGTGTGGCTCATCGGTCTGGTGCAAGAGGTGACGGATGTGCCGCTCTGTCTGGACAGCGCGAATCCCGCCGCGCTCCGCGTGGCGATGCAGCATGTGAAAAAGACGCCTATGATCAATTCGATCAGCGGCGAGCAAAGTCGCTTGCGCGATATTTTGCCCATTGTCGCAGAGAACGGCTGCGAAGTCATTGCGCTGTGCATGGATGACAAGGGCATACCTGCGACAACGGAAACTCGCATCGAGGTGATCCGCCAAGTTTTCGAAGAGACGCGTCGCGCAGGGGTTCCCGACGACAAAGTCTTTGTCGATCCGCTCGTGATGACGATTGCGACGAACACTGAAGCGGGACGCACCACGTTCGACACGATGCGCGCGATTCGGGCGCAATTTCCGCAAACGCATATCTCTTGCGGCTTGAGCAATGTATCGTTTGGTCTGCCCGTGCGCGGGCTAATCAATCGTACCTTCCTCGTATTGGCGTTGGACGCGGGCATGGACACCGCCATCATCGATCCGAATGATCGCGAGTTGCAAGCTGCCATGCGTGCCACCGATTTGTTGTTGGGGCGCGACAAGCACTGCCTGGGTTATACGCGCGCTTATCGCGCGGGGTTGTTGGAAAATAAAGCGTAGGACAATTTGCCAAATTGGCCCACATTTTCACAAGGAGATGAATCAATGTCACAAGAACTGATCCATGCGATTACGGACATGCGCGAAGAAGATGCCGTAAAAATCGCGACCGAGCTATTGGACAAGGGAACCGATCCGCTGCTCATCCTCGAAGACTGCCGCGTCGCGATGGAAACGATTGGCAAGCGGTTCGAGACGGGCGAAAGCTTTATCCCTGAATTGATCCTGGCAGGCGAAATGCTGACGCAAATTTCTGCTGTCGTCAAGCCGCACATGAAACAGCAAGCCGCTCAGAAAAATTCAGCCAAGATCGTCATCGGCACCGTGCAAGGCGACATTCACGACATCGCCAAAGACATCGTCGCGTTCATGCTCGATGTGAATGGTTTCGACGTTACAGACTTGGGTGTGGATGTGCCGCCCGCCAAGTTCGTCGAAGCCGTCAAACAGAGTGGCGCGAAGATTGTCGGGCTGTCGGGCTTTTTGACGCTCGCGTACGATCCGATGAAATTTACGGTTGCCGCGCTCAAGGAAGCAGGTCTCAATGTCAAAGTTATGATCGGCGGCGGACAGATTGATGATCAGATTCGCGTGTACACGGGCGCGGATGCTTACGGCAAAGATGCTATGACGGCTGTTTCGCTGGCGAAGCAGTGGTCAAGCGCAAACTGACATGGTATCTGAGTCTGTTGCAGTCCGATCAACTTTCGCGACGAAACGACAAACGACAATGGCGCTCATCGCCGTCTCTGTCACGTACTTGGCGTACTGTTTTTACCAATACAGCTTGAATGTTGCTGCACCTCAAGTCGCCGCTGACCTGAATGGCATGGCGCTATTCTCGTGGGCGATTTCGATTCCTGCTCTTGCTTCGGCGTTAGCAACGCTGATCTTTGGCAAACTGTCGGACATGTACGGACGTCGCAATGTGATGATCGCATCGCTGTCGTTCTTTTTGCTTGGTAGTGTTCTCAGCGCGATGAGCCAGGATTTCGTTTTCAACATCGCCGCGCGTTTCATCCTCGCACTCGGTCAAGGTGCGCTTGCGCCGCTCATCTTTTCCGTGCTCGGCGATCTATTCGATCCAGCCGAGCGCAGCAAATGGAGCGGGCTGCTCGCGATTCCTGCGGGCATCACAGCGTTTATCGCGCCGACTTTGGTCGGCATGGTCGCGGACAGTTTAAGCTGGCGCTACTTTTTCTGGCTGTTGGCGTTGACGGCGATAATTTCTGGCGCATTTGTTCTCATCGGCGTTCCGTCACTCAAGCAACGTTCCGAACACAAAATCGATTTCCTCGGCGCGGTGCTGCTCACTTTCGCTTCTGCAACAACGATTGTTGGTTTTTCGTGGGCAGGCACAACCTATCCGTGGGGTTCGATTCAAATCATCGGAACGCTCGGCATAGCGATTGTCGGTTGGGGGCTTTTCTTGTGGACTGAAAGCCAAGCTGCCGAACCGATGCTCGATCTGCAAGTTCTCACCAATCGTACGTTCATCACGGCGGCACTCGCCGCGTTGATGTCGTTCTTCGGTTTGATGGGTATCACGGCGTACTATCCCCTCTTTTTGCAGGGTGTGCAAAATGCCAGCGCAACGCTGAGTGGACAAATGATAACACCCTTTAGTGTTTTGATGTCGTTCATGGGCGTGCCGGCTGGATTTTTGCTCGCCAAAACCAAACGTTACAAATGGATGTATGTGATTGGATATGCAATTCTCACCGTGGCGATGTTCGGCATGATGACGTTCGGCGTCGATACGCCAATTTGGCTCGGCGTGCTCGTGACTGCACTCGCGGGACTTGGCTTGGGCACGATTCCGACGATCAACACTCTCGTCGCTCAATTTGCCGTGCCGCGCCGATTACTGGGTGCAGCGACAGGCGCAATCTTTTTCTTTGTGATGATGGGCATGGCAATTGCGCCCGCCATCTTGGGTTCGGCGATGAACGCGTCGTACGCGAGTGCGCTGCAAAACGCATTGCCCGCCGAGTTGCAGAAATCGGCTGACCCTGCTACGCTGTCCGCAATTGGCGATCCGCGCGTGCTGTTATCGCCGCAAGCGATGACGACGCTAAAAGAGTCTTTCGCCAGACAAGGCGCGCAAGGATCGGCATTGTTCGATCAAACCGTCGTCGCGATTCGCAGTGCACTCGAAGCCAGTTTGAAAACGGTCTATCTTATCGGCGCGGTGACGATGTTGCTTTCGTTTTTGATGATTCTCACGATTCCCGAAATTTCGATGTAGGGCAATTTGCCAAATTGCCCCACACCTCAAAGGAGTATTCTCATGTTACCTGAAAATTGGAACAAGATGACAGCGGATCAAAAATTGAATGCGCGACTCACGGGCTGGGCAGGCACCGAGGGCAAACCGTTTGCCACGCCCGAAGCCGCCAATTGTTACAGCGAACGCGCGCAGCGACTCATTGCTGCACTCAAATTGCAAAAGCTCGATCGCGTTCCGCGCGTTCTGCTCACGGGCGACTACCCTGGTCACTATGCAGGCGTATCGCAAGGCGAATTGTTCTACGACTATGACAAAATGGTTTTTGCGCTCAACAAATTCCATGAGGATTTCGATCTCGATTACAGCGTGATCTGCAACGCTTTTCCAGGCAAGGTTTATGATCGTCTAGGATACAAGCTCTATCGCTTGCCTGGCAATCAACTCTCGGCAACCCAGTCGTTTCAATTTGTCGAAGGCGAGTACATGCGCGCCGACGAGTACGATGCGCTCATCGCCAATCCCGAAGGGTGGCTTATGCGCACGTATAACCCGCGTGTGTTGCCTTCGCTGGCTGGATTATCGCTGATGCCAGGAATGCTTGGCACAACCGAAATCCCGTTCGTGCCATTCATGATGGTCAACTTTAGCATTCCGCCATTGCAAGAAGCACTCAAGGCGATGTCCGATGCGGCGATGTTGACATTGGAATGGCTCGGCGCGAATGGTCAAGCAGGTGCAGTCTCGATGGGCAAACTGGGTTTGCCTGCCACTATCGGCGGTTTCTCCAAAGCACCGTTTGATTTCTTGGGCGATAGTTTGCGCGGCACGCGCGGCATCATGATGGACTTGTTCCGCTATCCTAACAAGGTGCTTGCCGCCGTCGAGCGTTTGGTTCCCCTCGCAATTGATATGGGCGTGGGCGCGGCGACGGGCAGCGGCAATCCGTTTGTGTTGATTCCGTTGCACAAGGGCGCGGATGGTTTCATGTCTACCGCCGATTTTGAGAAATTCTACTGGCCCTCGTTCAAGCAAGTGTTGCTCGGCTTGATCAATGAAGGTGTTGTGCCGTTCATGTTCGTCGAAGGTTCCTATAATCATCGCCTCGACGTGATCGCCAATTCTGGATTGCCTGCTGGCAAAACCATGTGGCTCTTCGATCAGACCGACATGGCGGAAGCGAAGAAAAAATTCGGATCGTGGGCGTGCATCGGCGGCAACGTGCCTGCATCGTTGTTCAAAGCAGGGACGCCAGCGCAGATGGAAGCGTACGTCAAAAAAGTAATCGATACCTGCGCGCCAGATGGTGGATACTTTATCTGTCCAGGTGCGGTCCTCGATCAAGCGCAAGACGAAAACGTTTGCACGTATCTCAAGGTGGCGAAAGAGTACGGCAAGTCCTAGCTTGATAATTGGGACACGGACAAACGCGGATTTTCGCGGATAAGAAAAAATATCTGTGTTCGTGCGCGTGGCTGTGGCGTGACTGTGCCGAACTTCGGCACAGTCACGCCACAGTCAATCCGCGTCCTATTTACAGTTGATTTGCCACATTAACGAAAGCGAATTAGAATCAGCCGACGTTTGGATGGAGAAGAACTGACTTGCGATGACGCTTTACCATGTCGATTTTGAACCGATTGGGCGACGGGGCGATTGTTCTGACGAGCAATCCCTGCTCGAATCGGCGCGCCAACTTTCCGTTGACCTCGTCAGCATCTGCGGTGGCATGGGCAGTTGCGCGCGTTGCAAAATTCAAGTCGCGTCGGGCCAAGTTTCCGAATTAACTATCGATGAAAAAAATAATTTGACCGAACGCGAGCTGGCGCAGGGTTATCGTCTCGCGTGCCACACATTTCCTCGCAGCGATGTCAAGCTCCACGTTCTGCCCGATTCCCTCTCCGCGCCGCAACGCACCCAAGTCGAAGGACTCGAAGTGACGGTGCAACCCGATCCGTTTGTTCGCGCGTACGATGTGCAACTCACTCCGCCGACGATTGACACGCCTGTTCCCGATGATGTTGCGCTGTGGCATTCACTTGCGAATCAGCATCACTTACAACCTGGGTCGATTGACTTGAGCGTACTGCAAACGCTCTCGCAACAGTTGCGCGATTTGAATTGGCAGGCGCGCGTCGCGATGAGCGAAAATGAAATCGTTGCGATTAGTTCACCATCAACACGTTGGCTCGGGCTCGCAGTCGATATTGGCACGACGAAGATTGCGGGCTATCTCGTCGATTTGGAAAGCGGCAAAACGCTTGCCTCGCAGGGTTTGATGAACCCGCAGATTTCCTACGGCGAAGATGTGGTGAGCCGCATTAACGTGGCGCGCCGTTCTCAAGCCGATGCCGAGCGTTTGCAAAAACTGCTCGTCGATGCGTTGAGCCAAATGGCGGCGGATTTATGCGCGCAAGCGCGTGCGCGTGCCAATCCAACCGATATTGTCGAAGCGGTAGTGGTAGGCAACACGGCGATTCATCATCTCTTTTTGCGTTTGCCTGTCGAACAGTTGGGGCTTGCGCCGTACGTTCCCGCTGTGCGCGCCGCACTCGACATCAAGGCGCGCGACCTGGGTTTGCAAATTGCCTCCGGCGCGTATGTGCATCTGCTTCCGAATATCGCGGGCTATGTCGGCGCAGATCACGTCGCAATGTTGCTGGCAACCCGCATTGCAGAATCGAATGGCATTGTGCTCGCGCTCGACATTGGAACTAATACCGAAATTTGTTTGAACAATCGCGGCAAATTGACCAGCGTCTCGTGCGCGTCGGGTCCTGCGTTTGAAGGCGCGCACATCAAGTTTGGAATGCGCGCCGCGCCAGGAGCCATCGAGCATCTTTTATTGACGAACGAAAAACTGGAATATCAGACGATTGGCAATGCTGCGCCAGTTGGTATTTGTGGTTCGGGCTTGCTCGATATAGTCGCGCAACTTAAATCGAATGGCGTGCTCGATCATCATGGGCGCATGGGTGAGCATCCGCGCGTGCGCGTCGGGAATCATCTGCGCGAGTTTGTCATCGTGAATGAGCAAGAGCGCGATGGATTGGATGCCATCACGCTCTCGCAAAAAGATGTCCGCGAATTACAGCTTGCCAAAGCGGCGATTCGCATGGGCATTCAAGCGTTAGTCGAGGCGAACGGTCTCGCGGAGAATGACATCGAGCAGGTGATTATCGCGGGCGCATTCGGAACTTTTATCGATGTCTCAAGTGCGATCACGATTGGCATGTTGCCGCCGCTGCCGTTGGAGCGATTCACACAGGTCGGTAATGCGGCGGGGACAGGCGCGCGGCTTGCACTCATTTCGCGCGAACAACGTGTCCAGGCAAAGCGCATCGCCGAGCATGACGGCTATATCGAGCTGGCGAGCGTGCCGAACTTTAATCGCAAGTTTGCCGAGGCGACGAACCTGGGTTGAGGATAAAAAAGAAGACGAGGCAGTAGCTTCGTCTTCTTTATTTCAATTTGCAAAAATCTAGACGCTCTTCAACCACTTGAGCGCTTCATCCGGGTTATCAAAGACGCGCGCCGTCACTCCGAAATCGGCGAATTGCTTCATAAAGCGCTGCATGTTCATCTGTCCAACCGCTTTTTCAGGCAGAATGAGCGCCCAATACTTCCAGCCGGCTTTGATGACCTTCGGCAACCAATTTTGATTGCTCCAATCGGTGTCCTCTGGCGGTAAGGCGCTGTTGGCACGATCATCCGACAACCATTTTTTAGCGCCGTTCTTTTCGAAAAGCTCTGCGCCTGTCATTAAGGCGTCCCGGAAGGGTTGTCCATACATAAATTGGTGGAATTGGTGATGGACGATCTTGTCTTCGGGATAGTACCACATTGTGACAAACTCATTGTCCAGTACTGTCGTCGGTGACATTTCAAATCTCCTTTGGCGTCTGGTCTTGAACGCCTCGTCTAGAATTTGTTGCGAGTATAACAGTCGGCGCAGAGCTTGTCAGCAAAAAGTGAGTGAATGATGGGTGAATCTTGCGTGAAGGGTTTGTGCAAAAAAGCGCGACCGTTGTTAGGCGGTTGCGCTTTTTTCAAATTACGTTCATTTAGAAAAACAGGACTCGGTATCTGATCGCACCGAGAATTCGCCAAAAGATGGCGACGGGCGGGATCAACGCCGACGTGATAAGCATTTCTGCGATGTGACCCGGCGCGCGCGAGGTAGACGTCAAACGCTTGACGGCAAAGTTGCCCGTAAGCCCAACCCAGGCGATGAGTCCGCCCAACGCGAGTTTTCTTCGTCCGGCGATGAACGCCACCGATGCCGCGAACAGCGCACCCAACATGCCATAGTACCACCAAGGCGTTCCGGGTTTGATTGAGCGCCGAAACAGTTCTGGATGCTTTTTGTACAGTAAGGCGTCGAAGGTGCCTTTGGCTTGCTGCTTCAAACTGATGCCCCATTGCCCCGGTCGAATCGGGTGCACGACTTGCGCGGTGGGTAGATACAAAACGCGTCCACCGTGTTCAAGCAACGTGAAAAACAAATCGCTGTCTTCACGAAACGCCATCTTGAAATTTTCGTCAAAGCCGCCGATCAAATCCAGCACGTCGCGTCGAAAGAAACAATTCGCGGTGGCGAATTCGGCATTCTGCAAACCGGCGACGTTCAATTCGTAATCGGTTGGTTTGTCCGGCAGCGGAACGCGAATCTTGCCGGTCACCGCTTGCACCGGTTCTTCGATGCGAATTGAATTGTCCATTAGCACAGTCGCACCCGCGGCAAGCCAGTCTACATCCGGAATCGTATCGTCATCGGTGAATGCGATAATGTCGCCCTGCGCCGCGCGCCAACCCGCGTTCCGCGCCGCGGCAGGTCCGCTATACTCAGGCAGAGGAATATATCGCAGCAGCGGCAATTCTTTTTCCGCTTGCACGTCTTCGACGAGTGCTTGCGTTTCTTTGCACGCTGCATCATCGACGACGATTACCTCATAAGAGTTCGAAGCGAAATTCTGATGGATCAACGCGTCAAGACACCGCTTGAGCAACGGGTTCCGCCAACAGGTTGGCACGACGACTGAGACTTTTATCATTTTTTACTGGCTCCTTTTCTAGAATAAATGATCCGATCACCAAAGCATCCAGCGGCGACGTCCAAAAACATTCCACCGCATCGCGTGGCGTGCAAACGATGGGTTCACCGCGCGTGTTGAATGACGTGTTGACCAACACCGGAACGCCCGTGCGTTCGTAAAATGCATTCAGAATATCATAATAAACACGATTTTGATTTCGATTGATGGTTTGAATGCGCGCCGTTCCATCGACATGCCGCACGGCAGGAATTTTATCGGCTTTGTCGGGTGGCACGTCGAATACGAACAGCATGTACGGCGACACATCGCCATTGACGAACCAATCGCCCACGTGTTCCTCTAACACGACCGGCGCAACGGGACGAAAGTCCTCGCGGTCTTTGATGTTGTTGAGGCGTTCCTGCATCTCGGCGTGAATGGGCGACGCGAGAATTGAACGTGCGCCAAGCGCGCGCGGACCATACTCCATGCGTCCCTGAAACAGTCCGATGATCTTATCCTGCGCGAGCAACTCGGCAGTTTCTTCTGCGATGTTGTCCATACGCCGATACGGAACCTGGGTCCACTGCAAGAATTTTTCGATCTCGTCGTCGCTAAAGTCTGGACCGAAGAACGTGTGCGTCATTCGAAAGATACGTTCGTCGACGTGGCGTAATTTCGCATCCACCCACATCGCCGCACCGAGCGCCGTCCCCGCATCGCCTGCCGCCGGTTGCACCCAAATCCTTTCGAACAGTCCCAGGTCGCGCAAGCGCGCGTTCATCACGCAATTCAACGCCACGCCGCCTGCCATGACGAGATTCTCTTCGTGCGTCGCCGCGTGCAGCCAATCGGCAATTTGCAGCACGCGCTCTTCCAAAACTTTTTGCAGCGAGTGCGCCAGGTCGTAATGGCGTTGTTCGAGCGGTCCGCCTTTCAAGCGACGCGGTCCGAACTTTTCTTCGAGATTTACTCTTTCGATTTGATATTGACCGGCGGAGCGCAATTGAATCATCCGGCGAAAATCGTCGAGATAGGTGGGCTTGCCGAACGAAGCGAGCGCCATGACTTTGTATTCGTCCGACGAACGCAAAAATCCCAAATAGTCCGTAACCTCTTCGTACAACAAACCGAGCGAGTTGGGATAATCGACCTGACCGATGCGTTCCATTCGATTGCCGTGCCCTATGGCGTACGTCGTCGTCGCGCGCTCGCCGCGCCCGTCGAGCGTGAGAATCGCGGCGTGTTCAAAGGGCGAGGGCAGAAATGCGCTCGCCGCGTGCGCCGTATGATGTTCGACAAAATGCCATTGGTACGCCAGATGCGAATTCTTGCGCACATCGCGAAAGCGTGCCATCAAATGATGCGGCGCGCCGTCGGCGAGATAACTTGGCGCGTTGACGACGTACATCAAAAAGAGCGGATCCCAGATCGATTCCCATTCCTCCGGCTTTTCATGCGTGGTTGGTTGCAAGGGTAACGTCAACGTTGCGGCTTGACTATGCTGACCCAGGAGCAAATATGGATCGTAGGAATAGCCGACGTGTTGCACATCGCGCAGAGTGATGTTGGCTTGCTTTAAGCAATAGTCGATGGCATTGAATGGCAATTCATATGTTGAAAACGGAATCGGGCGTTTGCCATGTTTGATTTTTGTAAACCGTTCTTCTTCGGCGGCAGCGACGACGACGCCGTCTTTCACCAAGCACGCCGCCATATCGTGGTAAACCGCACTGATGCCAAGCGTGTACATTTTCCTCCTCAATAGCCGTAGCATAGCGCCTTGTGCGCGTCGCCCACGAGGGGCTATACTACAAATAGTTATTCAAATTCTTGAATCGGCTCGGAAATAGTTTGCCTGATCAAAAATTCCGCGTGCGCGTTCCATAATTCATCGACGGCGCGCACGACTTGGTCCGGCGTCACGAGTTCCAAACAATTGTGATGTCCTTCGGGACAAATGCTCCTGAAACAATATTTGCACGGCACGTCGTGAGACAGCACGCGATGCGGAACGCCCCACGGCGTATGTTGCGGATTGGTGAGCGCGTAAAGATCGACGACGGGCGTGCCAACGGCGGCGGCAATATGCGCGGGTCCTGTGTTGTTCGTGATGAGGACCGGCGCAAGCTCGATCACTGCTGCGAGTTGGACAAGCTCTAGTTTGCCGCCGAGCGAAAAAGTTTTTACGCCGGCTTGGTTCTGAATGCGTTCGATCAAATCGATTTCGTTGGTTGCGCCGGTGAACACCACTTGCGCGCCACGGGTCGAAACAAGCTGGTGCGCTACTCGCCCGTAACCTTCCGGCGAATACCGGCGCGAGGCGGCGGTTGCGCCCGGATGAATTGCGATCCACGGATGCTGAATATCGAGTCCAATGTCTGCTAGAACTCGCAACGCGTGTTCATGGGCGGCACGGGTGAGACGCAACGACAAGCGAGCATTGTCTGTTCTTGCGCCAATCGCCGCCACGAGATCAAGCTGGCGCTGGACTTCGTGGCGAATTCCATGGGCGGGTTCTTTATCGACGACCCAATTCGTCAAGAGTTGGTATGCATTTTCGTGACAATGCGCGAGCCGCAACGGAATGTCTGCGAGATAGCACATCATCGCGCTCGGCAAGGGATTTTGACTAAAGACGGTAAAGATCAATGCGCCGTCAAAACCATAACCGCGCAGTCGCTCGATCATTTTCAAATCGGGTGTGCTGTTCGCGCGTGGCGCAGTCGATTTCAACCAGGGCGCATCGTAAACGATCACGTCGTCGATCTCTGGCACGAGGTGAGCCACTTGGGCTCCGCTCGCCGATGTGAGCAGCGTAATGCGTCGCCCTTTCGCCGATGTTTTCAGCGCGCGCATCGCGGGCGTCGTCATCAGCACATCGCCGATGGAATCCAAGCGGATGCACAAGATATTTTTTGCGGTTTGCCAACGGGTGTCGATCATTTGTCCGATCCACTCAGGACGAACTTTGCCGCTTTGCCATTGTTGCGGTCGACCACCACGTTTAGATTCGCTTGCACCAACTTATCGTCGTCGGGCGTTTGCTCAACGACTTCTTCGCGAATGCGTTGAATGAGATTCGTCGTCGAATAGCCGGACTCGTACGGCAAAATTTCGATGCGCCCGCCGTGCATTTCGACAAACGGCGCTTCGGGCAACATCGCGCGCGTGTAATCGCCGCCCTTGACGAACACGTCGGGGCGAATCGCTTGAACGAGATTGATCGGCGTATCCTCGTCGAAGGCGACGATGTGATCGATGCAGCTCAATGCCTCAAGTACCTGGGCGCGGTCGCGCAAGGTGTTGATCGGACGCTCAGATCCTTTGAGCTTGCGCACGCTTTCGTCGGTGTTCATGCCGACGATCAGAATGTCGCCCCGTTGTTTCGCGCGATTCAAATAATCGATGTGACCGCGATGCAAAATATCAAAGCAGCCGTTCGTCAAAACGATGCGCTTGCCTTGTTCGCGATAAAATTGCACCCGCGCGACCAAGCGTGAGAGATCGGGCATGTACTTGTTATCGCTTACCACATAGCCGCGCAATTCCTGTGCGCTGCATGTCGTCGTGCCGTCTTTTTGCACGACAAGCGCCGCAGCGGCGGATGCCAACTCGGCGGCGACCGGCGTTTCTGCGCCCGTCGCCAACGTGAGCGCGAACGTGCTGACGAACGTATCGCCGGCACCGGCGGCGCGCGTGTTCTTGGTCGGTTGAGCGTAGGTGCGATAAACCGGTTTGTTCGTTTCAAAAATCAGAGCGCCGTCACTATCCAAAGTAACCGCCGCAATCTTTGCGCCCGTCACCTTTAGAATCTCTTCGCTGTATTGCATCATTTGCGCGGCGCGGTCGGCGGTTCCGCTGACTTCTTGAATTTCGAGCAAGCGAATCGCTTCAAGATAATTTGGTTTGACCGCCGTAATCCCGACCTCGCGATATGCAAGTAAATTTTTGGAATCGACCATGACGATGCGCGGCGAACGCGCTTGCAAGACTGTCAACTCTTCGATGACGCGCGGCGTGAGAATTCCATACTGATAGTCGGAGACGATAACGGCATCGCTTGCGGCGTAGAGTTCATGCAAGCAATGGATCAATCCGCGTTCGGCGTTTGAATCGATGGGTTCCGTATCGCCTTGATCGAAACGGACGAGCATTTGATCGCCCGCGATCACGCGATTCTTGCTCAACGTGCGACGACCTTTTTGAATGACGAGATGTTCGGTGGTTACATTCTGATGTTCCAATGCCTGTTGGAGGGCCGCGCCTTCCGCATCGTCGCCGATCACGGAGAGAAACATGGCGTGCGCGCCCAAGCTGGTGACATTCACTGCCGAGTTTGCCGCACCGCCCGCCGCTGATACATTTTTGCCAACCGCAACGACCGGCACCGGCGCTTCGGGACTCAGCCGATTGGTCATGCCCATGAGATAATTGTCTAGCATCGCCTCGCCGATGACGAGGACGCGTACCCCTTGAAATTTATCCACCCACCGAAATAAGCGTTGTATCATTTTCGTACTCCAACTTTTCCATACGACGGTTTCTCCGTCAACCGTAATCCACTTGCTCTCAAATTTTCCTCAAGGATTCGTTTTGCCGCTTGCTGCAAATTATTCACTCGATAATCCGGTTCACGCACCGGAGTCTCCGCCGTGGCATTTTCGCAATCGATCAAAATCGACCGGCAACCGGCACGATGTCCCGCTTCAATATCGTCGAATATGTCGCCGATCAGCCACGAATGTCTTAGATCGATGGAATGCTCGCGCGCCGCCCGGAATAACATGCCCGGCGCGGGCTTGCGGCAATCGCACGTGATTGCATACTGTGGAATGACGCCGTGAGGATGATGTGGGCAATAATAAAATCCATCGAGCGGGATTCGAAGATTGGCGAACAGTTCACGCAAGCGCCACTCGACGCGTTCCAGCGCGGATTCGGAAAAGTAGCCGCGCGCCACCCCCGATTGATTTGAAACGACGATGAACCGATAACCCAGGTCGTGGAGCATCCGCAGCCCTTCGGCTGCGCCGGAGATCAAGCGCATCGACGACGGCTCGACGTTATACGGTTTGTCTTCGATCAATGTTCCATCCTTGTCCAAGAAAATCACGTGTCGCATTTTCATGAGCGCGAATTTTCACGGACAAAGATTTTCACCGCTTTAGATACGGTCGCGGGTTGCGGATTTTCGTCGGTGAGCGCCGCCGCTGGCAGGTCGAGCAGATTGGGCGTGGCTTGCAGCGACGCGGCCATGCGCTGTTCGATCAAATCGCAGAGAATGTGAATGACGATAAGATGCGTCTCTTGAATATGCGTCGTGATCGTCGATGGAACGATAAGCGCAAAGTCGCTGAGCGCGCGCAAGTCGCCGCCGTCGCCGCCGAGCAAGCCGATGCAATACATTTCCTGCTTGCGCGCTTGCTCGAAGGCGCGAACCACATTTTTCGAGCGTCCACTCGTGCTCAAGCCGATCAACACATCGCCGGGCTTGCCGAACGCGTGGACCTGACGCGCAAAAATATCGTCGTAGGCGACGTCGTTCGCCCAGGCCGTGATGAACGCGCCGTCGGAGTTGAGCGCCAGCATCGGCAGCGCTCTACGTTTGATGGGCTTGAAGCGTCCGACGAGTTCCGCCGCAAAATGCTGCGCTTGCGCTGCGCTGCCGCCGTTTCCGCAAACCAAAACCTTGCCGCCGATCGAAAAACAGTTGACGAGCAAATCGGCCGCTTGAACAATCTCATCGCGCAGTTCGTCGTAAGATCGACCGACCGTCTCCATCGCATCGTGAAAATCGTGCAGAACCGATACATGCTCGGCTTGGATCGTCCGCAAATTGTTTTCTGATTCGCCCAACACTTGCTGATACAATTGCATCATGCGATGCGTGATCTTGCGCCACGTGAATTTATCGCTCGCACGGATGATGGCGCGACGACCGAGGATTTCCAAATGCTTAGGATGCCGCTGCAAATATGCGAGTCGTTCGGCTAACACTTCCGCGTCCTTCGGCGGCACAAGAAAACCTGACTCGCCGTCCCGCACGCTGTACTTGATGCCGCCCACGTTCGAGCCGATCACCGGCGTACCGCAAGCCATCGCTTCCAGTGGCGTCATGCCGAACGGTTCATACCACGGCGTTGTCACGAAAACGTCCGCCGCACTGTAGATATACTTTAACAGGTCGCGCTTTTTTCTGCCGGCAAATTCAACGTAACTAGCAATGCCTTCTTCCTGCACGATATGTTGTAATCGTCCAATCTCCGGCGTGTGCTTCGGGTCCGGTTCGTCCGAGTCGCCGCCCACAAGCACCAATCGTTCCGGAAGACCCTGTGTCTTGATGACGCGCGCGACCGCACGAATAACATTGTCGATACCTTTGCGCGGGACCATGCGCCCCAGTTGCAAAACGATAAACTCGTCTGGTTTCCAGCCCAGCATTTCGCGCGCCGCATGTTTATCGACCGGCGAAAATTCGGTGGGGTCAAAGCCGCAAGGAATCATCGTGATCTTGCCGGGATCGGCGTTGTAAAAGCGAATCAAGTCCTCTTCATCCTGGGGCGATTCTGCGATAATTTGGTCGGCTTGCTTGACCAATTCTTCTTCGATGGCGAAACGCGCTTCGGGAAAATCATCGGCTCGACCTTGGTAGATGCGCCGCACTTTGCCAAGCGCGTGAAATGTAATGACGAACGGCGTGCCGAGCAATTGTTTGATCTGTGCGGCGACCATGCCCGACATCCAGAAATTCGCGTGAATCAAATCGTAATCGCCATCGCGCCGAATGAGATTGATGGCGTTCGTCGCAAACTCTTCCATAAACGGCATCAATTCTTCTTTGCGCACAAACGTCGGCGGTCCGGCTTTGATGTGAATGACGCGAATTCCATCTTGCCATTCGACGATTTCATCCAACGATCCATTATCGCGGCGCGTCAACACATCGACATGGTAATTGACGGCGGCCAAATGCTTGGCGAGTTGAGCCACATAGACGTTTTGTCCGCCACTGTCGACGCCGCCTAATGCGGCAAGTGGCGACGCATGTTCACTGATTAGGGCGATTCGTTTGCCCATATCGATTCTCCAATTTCCAGGGGTGCGCGGTAGAGTCGTTGTTTGGCAATACCGGTTACCCAACGAAATGATTCTTCCCATTCGCGCGCAAACCGATGGATGTTGAATCGGTCCAATGCGTACAGGCGCGCGCGTTCACCCAGGTACCGCGCCAGATGTGGATCGCGCAACAAATCATTCGCGCGGTCGATCAGTGTGTCGAGATTCGTATCGACAAAACCGGTCACGCCGTTTTCGATCGCGGTCGTCATCTCGGTCGTCGCCAAACCGATGATGGGCATTCCAATCGACATGGCTTCGCAAACGGCCAAGCCCAGGCTCGTATAACGAATCGGATTGAACAAGAAACGATAATGCGATTCAAATGCCGCGAGTTCCGTGTTAGCGATGACGCCGAGGCCGCCCAACTCTTCCGCTGCCATGCCGACCAGATCGAGCGGCACGTGTTCGCGCATGTGTTGAAAAATATCGATGCCGAGACGGCGACCACGAAAAGCCAGGTTGTTGACGACGACGATCCCGCGCGCAAGCTCGCCGGTGTAACGCACGTTGGGTGGGATGATGACGCCGTGATCGATGACGCGGGTGGGCGTTTGTCCGCTGTTCCACATGAGCGCATTGAACGCGGTCACATGCACGAGCAAGCCGTTCGGATTATCGTACCAGTGCATTTGATCGGTGGGATGCTCTTGCGGCGGGTCATGTTCGAGATAAACACTGGGCAAGGCAAGCTGCGCATCGGAAAAAATTTCGTACTGGTTTTGCACATAATTTTTCCGCGTCTGAAAGAGTACACAATCGAACTCGTGCTCATGCACTTGATCGGCGGGAATTTCATGCACGTTATCGCCAAATGGAAACGATGTGCCGCGACCGACGTAACCCTCATACGGTCCCGGTTTGTAAGGGATATAAAAGTCGCAATTGGCTTGCGACAAGTACCACAAATAATTTCCGTGAATATGCCAGGTAAAGATACGTAGCCGTTCGTTAGACATCGTTCGACTCCAGACGGATGAAGGACTCATTCAGCGCCAACAACTCGTTCGCTTCGGCGATCACTTGTTCGGTAGTCACACTGTTTACGCAAACCTGTCCAATCGGACAGATGCGATAATTGCACGGACTGCACGCGATCGGATGATAGAGCACGCGATGCAATGCGCGATTCTGCGGTGCCCAGCGTTCGACGTTCGACGACAGCACGACGACAATGCTTGGCACGGCGAGCGCGGCTGCCATATGCGAAATGCCAGTGTCGTTGCTGACGACCAGGCTTGCACCTTTGAGCAAAACGGCGAGCGCACCCAGCGTTGTGTCGCTGGCCACGTCCAGCGCGGGGGCATGCATCGCGTTAGCCACCGCGTTGGTGATGGCTTGTTCTTCCTTTGTGCCGGTCAACACGATTTGGAAACCGCGCGCCGCCAGCGCATCGCCCACGACCGCAAATTGCTCCGGCGACCAACGACGGGTCAAATATTGCGCGCCGGGATGAATGCAGACGTAGCTGGTCAGGTTCAACAATTGGGCGTCTTTGATCGACGCAAATTCGACATAGTCCTTTTCGGCAAGTGGAAATTCCAATTCGTCGCTTGATACGGGCAAGCCTAAAGATTCGACCAAGTGCAAATAAGTTTGGACCTCGGACGTGTGTTCAGGATAAATGAAAAAATGTTCTTCGCTCGGATAAAAAACATCGGGCAGATAAAATCCGGTCGTGTGACGCGCACCCATCAGCGTGACCAATTCATTGACGACCGTCCCGTTTCCCTGCATTTGAATTGCCAAATCGAAATGCTCGCGCTGCAAATCCGCCAACCATGCCGGAATTTGGTCGATTAGAGGTGTGCGTTCAGGCAAGCCGGGCCAGCCGGGAAATTCGATAAATCGATCAAGATACGCGCGAAAGCGTTCCACAAAACTGTGCGCCCACGGCAGACCGATCAGCGCGATTTCGGCGTTGGGAAATGCGGCGCGCCAGGCCCGAAACGCCGGGACGGTACACAGCAAATCGCCCAAATGGAGCGCGCGCAAAATGACGACCCGCTCGACGGCAGATGGCTCCAGCTTTTCCCGACCAGCCATGTTTGTCCTCGCTCAAATCCTGCGGGCAAATTCCGAAAAATCGGTCGCCGCGTAATTGTTCAATTGAAAATCGAATCGACTCCTAACTCGCTCGCTCCTCACCATACCAACGATAAGCGATTCGACCACTGATTACTATCTATCGAGGTACAGGCAGAGGATACAAGTAAGATACACGCCAAGCGCTTCAGTCACACGCCATACATGCCGTTTCAGCCATGCTCCATTTTTGGCTTCCGACTTGTCGATAGCGTCTGTCAAGAAAAGTACCAATGTCCTGTAGCAAAAATCTTGACATCGAAGAAACGGTATGCTAGAATTTTTCGCGATGATTGAGTAGTCAATGTTTGTTTTATAGCTACGCCGAGTTGCGAAGACCGTCCTCGTTCTAAGCTATTGCAACTGATTCACCCACTCGCAAGCCCAATGTCCTCGCTGTCGTTGCGACAGCTACCTCAACACCACAGTCAATAGAAATTCAAACGAATACATTCGTGGCAAATGATCGAGCGCGAGTCGAAATAGTTGGACTCGGGCGGCACTGCTGCGGACGGGAGTTCTATGCGGTTCACTCACACCAACGATATGCTGGCGGTTCATGGGAAAAATTACACGCTGACTTTTCCCACGGATCGCGCTTTTGTTTATCTCGACGATGCCAAAGGACAGCGCATCGCGGAGTTATTTGTCTTGTCGTCAGTCCATCCGATGAACGGACGCGACGACACAACGAAAATTGAACCTTGGATCGTGCGTGAATCCGCCGCCGAAATCACGTGCGAGTTGCACGCTGCCAGCTTGGTGTGGAAGTCGAAAACGTATCGGTTTCATTGCTGCGAAAATCGTTTCGCGTACGAGATCGAAATCAACGGCTATGGCGAACTTGCCGAGGTCGATTATTTCGGCGGCTATAGTTCGGCGCAACTCACGTGGGGATCGGGATTCTTTTGGTCGGGGCAATATTTCAAGCGCGGATTCAATCCAGAGCCAAATACTGAAGAACAAAATTATTTTTTGCCGACAGCGGGTTCGATGATCGACTTGGTGGGCGTCAATCTGCCGGGAAAAGGCGATTGGTTTTTCACCCCGCCGCCATTTTGCTTTGCATTTGAAACTGACAACGGCTGGCTGGCGCTTGGCGTACAAGCCGAACCCGGCGCGCATCGGTTCACCGAATATGCCTATCACACACAACTTGGTTTTCATCTCTCACTATCCTACGACGGACACACACACGTCGATGGCACGTATCGTCTGCCCGCGATTGGTTTCGATTTTGCGGCGGATGAATTTGCAGCGCTGCAAAAGCATGTGGATGTCATTGCGGGTATCATTCCCGGCTGTCACCCTGAGCGAAGCGAAGGGTCTCGTCCGCCGCAGTATAAGATGCTGCGGACGAAGTGCGTCCGACGCTTCGCTCAGCATGACAGAATCACACCGGCATGGTGGCGCGAGCCGATTTTTTGCGGTTGGGGGGCGCAAGGTTACGTGGCGGCGGTCCGGGGCACTCGGACAATGGATGAATGTCGCCAAGAAAATTACGACGAGTTTCTTTGCACGCTCGAAGGACAAGGTATCCATCCGGGCGTCGTCGTCATCGACGACAAGTGGTCGACGACGTACGGCGAAAACATGGTGGACGAAAACAAATGGCACGATCTGTCCGGCTTTATCGCACAGCAGCACATGCGCGGGCGTCACGTTTTACTATGGCTCAAAATGTGGGACCCGGAAGGTCTGCCCAGCGACGAGTGCATTACGAATGCGGCAGGGCTGCCGTTATCGTGCGATCCTAGCAATCCGAAATTTGAAAAGCGTTTGCGCGAATCGATTCGACAAATGTTGTCACACGCTGGCTATGACGCCGATGGATTCAAGATCGATTTTAGCGCGCGCATTCCAGCAGGCTATGGCATTTGCACGCATGGCGACTTGTGGGGCTTGGAACTCATGCGGCTCTACTTTGAAATCATTTACGACGAGGCGAAGAAAGCCAAGTCGGATGCGCTCATCATGACGCACACGCCGCATCCGTATCTCGCCGATGTGCTGGATATGATCCGCTTGAACGATATCAATCCTGGCAAAGACACCAACCCCGCGATGATTCTCCGGGCCAGGGTTGCGCGCATCGCTTGTCCAAATGCAGTGATCGATACGGACAACTGGCCCCAAACGAATCGCGCGGCATGGCGCGAGTATCTGCCATTGCAATTGGAACTCGGCGTCCCATCGCTCTATTCGGTGACGCACATTGATACGACGCTCGAGCCGCTCGAAGAATGCGACTATGCGTTGATTCGCGATCTGTGGGCAAAGTATCGCGCCAAACTTGTAGCATAGCGCCTCGTGCGCGTTAAGCCCACAAGGGGTTAGACTACGAGAAATCGTTCGTTGCACGGAAAATCTTTTTATTCAGGTGGACTCGTGTTTCAATTATCTGAAAATCTCTTTCGCTTCACCGATACCTGTCATGTGTACGTGATTCGCACGGGGCATTCAGCCGTGCTGATCGATTTTGGCACGGGTGACGTGCTCGATCATCTTGTGGAGATTGATGTCACGCAAGTGACGGCTGTGCTGATGACGCACTTTCATCGCGATCAAGCGCAGGGTTTGCCGCGCGCGATTGCCGAAGGTATTCCTGTCTGGGTTCCGCACGTGGAGCAGGACTTGTTTGCCCAGGTCGATTCTCACTGGCAGGCGCGCGAAATTTCCAGAAATTACAACATGCGCCAAGATCGCTTTGCGCTGCTCGAATCGATTTCGATTGCAGGCACACTGCATGATTATGCGACCCTGCGATTTGGCGGTCACGCGTTTACGATTGTGCCAACGCCCGGTCACACGACCGGATCGATCACGCCGCTTGCCAACATCGATGGGCAGCGCGTTGCATTTGTCGGCGATTTAATCAGCGCGCCGGGCAAAGTTGGATCAATGGCGGCGACACAGTGGACGTACAACGGCGCGGAAGGCGTGCCCATGACGATTCTGTCGGTGCTGGATTTGAAAGAGCGCGAACCGAATTTGCTTTTGCCATCGCACGGCGTGCCCATGAACGAGCCAGCGGCGGCAATCGAATTACTTGTCTTGCGTTTGCGTGAATTGCTCAATCTGCGGCACGAACATCGTCAGTTGGAATTTTTGCGTCAACAGCCGTACATCGCCATCACGTCGCATCTGCTGCGTTTGCGCGCGAGCGAATCGAACACCTACGTGTTGATTTCGAAAAGCGGCAAAGCGCTCTTTATGGACTATGGTTATGATTTTGTGACCGGCTTTGCCAACGGCACGGACCGAGCATCGCGGCGTCCCTGGCTTTACAGTTTGCCGATGCTCAAGCGCGATTTCGGCGTGACGAAAATCGAGGTGGCGATTCCGACACACTTTCACGACGACCATGTCGCAGGGTTGAATTTATTGCGCGAGGTCGAAGGTACGCAAATTTGGGCAGCCGAAAATTTTGTGGACATTTTGCAAAATCCTTCGCGCTACGATTTGCCGTGCTTGTGGTATGACCCAGTACCTGCCGATAAGACCTTGCCGTTAGGCGTACCGATTCAGTGGGAAGAATATACGTTGACCTTGTACGCTCAGCCCGGACACACTGAATACGCCGTCGCAATTTATTTCGAAGTAGACCGCAAGCGCGTGCTGGCGATTGGCGATCAATACGAAGAGGATGATCCACTGCGCGTAAATTACGTGTACGAAAATCACTGGCACATTGGCGATTATCTAAAGGGCGCAGAATTGTATCGCACGCTTGCGCCCGATTTAATTTTGGCGGGACATTGGAAACCGTTGTGGATTACGCCCGCTGATTTGGATCAATTGATGCCGCGCGCCGAGACCTTGGATCGATTGCACCGTGATTTATTGCCGGTCGAGTCTATCGAATTGCAAAGTGCACGCGTGGAAATTCGTCCGTATCGAATCGAAGCGAATGCAGGCGAGACAATCGATTTTGAAATCGAAATCAAGAATCCGTTTGATCGTGATCAAGACACGTGCGCAGTGATCGTAGCTCCGCTGGGTTGGCACGTCGAGCCAGCCATTATCGAAACGCGAGTGCAAGCGCGTGAGCAACAGATCGTCAAATTTTCGCTTACGTTGCCGTTTGACATCAGCGTTCGCCGCGCACGCATCGCCGTCGATTTGACGATTGGCACAACCCGCTTTGGTCAGCAAGCCGAAGCGTTGGTTTCGATTAATAGCGTGAGTAGCACCCCGAGCGGAACGGAGAGTAGTCAAAGGGTTGTCGCGAGCGAGCCGCTCGCGCTACAGGAATTATTTCTATGAAAGAAAAAACGCTTCATATGATTGGCAACGCCCACATCGATCCGGTGTGGTTGTGGCGTTGGCAAGAAGGATTCCAGGAGATCAAAGCGTCGTTTCGTTCGGCGCTGGATCGCCTGATTGAATATCCTGATTTTATTTTTACCGCCAGCTCGGCAGCGTACTATGAATGGATCGAAGAAAATGATCCTGGGATGTTCGCCGAAATTTGTCAACGCGTAAAAGAAGGACGCTGGGTCATCGTCGGCGGGTGGTGGGTGCAGCCCGATTGTAATATCCCCAGCGGCGAATCGGTTGCACGTCACGCGCTTTATTCGCAGCGCTATTTTAAAGAGAAATTTGGCATCGCAGCGACGATTGGTTATTGCGTCGATAGTTTTGGGCACAATGGGATGCTGCCCCAATTGCTCAGAAAAAGTGGAATGAACGCGTACGTTTTTATGCGTCCAATGCCACATGAAAAAAAATTGCCCGCACGCGTCTTTTGGTGGGAATCGGATGATGGTTCACGCGTGCTGACGCTCCAACTACCGTTCGAGTATACGTCGTGGGGCGCGCGTCTCGAAAAACATTTGCAATTGTGCGCACAAGAAATCCAATCGCCACTCGATGCGATGACGTGTTTTTATGGGGTGGGTAATCACGGCGGCGGACCCACTCGTGAAAATATCGATTTGATTCACCACCTGCAGCAAGACGAGGGGTTGCCCGATTTGCTCTTTAGCTCGCCGAATAATTTCTTTAAGCATATTACGACGCATCAATTCACACTGCCGGTGGTGCATGACGATTTGCAGCATCACGCGAGCGGATGTTACGCGGCGCATTCGGGCATCAAACGATGGAATCGCCTTGCCGAGAATCGCTTGCTCGTCGCCGAAAAATTTTCTGCGTTGATCGAAAATCATCCCAAGCGGGCGGTGAGTGAGCAAAGTAAATCGGCGCGCAAATCGAAGGACAAACTGGCGCACGCGTGGAAAAATGTCTTGTTCAATCAATTTCACGACATCATGGCGGGCACATCCATCGAGTCGGCGTACGACGATGCGCGCGATGCGTTTGGCGAATCGACGGCAATTGCCGACCGCGTGCTCAATCATGCGCTGCAATCGCTGTCGTGGCAGATTCAGATCGAACCGGAAGATGGCATGACGCCGATGGTCGTTTTCAATCCGCACGCGTGGCAAGCGAATGCCAATGTCGAGTTGGAGATTGGCAACTTGCAAGACAACCACATTTTGCTGGACGATGATGATTGCGTTGTGCCGATGCAGCGTGTGCAATCCCTCGCGATGACGAGCGGACGTTATCGGGTGTCGTTCATCGCCAATGTGCCACCGCTAGGTTACCGAACGTATCGCTTGGTGGTGCGGGAGGCACGTTCAAATGCGACGCACCTCCAAGGTGCGTCACATTTGAACGCAGCGCAAATCGAAAACAATCGCTTTCGTTTAGAGATCGATCCACAGACTGGATACATCAAGCAACTGTTTGATAAAAAATTCAACGTCGACGTATTCAGCGCGGACGCCGCCAAGCCGGTGGTCATTGACGATCCGAGCGATACGTGGTCGCATGATGTGTTGAAATTCGATCAAGTGATTGGCGCATTCACGGCGCAAAGTGTCAAGCTGATCGAACAAGGTCCGGTCAAACTAGTCTTGCGCGTCATCAGTACCTACGGTGCATCACGACTCACTCAAGACTTTACACTTTACCAAGATATGGATCACATCGACGTGCACGTAACGGTCGATTGGCACGAGCAATTCAAAATGCTCAAGCTGCGGTATCCGGTGAATGTGCATCCAGCGCGCGCGACGTACGAAATTCCGTACGGCCATATCGAGCGACCAGCGAACGGCGATGAAGAACCGTTCCAATCTTGGCTCGATGTTTCGGGAGTGTCGCGCGACAGCGGCGTGCCGTACGGCGTGAGCATTTTGAACGATGGCAAATACAGCGCGGATGTGAAAGATTCCGACATTGGGTTGACCGTGTTGCGCAGTCCCATCTATGCGCATCACTCGCCTGCGATGCCGGATCCCGACAAAGAATATTCGTTCATTGATCAAGGGGTGCGGCGTTTCACGTACAGCATCTTGCCGCATAGCGATGGTTGGGAACAAGCGCAAACACCGCGTCGCGCGGCAGAACTCAATCAGCACCCGGTCGCCTTCGTCGAGACCTATCATCCGCATGGCACGCTGCCGCAATGCGATTCATTTGTCGTGGTGGATGCGGATAACGTGATCGTCAGCGTCGTCAAGCAAGCGGAAGACGACGATGACAGCTTGATCGTGCGCGCGTACGAAACAAATCAGACGGCGACGCGAACGGCGATTCGGTTGCTCAAGTGGAATCGCGTAATCGATGCGGCGTTCGCGCCGTGTGAGATCAAGACGTGGTGCGTGCCGCGTGATTTGAGCAAGCCCATCACCGAAACAAATCTGGTCGAGTGGTAAATACTCTGCGATGTCATTTCGACGAACGGGCTTTGTGAGGAGAAATCTCTCGTTCGATATAGAGAGATTTCGAGCGAAGCGAGAAATGACATGTTGCAAAGGATACAATGCATAAACTTTCAGTTCACAAAAATCAAATCGTCAATTCACTCGATCAGCCCGTGTGCTTGCGCGGCGTGTGTGTCGGCGGGTGGATGAATATGGAAAATTTCATCAACGGTTACCCCGGCTCCGAGCAGGGCGTTCGCGCGGCACTGGCGCAAGAAATCGGCGAAGGCAAGGCGCAATTTTTCTTCGATCGCTGGCTCGATTATTTTTTTGCCGAAGACGACGTGGCGTACATCGCCTCGCTCGGCGCGAACGTCGTGCGGCTCGCGCTCAACTATCGCCATTTTGAAAGCGACGCCGAGCCGTTCAAATATCGCGAAGCTGGGTTTGCGCGACTGGATCGCATCGTCAAGTTGTGCGCCAAGTATGGAGTGTATGTCATTCTCGATTTGCACGCCGTGCAGGGATGGCAGAGTCCCGACTGGCACTGCGACAATGCAAACGCGCCAGCGCTCTTTTGGGTGCACCCGCATTTTCAAGATCGCTGGATCGCACTCTGGCAAGAACTCGCGCGACGCTACAAGGGCAACGCGACGATTGCAGGTTACGATGTGGTCAACGAGCCGTTGTCCGATTCACCACTCCGCGCGGAAACTTTCGACACGATTAATCGTTTATATCGCCGTGTCGTTCAAGCGATTCGTGCCGTCGATACCGATCACATTATCTTTCTCGAAGGGAATAGCTTTGGCGCGCACTTGACTGGATTCGAGCCGCCGTTCGCCGACAATATCGTTTACAGCGGTCATTCGTACAGCCCCGCCACATCCGAACCTGGCGTTTATCCTGGTACATTCCTCGGACATTATTTCGACCCGGCGGCGATGGAGCAAGCACATTTGCAGCATGAGGCATCACAGTTTGCGCAAAAGTACAATGTGCCGCTTTGGATTGGCGAGTTCGGCGCGCCGGTGAATGGCGCGGCGAGTGAGGTCCCTTATCGTCTGTGCGCGCTCGACGATCAAATTACGGCGTTTGAGAAACATCATCACCATTGGACGATTTGGACGTACAAAGATGTAGGCGTGATGAGCTTGATGATGGTCGATCCACGATCGGAATACTTGCAACTCAACGCGCACATGCTGGACTTGAAACGCCAGCTCGAATCCGATTCGTGGATGACGTGGCTGCCGCCATCGACAACCCGCGTGAAGATGAATGCACTCGCGACGCACATACATCGCACGATTGACGAGCCTACCATTACCGAAGCGCTTGTGCGACAGAATTTATCGCGCGGCGTGATGACGAACTTGATCTCGACCTTGCTCGAACCGTTGTGGGCAAAGCAGTTCAAAAATATGTCGGAGAAGGATTGGGACCGTATTCTGCAATCGTTCGCGTTCAAGAATTGTGAGCCGCATCCGGGATTAAGTCGCATCGTCAAACAGCATCTAGCAAAATGCGTGAGCTAACAACGCGTAAAAACAAAGTATTCGTTGAAATTTATTGTGGGGGTGCCAACGCCGAGCAAGAGTTTGCTCGGCGTTTAGAAAACACTTGACAATTTCTGATTTGTAACTATAATGGTTGCGAATCCAGAACACATGTTTACTAATGCCCGGTTTGCCGTTGCCGTTCATATCCTGACGTACGTCGCTATGCGCGGTCCAACCCATCAATCGATAACATCCGCGATGATCGCCGAAAGTGTGGATACGAATCCCGTTGTCATTCGGCGGATTTTAGGCGTACTTCACCAAGCAAATCTGGTGGTCTCGCGGTCAGGCACGGGCGGCGGCTGGATGTTGGCGCAGCCAGCCAATACCATTACGCTGCTGCAAATTTACCGGGCGGTGAAAGAGACTCCGTTACTATCGGTGCATCGTCATCCACCCAATGCGCGATGCCCTGTTGGACAAAATATGGTCGGCATTTTGAGTACTTATTTTGCTCAAGTTGAGAGTGTGGTGGAAAAACAATTGGAATGTGTGACCATCGATCAAATCACGAGCGCGATTCAATCGCGCGCTCAAACCATGGCACCGCCGCGTTCGATGGCAAAGAGAACCGCTGCCGCGCGGCGCGCCGTATAAGAATATGAGTAGAGAGCGCATATCGATTTTTTTCTGATTCCGGTTGCATTCCTGCATAAGGAAAAAATGACGCCACATCGTGCGCTACTCATCGACTACGATCGGGCGTCATTTTAATCGTGTAGAATGTATAGGTGAAAAATGCCCATCAAGAAACTGTCCCAGAACCTCTTGAAGAATAAAAAGAATATGGAGACGCTTGTTTCCGATAGCGTCAACGCAGTGGCATTGAATCCAGTTGATCCGAACGAAGTGTCTGACAACATCGCGCGATTCATGCATCAGATCTCGCAGATTCCGCTGTTGACAGCCGAACAAGAAGTCAAACTTGCCAAGGCAATGTCGGACGGCAAACAAGCCAAGGTCCGCTTGTCTCGTGATTTGTCGCCGAGCGAAAGAACACGCCTGAACAAAATTGTCGCCGAAGGTACGCGGGCGCGCCATCACTTGATCGAAGCGAATATGCGGTTGGTGGTTTCGATCGCCAAGAAATATACAAGCTGGGGCATACCACTTTTGGACTTGATCCAGGAAGGAAACGCCGGCTTGATCCATGCTGCGGATAAATTCGATTATCGCCGCGGATTCAAATTCTCGACGTATGCAACCTGGTGGATTCGCCAATCGGTCACGCGCGCCATCGCCGATCAAGCGCGAACGATTCGTCTGCCGGTCCATCAATGGGAACGCGTCCGTCATTTGCGCCAAGTCTCGCAAGAGTTGATGCAAGAAAACGAACGCAAGCCATCCGTGAAAGAATTGGCCGAAGCGATGAGCATGACGCCGCACAAAGTTGAAATGTTGCTCAAACAATCGGTGGAACCGGTATCGTTGGATTCGCCGATTGGCGATACGGACGATGCGACGTTGGGTGATCTCATTCCAGATACAATCGCTGCATCGCCCACTGACTCGGCGGTTCGGCAGATAGTGCGCGAGCATATCGAAGAGGTCTTGGGCACGCTGCCTCCGCGCGAAGAACAAGTCCTTCGTTGGCGTTATGGCTTGACCGATGGTCAGCCGCGTACGCTCGAAGAAGTGGGTGAACTGCTCGGCAAGACGCGCGAGCGCGCGCGCCAAATCGAAGCGGCGGCATTGCGGCGCTTGCGTCATCCAAGTCGCAGTCGCAAGCTGCACAGCTTTATCGATAATTAATTGACGCTGCAGAAAAAGCGATCCTCGAATTTCGAAGGTCGCTTTTTGTTGAAAGTCGCAAGAGCGAGTCGCCAAATTTTTGACCTTTACGCTGAGTATGCTATAATCGCACCATAAGTCTGCGTTCCCGCAATGAGGCGGTGTGCATCTCAGGAGGGAATTCGTGTTGGTTAAATTTCCACTAACCATTCGGTGTGTAATTCAGGTCATGCGTCAAACGCATGGAGCCATGAATTGAATACGGATGAGTGTCTCTACACCTATTGTCTAACGCGCGCGCGTTTACGATAGGTGTTTTTATTTTATTCGTTTGATTGAGGAAAGTCTTTATGCCGATTCATTGTTTTATTATCCGTCCATGCTCGCCAAACGATCCGCGCGCAGCAGGTTTGTTGGTCGATGCACATGCGCTGGGCTTGATGCATCTCACTCAATTGGAATGCCACGACTTGTATTTTGTCGAAGGCGATCTGAGCGACCAGGACTTGTCGCGACTCGCCGCCGAATTACTTTGCGATCCCATCACCCAGGTCTGGCGCTTGCGCGATGAATCCGTCCCAGCAAATTTGATCGAGCGTGTCTTGCGTCCCGGTGTTACCGATCCGGTCGCCGAGCAAATCGTGCGCGGCGCACATGAACTGGGCATTCCGAACGTCGAGCGGGCGGCGACTGGGCAGCGTTTTATTGCGCACGCCACACGAGAACTCGATTCGGCTGATCTACATTATCTCGCGCGGGCCTTGCTCGTCAATCCCATCATTCATCATTATGCGCTTGGAACCATTCAAGCCAGCTTTCCGCAGGACGCGCACGCTTCGAACCAGGTTGAATTCTTGCTGGTCTGTTCGGCGAGCGATGATGCATTGCTGGCGCTGTCGCGGGACCGCCGCGCGGCGCTCGATCTGAACGAGATGCGCGCGATTCAAAATTATTTTCGGAGCGTCAAGCGCGAGCCAACCGACGTGGAATTTGAAATGATCGCGCAAACGTGGAGCGAGCATTGTGGACACAAGACGTTCAAAGCAAAAGTCAGTATACAGTCGTCAGTTGCCAGTAGTCAGTCGGAACCATTCAGCGAAATCGACGGGATACTCAAGACATTCATCCGCGCTGCGACCGAAAAGATTGCCGCCCCGTGGGTGCGTTCGGCGTTTGTGGACAATGCGGGCATCATCGATTTCGACGACGAGTTTGAAGTGTCGTTCAAGGTCGAAACGCACAATCATCCGTCTGCCATCGAACCGTTTGGCGGCGCAAACACCGGAACGGGCGGCGTGATCCGCGACGTGTTGGGCGTATCGGCGAAACCGATTGCGGCAACGGATGTGCTCTGCTTCGGTCCGCAAAATCTTGACTTGGCGAAATTGCCTGAAGGCGTACTGCATCCGCGCCGCATTCGTTCGGGTGTGGTCGCGGGCGTTCAAGATTACGGAAACAAAATCGGTATACCCACCGTCAGCGGCGCAATCCTCTACGATGAAGGGTTCACTGCGAATCCGCTCGTCTTTTGCGGTTGCGTCGGCATCGCGCCAAAGAACAGTCATCCGCGCACGCCGCAAGCCGGCGACTGTGTGATCGTGCTAGGAGGCAAAACGGGGCGAGACGGTTTGCGCGGCGCAACATTTTCTTCGATGACGATGGATGCGCAAACGGGCGAGGTCGCGGGCGCATCGGTGCAAATCGGCGATCCCATTACCGAAAAAGGTTTGATCGAAGTGATTGTGCGCGCGCGCGACGCGAAAATTTACAACGCGATCACGGATTGCGGCGCGGGCGGTCTTTCGTCGGCAGTCGGCGAGATGGCGAAGGACGGTGGGGCAGATGTCGATCTGGTCAATGTTCGACTCAAGTATCCGGGACTTGCGCCGTGGGAAATCTGGCTTTCGGAAGCGCAAGAGCGCATGGTCGTCGCCGTTCCCGAGTCGTGCAAAAGCGATTTGCAAAAACTATGCGACATCTTCGACGTAGAGTTGACCGACATTGGCGCATTCACCGACACGGGACACTTGATTGTTCGTTTCAATGAGCGCATCGTCGTCGATCTGGCGAATGAATTTCTGCACGATGGAATGCCCAGACGACAACTGACGGCTGACTGCCGACCGCCGATTCACGCATCACGCGTCACGCATCATGTGCCGGACATTCGCTCCAAGCTTCTTGAACTTTTGTCCCATCCCAACATCGCATCGAAAGCCGATGTCATTCGCATTTACGATCACGAAGTTCTGGGCGGAACCGTCGTCAAACCGTTGACCGGTGCAATGAATGATGGACCATCCGATGCGTGTGTAATCAAGCCAATCGGAACCAAAGGCACGCGCGGCATAGTGCTGTCGTGCGGCATCAACGCCGAGTACGGCAAACTCGATCCGTATCGAATGGCAGTCAGCGTGGTGGACGAAGCGATTCGCAATGCGGTGGCCGTCGGCGCAGACCCAGACCGCATCGCATTGCTGGACAATTTCTGCTGGGGCGATCCATTGCGACCGGAGACGCTCGGCGGGTTGATCGAGGCGGCGCGTGGTTGTTACGATGCGGCATTGCATTATCGCGCGCCATTCATCTCTGGAAAAGATTCGCTCAACAACGAGTACCTGGGTTCGGATGGATTGCGCCATGCAATTCCGCCCACGCTGCTCATTTCGGCGATTAGCATTATCGACGACGTGAATCAAGTGGTGACGATGGACTTGAAGGGTATTGGCGATGTTGTGTACTTGTTGGGATTGAACAGTGAACAGTCAACAGTCAACAGTGCGGTACCGGAAATGCCCGAACATGCGCCGGAATTGTATCGTGCATTGCATCGTGCGATGCAGAGTGGTCTCGTGCGCGCGTGCCACGATTTAAGCGAAGGTGGATTGGCGGTCGCCGCAGCAGAGATGTGCATTGGCGGACGATTGGGTATGGAGTTGAACGTGAACGATGAGATGCTATTTGTCGAGACGAATGGTTCTTTGCTGGTTGAAGTTCAGCCAGAGAATTGCGCCAAGTTTGAATCGTACTTACAGTATTTGCAATCCCAGGTCCGACAAATCGGTCAAGTGACAAATGATAATCGTTTAACGATAGGCACATCTCAAATTCCTATCGCGGTCGATGAGCTTGTGGCTGCGTGGAACCGGAGCGCATAGATGAAACCACGAGTCTTGATTCTTCACGCCGATGGTACGAATCGCGATCTAGAAGCGGCGCAAGCGTTTGAACTGGCTGGCGCAACATCGGAGATCGTTCATCTCAATCAACTGCGCGCGCGCGAAAAACAATGGAGCGCTTATCAGCTTCTGGCGATTCCCGGCGGTTTCTCCTACGCCGATACGCTGGGCGCAGGCAAACTACTTGCACTCGACCTCCAAGTTTATTTTGCTAATGAGACCCGCGAGTTCATCGAAACGGGGAAACCGGTGATTGGAATTTGCAATGGATTCCAAGCTCTCATCAAATCGGGACTAGTTCCAATCTCCAACTTCCAACATCCAACTTCTACACTCACCTTCAATGCCGCCGGTCACTTTGAATGTCGCTGGGTCATGCTTGCACCTCAGTCGCAGAAATGTGTGTGGACGCGCGGACTCGTCGAACCGATCGAGTGTCCCGTCGCGCATGGCGAAGGCAATTTTGTTGTGCGCGATACGGCGACGCTGGACACGTTGCGCGCAAACGATCAAATCGCGCTGATGTATTCGCGCGGCGATGGAACGCCCGCAAATGGCGAGTATCCGTTCAATCCCAACGGTTCAGTCGCCGACATCGCGGGCGTCTGCAATCCGCAAGGCAATGTCCTGGGTCTAATGCCGCATCCCGAAGACCATATCTATTTCTATCAACATCCCCAATGGACGCGGGGAAAACAGCGCGGCTTGGGATTGCCGCTATTCGAAAACGGCGTGCGCTATGCGGCGCAACGGTGAGTGGTGATGAAATACAAATGGTTACTCTTTGACGCCGACGGCACGCTGTTCGATTACGAAAAGGCGGAGCAATCGGCGGTGCAGCAGACGTTTGAATATTTTCGCCTCCATTACGAGCCAGCATATCGAGAAATCTATCAACGCATCAATCACCGACTCTGGCTGGAATTTGAAAAGGGCTTGATTACGTCCGAGTCGCTGCGCGTCAAACGATTCGATTTGCTGTTTGCGGAGATTGGCGCATCGTTCGATTCGAAAACATTTGGCGATCGATATCTAGTTCATCTGGCGAACGCCTCCGAGTTGATGGACGGCGCGTACGAGGTCGTGCAAGCTCTACGCCCGCATTATAAACTGGGATTGATTACAAACGGTTTGAAAGATGTTCAGCGTCCACGCTTGCAGCAATCGGCGTTGAACGATGCTTTCGCGGCGTTTATTATTTCGGAAGAAGTCGGCGCGGCGAAACCAGCCCCTGCTATCTTTGAATTTGCCTTTCGCCAAATGGGAAATCCATCACGCGACCAAGTGTTGCTGATCGGTGACAGCCTGACTTCGGATATCAAAGGCGGCAACAATTACGGCGTCGATACGTGTTGGTTCAATCCCTCGCACGCGCCGCGCACTATCGACGTAACGATCATATACGAAATCGATCATCTCACCGATTTGATAAAACTGTTGCAGTAGAGTTTTTCGGAGGAAATGTGATTAGCGAAAACGAAATTCGTAAACTCTTGCCGCAAGCATTCGGCGAATCGAATTTGGCACTCGCGGGCAAATTCGCGGGCAAGGTGCGCGATGGTTATCCACTCGAAAACCGTCAACGGTTGCTCGTGACGACGGATCGATTGTCGGCGTTCGATCGCATCCTTGCATGCGTGCCGTTCAAGGGCCAAGTGCTCAATCAACTCGCGGCATGGTGGTTCGAGCAAACTCAATCTGTGATTTCCAATCATCTAATCTCTGTTCCCGACCCCAACGCCAGTGTGATGGTAGCTGCCCAGCCATTTCCCATCGAAGTGATCGTGCGCGGCTACATTACGGGCGTGACGACGACGGCGCTATGGTATCGCTACTCACTCGGCGAGCGCGAGATTTACGGCTATCGTTTTCCTGATGGTTTGCAAAAAAATCAAGGGTTGCCCGAACCCATCATCACGCCGACGACGAAAGGCATGGACGGTGCGCACGATGAGCGCTTGACGTGTGCACAAGTCGTTGAAAATGGATTTCTCGATGCGCAGACCTGGGACCAAGTGCAAGCGGCTGCGCTGGCGATTTTCAAACGCGGGCAAGCCATCGCGCAACGCGCCGGATTGATTCTGGTCGATACCAAGTACGAATTCGGACGCGACGCCGACGGACGCGTATTGTTGATCGACGAAGTCCACACGCCCGATTCGTCGCGCTTTTGGAAAGCGGATACGTACGCCGATAAATTTGCGCGCGGCGACGAGCCAGAGAATTTCGACAAAGAATTCGTGCGGCTTGCCTACGCCGAAAAAAAATATCGTGGGGATGGCACGCCGCCGGCGATGCCGGACGATTTGTGGATCGCCGCGAGCCAACGCTACATCCAAATTTCTGAAATGCTCACCGGCCAAGTGTTCGTCCCCGGCGCATATCCGGTCGAACCTAGGTTAATCGAGAATTTGCAAAAGGCGAAAGTTATTCTCTGATATGGGACACGAGGTTGAACAAGAATTCGAATTTGAGACAGTTCTTGTTGATGAACAGGGAATAATCGTTGACCGGCAAACACACCGCGCACGGCAATTGGTCGAACCTCTGCCACACGGCATCACGCTTGAACTGATCGCAATTCCTCAAGGCAGCTTTATGATGGGGTCACGTCCTCACTCCGGAAATGCCGACGAGGAGCCTTGGCATCACGTTGGCGTTCCTGCGTTTCTGATGGGCAAGCACTTGGTTACTCAGGAACAATGGAAAGCGATTATGAATTGGACGCCGCCGTATCGCACCCAGGGAGCCAAACGACCGGTAGATCGAGTGTCCTGGTATGATGCCTTGGAATTTTGCGAACAATTGGCGATAAAGACCGGGCACGCGTATCGTCTGCCAAGCGAAGCAGAATGGGAATACGTTTGTCGCGCGGAGACTTGCACACCTTTCTATTTTGGCAAGACCATCACCACCGATTTAGCCAACTATGTTGGAGAGCACACTTTTCTTTTAGAACCCAAAGGCATTTATCGGCATGAAACGACAGAGGTCGGCGCGTTTCCTCCGAATGCTTTTGGTGTTTACGATATGCACGGTAATGTGTGGGAATGGTGCGCCGACACTTGGCACGACGATTACGTGGGTGCTCCTCAAGATGCAAGCGTTTGGGAGAGCGGAACGGATTTTGATCATGTCTTGCGCGGCGGATGTTGGCACGACCCGCCCAATTTGTGCCGCAGTGCTGCACGGCTGAAACAACCACCTGATCAAGGCGAAGATTTTTTCGGTTTTCGTGTGGCGTTAACATCACTTGAGACCAATCATGGTCACGCACGTCCAAGATCACGAACGAATACGAGAACAAGAATCACACGTCAATTTCGAAGATGGTTTCAGCGCTAGAAAGTGAGAATGTTCAATGACTCTGCCTCTTGTCGTTATCCTCATGGGTTCTCAATCCGATCAAGCACATTGCCAAAAGATCGCCGATGCAGCCAAAGCATTCGGCGTCGATGTGAAAATGCGTGTCGGCTCAGCGCACAAAACGCCCGAGCATGTGCTGGCGATGCTGCGCGAGTACGAAGTGGATGCTCGTCCCAAAGTTTACATCACCGTCGCCGGGCGCAGCAATGCGCTGTCCGGCTTTGTCGATGGCGCGGTGAGCGCGCCCGTTATCGCGTGCCCGCCCGCGAGTGATGCCTTTGGCGGGGCTGATGTTTATTCGTCGCTCCGAATGCCCTCCGCGATTGCGCCCGCCGTCGTACTCGATCCAGCGAATGCGGCATTGCTCGCCGCAAAGATTCTGGGCTTGGTCGATGCGAACGTTCGCGGGAAGGTTTGCGCGTTTCAAAAAGAACAAGCAAGCAAAATTCTCGACGATGACCAAAAACTGGAAATTGGAGGTTAGAAATTGGACATTGGAAATTTGAAATCAAATGGCTCTTCTAACTTCCAACCTCTAACTTCCAACCTCCAGTTTGAAGACAAACCCCACGAAGAATGCGGCGTCATTGGAATCTTTGCGCCAAACGAAGATGTCGCGCGCATGGCGTTTTTTGGTCTTCACGCCTTGCAGCATCGTGGACAAGAAGCGGCGGGCATCGCCGTTTCCGATGGCACATCGGCGCACGTCCACAAGGGCATCGGTTTGGTGAGCCAGGTCTTTACGCCGCAAAACCTCGCGCCGCTCAAAGGACATTATGCCATCGGTCACACACGTTATTCCACGACTGGCTCATCGGCGATTCGCAACGCGCAGCCATTTCTGATCGAGACCCAACATGGTCCGCTCGCCGTTGCACACAATGGCAACTTGGTCAACGCCGCTGAGTTGCGCCGTCAAGTGCTGCAACGGGGCGTCGGCTTGGCGTCTTCATCGGACAGCGAAGTGATTACGATGATGCTCGCCGGTTCGCCGGGCGATTCCTGGGAAGACCGCATTCAGAATGTGATGCCACAATGGCGCGGCGCGTACTCGTTGGTGATTCTGACGCGCGATAACGTTTTCGTCGTGCGCGATCCCTGGGCATTTCGTCCACTAAGCGTTGGCCGATTGCCGAGTGGCGGTTACGCAGCCGCTTCAGAATCGGGCGCGTTGCGCACGCTCGGCTGCCAGGTCATTCGCGAAGTCAAACCGGGCGAGATTGTAAAGTTGAGCAACACAACTTTGCATTTTCGACAAGGCGTGCCGTCAGCGCCCCAGCTTGCGCGTTGTGTGTTTGAGCATATTTATTTTTCGCGTCCCGATAGTTTCTGGGATGGGTTGACCGTTCATCACGTGCGGCAGCGCCTGGGCGAAGAACTCGCGCGCGAGGCAACGGTCGATGCGGACGTTGTCATCCCGGTTCCCGATTCGTCGGTGCCGGCGGCGATTGGCTATGCGCGCGCATCGAAAATTCCGTACAATGACGGCTTTATCAAGAATCGATACATCGGTCGCACGTTCATCGAGCCGACCGATTCGCTGCGCAAACAAGGCGTTGCATTGAAGTTCAACGCGCTCGAAGAGAACGTACGCGGCTTGCGGGTCGTCATGATCGACGACAGCATTGTGCGCGGCAACACTGCGGGACCGTTAATCAAATTGATGCGCGAAGCGGGCGCGCGCGAAGTTCACATGCGCATCACGTGTCCACCGATTATGCATCCCTGTTTCATGGGTCTGGACATGGCGACGTACGACGAACTCATCTCGCATCGCATGACGGTCGAGCAAACGCGCGATTACATCGATTGCGACACGCTGCAATTTCTTTCGCTCGATGGGATGATGCGCGCCGTGCAGCGCAAGGGCGGTTATTGCGATGCATGCTTCACGGGCAATTATCCCATCGAAATCCATTCCGATAATACCAAGACGGGTTTTGAAAAGGCGATTACGTGATTCCAAAAGCAATCTTCTTCGATTTAGACGATACCATCATCGCCTTTGAAGCTGTCTCGGATGCGGCTTGGCTGCAAGTGTGTCAAGAGTTCGCTCAACAGACCAATCGATTCACCGCGATTGAATTGTTGGAGAGCATCAATACAACACGTGCATGGTACTGGAGCGACCCCGAACGGCATCGTATCGGCAGAATGAATTTGGCTGGAGCTAGGCTTGCGCTCGTCAAAATGGCGCTGGAAAAGCTAGGTTGCAACGACGATTCGTATGCCACCGAAATCGCGGAAAAATATTCCACAGTGCGAACCGAAATGATTGACTTTATCCCTGGAGCAAAGGCGACACTTGAAAGATTGTCGGCTGCGAACATTCGATTGGCCCTGGTCACGAACGGAACGGTGCGTGAGCAGAACGCCAAGTTAAAGCGTTTCGATTTGGCAAAATTCTTTCAGGTGATCTTGATCGAAGAGCAACTCGGTTTTGGCAAGCCAGACGAGCGCGTTTTTAAATTGGGCTTGGACAAGATGCAGTTGAATGCGAATCAAGCTTGGATGGTCGGCGACAACTTGGAATGGGATGTGGCGGGCGCTCAACGCGTCGGCATCTATTCGATTTGGAACGATTACAAAGGAAAAGGATTGCCAGTTAATTCATCGGTCAAGCCGGATCGAATTGTGAATAGTATTTCAGAAATTGTATTGTAACGGTCGAAGGAGTCGTTATGCAGGTTCTTATCATTGGTTCAGGTGGACGCGAGCACGCGCTCGCATGGAAGGTCGCACAGTCGCCACGACTGACGCAATTATTCGTCGCACCCGGTAACGCAGGCACAGCCAGTATCGCGCAAAATGTTCCGATTAGTGCTGAAGATTCTGCCACGCTCGTTGCATTCGCGCGCGAAAAGAAAATCGATTTGGGGATTGTCGGTCCCGAAGTGCCGCTGGCAAACGGTGTGAGCGACGTGCTGCGCGATGCAGGCATTCGCGTGTTCGGTCCATCGCGCGCGGCGGCGCAGCTCGAAGCATCGAAGACGTTTGCGAAAGCGTTCATGGCGCGGCATCAGATTCCAACGGCGCGATACGCGGCGTTCGGCGAATATGACGCTGCTCTAAGATTCTTGCACACCGTCGATTACCCCATCGTGATCAAGGCGTCGGGGTTGGCGGCGGGCAAAGGTGTCATCATTCCCGAATCGATGCCGGAAGCGGAGAACGCGTTGCGTCAGATTATGCTCAAGCGCGAGTTTGGTGCGGCGGGCGATCAGGTCGTCATCGAAGAGCGATGGCAAGGCGAAGAAGTCTCGCTGCTCGCGTTCACCGATGGTATCACCGTCAAGCCAATGTTGCCTGCGCAAGATCACAAGCGCTTGCTCGATAATGATTGCGGTCCGAACACCGGTGGCATGGGCGCGTACGCACCCGCGCCGATTTGTCCGCCTGCCATGGTTACAGAATTGACGCGCACGATTTTGCAGCCGACGGTCGATGCGATGCGTGCGGAAGGTACGCCGTTTGTCGGTGCGCTGTACGCGGGCTTGATGCTGACGCACGACGGCGTGCGTGTGCTTGAATACAATTGTCGGTTCGGCGACCCAGAGACCCAGGTTATTTTGCCGCTGCTCGATTCGGACTTGATCGCGATTGCCGAGGCATGTGCGACCCAGCGGTTAAATCAGGTCGATGTGAAATGGAAATCCGGTGCGGCGGCATGTGTCGTAGCTGCATCGGGTGGTTATCCGGGAGCTTACCAAAACGAGAAAGAAATTTTTGGCTTGGGTCCTGCGCGATCTGATTGCGCTGTGTTCCACGCTGGTACGAAGATTGTGAATGGCAAAGTGGTGACGGCGGGGGGACGAGTGTTGGCGGTGAGTGGGTGGGAAACGGACAGTCGAACGGACACTGAAACGGACAAACGGACACATGCAGATATGATTAGCCGGGCGTTGGAGAAGGCATACGCGGTGATTGGCAAGATTCATTTTGAAGGAATGCAATATCGGAAGGATATTGGCAGGCGTGCGGTCACATCAATTGAGTGAGATTGCAGCGGAGGTACGAATGAGTGAACAGGATAAAAAGCGCCCAGGTTTGGTTCAAACTCCATTAGATAAACTAACGTACACTGTGAACGGACTAGCGATGCAAGTGCAACACGAACTTCAAGCGGGACATTGTGAAGTGTTCTACCAGCGTCGGCTCGCAGAGCGATTGACACAAGCCGGCATTCCTGTCGAAATGGAAAAACAAGTCGAGGTCTACATTGACGATTCACTCGTTGGGTATTTGTTTTTGGATTTATGGGTCGATCAAGCGTTGGTGGTCGAGTGCAAGGCGTTCTCTCACTTGCTAACGAAAGAAGAAGTTGGGCAAGTTCTTACGTATCTCGCGGCAACGGGTGGTTGCGTTGGCATGCTCTATAACTTTGGGCGCAGATACCTGGAATGGAAACGAATCTTGCCGCCGAAAAGTGTGCAAGAGTGGCAACAATATCTCTATCGTCAGCTCCATAAATTGCGCGGCGTAACTCTGCCGCCCATCGAAACCCTCACGACTGATACGCCAATTCAATTTTCTCTCGTGAGCCGGACTGTTACGATTACACCCACCGAACCTATCCGTTTATCCATTTCAAATTCACCGGTTTCATCCGCTCCACTTGCCCGCCAAGCGTTCCATACTCCGTCCATCTCATCTACCCCAGCTGATTCGTCTGCCCCTGTCCGCTTGTCCGTTTCAAGTCCGCTTTCTCCGTCCGCTTATGCCTCCAGCGGCGTCAACATCGATGCGGGCAATCGCGCGGTCGAGTTGATGCGCGATGCGGTGCGCTCGACGTACGGTAAGCAAGTGCTCGCGGGGATTGGCGCATTTGGCGGCTTGTTCGATGCGGCTGCGCTCAAGGCGATGCAAAATCCCGTACTCGTCGCATCCACCGATGGCGTCGGAACCAAAGTCAAACTCGCGGCGCAGGTGCAGCGTTACCAATCGATTGGCGCTGACATTGTCAATCACTGCATCGACGATATTCTCGTGCAAGGCGCGCGCCCGCTCTTTTTTCTCGATTACGTCGCGAGCAGTCGGATCGATCCGGAAATGATCGCGGCGATTGTGAGCGGCATCGCAGCGGCGTGTCGAGAGTCCGGTTGCGCGTTGCTTGGCGGCGAGACGGCGGAAATGCCCGGCGTTTATCAAACGAACGAGTTTGACGTTGCGGGAACGATTATTGGCGTCGTCGAGCGCGATGCGATTTTGCCGCGCAATATTCTCTGTGCGGGGGATGTGCTCATCGGTTTGCGTTCGTCGGGTCCACACACGAATGGCTATTCGCTCATCCGCAAGATTTTCGAAGGTGTGTCGCTCGATACGGTTTTCCCAGAGCTAGGCGTGCCGCTTGCCGATGCGCTGCTTGCGCCTCATCGTTCATATCTTTCGACTCTGCAAAACGCGCTGCCGCACATCAAAGCATTGGCGCATCTCACCGGCGGTGGCTTTATCGAAAACATTCCGCGCGTGCTGCCAGAAAATCTCGGCGCGGTGATTCAGCGTGACCGTTGGCAGGTTCCACCGCTGTTTCAACTCATTCAAACGCGCGGCGATGTGCCGATGGAAGAAATGTACCGCGTGTTCAACATGGGCATCGGCATGATCGCAATTGTCGCGCAAGAGAACATCGGGCAAGTGCAAGAATCAATCGGTGAACCAACTTGGGTGATTGGTGAACTTGTTTCAGGCGAAAAGAAAGTTGTCTTTGCATGATGGCAAATCCAAAATCCAAAATCCAAAATCCCAAATTGGTTGTGTTGATTTCCGGCAGTGGCTCCAACTTGCAGGCGATTCTCGACGCGTGTGCATCCGGCGAATTGCATGCACACGTCGTCGCCGTGATTTCGAACACCGCAGACGCGTACGGCTTGGAACGCGCGCGGCGCGCGAATGTGCCGACCGTCGTGTGCGTCAAATCGAAAGAGCAAGACCGCCGCGCGTACGATGCGGAGCTTGCCGACATGGTTGCATCGTATCAACCGGACTGGGTCGTGCTGGCGGGCTGGATGCGAATTTTATCGTCAGCATTTCTCAATCGATTCCCGAATCGCGTCGTCAATCTGCATCCCGCATTGCCCGGAACATTCCCAGGTACACACGCGATCGAGTGCGCTTTTCAAGCGTATGAGCGTGGCGAAATCAAGCACACCGGCGTCATGGTGCATCTCGTTCCCGACGAAGGTGTTGATTGCGGTCCTGTGCTTGCGCAAGAGATCGTGCCGATTCAATCGGACGACACCGCCGAGACATTGGAGGCGCGCGTCCACATCGTTGAGCATCGATTATTGGTCGAGACAATAAGACGGCTCGTTGATTCTGCGTAGAGGCGATTGTCAAATCGCCTCTACAACTATTCCAGGAGGTTTAAATGAATGAAGGACTCTTTAAAGATTTTGAAGCACTCACGTTCGACGATGTATTGATCGTGCCGGGGTACAGCCAGGTCTTGCCCGACCAAACGAACGTCAAGGCAAATCTAACGCGCGGGATTCCATTGAACATTCCGATTGTGTCCGCCGCGATGGATACCGTGACCGAAGCGCAGTTGGCGATTGCGTTGGCGCGCGAAGGCGGCATCGGTTTTATCCATCGCAATCTGACGATCGAAGCGCAGGCAACCCAGGTCGAACAGGTCAAGCGTTCCGAATCGGGAATGATTACGAATCCGGTGACGCTTCCGCCGACGGCAACCTTGCGCGATGCGGAAACCATCATGGCAAAATATCGCATCAGCGGCGTGCCGATCACGGACGATACCGGCAAGCTCGTCGGCATCTTGACGAATCGCGATACGCGTTTTGTGCAGCCGAATGATTTGGATCACTGCTTGAGCGAATTCATGACGAGTGCGAATCTCGTCACCGCAAAGGTTGGCACAACGCTCGAAGAAGCAAAAACGATTTTGCAGACGCATCGCATCGAAAAGTTGCCGCTGGTCGATGATGCAGGAAAATTAAAAGGACTCATCACCGTTAAAGATATTCAAAAGAAACGCGATTACCCCAATGCGGCGACGGATTCCCAGGGGCGATTGATCGCCGGTGCGGCGGTGGGAGTGGGTCCGGATTTGGAAGAGCGCGTTCAATGCTTGGTCGAGCATGGCATCGATTGTGTGGCAATCGATACGGCGCACGGTCATACCGAGGGTGTCCTGCGCGCGATTCAGCGCATCAAAAGCTCGTGGCGCGATTTACCGGTGATCGCCGGTAATGTAGTGACGGCGGAAGGGACCGAGGCACTCATCGCCGCGGGCGCAGATGCGATCAAGGTTGGCGTGGGCGCGGGATCGATTTGCACGACGCGCATTGTGGCGGGCGCAGGCATGCCGCAACTGACGGCGATTTGGAATTGCGCGAGCGTGGCGCATCGAAAAGGAATTCCGGTGATCGCGGATGGTGGCATCAAGTACAGCGGCGATGTGGTCAAGGCGATTGTCGCGGGCGCAGATGTTGTGATGCTGGGAAGCATGTTGGCGGGCTTGGACGAATCGCCCGGCGATGTTGTGTTGTACGAAGGTCGTCGCTTCAAAGAATATCGCGGCATGGGCAGCATCGGCGCGATGCAAGGAATGGGACGAGATCGATATGGCAGCGGGCAAGGGCGCAGCGGCAAGCTGGTCCCCGAAGGCATCGAAGGGCGCGTGCCATACAAAGGATCGCTTCGCGACGTGATCTATCAATTGGTGGGCGGTTTGCGTTCGGGCATGGGTTATGCCGGCGCAGCGACCCTGGAGGATTTGCGGACGAAAACGAAATTGGTGCGCATCACCAATGCGGGCTTGATCGAAAGTCATCCGCACGATGTCATCATCACGCGCGAAGCGCCGAACTATCAAACGGTCGAACGCTGATGGGCAAAAACATGCGACGCACCTCCGAGGTGCGTCGCATGTTTTTGCCCATTGACAGCCAGAAACACTTGTTCTAAAATGTAGTCGATGGATACCGAAGCGAAACTTGCGCTTGTCTCTGATCAAATGCATCTCGAACCGGCCGAAGAAACCGGCGTGGCAGGGCGTGTCGTTGCGCCGTGTGGCTTTGCGCCCGACGAACTACGGAACGTGGTTGAGTCCGGCGCGGCGAGTTCTGCGCTCGAAGCGAAAAAGAATTCGCTGGGGCTGTACGATGCGGCAATGCCCAACGGCAAGCGCATGACGATGCTCAAGACGCTGCTCACTTCGGCGTGCGAGCGCGATTGCTATTACTGTCCATTCCGCGCCAAGCGAAATTATCGACGAGCGACCTTCAAGCCGGAAGAGATGGCGCAAGCGTTTCATCAGATGTTCGATGCGGGCATGGCGCAGGGATTGTTCCTCAGCTCAGGCGTCGCCGGTGGCGGCGTACGAACCCAGGATCGATTGATCGCAACGGCAGAAATTCTGCGACGCAAGCTGAATTACACTGGCTATTTGCATTTGAAGATCATGCCGGGCGCAGAACGCGAGCAAGTGTTCCGCGCGATGCAGCTCGCGGATCGCATTTCGATCAATCTCGAAGCGCCGAATGCGAATCGATTGACGGCACTCGCACCGCACAAGAATTTTGCAGAGGAATTGTTGCGCCCGTTGCAATGGGTGGAGGAAATTCGCAAGAGCCAGCCCGCGCGATTGGGGTGGAATGGTCGCTGGCCTTCGACCGTGACGCAGTTTGTTGTCGGCGCAGTGGGCGAAAACGATGTGGAAATTCTTTCGACGTCGGCGTATCTCATTCAACAATTGAGACTCACGCGCACGTACTATTCCGCGTTCAGTCCGGTGCCGGACACGCCGTTCGACAATCACGCGCCGGAAAATCCTTGGCGCGAGCATCGGCTATATCAAGCATCGTTTTTGCTGCGTGATTATCAATTCGAAATGGAAGAGATGCCGTTCAATCGCGATGGGAACTTGCCGCTCGAGGTCGATCCCAAGATGGCATGGGCGCGCGCGCATTTGACCGAGCATCCCACCGAAGTCAATCGCGCCGAGCGAAATGAATTGCTGCGCATCCCCGGCATCGGACCGAAAGGCGCGGATGCGATTTTGTCGGCGCGGCGACGCGGTCATCTGCATGACTGGCGCGATTTGGAAAAGCTGGGGATTGCCGCGGCGCGCGCGGCTCCGTTTGTTCTCCTCGATGGAAAGCGACCCCCGCACCAGCTTTCACTTTGGCCGGCTTGATGATCCTCGCCATTTAACCACAGAGGGCACAGGGAACACAGAGAAAAATTCTGTGAACTCTGTGCCCTCTGTGGCGATAAGATTCACTCAAACTTGGTACAGTATGTCCATGTACATCTTGAGCAATGCATCCACCATGTAACGCGCCTCCACAATCGATGCCATGCCGTAGATCGGTCCCACACCGGATGGCGCATTGGGATTTGCTTTAACGTACGCCACCGCTTCTTTTAGGTCGGCGATAAATTGCTCCGCGACGCCAGGCTGCGTGTGGCGCAACGTCACGCAGATGTGAACAGCCGCCGGCGAGTGCAAGCCGTTCAAACTCCAGCCCTTTTTCGTCATGCGTTCCATCACTTGGAATACGTCGAGCGAATCCGACATGAACGCGACGAGGAAGAGTGGGTCTCCGCACAATTTCAATTCCGGAATTTCGCGCACGCCTTGTTTTATTTTCGCCGCTGTTTCCACAATCGCTTGCGCCGCGCGCAGATAGCCGCTCTCGCCTAACGATACCATCGCCGCCCAGCATCCCGCGCTCAACGCCCCAGGACGACTGCCGGCAAATGTTGGCGAAAAGTACAAGCCGCCGGGCCAATCCGTCGAGGTGAAATACTGAAAGTGGCGCAGTTCTTCGTTTCGATACAACACGACCGAGGTGCCTTTGGGCGCATAGCCATACTTGTGCGTGTCGGCGGAAATCGACGTGACGCCGGGCAATCGAAAATCGAACGGCGGAACGGGATAACCCAGCTTTTCGATCCAGGGCAACAAAAATCCGCCGAGACAACCGTCGGTGTGAAAACCAATTCCGCGTTCGCGCGCCAGCTCCGACAATTCCTCAATCGGATCGATGATGCCGTGCGGGAATTGCGGCGCAGAACCGATCATCACAATCGTGTTTGCGTTGATCGCAGCGCGCATGGCGGCAACATCCGCGCGAAAATCTTCGCCGACCGGAATGCGGTGCATTTTGATGCAAAAGTATTGCGCGGCTTTGTCGAATGCCGCATGGGCCGTTGTCGGCGCGATCATTTCCGGTTCGGTGATGCCTTTGGTTTCGCGCGCCCAATCGCGATAGGTTTTCATCGCGAGCAAAATGCTTTCCGTTCCGCCGGACGATACCGTGCCGCACGCGCCTTTCGGTGCGTTAAGCATGTGTCCCGTCATCGAAACGATTTCCGCTTCGAATTTCGTCGTCGCGGGAAAAACGTCGGCGTGCAGCGGATTGCTTTGCGAGTGCAGCGCATAGACGCGATTCACAAAATCAATATGCGATTGATCGCCGTGATAAACCGCGCCGGAAACTTTGCCGTCTTTCCAATGCGCTTCCTCAAGCGATTTCAGTTTCTCCATCTCGCGCAAAATGTCTTCGCGGCTGCACCCCGTTGCTGGGATTTCCGAAAACGAGAGGAATCCTTCTTTGTACGGTTTCAGTGCTTTTTCTAGTTGGGGTACCAAATCTTCAAATGCAGATGTGTCCATTGTTGACTCCATGTGAGCTGTATGTACCGTTGTTAGGTGCGTAGCCGTTCGCGAACTGTTGCGTTACGATGAACGTCCAATATAAACTGGCGCAAACGGTTTACGTGGAGAAGCCGTAAGGCGCAGAGTTGCGTACCCACGCTTCATCGAAAGTTCATAGTGTTTTTTTGATGCAAGTGGTAAAAAGGATTTCATCTTCTTTTTCCAATCGAGATGATCATATAGACGTGCCCCAATGAAATGATACCCACTTCCTGTGCGGAAGAAGAAACCAGGTTCATTTGTAAATTTTTCCCTTGGAAGCGTGCTCATATCATCGAGGTCAAGCATGAGAATATGTTTGGGTTCATACTGATTCACACGGCTATTAAGACCGATGACGTATAACTCGGAGTTCTTGACTCGAAGCGTATGGAGTGACCTAATTGTCGAATTGAGCAACATTCGAAGCCACTTATCGGTCAATCGTCCTTTAGGACACCAGGTTGTAAACCGAGTGTGGTGAAAATACGATTTTGGACAATAGATGTCGAATGAAAAGTCACGAATTTCAGAATTCGCTTCTACAAGCAAAGTAAGGATTTTTGCAGTCGAAACAGGTGGAATTTCACGACGAGCCCGTTTTGTGAAATTCTCTACCTGTTTCGTCAAGTGTTCTACAGCGTTGTGAAAAGTTGGGACATACTCGCCGTAATCGGCTTTGTCTCGGTCGTCATGCAGTGAGTTTAGCAATCGTCCATATATTTCTGGAAAATGCCGTTTCTTGACCCACTCTAAACCAAACTGATTTGCTATTGCTGTATGAGTCTTGGCATGATTGCCAACGAGTTCTAATAAAGCGCGTGCGGTATGATGCGTGGCATAGTAAAGACGATTGCGCGCCCCGAGCCGAGTTTGCCCACTTGGGACAAGCAATCTGGCTTCTTCTAAGGTATCGATTGCCTTTGCCATCCACCAATGCGCTCTCTCAATTTGTTTAGCTGAAAACTTCTCTGTTGGCATTAAGATCCTCGATTTAGATTTACGAAATTTATGCAGGTTGGAAAATATGGTGGCATGATAACTAACCTCACATCACGCATCACGTTTTACGTTTTACGATTCAATCGCTCGTAAATCTTCTTGTTCTGCTTGTAGACATTCACAAACTCGGCAAACAGTTGGTCATACAATTTTCGATTTTCGGGATTGGGTTGGTACTCGTGCTGAATTTTCACTTTGCGGCTCACGTCGTCGAACGTGGTGCAGCCCAGCCCGACCGAAGCGATGAGCGCCGCGCCGCGCGCATTGGCAAGCACCGGGTTTTCGACTTGGCGAATTGTGCGATTCAGTACGTCGGCGTGAATCTGACACCAGAGATTGGAATTCGCACCGCCGCCCACGATGTTGATCGGGTTGATCGATTTGCCGCAGAATTTCTCCACGGGAGCTAGGAGCCAGCGCGAGTTGAACGCGACGCCTTCCATCACCGCGCGAACCATGTCGGCTCGTGTGTTGTGCAGCGACAAGTTTAGGAATCCTGCACGAATCCAAGCATCATCTACCGGCGTTCGCTCGCCGAAAAGCCAGGGCGTGTACATGACGCCATGACTGCCCGCCGGAGTTTGCTCTGCAACTTGGTTCAACGCGTCAAAGAAATTCTCCGGGGATTTAGTCGAAGCGAGTGCGTCGTTCGGAAATAGGATGTTGTCGCGCAGCCACGTCAGATTGCCGCCTGCCATCTCTTGCGTCGCGATGAGCAGGTATCGATCAGGAATCGCGCACGGAACCGATGCCATCGAACTAAACAAATCGGTTTTCTTGAACGGCACATGGACCGCCACCCACGACGACGTGCCGATGTACAAATGCGCGGAAAAATTATCGACTGCGCCGGAGCCGACGCCTGCGGCCGGAATATCGAACGCGCCGGCGACGACTTGCACATCGCGTCGCAATCCCAGTTCGTCGGCGACGTTTGGCAGAATCGGACCGAGCACATCGATGGAGCGCACAATGTCTGGAAATTTTTCGCGCTCGATGGTTGACCATTGCAGCAGTTCATCGTCGTACTTGATTTGACCGGGATTGCGATTATCGGTCACCCAGCGCGAGACAACTGCATCGGACGTGGTGACGAATTTGCCGGTGAGACGAAAATCGATGTAATCGACACAGTCGAGAAATTTGTAGGTATTGCGATAAATGTCGGGATGTTTATGTTTGACGAAGAGCGCGTGCGCAAACGAGTCCTTGCCGGAAAGAAACGGCACGCCGCCGGTGCGGGCGATCCACTTTGAAAGTTTCGATGCCGAATAACCCGCGACCGGTCCACCGGCGATTTGGTGCGTGTACTCTGCGCCGCGCGTGTCGAGCCAAGTGATGGCGCGCATCAAGCAATTGCCCTCACGATCCACCGGCAGCGTGCCCGCGCCGGGTGTGCTCGCGCATACGGCGATGATTTTTTTGCGCGACGCGGGCGATTTCGCGAGTAAGCGTTTCGATGCGGCGATAATCGCATTCCACCCGTCTTGCGCGTCTTGCTCTGCGCCGCCGTTTTCTAAAAGATAAAGTGGGATCGTTTCGCTTTCCCAGCCGAACGCTTCGCCGTAAATCGAAAACAGTCCGACCTTGGCGCTGGATGTTCCTAGATCGATGGCAAGGACGTACTGGTCTGATGATTTCGTCATTTCGCACTCACTTGATCGACTTGCAATTCGGTTTTGTTTTTCATCATCGGCGATTCATGCGCCAGCGCAATCAATCCGGCACTGATCGCCAAAAGTATGATGAGCGCAAACATTGATGGCGTGAACGAGCCGAGTGTGTCGTTGAGCCACCCCATCGCAAAAATAAAGACAACAGAGATTTGCATTGCAAGAACGAATAAACCATTCGACGTGCCTTCGGGTGTAGGATACGTGATTTCTGCGCCGAGTTGATAAATCACCGGCGCGATGCCGATCATGAAAAATCCCAGGACGAAAAAGGCGATCAGCAAGACGGTGTAATCGTTGCTCAGGGTGATCGCGGCAAGCCCAGGAATCGCGGCGATCAAACCGATCAGCAAAATCGGTTTGCGCCTACGCAGCTTGTCCGAGATCGGCGGGAAAATAATCGCGCCAACGATTGCGCCGATCAGCATCAATCCACCCAGCGTGCCTGCATCGGCAGGCGCGTAACCTTTGGGACTCACGATGCTTTCGACCCAGGTTTCCAATCCGTTAAAGATGCCGCCCGCCAAAAAGAAAACGATGGCGAGGTAATAAAAATCGGGCAAGCGCAAAATTTGGCGGAGACCATCGAGCACGAGCGCGCGTTGTTCTTGACCGGGCGGACTCGCCGGAGTGGGTGGATTTTCGCGCGCGAAAACGATAAATACGATTGCCGAAATGGCGGCGAAGATACCGTAGATCAATTGCATCCTCGCCATGCCGACCGAATCGAGTAGAAATGGCGTCAGCATTTGTCCAACCACGACGCCGAGAAACGATGCAACTTGGGCAAGTCCAATCGCCGTGGCGCGTTCTTCCAACGCGAACCATTTCGCCGCAACTTTGGTGAACGCATTCAAAATGAATGGCTGCGCGACGGCAATGCCAATCGTAAAGATTAGCGTCATCGTAAAGTTCGACGTGTAGATGCCGCGCAACATGCCGAACACGCCGAGAATCACTGCGCCGAATCCGACAGCGCGATGGAAACCAAAGGTGTCGATTGCCCACGATGCGGGGATGGCGACGGGGATAAACACGATCATGAACGCCATCGCGAGGAGACCGATTTCGAGTTCGCCGACGCCGTAGAATTTGGCGGCGGGACCCGTGATCGGCGCAAAACAAATCCAGAGGATTTGGATCGTGAGATTGATGAACATGAACACTGCTAACACGACCCAGCGATAGCCGTACACCTTCACGTTCGATGCTGCCATAGCGCGAACCTCCTGGTGAGTTGTGCCGATTTTACCGCCGCTTGGAATGGAATGCAAATAGATGCTGTTTCAATATTGACTTTACGAAAATTGCCTTGTATATTTTAGTTACAACATCGAGCGGAGAGTCCCGCCAAAAATGTGGAGGCGAAAATGCGAGCCACTTGTCTAGTTGCGATTATCCTGGCTTTGGTCGTCACGGGTTGTGAATTGCCGCCCGAGTACTTGCCTCCCACGGCTGTCGCCGAAACGGTTCAGGCGGCAGTGGCCACGGCGCAAGCAGCGCTGCGCACACCTAGCATAACGCCAACGTGGACGCCCATCATCGTTCCGACGGCGACGAATCTACCCACGCAAACACCTCGCCCCAGTGCAACCGCGACGCCAACCATTGCGACTGCAACCAATACGCCGACTATCGTGGTCGGAACATTCACGCCGACGCGTACGCCGACAGCCACTCCTTCCTTGACGCCAACCATTGGTCCAACCAGTGTTCCGCTGCCGCCGAATCTCAACACGACTGTCATGGGTTGCGATCTGGGATTTGATCTCGCGCATGGACTAGGCGAAGTCACGAACGCATACGTGCGCGTGCGCAACACCGGCGGAATTGAATTGACGAATGTGTGCGTGATTCTCAACGCCAGTAACGAAGGCAAAGCCCATCCCGACAAGAGTCGCTGCTTTGCTTCGTTAAAAGTGAATTACGAAGTGACGACCAAACTCACCGTGGACACGACGTCTGGGACTGTGACTTCGCTCGACGTTGCGGTGACGACGAACCAGGGCTTGACGAGTAACACTCCAGGCGCGAACTGTCGCGCGCCGGACCGAGCTACGCTCGACAAGATCACTCCGGTCCTGAATACGCCGCAGCCGATACAGTGAGTCAAGTCAGGCGAATGAATTCGCGGCAACAAAATCACAAAGCCGACCTCCGTCGGCTAGAATCCGCGTAGGCGGATTTCGTGAGCTGGTTGATGCGACTTTAGTCGCCCGTTCCAACCCCCGTTGAATTCCCTCCCAATCTGCGCTAAGATATTTAGCGCAGATTGTTTTTACTCGCGTTTTCTCTTTGGAGGCAATATGGAATATCGAATCGAAAAAGATTCATTGGGGCAGGTCAAGGTTCCGGCGAATGCATTGTGGGGCGCACAGACCCAGCGCGCGATAGAAAATTTTCCGATCAGCGGATTGAAGCAGTATCGCGCGTTCGTTTGGTCGATGGCGGTTATCAAGCGCGCTGCCGCCGAGGTCAATCGCGACCTAGGATTGCTGGATGCAAAACTCACGGACGCGATCGTGCAGAGCGCGCAAGAAGTCATCGACAATAAATGGGAAGCACAATTCGTCGTCGATCCGATTCAAGCGGGCGCGGGCACATCGCACAACATGAACGTCAACGAAGTGATTGCCAATCGCGCAAATCAAATCCTGGGTTATCCAATCGACGATGCTAAAAAACCGGTAAACCCAAACGATCATGTGAACATGGCACAATCGACGAACGATACGATTCCGACGGCGATTCGGCTCGGCTGTCTGTGGCGCTTGGATGGACTGTTGCGTGCGTTGGATTCACTCGCCGATGCGCTCGACGACAAGGCGCGTGTGTTCGACGACATCGTCAAATCGGGGCGGACGCATTTACAGGATGCGGTGCCGGTGCGAATGGGACAAGAATTTGGCGCGTACGCGCAAGCGGTGCGAAATGATCGCGAGCGAATTGCGACCGCCGGTGATCGCTTGCGTCGCCTGGGCATTGGCGGTACGGCGACCGGCACCGGCTTGAACGCGCATCCCGAATATCACCAACGGATGATAAAACGGATAAACGAATTAACAAATTTGAATGTTCGCAGTTCAGGAAATTTATTCGAATCGATGCAATCGCTTGCCGATGCGGCGGATTTTTCCGCGGCGATGAACACGTTGGCAATTACACTCACGCGCATCGCGAACGATTTTCGTTTGCTCGCGTCTGGCCCGACGACGGGGCTAGCTGAAATTCTTTTGCCCGCCGTTCAACCTGGGTCGTCGATCATGCCGGGCAAGGTGAATCCGGTGCTGCCAGAAATGTTGAACATGGCGTGCTATCAAGTCATGGGGAATCATCAGACCATCGCGCTGGCGGCTGCCGCAGGTCAACTCGAACTCAACGTGATGATGCCCATCATCGCCTACAATCTTTTTCAAACGATGGACATTCTCATCAATGCGGTCAATGCCTTTACGACGAAATGCGTCGTCGGGATCGAAGCGAATCGCGAACGCGCAGAAGAATGGCTGGCGAAATCGACGGTGCTGGTGACGGCGCTCAATCCGGTGATCGGTTATCTTAAGGCGGCGGAAGTGTCCAAAGAGGCGATGGCGCGCAATGTGTCGATTCGCCAAGTGGTTTTGGAAAAAGGGCTATTGAGCGAGGACCAACTCGATAAAATTCTCGACGTGCGCGCGATGACGGAAGGTGGCATCAAGGGTGTTGGCGGTAGCGGGTAAACATCGAAAAGATTTTTGGACGCGGACTGACTGTGGCGAAGTGCGCCACAGCCACGCGGACAAACGCAGATTTTTATCCGTGTTCGTCTGCGTTTGTCCGCGTCCAATTGCTTGTTTGTGTTAGGGTCTGCCGATCAACACGAACGCTGCCCACTCGAACGGCGGTCGCCCTGCTCGAATCATTTCGCATTGCGCGAGTCGCAACGCCTCCGCTAATTTTTTCCCCGCCGCGCCATGCCGATAAAATCGTCCGATCATTTCTGATGTGGCATTGTCTTCCACCGACCACAATGTTGCGATCAGCGCCTGCGCGCCAGCATAGAAAAACGCGCGCGCCAAGCCGATGAGTTCGTCGCCGGTGCCGCCAGTGCCGAGCGCGGTTTGGCAAGCCGAAAGCGTCACCACGCGCGCGTTGAGCCGCAGTTCAAAAAGATCGGCGACCGTCAGCGCTTCATCGGACAAGACAATCCGCGATTGATGTGGCGCGGCCTGATCGAGAATGGCATGCGTCGCAAAGTGCAGCGCATCGAATTGGCGCAATGCACCGGAAGCATTTAGCTCGAATAACTTTTTGCGCGTGGCTGCTTCGCGCCACCTATATTCGCCGCGTCCGTCGAATGCTTGACGGATGGCGGCGAGTTCATTTTCTGCGGATGGCAGCGCGCGCAAGGATGAATCGGAAAACTGATCGAGACCGAGCGCGAGCGGATTTGTGATGCAATCGTTAGCGTTCGCTTTCAGCAAGAGATGCATTGCTTGCAAGCTAGGCGCGTAGACGATGGTGTATCGTTCTGCTAAATACGTCGCGCCATCCTGCAATGCCTGAAACGGCAGCGCATGAAGCGAGCCATGCGGCGCGAGGATGAGGCTCGAGGCAGTGATGTCGCGCGGAACGAGCAAGCGATAAAGATGTTGCAAGTGATTGGCTGACGATGGCGCCGGTTGCCCGTGTAAGGTTCCGCGATAGATGAGTTCGCGCAAGTCCGATTCGGATGAAACGCATTTCGCTAAAACGGTTTGGTCGTACGCCGATAATGTCTTGGTTTCGATCTTCAAGCGATCCGGAGTGACCGTCGCAATTGTCAGCGTGTCGCCGGTGAAATAATAATCGAGCGCGCACCAATCGGATTGCAAATGTGCGTTGGCGGATTGGCGAAAAGCATCCAGCGAAAACGCGCCGGGAATCGAAACGCCTGCCAGTCCACTAGCGGACAGTCGCAGTTGAGTCACCACCGATTCGTAGGCTTTAGAGACAGCGTCAAGTTCTTGCAGTGCAGCAGCAGAGACCGAGGTGAGTTCCGCTTCACCGCGCAAGGGTTCGCCGGTTTCATGCGTTGCTTGGACCACCATCTTTCGGCGCAGTGCGCCGATTTGGTAGCGCAGAGTTTTCTCGCGCGCGATCAAATCGGCGACGTAAGGGTCGGTGTGGTCAGGTGGCATAACCCAGCCACGGTTTTCCAATCGATTGAGAAATGTCCGCGCCTTGCTGGCTTCGATCACTTGCAAAGCTGCGTCGTCTTGCTGGAGCCTTTGCGCGAGTCTAAGCGCGTCGGTATAGACCGATTGCCGGTCGGCGAAGAAATCATTGGAGAATTGTTCGGCGATGAGCGCGGTTCGCACCTGAGCAATCGTGCGCATCGCGTCAAGTGCGTGTTCGAGCGCAATCGTTTCTTTGCCTTGTGTCGAGGCGCAGCGACTCAAGCCGTACGCTGCGCGCCACGCTTGGTCGGGAAAACTTGCTTTGAGGATTTTTTGCGCGGGGGCGAAATATTTGCGCGCTAGTTTCCACTCCTGCCATTGCAAATGAAATTCGCCTTGTGTGAGATCGCACAGCGCGGCGTCCACGATTTGCGCTTGGCGCAGAAAAGTTACGCGGCTAGAGGCAATCAACGCGAGCGCGCGTTCGCGTTCGTTGGCGTGCGCCGCGACCTGGCTCGCTAGCCGATCACAAACCGCGGTGAGCGAATCGAAATTTTCGTTCACGCTAATCTCGTGCGCTTCTTGTAGATAAACGTCGACGGATTGCCATTCACTCCGCGCGATCAAGACCTGAATCAATTCCACGTCCGCTTGAGCGAGAAAAAGCGTCAGATTTTTTTCGCTGAAAACCGCGCGAGCTTGGCGCAGACATTCAAGCGCCTGCATCGTCTGTCCCAATTGAAGATAGGTTGCCGCCAGATTCATTTGGCTTTGCACCACTAGCGTGTCGCGATTTCTCTCGCGGAATATTTCTTGAGCGCGCAGATGAAGATCAATGGCGCGACTGTAGCGTCCTTGTTTATCATGCACGAGCGCGAGGTTCTCGCTGATGATGCCCACGCGGGCACGACGGTTCTGCGCTTGTGCAAACTCCAGGCATTCCTCGTAAAGGGGCAACGCTTCGTCATAACGATTGAGATCATAAAGCGTGTTTGCCAAATTGATCGAACATGCCACGACTTCGCCAGAAACCCCGTGCGCCAGAAAAGAGTCGCGCCCGCGACTCAAAGCGGACACCGAGTCTTCAAACTGGCTGAGGCGACGATAGTTGATGCCCAACTCTATGTCGCAGTTTGCGGCGAACGCGAGCGCGTCCAGGTCGATAAAGCATTTGCGCGCTTGGAGCAACACTTGATTTGAATTAGCAAAGCGCCCAAGTTTTTCCAAGGTCAGTCCCCAAAGGAATTTACACTGGGCTATGTCTAGCGGTGCATTTGCCGACATAAAAATGTTACGAACGCGATCCAATGAATCTTGGTCAATCTGCTCTGTCAATAATTTTGTGTGGATGATGTCGTACTCAACGCGAGCTGAGTCAAGCGTTGCGCCAAGCGACCCGTAGGTCGCTACCGCTTGCTGCAAAAGCGCAATCGTTTGCGGATATTCGCCGTGGTCACGCAGCACACGGGCTTGAATCCAATCGCAACGAGCGCACAAAGCCGGAGACGGATTTTGGGCACGGACACGCTCGATCAATTGAGGTATGTCGTCGAGTTGAGCGAGATAAATTTTCGCCCATGTCGCTTCGCAAATGCTTGTCGCCCACAATTCGATTTTGTCGTCGGGATCGTAATGCGAGAGGGCAAGTTCGGCGTGCGACAATGCTTCGCGATAATGTCCCAATCGATTCGAGATAATGGCGAGAGCGAGCGCAGTTTCCGCTTGCGCGGGTCGATCCTGCGCAGCACAGGCTTGCTCGTGCGCGGATCGGGCGAGCGTGCGGGCTTGGCGTGGTGATGAATCGAGGTAAGCAAGAGGTGTCATCGCTCGGATGAAGATTCGGCTTGAAATTCGGCTTGAAATTCGGCTTCGAACTCTACCCGCAGGTCGCGCAGAGTTTCCAAATCGGTAATAGGGATGGCGGTAATAAGACATTTGCCATTTTGTAAACGACTCGAATAGCAGTGTTCATTCCAAATGAGGGTGACGCGCAGCGGTTCGAGTGGTGATACGGAAGAGACCGCAGAGATTTCAAGGTCAACCGTATTTTGATGTTCGGGGTGATAGAGCCATACGTCGATGGCAATTTCTTGGTGGTCAAATGTGATGGTATCGGAAAGGAGCAAAGATTTTTGTGCGGGCAGTGCATCGCCGCGGAGGACGAGCGATGAGGGTGACGCGATGGCACGGGAGAGATGCGGGGCTTGGATGATAAAGCCAAACTGGAGCGGCGCGCCGCCCACGCGTGAGCGCATCTGCTTCGACCACAACGCGTTTGGCGGCATTGGCGCGAGAAAAGGCAAGGTTAGGTTAGTGGGGATATTTTGGGAAGAATCTATTGGGCTAGTCATGGCTGTATGTAAGGATTGACAGCGTTCACAAGTTTGCAGATGTTTCCAAGCAGTAGGATAAATTTTCTGGACAGCTTCATGGCGTAGTTCACTATCGATATAAAATTCCAATACCTCTTCAAACTGGTCATGCGATAAAGATTTAGATCGCGTTTTACTGCGCGATTCAACAATCGCTTGCCTCAGGCGGACAAGTTGCGGACCTATTTTTTTAGAATGACCAAGATATTTTTTTGCAGTATTGGACTTTGGTGGCGAGTGTATGGGTTTGGTATTTTTTCTCATCGCTGGATTCTCGGTGGGGCAAATTTCAAATTTGCCCCTACTTTTAGAATGGAATTTCCCTCTTATTTCTTGCGCGGTGGAGTGGTTAATATTTCGTTCAGTTTTGCCAGTGCTCGATCGCGAAGGTTGTAGATGGCTTGCTTGGTTTTATGCAAGCGGCGGGCGATTTGAGCGTCGTCTTGTTCTTCGAGAAAGGTCGCGATAATAACAAAGCGTTGCGCCGGGCTGCGCAATTGGTCAATCGCTTGCAGCATGTCCATGTGGTCTTCGACCCGATCGAAGGGCACAAGTGCTTGGTCGTCAGGAATTAGTTCCGCCAACGTCGAGCCGGATTCGTTATTCGACGGCATTTCATCCAACGAATCGGGGGTGGTAATTCGATCTAGCACATCGCGCGAGCGCGTGTAGCGTTCGGAGATGAGGTTTTTGAGGATGGTGATCGCCCACGCTTCAAAGGCAACATCGCAGGGAAAAGGTTTATCGTAGATGATGAGGCATGCTTGCTGGGCAAAATCGACGGCATCCGCAGACACATCTGCCCTGGGACGCCATCGGCGAATGAGGTTTACCGCGCGGTACGTGAGCAAAGTCTGAAGCTGCCCCCATGCAATCGCGTCTTTGTTTTCCAAAGCGACGAGGCGTGCAAATTCGTTAGTTGCAACCGCGATTACACAGTCGACGTACGCCTGAAGGGTCAAGCGCTGACTGCGGGAACGATGGGAAGTGAGCCGCTGGAAGCGTCCGCTCGCGAGGTTATGTTCAACCGAATGAACGATCAACTGTTCAAATCGGAACAGGTCGCTCGGTTTAAAGTTAGTTTTTGCAATGTGCTTTTGGCAGAGCGCACGCACAGCCGAGGGTGCAAGGGGCATTCGTTTTGGCATCCGAGTAAAAGAATTCTGACCGGGAATGCATTATTTAAATAGCGACCGACCTGACGAGCTGGTTGCAAAACTGTATCATACCTTGATACAAGTGTCAATGTCAGTACAAGCAAGGAATGCCAGTATGTCACGAATCGAAGTTTGGAAAAGCAATCCCCTTTGGCAAGCCGCCACTGTGGATGAAAAGCAGCGAGTGCTTTTATCGCTCCGCGATTGGCTAAATGTTTTTGGACAGAATGATCCAAGTGAGCAAGAACCTTACCTTATCTCAAAGGACGAGCTCGATTTGTTGGTGTGGACATCGACGCGGTCGGAGCTTGACGATGCCACACAGTTTGCGGTGATTGGCTTGGAACGCTATTTCGAGTTGGTGTCGTACATGTCAGCGACGAAAAAGCTTACGGCGAAAAGCATCGCGGACAAGCTGAGGCAATAGAAGCAAAACCCGCTTGAACGATTTGATGGTGTGCATCGTCGATTCGGAATTGTCCGGTGTGCGCGTCGAGCCATCTGCTAATCAAATCATTCGCCAAGTCGGTCCGTACGATCGTGGAATGTGTCTGCCGAAGGAATAGTCGGTAGCACAAATTGAGCCGTCGGGTTCGAACTGATGGCGTCCCTCCACGCTTGAAGGTGGTCATACCGGAATAGCTTGATCGACAGTTACTCAGTCCTTTGTCATTTCGAGCGGAGCGAGAAATCGCGGTCTACGCAAAACGAGACGCTACGCGTCGGCAAAAACCGCCTCCTCGAAATGACAACCTGAGTAGTAACGATCGACAAGAAAATCCGGTTTCTCGACACCGAGAAACCGGATTTTTTTACTATCCCGTCTGTTTTCCGTCGAACATTTGTTGGATTGACACAAGCACTGAAATCGTTTACAATCCCACTGTAAACGATTTCAGTGAAGAGGTCCTTGCAGATGGTGTCCCCGACAAGTCAAGATGTCGCCAAAAAAGCCGGCGTCTCAGTCGCTACCGTATCGCGAGTCCTCAACGATTCTCCCCTTGTCAGCCCACAGGTTCGTGAGCGTGTTCTCTCCGCCGTCAAAGAACTCAACTACCAGCCGAATCGAACGGCGCAGCGTTTGCGCGCCGGGCGCAGTCACGTCATCGGCTTGATCATCTCCGATATTCAAAATCCTTTCTTTACCTCCGTCGTGCGCGGCATCGAAGATGTCGCCTACAAGTACAGCTACTCGGTCGTCCTCTGCAACTCGGACGAGGACGTTGAGAAAGAACAACTCTACATCGGTGTATTGTCCAGCGAGCGCGTGGCGGGCGTCATCATTGTGCCGACCGGCAACGATTGCTGCTCGCCGCTGCTCAATCTGCAAATGCCCGTTGTGATGATGGACCGCGTCGTGCCAGGTCTCTCAACGGATTTTGTCGTTCTCGATAATGTGGCGGGAGCGTACGCGGCGATCCAACATCTCCTCGAACTCGGTCATCGCCGCATTGGCATGGTCAGCGCGCCGCCGGGTATTTCGGTTGGCACGGAGCGGCAACGCGGTTACGAAAATGCCATGCACGATTACGGCATTGCGGTCGATGCGATGTTGATTCAGCCAGGAAACTTTAAAGAGAATGGCGGTTATCAAGCGGCATCCAAATTGCTCGAGCTCAAGCCGCGTCCCACGGCGATTTTCGCCGCCAATAATTTGATGACGATGGGCGCGTACCAAGCCATCTCCGATAAAGGTCTGCGCATCCCCGATGATATTTCGGTGATTGGCTTTGACGATATGCCTTGGTTCGGATTGGTTCACCCACCTCTGACGGCTGTGCGCCAACCCACCTACGAAATTGGCGCGCAAGCCGCCGAATTGCTTTTCGCGCGCTTGCTCGACTCGACGACGCCGATTCAACGAAAAATTTTGCAGCCTGAACTCATTGTGCGCAGCTCGACCGCTGCACCCGCGCGGCTAGTTTGACATGACGACGCTCCAACTCCGCAATCACATTCCCATTGCGGGACCCGCGCGCCGCGAAGCCGCCGACGGCACTGAAGCGCCGATGCGTGTGTCGCTTGGTTTCGAGCCGGCATGGTTTCACACCCGTTGCGGAGTGGAGTTCGACGAGCGATGGCATACTGATCCGGTTTATCGACACGATTCGCTGGTCGCGTGCAAGCGTGAATTGAAACGCGCGTTTCCGTCGATTGATTACTGGGACGCGTTGAGTGATGCCGATATGTGGACGCTGTCGGGCGTGTATGGCGCGTACGTCGTCGCGCGATTGTTTGGCGCGGAATTGATATACGGTGTCGATCGTTGGCCCACGCCGCCGCGCCCGATGTTCACACTCGACGATCTCAATCGAATCGATATCGAGAAATTATTGTCGAACGAACTCGTCGCAGATTTGCAGCGACAGATGGGTGTGATCGAGCGCGAGTCGGGACGGATTCACGGTTATTTAAATTGGCAAGGCGTGCTCAACAATGCGTTCATTCTGATCGGGCAGGATATTTTCACGGAGATGGTCGAGCGCCCTGCACTTGTTCATCGCGTGTTCGATTTCATCAGCGATGTGATGATTCGATTCGCGACAATGATTCAGTCGCGGCAAAGCGCCTCCGGTTTTAGCGTCGATCATTTGTCGGTGAGTAATTGCACCATCAATATGATGTCGCCCAAGTTCTGTCGCGAGTTTGTGTTCCCGTACGACCGGAAAATCGCCGAACATTTCACGCGCTTTGGCGTACACACGTGCAATTGGAACGCGACGCCGTATCTGAAAGAGATTGCGCAGTTGCCAAACGTTGGCTACATCGATATGGGGATCGAGACGAATCTGGCGCAAGCCAAAACGCTTTTTCCCGAAGCACGCCGCGCCGTGATGTACTCGCCGGTGAAATTGCAGGACGCGACTCACGCGGAAATCGAAAACGATCTGCGAAAAATTCATGACGTGCTTGCGCCGTGTGATATTGTGATGGCAGATATTCAAGTGACGACGCCGGATGCGCGTGTGAACGAATTTGTAGAGTTCAGTCGGATATTGTCTGGTTCGAATTAGAATGTGCTGGCAAGGAGGTGATATCGAGCGCCTAAGAATTTGATCCCGCCTCTCAATGTTTTAAAAACAAATGGATTCATCCCCAGGAGGAGAACATGAGCGACAAATTGACCCGCCGTGAGTTTTTGCGACGAACGGCGATTGTAGGAGCCAGCGCAGCCGCGTTGCCCATTCTGAATGCATGTGCGCCCGCCACGCAAGCGCCCGCGCCTGCATCGTCCAGCGCGGCATCATCTTCGGTCAGCGTGCCTGCGGTCGTCAAGACGCCCGGCGACGCGTTTAGCTGGCAGCGCTTTAAAGGCGAAAAAATCGAAGCCTTGCTCATCAAGAACACGCAGGGCGATATCATGGTCAAGAATATCAAGGAATTTGAAGACTTGACCGGCATCACCGTCGGCATCGATCAACCGGCGGAACAACAGCAGCGCCAAAAACTCTCCGTCGAATTTTCGTCTGGTCAAACCAGCTTCGACGTGGTGTACTATTCATTCCACGTGCAAAAGCGTTTGTTCGGCAAGAACAAATGGGTGACCGATGTGCGCGATTATCTCAAAGATCCGACGATGACCGCGCCCGAATTCGATTGGGATGATTTTTCGGCTGCCGGTAAAGCGTGGGCAACCGAAGCCGATGGTCGTATCGACGCGCTGCCCAACAAGATCGATTACGGCGTGCTCTATTGCAACAAGGACATTTTTGCTGCGAAGAATGTTCCCTTGCCCAAGACCTTTGACGATGTGGTGAATGCGGCAAAGACGTTGCACGATCCCAGCAAGAACATTTACGGTTTTGTCGGCCGCGGTCTCAAGAACGCGAATGCGTACTTGTGGTGTCTGATGATCCTTGGCTGGAACATCGACGTGATCGATAGCAAGCTCAACTTGAACACCATGTCGCCCGAAGTGATCGAAGCGTCCAAGTACTATCAGAACTTGCAGAAAAACTATGCGCCGCCCGGCGTCGTCGGTTTCAATTGGAACGAATCGCAGTCGGCGTTTGCGCTCGGACAGGTCGCGATGTGGTGGGATGGTGTTGGCTTTGCCGCCCCTCTCGAAGACGCGAAGAGTTCCAAAGTCGTCGGCAAGGTTGCGTATGTGGTCGCGCCCGCAGGACCCAAAGGGAATTGGGCAGGCATGACGGGCGATGGCATGGGCATTTCGTCCTTTAGCAAGAAGAAAGGACCCGCCTGGTACTTTTCGATGTGGGCGGCGAGCAAGGGCCTCCTCGCGAAATCGTTTGCCGCTGGCTCTGGCGCGCAAGCCCGCAACTCGGTTTACACCAATCCCGATGCGCTCAAGAGTCTCACGGTTCCGCAAGCGTGGGTGGATTGCGTGGTGAATTCCGGCAAGATTGGGCGACCGGCGCTGCCCATCGTCGTTCCCGTGACTGAGTTCCGTGACATCTTTGGTGTCGCGCTCACCAACATGATTGGCGGCGCTGACCCAGCCACCGAACTCAAGAAAGCCACGGACGAATTCAAACCGATCTTGGACAAGAGCGAAGCGTAATTCCTATCCAGACCCTAAAGGTTTCTTACCCTTATCGGGACGTGGCTAGGGTACGATACGCACGTTGATAAGGGTTTTGGTCAACGCAAGAAACCTTTAGGGTCTCCAGAGGTGCATGTGACAACCGCAACCGCAACTTTAACCGCAAAACCCAGGACTGTGCGGCGACGTCAGGACCTCTATGTCTGGTTCGTCGTTCCCGCCGTCGCGCTCATTCTGGGCGTCATCGTTTTTCCTTGGCTGTTTACACTGTGGATGAGCTTGAATGATATGCGACTAGGCTCGGCGAGCGAATTTGTCGGCTTGCAGAATTTTGCAACGTTGGCGACCTACAAGCGTTTTCTTGAGACGGTCCCACGCACGTTTTACTTTACGGTTCTTTCCGTTCTTCTGCCGGTCATCCTCGGCGTATTTGCCGCCGAAGTCTTCCATCAGAACTTTCCTTTGCGCGGACTCTTGCGTGGCATCTACGTCGCGCCAATGATGGCAACGCCGGTTGCGATTGCGCTTGTCTTTACGATGATGTTTCATCCGCAGTTGGGTGTGCTCAACTATTTGTTGAGTCTCATCGGTATCCCGAAACAGCTGTGGGTCTATTCACCTGATACGGTGATTCCCGCACTGGTGTTGGTCGAAGTGTGGCAGTGGACGCCCCTCGTGATGCTTATGGTGCTGGGAGGTCTTGCGTCACTACCCACTGAGCCGTACGAATCGGCGGTGATCGATGGCGCGAATCAATGGGAAATGTTTCGCTACATTACCTTGCCGCTCATCATGCCATTCTTGATGATCGCCATCATCATTCGAACGATTGATGCGCTGAAATCGTTCGACATTATCTACGTCATCACGCAGGGCGGACCCGGCACGGCGTCGGAAACGCTCAACTTGTATTTGTATCTGCAAGCGTTTCAATTTTTCCAAGTTGGACATGCGTCTGCAGTCGTGATCGTTTTCTTTGCGATCATCATGGTGCTCGCCATTATTTTGGTTGTGGCGCGGGAGAGGATCCGATGGAATCGGTAATGCCGTCTTCGAAATTTGGACTTTCTTATCGTGCGAAAAAATTGCTGGGGCGCATTGCGCTATTCTTTGCCGTGTTCGTCGTCGTGTCGCCTGCGTTTTTCGTTTTCTTTTGGATGTTATCACTCTCGCTCAAACACGAGATCGACAACATCGCTTATCCGCCAATCTTTTTTCCCGACCAGCCCACGCTCGAGAACTATTTCAAAATTTTTCGCGAGAGCAATTATCTGCTCTACGCGTACAACAGTGTCATCGTTTCCGGCGGGGCGACGTTGATCGCGCTCTTGGTCGGCGTGCCAGCCGCCTATGGCATTGCGAAAGGGAAACGCCAAGGGTTGGGTATGTTGATTATGATCGCGCGCATCACGCCCGGTTTGTCATACCTCATTCCCTTGTTCATCCTCTTTCGATTTATCGGCATCTCCGGCTCGTTGCTCGCGCTGACGATCAGTCATCTCGTCATCACCATTCCGATGGTCGTGTGGGTGATGATTAGTTTCTTTGAAGACATGCATCCGGAGTTGGAAGAGGCTGGCTTGGTCGATGGGTGCAACATCTGGCAGGCGTTTGTGAGCATCGCGATGCCGATTGCCCGACCTGGGATTGCAGTTGCTGCGATTCTTGCGTTCATTCAATCGTGGAACAATTTTCTGTTCGGCGTCGTCATCGCCGGACGCGAGACGCGCACGTTGCCAGTGGCGGTGTTCAACGCGATGACGTTCGAGCAATTGTCGTGGGGACCAGTCGCGGCAGCAGCGCTCGTCGTCACGCTGCCATCGTTGTTGTTGACAATTTTCGTCCAGCGCGATATTGTGACGGGGTTGGCGGCGGGCAGCGTCAAGGGATAGAGATTGAAAATTAGTAGCATAGCCGCTTGTCGGCGTTGACAACGCGCACGAGGCGCTATGCTACGAATTTTTTGGAGCTGGGATAAATGATTTCGACTGCGACACTTGAAAAATTGCGCACGTTCGACACCCCGACGATTTGCAACATCATCGAAGTTTTCGACGTGCGCCCGCGCAACACCGGTTACATGGACCAGCGTATTGTCGCCGCGTTTCCAGAAATGCCGCCCATCGTAGGCTTTGCGGCGACGGCGACGTTTCGCGCATTCGCACCCGTCCGCGACAGCGATGCATATTCCTCGTACGATAAGCAAGTGGAACGATTCGGCGAACTATCGGGACCGGCAATTGTCGTGTTTCAAGATTTGGATTCGCCCTCGGTGGCGGCGACGTTTGGCGAGATCATGTGTACGACGTACCAATCGTTTGGCGCAGTCGGCTTGATAACGAGCGGCACCGGTCGCGACCTCGACCAGGTTCATAAAATCGGGTTACCCATTTTTACGAATGGCGCGTGTTGTTCGCATGGCTATTCGTCCGTCACGCAGATTCACATTCCCGTTCATGTTGGCGGAATCGCGATTTATCCGGACGATTTGCTGCACGCGGATCGCAACGGCGTCACGACGATTCCAAAAGATATCGCCGCCGAAGTCGCCGACATTGGCGATGCGTACGTCGCAGCGGAGATGCTCATCATCGACGCGATGCGCGAACAGCGCGGCAATTTAAAATTGTTGCGTGAGCGCCAAGCGGCGCAAAAAGCCGAACTGGCAAAACTGCGCGCGCAAGTATCACGCGCGAAGAAATGAAATTATCACAGTTCCCTCATTCCCTTTATTTCCCTTGTTTCCATGACAAAGGGAAACAAGGGAAATGAGGGAACTGAACTCGGAGGAACTATGAAGACAGCATATTTAGTTGCGAGTGGCGATCTACGTTTATCAGCAAATCAAAATTGTTGGCCCGCGCAAGCGGCGATGGAAAAGCAAATCGTTGCAGCCGTCAAGCGCGAAGGATGGAAAGTCAAACGCGCGCATCCGTACGATCCCGTGCCCAAGCATGGCTTTCTCGATTCGCAAAAACACGGCATCGAAACATTCCGCTCGATTCCGGCGGACGCGCCGCTTATCGTCGCCGAAGCGGTGTGGCAGTACACGCATCACGTCTTGCCAGGCCTGACGACGCATCGCGGTCCGATTCTCACGGTCGCGAACTGGGATGGCACTTGGCCCGGTCTCGTCGGAATGCTCAACCTTAACGGCTCGCTGACCAAAGCGGGCGTCAAGTATTCGACGCTGTGGAGCGAAGATTTTACCGATGAGTTTTTCATCAAGGGTTTGCGCAAATGGTTGAAAACCGGCAGCGTCAAGCACGATACGTCGCACGTGCGTGCCTTTGCCGATGCAAAAATTCCGGCGAGCGTGGCAAAGATCGGGAAAAAATTCGCGCAAGAATTTCGCGCCAACAAATCGATCATGGGCATCTTCGACGAGGGCTGCATGGGCATGTACAACGCGATCATTCCCGACGAACTGCTTAGCCCGGTTGGTGTTTTCAAGGAACGCTTGAGCCAGTCTGCGCTGTTCGCCAAAATGCGAACGGTGTCCGACGACGAAGCGCGCGCGGTGTACGATTGGCTGCTCAAAAAGGGCATGAAGTTCAATTTGGGCAAGGACGAAAAAACAGAACTCACCGAGGCGCAGGTCTTGGCCCAATGCAAGATGTACATCGCCGCCGTGCGCATCGCAAATGATTTTGGCTGCGCAACCATCGGCATTCAGTATCAGCAAGGATTAAAAGGCCTCACGCCCGCGTCCGATTTGGTCGAAGGGTTGCTCAACAACATGGAGCGCCCGCCCGTTTGCGACGAGATCACTGGCAAAGAATTGTACGCAGGACAGGCGCTGCCGCATTTCAACGAAGTGGACGAATGCGCCGGACTAGACGCACTGATAACGAATCGCATCTGGAATATCTTGGGATTCGCGCCGGAGACGACGCTGCACGATGTGCGCTGGGGACGCAACGTCGGCGATCAATTCGTGTGGGTGCTCGAAATCTCCGGCGCTGTGCCGCCCGCGCATCTGGATGGCGGCTATGCCGGCGCAACCGGCGAGCGACAGCCCGCGATGTATTTCCCGCTCGGTGGTAGCACGATCAAGGGTTTGAGCAAACCTGGGTCGGTCGTGTGGAGCCGCGTGTTCGTCGCGAATAACAAACTCAATTGCGATCTCGGTATCGGCGAAGCAGTGACGGTACCGGACGAAATCGCGCAAGAGAATTGGAAACTCACAACATCGCAATGGCCCATGATGCATTTAGTGATGCGCGACATTGCGCGCGATCAATTCATGGCACGTCACAAGGCGAATCACATTCAGGTCGCGTACGCACCAAGCGAAGCCGACGCCAAGCAAGCGTTGTTCGCCAAAGCCGCGGCGATGAACGAACTAGGCATCAACGTTTCGTTCTGCGGAAAGATTTAACTGAAAGACGGAACACGCAATACGCAATACGTGGTTCGTGTTCCGTGTTCCGTCAAGAGTAATTTGCAGATAAAGTTTAGGAGACAGCAATGCGAAAGAATGTTGTGCGGGCAAAACTGAAACAGGGCGAACCAGTATTTGGCATGATGATTACCGAGTTCGACAGCCCTGCTCTGCCGGTTATCCTCGCCGATGCCGGACTGGACTTTTTTATTCTCGATATGGAACACGGTACGTTCACCTTGCCGAGCGCGCTCGCAATTTTGCAAACAGCGCGCCTCGCGAACATCACGCCGTTGATTCGCGTGCCGGATGGAATGTATCACGTCATCGCGCCCGTACTCGACGCCGGCGGCTTGGGCATCGTCGTGCCGCGCGTCGAAACACGCGAGGTCGCGGCGCGTTCGATTGCGGCGATGCGGTATCCGCCCCTGGGCGTCCGCGGCATTTACGGCGGCAAGGCGAACAACGAATATCGTCCAGTAAAATTGATGGACTATGTGCGCGCCGCCAACGAAGAAATTCTATCGATCATTCAGATCGAATCCAAGCGAGCCGTGGAATGCGCCGAAGAATTGCTCTCGACGCCGGGTCTCGACGGTGTGCTGGTCGGTCCCTGGGACATGGCGTTGTCGATGGGTGTCGATCCGAGCGATGCGATTGTCGGCGAGATGACGCAACATGTTTTGGACATTGCAAAGAAAAATAACGTCGCGTGCGGCATTCACGTCGGCGATCCCGCCGTCATCAAACACTGGCAAGCGCGGGGGATGACGTTCCTCTCGTGCCTGGGCGATCTCGAAATGCTGCGCAACTCGGCGTACGCGCTCAACAAGGCATTGCGCGCATGAGCACTCAGCACGTAGCTCGATTGTTTGGCATCGGCGATGTGCGCGTGCTCGATGAGCCGCTGCCCGCGTCGCGTGATGGTGAAGCGTTGATTCGAGTTGGCGCGGTCGGCATCTGCGGTTCCGATTTGCATTGGTTCGCCGAGGCAAGCATTGGCGATGCGAAATTGGCGTCGCCGCTTGTGCTCGGTCACGAGTTCGCCGGTACCGTCGAAAAAACAGGGGAGCGTGTTGCGGTCGATCCGTTGATCGCGTGCGGCGAATGCGAGCCGTGCCGCGAAGGAAATCCAAACTTGTGCTTGACGCAACGCTTTGCGGGTCACGGTTCGGAAGATGGCGCATTGCGCGAATACATGAGTTGGTCGCCGAGCTGTTTCTTTTCGCTGCCCGACCAGTTGACCGACGACGATGGCGTGATGCTCGAGCCGCTTGGCGTGGCGATTCACGCCGTCGATCTTGCCCACTTGAAACCTGGGATGACGATTGGCGTGTACGGTTGTGGACCGATTGGCTTGCTCATCATCCAAGTTGCCCGTATGAGCGGCGCAACGCGCATCTTTGCGACCGACAAATTGTCGCATCGGATGGATGCCGCGCGAAATTTCGGCGCAGATGTTTTCTACGCCGACGATGCGAACGTGATCCTCACGGCGACGAATCGACGAGGGGTCGATGTGGCATTTGAGGTGGCAGGCGAAGATGCGGCGGTGGATACGGCGCTCGAAACCGTCAAGGCCGGCGGACTCGTCATTTTGGCTGGAATCCCCGAACACAAGCGCACGTCGTTCTGCGCGTCCACCGCGCGCCGCAAAGGTTTGACGGTCAAGTGGGTGCGCCGCATGAAACACACCTATCCGCGCGCGATCGATTTGGTATCGCGTGGGCTGGTCGACGTGCGGTCACTCGTCACGCATCATTTTCCGCTCACGCAGGTTGCCGATGCGTTTGCGGCGGCGGCGCGACGGGAAGGTATCAAGGTCATCGTCAAATGTTGAAAACGAAATTGACTCACCCGGAAATAATTGGCGCACTGGGAAAGCTAGGACATGGCTCGCAAGTTTTGATTGCGGATGGAAATTATCCTATCGCGACCGGCACGAATCCATCGGCGACACACGTGTTCTTGAATCTCACGCCGGGCATCGTTTCGGCGACGGATGCGTTGCGTGCCATCGTCGATATGATTGCTATCGAAAGTGCTGCGGTCATGGTACCCGATTCGGGCAAGGAGCCGGACATCTTCGACGAGTTTCGGTATAATCTGCCGCAAGGTTTAGCTTTGCGACCACTCAACCGCGCGGAATTTTATGCAACAGCACGTGATGCGAACACGGGGTTGGTGATCGCCACCGGTGAACAGCGCATCTATGCGAACATCTTGCTGACGATTGGTGTGGTGGGATAAACGCGATGGGCAAAATTATCGTCGTCGGTAGTTCCAACACAGATATGATTTTGCGTTGTGCGCATTTGCCCAAGCCGGGCGAGACAATCCTGGGAAGTGATTTCGCCATTGCGGGCGGCGGCAAGGGCGCGAATCAAGCGGTCGCGGCGGCGCGACTTGGCGCAGACGTAACCTTCGTCGCGCGGATGGGTCGCGATGCGATGGGCGATCAAGCGTTTGCGAATTATCGGGCGGAGGGAATCAATTGTGATTTCATCACGCGCGATGAACGAGCAGCGTCGGGTGTTGCGCTGATTATGGTCGATGCGGCGGCGGAAAACTTTATCGGCGTTGCGCCGGGCGCGAATGCGACATTGCTGCCGCAACACATTTTGGAAGCAGAATCTGTTTTTCAGTCCGCGAAGGTTTTGCTCTTGCAGCTCGAAATTCCGTTGCAAGCCATCGAGCAAGCGATCAAGCTGGCGCAGCGCTGGAATGTACAAGTGATCCTGAATCCTGCACCTGCCCAGAACTTGTCGGATGATTTGATTCGTGATGTGATCCTGACGCCGAACGAAACCGAGATAGGGCATCTCGTCGGTTTGCCAATCAAAACGATGGACGACGTCGAGCAAGCGGCGGCGCAGTTGTTGAGGCGCGGCGCGCGCGCAGTGATTGTCACGCTGGGAGAGCAGGGCGCATTCGTTGCAACGCCATCGTCGAGTTGTACGGTTGCAAGCTACAAGGTCGCTGCGGTCGATACGACGGCGGCGGGCGATGCGTTTAACGCGGGGCTTGCGGTTGCGCTTGCGCGTGGAGAGGAATTGTCGCCGGCGGTGCGATTCGCGTGTGCGGTTGGCGCGTTATCCGCAACACGATTTGGCGCGCAGCCCTCGTTGCCGAGGCTAGCAGAGGTCGAACGGTTTTTATCAGCGTAGGGGCAGCATAACGCCGCCCCTACAATTTTTCAACATCCAAGTTTGAATCGAATTGTCGTGCCTTTGCCTATTTCGCTTTCGACCGGTTCGATGGTTCCCCCGTGTCCTTCCACGATCGCTTTGACGATGGCAAGTCCTAGTCCGCTGCCACCACTCACGCGCGTGCGCGCTTTATCGACGCGATAAAAGCGTTCAAAGATGTGTGCTTGCGCTGCCTTCGGAATTCCGCCGCCGTTGTCCGCCACCGCGACGCACACACGCGAAGCGTTTTCTTGCCCCTGAATGCGTACTGCTATCGCGCCGGTGTCTGCATCGGTCGATTGAATCGCATTGCCGAGCAAGTTGTAAAACACTTGCTTGAGTTGGTCGGCATCCCCACGACATTTTGTATTTCCCTCGGTCTCAATCGTTACCACGCGATTCTTCGCCAACGGTCGCAGTGTTTCCACAACTTCGCGTCCCAGCACTGCCAGATCGACCATTTGCAGATTCGGTTTTCGTTGCGCATCCAAGCGCGTGAGTGTGAGTAAATCAGTTACGAGACGTGTGAGGCGTTGGACTTCGCGGCGCATGCCATGCAAAACGCGACGCGTTGTGTCCGGATCGCCTTCGGGCGCGAGCAGCAACACTTCGAGCGAGCCGCTGATCGCCGTGAGCGGCGTCCGCAATTCGTGGGACGCATCGGCGACAAATTGGCGCTGCGTCGTGAACGAATCGTCCAAGCGCTCCACCATTTCGTCAAACGTCGATGCAAGCTGACCGGTTTCATCGCGGCGGTGCGGCAAATTTACGCGCTGACTGAGATCGCCCGCGGCAATGCGCCGACACACATCGACCATCAATTGTAGCGGCGCAAGCGAGGTTTGCGTGAGCCACAAGCCACCGAGCGTTGCCAGCGACAAGGCCGCGAGAATGCCGACGATGATGACCAATTGTTGTCGCTGCAAAACTTGATCGACGACGTCGAGTGGGGTAGCGATTTGGACGACGCCGAGGATAGGTGATTCAGGCCGCGGAAATTGAATCGGCACCAGGACCGACAGGATGTCCTGTCCTGAAACGGTGGTCAAGAAACTGACTTGCTCGCCATTCAACGCGCGCCTCAGAGTTGACGCATCCGGCGCAGGAACAAGCGATTGAGTGCTCAGGTCGCCGTCGTTGGCAATCTTTGTGGCGTCCTTATCGAAAACGACGGCCGCGTGATCTTGCCAGGTCAAATCGCGAGCGAGATTTCGCGCTATGAATTCAAATTGTGGACCTTCCAAGGTTAAAGTCGCCGTAAGCGGTGGGCGTGGTTCAATGAGCGTTGTCGCTGTGATCGGCTGTGTCGGTTCGAATGGACGCGGGAGACGGAGGTGACTGATCGAGGCACTTGCCAATGCTTGCAAGCGAGATGCTGTAGACGAAATCATAAACTCGCGCGTATCGAAATAAAGAAACGAACCCAGCGCCGTGAGAATCAACGCGAGCAAACCAACATAGAGCATCGTGAGGCGCAGACGGAGCGGCAGATCGTTCCAACGTGAGCGCATCTAGTCCTCCCGCCACACATAGCCAACGCCATGCACGGTGCGAAGCAAGCGCGGGGGGCGGTCGCCGAGTTTATCGCGCAAGTGACCGATGTGAACATCCACCAAGCTGGTATCGCCTGCGTAATCGTACCCCCACACGCGATCCAAAATGACTTCGCGGCGAAAGACCTGGCGCGGATGCGTCATAAAAAATTCGAGCAGCTCAAATTCTTTGGCGGTCAATGTGATCGAATTACCAGCGCGTTCGACCGTGTGCGCTTCGCGATCGAGTGCGATGTCTGCGCCGCGCACGAGGGCCTGCGCGACCACGACGCCCCGCCGACGCAAAATCGCGCGTACGCGCCCCAACAACTCTGCAAAGCTGAATGGCTTGGTGAGATAATCGTCTGCGCCGAGATCGAGTCCGGTGACGCGATCCGGAACTTCATCGCGCGCGGTGAGCATCAGGATTGGCACATTGCTGTTGGCGCGAACGCGTTTGCAGATTTCAAAACCGTCCAGGCCGGGCAACATCACGTCGAGAATCACTAGATCGAAGGTTTCTTGGCGCAGACGATCCAAGGCAACGCGCCCATCCATGGCGGCATCGACTTGATAACCTTCGTAGCCAAGTCCCACGCGCAGGAATTCGATGATGTTGGGTTCGTCGTCCACGGCGAGAATGCGGACTAGGTTTTCGGTTTGTGATTCAGGCATGATGATATTACTTTTCCGCCACTGAATCACACAGAAATTCACAGAATAAAAATATTGTTTCTGTGTGTTTCCGTGTGATTCAGTGGCAAAGATGTTCTTACTGCGGCCTTACGACAAAGTTGTACGTTGCATTATATCCATCATCGGCTTTTTGCACATTTACGAGCAACCGCGCATTGTAGATGTTATCCCTTTGATTGCTGGCCACGTCGGGGAAAAAGAGCTGCGAGGTGAGGACATTTCCGCCAGGCGTTTGCACTTTGACATGAATGTGTTCGGTGCGACCCGGATATAGTCCTGGGACGATGGTCGTCACTTGATAACGTCCGGACGCATCGCTGAATACGTGTCCGCGCAGTCGATAACCCTGATTGTCATAGTTGCCTTGCGCATCGGCTTGCCAAAAGTCGATCTTGGCATTCGCGACGGGCTTGCAGTCAGTTGTAACAACGTAGCCGGTGAGAACAAGTTTCGTCCCCGTAACGGTCGAATCGATCAACGATGCGCGTTCGGGCGAACCGGCTTTAAAGTAGGGACCTTCGGTCAACGCCGGCGTTAGTTGTGCGGGCGCGGTGCAAGCGAGCGCGGATGCCGTATTCGACGTGGATGCGCTTGCGGTCGATGTTGGAACAGGTGTTGCGGGTGCTGCGCTGGATTGAACGGGCGTGCTTATTTGAGGCGCAGTGGTTGGCGGCGCGACAACCGTTGGAGTTGGCGGCGTGCCAGCCGCTGCGCTAGGTCCGCAGGCGGTGATGAGTAGTGTCATCACCGCAGCGAGAAAAATCGAGCGGTACATATTTATCCTTGATAGAAGCTAGGTTTCTCGCTTCGCGGAAACCTAGCTTCTGAATTTAGAAATCAACTCCGTTGCAGAGCGACACTGATTTCAAGCTTGATGCTATCGGCGATGCTGAGCACCGAGAATACCCTGGGAATCGTCAAGCCGAATTCGCCAAACGTAAATGTGGTGGTCGCATTGCAAGTGCCTTCCGTCGTGCTTTGGGGTTGGCACGTGACTTCCCAGGTTACTGGCTTGGTGACGTTTCGAATCGTCAGATCGCCGTTCAGCTTGAACGCCACCGGTCCCGATGGGGGCAACGTGGCTGGCAAACCGCTGGTCGATTTTGGCACAAACGTCGCGGTGGGATATTGATTCGTTTCCAAAGTGCTGCGCCGCAAGTAATTATCGCGCTGACCACTATCGCTCTTGAGCGTGCTTAGATCGACGACGAATTTGCTTTCCGGTGAAACGATCGTGCCGTCGGCCTTGCCGATGATGGTGCCCGTGATAGCATTCGTCGTGCCGACTGCATCACTGGGAAGGTTCATGTTGGCAAGCTGTTCGCGCACGCGGTAACCAGCTTGGCTTTTGCCTGGGACGACGACGAGTCGAACGGTGTTGCCGGATGCTGGCGGAATCGCGGCGGCGGACGATGACGATGCGCTTGCGGGCGGTGCGCTCGTTGCAGGAACTTGCGTTGCCGTAGGCGCTGCGACCACTGTGGTTGGACTCGCTGGTACGGAAGTCGGCGCGGCGACGGGTGTTGGGTTGGACGACGCGCCAGCCGATGAACAGGCAGTTGCCAATATGACTATGACCAAAGCAAAAAACACGTTTACTCGAACTAACGATTGAAACATTTATCCTCCAATGCAGCAAGTATCTGAACTTGCAATGTTGAAATATGCGGAACAGCGTCATCATTGCATTGAAAGATGAAATATCGATTAGAATTTTATAAATCATTTGCAAGTCGATATTTTCACCAGAACACACCGAGAATTCTTTATCTATTCCGATTTACGATCCGGTACAATTATACAACGTTACCTACATACCGGGACCGCCTTGTCGATGTGGGCTGTCTGATTTTTTTCAATGAGGGTTTTCAAAATCAGAAATCCCAAACTGAAATCAATTTGTCCAATCCATCATACGTTCGTTCTCGTACGTAAACTTGATCGATACAATATCCGTCACGTTCTTGAGCACTTGGCGCACGTTCGTACCATCGGCAGCGGCGACGAAGATTTCCCACTTGCCATTACGATCTGAAAGGAACAGAATTTGTTTGCTATCCGATGACCATGTCGGTGCGACGTTATGCACGACCGTGTCGAGCAAGAACGATGTGACCGGATCGGGGCTAGTCACGGCGGCGCGATTGCTTCCATCCGCGTTGACCACGTTCACTTCCCAACGATCATGGGCTTGCTGCGCGAAAGCGATTTGATTGCCAGCGGGACTCACTTCCGAATCTTGAATCGGCGGCATGTACAAAATCGGCATGGCGGCGTTCTTGGTCGAGTCCCAGTATTTGCCCGATGGTCCCAACACGAGTAATGCTGAGCCGCCGTTGATGCTCGTCGACATGATGCCGACGCCGGGATCGGTGTAGACGATAGTGGTGCTATCGGTTTGCCAACTCGGCACGAAACAAAGTTGCGAACATTGCGGCTCGGACAATTTTCCAGTCGCGATTTCGACCAGACCCAGCTTCCAAATGATATTGCGGTCGTCTTTGGTTTTGTCTTGCGAAAAGACAATGGACTTGCCGTCGGGGCTAAAGCGGGGCCAGCGGGCGCGCGGTGTGGTGAAAATAATGCGCTCGTTCGAGCCGTCGGCGTTGGCGATGTAAATTCCCGGTGCCGTATTGTCCCAGCGCGCAAAGACGATTTGCTTGCCGTCCGGCGACCACGACGGATCGATACCGTGCGAGACCTTTGTCAGATTGGTTCCATCGCCATTCACGGTGTAGATTTCGCCGCCGGTCGCCGTCTCAAAGACGATCTTGCCTTGAAAGGTCGTCGTCGAAATGGGCGTGACGGTGATCGGTACATAGAGTTTTTCGGTTGGCGTTGCGGTTGCAGCGGGATAAAGCGACACTGACTCGCCCGTGACCGTCATGCGAAACGAAATCGCCTTCGAGCTAGAGTTTGTCACCGCGATCATGTATATGCCCGATGTGTTGAACGCACCCGCCCAATACAAATCGTGCGTGACCGAATCGGTGAGCGCATCCACATAGGGCGTCCCTCGACCAACTGGTTCGGTTTTAACATCGCTTAGCCAACTTTTCGCTTGGTCGGGCGTATAGACTGCGAATTGCAGATCTTTTGCGCCATTCGCATCGACGGTGACGGTCGCTTTCGCGTTGGATTTCGATCCGACGGGCGCGCCGCCCGGTCCACCGCTGGGCCTGCCGGGACCCGAACTATTGCTCACCGCATAATCGAAATAAAACCAGAGCGTGGTGTTCGACGCAATCGTTTGCGTTCCGGTCGGAACCATCAACGCATCATTTGGACTTGTGCCTGTCGGCGTCGCCGCAAACGCAGTCGATGCAATCGACAATGTGACCATCAAAATGAAAAGTAGAATTATCGAACGAGATAGAGCTTTCATAAGTTTCTCCAAAGAGATAACTGTCATTCTGAGCGGAGCGAAGAATCTTTTTTGGACACAGAGATTCTTCGTCGCTCATTTGAATTTGAATCTGGGATCGACTTTGAGCCTCGCGCCTCAGAATGACAGTGGCAGATTACTGTTTACTATTTACTGGCGACTGTTGACTGGCTACTCATATCGCAGCGCATCAATCGGATGCAAGCTCGCCGCACGATTGGCGGGATAGCTGCCGAAGAACAGTCCGACTGCCGCTGAGAACAATACCGCCAGCAAAACCGAGTCGAGTTCAATCGATGTAGTCAAAGTTGTGCTGCCGATACTCACGCCTGAAATCAATTTTGCGATGATGGCGCCAAACACGACTCCGATCAATCCACCCGATACACTTAGTATTATCGCCTCAGTCAGAAACTGGGTGAGAATGTTGATGCGACGCGCGCCGACCGCTTTGCGAATGCCAATCTCGCGCGTGCGTTCGGTCACCGAGACCAGCATGATGTTCATGATGCCGATGCCGCCGACGATCAGTGAAATTGCGGCGAGTCCACCCAGGAAGATGGTCAGCGCGCCTGTCATTTGATTCGCCGCGTCCAATACATCTTGTTGACTCGAAATATTGAAATCGTCGGTCAACGTGATGTGATGGCGTTCGCGCAAAACCTCGCTGATTTCTTGGACGACCGAATCTTGCAACGCATAATCCGTAATCTTAACGTTAATCACCGACACGGTATTGCCGCCGCGAAATTGTCCTGCGCGCGACAAGCGCGTCATCGCCGTGGTCAGCGGAACGTACGCTTGCGAATCGGCATTCATAAAACCGGTGCCGCCTTTCGCTTCCATCACGCCGATCACACGAAAGACCTGACCATTGATTCGAATCGTTTGCCCAACCGGATCCGCCGTGTCGAACAGTATCTTTGCCACTTCGGAACCCAGCACGACGACGGCGGAATTCGCGGTGACGTTTGCCGCCGAAACGAATTCGCCGTTTGCCAATTTGGTGTTCATCGTTTCGAGATATTCAGGCGTGACGCCAAGCACACGCGCGTTGGTGTTATTGGCGAGGTACGCCATCTGCCCAAAACTTTCCACCTGCGGCGCAACGCCGACAATATTCGGTAGGTCTTCGAGCGCAGCCGCATCTTCTTTCGTCAGCGTGGTCGCCGACCCTTCGGCAGTGCGCACGCCGCTGCTGGATGTCGAGCCAGGTCGAACGTAAAGTAAATTCGTGCCGATGCTCGTGATCTGTTGCGTCACTGTATTCTGCATTCCGCGCCCGATGGACAGCATCGCAATAACGGCCATCACGCCGATAATGATTCCCAGCATCGTCAGACCCGCGCGCATTTTATTCGAGCCGATGCTTCTCAGTGCAATACGCAAACTTGAAATGAAATTCATATTTCCTCCAGTCAGGTAGTCGCCTAGTCTTGTAGTCGAGTCGTCATTGAGGATTTGACTACAAGACTATCTGACTATGAGACTATCTGCCCATCTTTTACCCGAATGATTCTTTGCGCTTGACACGCAATCGATGGATCGTGCGTGACGAGAATCACCGTCAGACCTTTTTCGATGTTCAATTTTTTGAAAATGCTTATGATCTCTGCGCCCGATTTGCTGTCAAGATTTCCGGTCGGCTCGTCGGCGAGAATGATGCTGGGATTCGTCACGAGCGCCCGCGCAATCGCGACGCGTTGTTGCTGTCCGCCCGACAATTCATTTGGGCGATGATGCGCGCGCTCGCCGAGTCCAACCGATTCGAGTGCTTGCAGCGCGCGCTGATTTCGATCCGGCGTGCCGGCGTATACCATCGGCAATTCGACTTGATCGATAGCGGTGGTGCGCGGTAGCAAATTGAACTGCTGAAACACAAAACCGATTTTCTTGTTGCGGATATTCGCTTGCTCGTCGTCGCTCATCTTGGACACATCGATGCCGTCGAGAATGTACGAGCCGCTGGTCGGCGTATCCAAGCAGCCGATGACGTTCATCAACGTCGATTTGCCCGAGCCCGATGGTCCCGTGATGGCGACCATCTCGCCTTCGTTGATTTGCATCGACACGCCGTTCAACGCTGGGACTTGCACTTGTCCCATCTGGTAAATTTTCTTGACATCGTTTATTTCAATTACGCTTGACATGGTTCCCTCCAAACCTGACAGGTCTCATCGCCACCGAAGGTGGCGCGACCTGACAAGTTTCACTCGCTTATTGTCCCGGTGGCGGTCCGCTGGGTCCCCCGCCGATGCCCATGATGCCCATACCACCCATGTTCCCAGTACTGGTGGTCGTGGTCGTTTGATTGAGAACAACCATGTCGCCTTCGTTCAATCCGTTCGTAATTTCGACCGACGTTTCATTCGACAGTCCGGTGCTGACCGGTTTCGCAATCGCTTGCCCGCCAGATTGGATCGTGACGATTTTTTGATTGCCGACCGTCTTGACGGCTTTTAGCGGAACGAGCAGGACGTTATCGCGGCGTTCCGCTTCGATCGAGAGCGTAGCGGTCATGCCGGGTTTGATCGCGCCATCTGAATTCGTAATCTCAAGCGTCACGGAATAATTGACGACACCGGATGTAACTGTGCCGACCGGCGCAACGGCGGTGACTTTGGCGTTGTAGGTTTTTCCCGACAACGCATCCAACGTCATCACTGCTGTTTCGCCCACTTTGATTTTCGCAATATCCACTTCGGACACGGTCACTTTGACTTGCAGTTGTGAAAGATCGACGATGGCGACGGCGGTGCCGCTGGCGGTATCGCCCACGGCGTAATTCACTGCCGACACCGTACCATCGAACGGCGCGACGAGTTTTGCGTTATCGAGATTGCGCTGGGCTTGGTCGAGTGAGACTTGGGCGCTGTCGAGTGTCAATTGCGCGGTGGCGAGTTTGGTATCGAGATTCTTATTCGCTTGCTCTAAAGAAGTTTGCGCGTTCGTGTATGCTGTTTGCGCCTGCACGAGCGCCGAATCGTTGATCGTCGCTGCCGTCTTGTTGAAAGTTGCTAGCGCCGATTGATACGCGATGGTCGCCGATTGCAAGGTTGATGCTTGCGTCGTCATTCCCACGTCGGGTCGCCATGCAACAGCGTCGTACGCGGTTTGCGCAGACTGCAACGTAATCTTGGCGTTCTCCAATGCCGCTTTGGCGATGACGAGCGAGTTGGGATTCTGTGCGTTCTCTGCCTTCGCGGCTTCGAGGCTGGCTTTGGCGCTATCGCGATTTGCCTGCGCGGTGGTCAGTGCAAATTGCAAATCCGATTTCGTTTGATCGTAGTTGACTTGAGCGCTGGCTAAACTCTTTTGCGCCGACTTGTACGTCAGCTCAAGATCGGTGGTGTTCAGTTCCATCAGCACTTGGTCCTTTTTCACCGTGTCGCCTATTTTGACGTTGACTTTCGCCACGCGTCCGCTGCTTGCAAACGCAGCCGATACCGCGTTCGGCGCGGAGATATTACCGGAGGCGCTAACCGTTGCGATGAGCGAGCCGCGCTTGACCGTCGATGTTTGCATCGCGGTAGTTGTTTTTGCCGTGCTCGCCGTCATCCGTTGCCAACCGAAAACTCCGGCGATTGCTAAAATCACAATGACGCCGATGCTGAGGATGAGAACATTCTTTTTCTTCATAGTCGAATCTCCTAATCAACAATTGTTCTAGCTCTGTTTACGCCTCGATTCTAAAGCGTCGGAATTAAAAAATTCCAAAGGCGCAATAAAGTTCTCTTGAAAAAAACGAGAGATTTTCTCAGGAAAAATTTAATTCGGCTTTAGAAAATTCTCAGATTCGGGATGAGTTGGGAAAAAAAAGACGGTGGCTTTTAAAAGCCACCGTCTTGTTTGTCGATGTAGCGCGGGAAGCTTGCCCGCGAGCACAACACCAAAGATGTCAAGCCCCTCGCGCTATGATGTCAAGAACCACATCCACAGCCACCGTTGGATGAGCCAGCTGCAGCCACCGCTGCTGGATTCAGACTCGCGGCGAACTGGTCCATTTTGGCGTCCGCGCCCTTTCTGACCATTTTGCCAATTTCGATGGCTTGCGCAATTTCATCTTCGGTAGCGCCGCATTCGATTGCCTTGCTCACGTGATACTGCAAGCATGGCTGACAGTGTGCCGTAAGCGATGCGCCGATGGCGATTAGTTCCTTCGTTCGATTATCGAGTTTCATGGTGTATTACCTCCTGCTTCGATAGACGCGGCTCGGTCGAAAAAGGATACATCCCTCAAATGATGTGGCATGGAATTTCTTCGAGCCAATCGAGTTCGCAATGCGTTTCCAATTGCTCTTTTAATCTTGTGCGCGCGCGGTGCAAGCGAATCTTGACCGTGTCGAGACTCACATTCAAAATTTCGGCAATTTCGCTGTTCTTGAATTCTTCAAGCTCGCTCAAGACCATGACGGTTCGATAATGTTCGGGGAGCTTGTCGATAAAGCCGCGAATGCACTCGTTCATTTCTTTGTGAACAATCTGCTGCTCGACCGATGGTTTGTTTTCACCCGTCCATGCATCGCGATCTTGAATCTCCGCTTCGTCGTTCTCCGCCGAGTCGTCGCACAAGCTAGTTACCGTTATCGTGTGACACGATTGCCGGCGCAATCTATCCAGCGCCACGTTGGTCGCAATGCGATAGAGCCACGTCGATAATGAAGACTCGCCGCGGAAATCCTTCAACGCGCGGTCGATTTTTACGAACGCTTCTTGCGTCAAGTCTTCGGCGTCGCACTCGCCGACCAAGCGCGATAGATAGCGTTTCAGTTTCGGACGATAATCGGCGTGAATTTTTTCAAATTCGAGTACGGCTTCAGTCATTGATGATCCTCGGAAGAGACCTCAAAGGTTTCCTTGTCTTATTAGTATATCGGTAAGGAGAGATGCGTTGATCGACCCAGGTATTCGTTACGAAAGAAACCTTTAGGGTCTTGTAAGCTTTGGATGATTTATCAACGATGCGATGGTGACGCTGCCAATGATGATGAGTAGTGTCGCGAACGATGCTGCCAAGCGCAGAGCTAGCGCGTGATCGAGTGTGCCCCACGCCAGCGCAATGATACCCAGGGTCGTCGTCGAGCTTTTAGTCGGAAGACCGTTCAGCCAGCGCACGGCATTCGCGGCGAGCAAGATCAATCCGGTGCCAACTACGCTCAAGCCCACGGTTATGGGTCCGACGGCGATGGCGATGCCCCACCAGATCAACAGCGCGCCCCAGCCAACAGTTGCAATCGTGCGATTTGTTATTTGCATGGTGTACCTCCTCTTTATCGTACAGACGAGGATTTTGGAAAAAAGATACACCTTATTTTTCGCCACTCGCGACGAAAATGCTGATATTGGCGTGTGCGCTGCCGTCACTCGAAGTTGAGGAGCAGTTGGAACCGGCGCAATCGACGAGAACATTTTTCAAGCCCGCGCCGATAAACCATTGACGCACATCTTCGCGCTTGAATCCCATCCAACGATCATGATGCTCGACGCGGAGAAATTCCGACGTGTGTTCGTCCAAATCGGTGATGACGACTTGCCCGCCGGGCTTGACGACGCGCGCCATTTCTCGAATCGCCGTCTGCGGATTTTCGACGTGATGCAGGTACATGTTCGCAAAGGCATGATCGACGGTGGTCGAGGGAATGGGCAAATGATCTTCGCCGCCTTGCCGACAATCGATGCCGTCAAAACGTTTGCCGAGTTCTGCGAGCATCGCTTCGGATTGATCAACGGCGATGACGTTCAATCCGCGCTGGCGCAAACCCTCAGCGATAAAGCCAGTGCCGGCACCGATGTCCGCCGCCAATTGGCCGCTGCGCACATTCGCAACTGCGTACGCTTTCTCGCGCACGTCTTCGGAAAAGAACGTCGAGCGCATCTTGTCCCACTCGGTTGCTACCTGATCAAAGTACGCCTTGCTGCTCATGCAGTCCTCTCCTTATTATAGATGATTGTCTATGGATATGCGTAAAAAAAAGACGCGCCTAACTTTTGATGTCGTTGATCTTGATGAATTGTTGCGTAGCTTTTTGTTCGGGCGCAAACGCGGACATCAACAATCCGCAGCAATCGACGACTCTATCCTGATTTAAAGTATAAAACGTCTGGCGACCTTCTTCACGCACGCTGACCAATCCTGCCTCGCGCAGAATTGCTAGATGGTGCGATACGGTTGGCTGCGAGACATCGAGCTTGGCGACGATGTCGTTTACGCTGATCCACTCGCAACAGCAGAGCCGCATGATCTTTTGGCGCGTTTCGTCAGCCAACGCCTTGGCAAAATCGACTGGAGATATTTTAGCCATATTTACCATCCAAATCTATTGTATAGATAATAATCTATTTGTCAAGCGTAGTTCTTTGGGAAATGGTTGAGAGTCCGTGGCGACGATCGATTGGACGAGGGTCACAACGGCGGCGTTCTTGCCTTCGTCTAAAACTTTAGCTTTGCCTGCAATTTTTCTTTGCGGATTGTGTGCGGGTCATGTGGCTGAGGGTAAATCGTCGATGAAGATTTGTTCAGTGCCGCCGCCGATACTGCCGACAAATGTTCCATCGAGGCGCACCATCATGTTCGACGAGAGATGGCGCGGCATGGAACCGGGGGCGCGCACGACTGTGAGCACCGCAATCGTTTCGCCGGCGCGCAACGCATCGACAATCGCTTGCAACACTTGTTCCATGCATGCCTCCTTGCGCCGCGATATACATCGAATGCCATTTGACGAAAAGGGGTGGATTATTTTATCGATATTTTAATGCGGATTGAAAAAAACCTATTGACAGTGCTGCGTATGGCTCTATAATGTCCACAGTTGTCTCTTGACGAAGAGAGCCCCGTTTTCGGAGAAGGACATTGTGATGATTGGAATGGCGACGCGGACGATTCTAACCGATAGCATGTTTTTACCCCAGAGGCAGATGGACTAGTCTGCCTCGTTTCTTTTGTCGGGCAATTTTCAAATTTGGTCAGCATTTTCTTACCATAGAAAGGTTGCAATGACTCGATCTAAAAGTTCTATCATTTTCGGGCTTTTATTGTTCGCATTGACCCTGGGTTGGTTCCAGATTGTCGAGGGACAAGGTCCGGAGGGCAGTCGTGTATTGAAGAGAGAAACGCAGAACACCAGCGCGCGCGAGATTACTGGACCGCAAACCAGCGCGCCACAACAACCGAATATTGGTTTCATCGATTCGCCCAGTATTACGTGCTACCAACCTGACCCAACGCAGGATACGTGTTACCTCAACTGGTATTATATGTCGGTCAACGCCAGTCCTAACTACATGATTACCATGACACTTACGCTGAACTCTATTGGCGTGGTAGAGCACGTGCAGGGATTTTTCCAGACATCGATGTACGTGCCATACAACATGAATGGGCAAGGGTTTCGAGTTGCCTGTGGTCCTTTGGGTGCTGGTGGCAATCCAGAACTGGGCAACGCCTTTTCGTGGACACTCCGCGCCCGTGACAGTGCCAACTTGTCTTCGGCGAACTACGGCACGGCTTATTGTCCCGCGCGCAAACCGTAGGGCCGACGATGAACGCACAATTCCTCAAATTGCTGGGAGGATGGCTGGGCGTGCCAACCCTCATCGCGTTACTGTTTACGTTCGGCAACGGGGCCATACCATCTGCCGAATCGCAGTCGGCCCTATTAACGCCAACGCCTCTGCCGACTTCCAGACCATTGCGCGAACCAGCGGGTGTGACTCCCCATGATCCCAACATTTCTTTCATTGACAGCCAATCGGCCATGTGTTATCGACCGGTGCCGGGCACGGGTACGTGCTACCTTGCGTGGAATTATTTGTATGTCACGGCCAGCTCCGGGCAATATGTGATTAGCATGACGGTTGCGATAGATGGCGGAATTCGCGCGTATCAGTCCGGTTTTTTTCAGACCTATATGTACATACCTGGCGACATGTATGGGCGCGGTTTCAAAGTGACTTGCGGTTTGCCTGGCGCAAGTGGAGACCCACTGTTTGGAAAAAGCTATCGTTATGAGATCCGGGCGCGGGAAACGGGAGGACTGGCAGCGGCAAACTATGGCACCGTGGTTTGTCCAGCCGATGCTTCCAAACTTTTTTTGCCCAATATCTTGAGATGAAATACAAACACGTCGAAAGAAATTTTCTCTCGACGTGTTTCATTTTTGTTACGGCGAACGTCCGCTAGTGTTACCTGTTCACTGCTAACTGTTTACTATGCTCGTGTTCCCATTCCGCCAAAAATTTTTCCGCTTCCATTTCTGCCATACAACCATAACCCGCACTGACGACCGCTTGGCGGAAGACATGATCGTGGACCTCGCCGGCGGCAAAGACACCGGGGACACTTGTGTGCAAGCGCGCGTCCACCTTAAGATATCCTTCTTCGTTCATCGCCAGTTGTCCCTTGAACAATTGGGTATTCGGCGTATGACCGACGTAGACAAAGATGCCTTGCGCCGACAATTGCGACAACTCGTGCGTTTGCGTGTTTTCTAGCACTATGGCGTCCATTTTGCCATTGCCTTTAATTTCCTTGACGACGGAATTCCAAACGAAATTCACTTTCGGTTCGTTATGCGCGCGGTCTTGCAAGATGGGTTGCGCGCGCAGTTGATCGCGGCGATGAATGATGTGGACGCGGTTGGCGAACTTGGTCAGGAACAAACCTTCTTGCAACGCGCTGTCGCCGCCGCCGACGACGGCGATGTCTTTGTTGCGGAAAAAGAATCCATCGCAGGTGGCGCAGTACGAAACACCGCGTCCGGCAAATTCTCGTTCGCCGGGCACATTCAATTTGCGAGGCGATGCGCCGCTCGCAATAATGATCGATTTGGCTTCATATTGATTACCGTTTTCGGTTTCTAATTGGAATGGATGCGTTTGCAAATTCACCCGCGTGACGAAATCCATTTCGATGCGCGCGCCAAACTTGAGCGCCTGTTTCTGCATCAAATCGACCAATTGCGGGCCATCGATGCCGTCCGGAAAACCCGGATAATTTTCAACTTGGTCCGTCGTTGCGATTTGTCCACCGATTTCTCGACCCGTAATAATCAATGGCGCTTGATTCGCCCGTGCGGCGTAGATCGCCGCTGTCAAACCCGAGGGTCCCGATCCGATGATGATAATGTTCTCAGTCATTTGACACCTCAATTCAAACTCTAAAATCCAAATCTAACCTAGATCACCTAGTTCGTACAAAATTGCCGAAGTGGCTGCCAATCCCGCGGTCTCCGCGCGCAAGATTCGCGGACCAAGCGAGACTGGAATAATGCCGTGTTCTTTGGCGACGGCGATTTCTTCTTCCGCAAAACCACCTTCAGGTCCGATAAATATATTAATCTGTTTCGATTTTGGAACCTGCACCAATGCCTCGCGCAAGCTGCGGTTGTGTTCTTCTTCCCATGGAATCAACGATAATCCGCTACGCGCTGCGAGTTCACATGCATGTATAAACAACGTCGGATTTGCCAAATGGGGCAGACTCGCGCGCCCCGCTTGCTCCGCGGCTTCGACGACGATGCGCTCCCAACGATCGATCCGTACGCCGCTTACATCTTCCAAGTTGCCGACGATACAACGCGCTGCTAGCACCGGCACAAAGGTCGTAATGCCGATCTCCGTTCCCTTTTGCAAGACCCAATCGAATTTCTGTCCCTTGAGCAGACCCTGGTAAAGTGTAATGTGGGTGCTGGGTTCCGTATCGAGTTGCCAGCGGTCTTCGACTGTTCCGCGCACCGTGTCGCGATCGATCAACGTAAGCTTGGTTTGATGCGCGAATCCGGAATTGTCGAGCAAGATAATGCTGTCACCAATACGCATTCGAAGCACATCGCGAATTTGATGAATAATGTCGCCGCGCAGAATGACGCGATTGTCGTGGATGGTATTGGGAGGAATGAAGAATCGATGCATGGCAATTTACGATTTGAGTTTTTGACCGATGATGGCAACCCAATCTTCTTCTTGGGTTTTCTCAATCACATCGATCTCTACTGCATCGAATGCTTCTACGACATCGTCGGCTTTGGTCGCCAGAATTCCCGACGCAATTACGATGCCTTCGGAATGCAAAGCCGAAGCGAGCGCAGGCGCGAGTTCGCATATCACTTCGGCTAATATATTGATGCAGATGAGGTCGAATTGGTTACAATGCTTTTCTGTGTCGATAGAGCCGAGTTCGACCCGCACAAAGTTTTCGACGTGATTAAAGCCTACATTGCGCGTGGTCGTATCAACCGCAACCGTATCTGTATCGAGCGCAAGAATTTCACGCGCGCCCAGTTTGGCTGCGGTGATCGAAAGAATACCCGAACCGGTTCCCACATCGAGCGTGTGCGGATTGCCGTGCAAGTGATTTTCCAACGCGATCATGCACAAGCGTGTGGTTGGATGCAAGCCGGTACCAAACGCCATGCCTGGGTCAAGCTCGATCACAATGTCATCCGGCTGCGCCGTGTACTCTAGCCAGGATGGTTTGATGACGAGATGCTTGCCAATGTGCAGAAGCGTGTAATACTTTTTCCACGCTTCTGCCCAATCTTCTTCGGCGAGTTCGCGCGTTTGTGGGGTGGTCATGGGGCGCAGTTGCGCGAGATGCCATAGACCTTCTTCCGCGCGCTCAAGATTGCCGCGTTGATCGGACGAGAAAAAAGCGCGGACGATAAACGCCCGCGCCGGGTCAAAAGTTTCGCCTGGGTCCGGCAAGAGCGTTTGCTCGATTGCCGCACCGCCTTGCACAAATTCGTTCAGCAATGCGGCAGCGGCTTCCGCGCCTTCCGCATCAGTTCGAATCGATAGTTCAATCCAGTTCATAGGAGTGGCGGGTGACGTGTGGCGGGTGACGGAAATCTATCTCGTCACTCATCACTCGTCACTTGAACGCATCCTTTACTTTACCGAATACGCCCTTGTCGCGCGCGCCCGTCGGTTCTTTTTCGAGCGTCTTGGCAAATTCGCGCAAGAGGTCTCTTTGCTTGTCGGTTAGCTTGGTGGGAACGACCACTTGAATGGTAACGAGCAAATCGCCCCGACCATTGCGCCGCAAATGCGGAACGCCTTGTTCTTTGATGCGAAAAGTTTTTCCGTGTTGCGTGCCCGGTGGAATTGAAAATGCAATATCGCCTTCCGGCAGAATCGGGACTTGAAGGTTATCGCCCAGTGCAGCTTGAGCAATATTGATCGGCAAATCGAGCAGTAGGTCGGTGCCTTCGCGGTGAAAGAGCGGATGTTTCTTGACACTAATGACGACGTAGAGATTGCCTGGGGGGCCACCGCGTGTACCTGCTTCGCCTTCACCAGCGAGCCGAATTTGCGTACCCTCATCGACGCCCGCCGGAATCGATACTTGGATTTTGCGCGTGTTCTGAACGCGTTTGTTGCCTTTGCAGGTGGAGCACGGCGCGAGAACAACTTCGCCTTGACCTTCGCAACGCGGGCAGGTGCCTACGTTCACGAACGATCCAAAGATCGATTGCTGAACGCGGCGCACTTCACCGGTGCCTTGACATTGCGGACAACGTACCGGATTCGTCCCAGGTTCTGCGCCGCTGCCTTTACACGTTGGACATGTTTCGAGGCGCGGAATGTCGAGTTCCTTCTCAGCCCCAAAGACGGCTTCTTCAAATGCGATTTGAAGATTGTACTTGAGATGTGAACCCGGTTGAGGTCCGCGTCGATTGGCGCCGCGCGAACCCATGCCGAAAAATTCTTCAAAGATGTCGGCGAATCCGCCAAAGCCGGAAAAATCGCCAAAGCCACCTTGCGGTGGATTGTGTCCATAACGATCATACAACTGGCGTTTTTCTGGATCCGACAAGACTTGGTACGCTTCGCCGATTTCTTTGAATTTTTCTTCGGATTCGGCGTTGCCCTGATTGGCATCGGGGTGATATTGTTTGGCGAGACGCCGAAAAGATTTTTTGATTTCTTCTTCGCTGGCGTCTCGACTTACACCGAGTACATCATAGTAGTCACGTTTGGTGGGCACGGCGATATTATATGCGAAAGCGTTTTTTTGGCAAAGGGTGTATCACGATTTTTAAAATTTGAAATTTTGCTTGACACAACGGAATTGTTGTGGTATATTATTTGCAGAAAATAAAAGATGTCTGCCGAATCTTTCGATACCCAATCGAGAGAACGGAGGAACCAACCGAGGGGTGTATCTCGCCAGAGCGAGAGGGGTATCCTTCAACCCTAACCCGTCAGCTAACTTCGTAGGCAATGAAGGGGACGAGTTGGTGGCGTCAGGTCGACGCATGCTTTTAAACCACAGTTTCCCCTGTGGTTTTTTGTTTGGTTATTATTTGCCCTTCTTCTCCTCCTTTTCGATTGGTTGTCTCCTCCCGTCGGCGTCTGCGGGAGTGAGACAACCTGATTGGCGATGCGCCGCTTTTGAATCAAGGCAGATCAAAAGCGGCGCACCCAATTTTTCCGAGTGAGCGAGTTTGACAAAAACGCGAGAACGGATAAAATGACATTCGCTCGCCGAGGTAGCTCAGTTGGTAGAGCACGCGGCTGAAAACCGCGGTGTCCGCAGTCCGATTCTGCGCCTCGGCACCATTAGTCGCGTAGTCGGGTAGTCAAATAGTCAGTCAGGATTACAAGACTATCCGACTAATTGACTACATGACTAAGATGCGGAAGTGGCTCAGTTGGTAGAGCGTCTCCTTGCCAAGGAGAAGGTCGCGGGTTCAAATCCCGTCTTCCGCTCTTTATGTAAGGGCAGGGGCAATTTCCCCCACTAACCAGTCTGATGAAGACTGGTTTTTTATTTTCCTCCCCACTTTTGAAGAAGAACCTCGTCTTTTTCACGTCTTTCAAACATGACCTTCTCCCTTTTTCCGAAAGACGACCTTCTAACTTTAAGACGACATTCTCTTTTTTGTCTGGCAGACAATAGACCGACAGCCCCAGGAGGGATTAAAATGTCAGGGAAATCAGAAGCCTTACGGAAACGCGAACGTATGCAAATCAAAATTTCTACCCTGCTCGATTACTATCTCACCACAAAAAAGGTGAAGGGGTGTTCCCCCAAAACGATCGTTGCCATCCGGAGCGTGATGGAGCGATTCATTCGCTTCTTGGAGGGACGCGAACACTCGCTGAAGCTTGTGGATCTATCTATCGAGGATGCACGGGCGTATGTAGTTTCCCTACAGGGGAAAGTGACCAAGTATCCTGGGCACAAGTTCAATAACCCAATTCCTGATTCGGAATACTCACCTCAAACCATCCATAGTCATGTTCGTATATTGCGAACATTTTCCAATTGGGTGAAGGACGAAGGTTATTCGACCAAGCCGATCTTCGAGCGTTTGGAGTTGCCCAGATTGCCCCAGGTGAAAATCGCTGTTCTTTCGCCAGAAGAAATACAGCAAGTCCTGGGTTCCATCAATCCTGGGACGTTTATTGGCGCGCGCTTGATAGCAATGGTCTTGGTGATGCTCGACACGGGTATCCGCGCCGGTGAACTAGTGGGCATGCAACTCGCGAACGTGGATTGGGATCGCGGGGTAATCAAAGTTTTCGGCAAGGGTTCCAAGGAGCGATTCGTTCCAATCGGGGCAACGGCAAAACAAACGATGCTTCGATATGTGCAAACATTTCGCCCCAAGCCAGCCCGAGATGACATCGACCAAGTATTTCTATCGGTGGATGGATATGCGTTGACGGTGAATGCACTTGTCCATATCATGCATCGGCTAGCGAAGAACAGCGGGGTAGAAAGATTACACGCGCATCTCTTGCGCCACACTTCAGGAGTAACGTATCTCGTCAATGGGGGTGATACCAAGTCACTCCAAATGTACCTGGGTCACACCTCAGCCCAAATGACGAATCATTACGAACAACTGACCACGGAGCACATGATGGCGCAACATCGAAAATTTTCGCCTGTGGATTCGCTGGGGGTATCGTATCGGCGATTTGGCAAACCTAAAGCGAATGGAGCAAAATCGACTAAGTCCTCTGATTTTTCTTCGGCAGAAGGCAAGTAGGAAAACACTCCATGGCATTCAACCTGAAGATCGCGGCCCGTCTTCGGTTCGATATGCATTCCTTGGAACAACTAAAGGGGCGTAGCCTGCCGCCATCAAGAGTTCATCCGTTTGCGACACTGTTAAACGAAGAGCCAGCGCAAGGCGGATCACCGTATTTGAGGAAGGGTGTGTCTTGTCGCCCTTGATTAGACGATAAACATAGGCAGGGTCGAGATGGGCGTTCGCCGCAATGGCATCATAGTGCGACTTGCCGTCTTGTTCACAATGACTCCTGAATATCGCAGTGAAACTCAAGTCTACTGCAAGATACTCAAACGTTCTATTCGGTTGCTCCCTGCGAATTTCCACCGCCCTGTCCAACTCTATGTTCCTCTCTGCATGATTTCTCTCATTTGAGGCGAAAACCCTTAAAGCCGATGAATTGATGATCCGCTAAACTCTTGGTTAGATATTTTGCCACGTAGTATCCAACTGCCTCGCCATCACTGATCCGCGTAAAGGAATTGCGGCCGTGGGCTTCAAAAGCCATTTTCCAAAAATGGCGCATGAACATAGTTTCAAATTCTTCAGACAATGCGCCAATAACCATCATCCCATGCGAATGGTACGTTCCGCTCAAATGTTGCTCGGCGACGACGAATGCATTGCAGTCGAGGTTGACACTCTTGCAGGCTTTCTTGAGTAGGCGCTTGGTGCGGTCCACCGCTAGCATCGCCGAAGATGCTCCCTTCCGAAACGTCAACGTGAACCAGACATCGCAGCCCAGTTGATTCAGCAGTTTGACCCATTCTTGCTTGAGTTCCTGCCGCTTAAGAAAACCGTACCCTTCCTCACTCGTCCACCAATCGGGCGGTACAAGCGTAATCAATTTCTCACTCACTAGATCTTTTGGTTCCATTGACTCTCCAATTTTGGGCGCAAGGCGACTGACAAGGATAGTCGCCTTGCGCCCGCAGCTCATCCCAGGCAGATCACTTGCTAATTCTCGCGTCGCGCGGTTCGATTGCATTACCAACCGAATCGAGAAAGGCGAGATTGTCTTCGGTATCACATGGTGGACGGATGCAACGCCGCCTCATTGGCGTTGCAATCTTTTTTCAAGATACCAGAGCCGTTGCATTCACGACAGGGTAGTTCATCGGTTCCCCATCGATGAATGATACCGTCAGGGTCTTCGATGATTCCCAATCCATCGCATACTGGACAGAATTGTTCGTTTTTTGATTCCAATCTGAATGGGTGACTAGTAAGCACTTGGCCTCACGCAGAACAATAGGCAAGGGCGCGTCGGGCGGGCGCGGCGCTCTCTACGAGCTACGCCGCCGCGCTCCGCACCGACGGCGCGCCGAATTTATTCCGCCGCCCACCATACATTCCTAATTGGAATTATTATACCATACAGAAAAATTCCTGTCAAGCTTAGTTATTCCTATTTAGACTATTGCCAAATAGGTATATATATGCGATAATATAATCAAATAACGGAGGAGTCGAAACCATGCCAAAGATCAAATTCCAATTAACTGCGAATTGGGAGCGCGAAGAGGACGAGCGTTATATCCAGTACATCAAAGCCAGAATCAGAGATGCGCGCGAAAACCACACTCCCAAAATGACTCAGGCTGAATTGGCAGAAAAACTTGGACGTACTCAAGCCTATTTTTCCAAATTGGAAAAGGGGGAACTGGTCCCGAGTATCGTCGAGATGTTGGGAATAGCCCAGCATACCCAAACACCCATCCAATTCTTTTTGCCTATCCAAGACATCAAGGAAGATCAATTAAATGGCATGGAATGGCGTTTACTGTCGAGCTTCAGAAGCATCGAAGATAATCAAAGGAAAGAGATTGTGATTGATACAGCGAAAAAATTTGCTGAAACCAAGAAGGTAAGGCAGAAATAGGAGCTTGCCATCAAATAGCATTTGATTCGCGCACCCTAAGAGCATGTGAATCAGAAAGTGAATTGACTTGTAAAGAAGACCGTTAGTTTTAATGGCGGTCTTTTTCATTTTTACCCCTTATCATTATCGGTCCGCTTTATTTGCGATTGCTCCCATCGCGCTCCATCGCCTGCAGTGGGAGCCATCGCAGAGAAAATCTCGATCTACCTAGAATCAGGTGCGTGAAATCATGTAAATGGGTTACTGTATTTCCGTTACTATGTTTCGAGGATGTATTGGGGATGAGGCGAGGTTTCTTTACGGGAATTGTTGCGAAAAGCGGGAGGTGAGGGTATAATGCATGCAAATTGCCCGGATGAACGACCACCCGAGGCGCAAGCGAGTGCAAGACCGCGCCCGCTCTGGTCAAGCTACCAGGGCGGGTGTTTGTTTTGATTTTTGGCTGCCCTTTAGTGGCGAAGTGTGCCAAAGGAAGTTTGGAAGAGTATGAAGAGGACGCGGATTGTGAATGAGTTCGTCGTTGTAGAATCCTGATTGATAAATATAATGGGCGGCAAACAACATTGCTCCACTAATGTCTGATCTATGCCAGATAATATCATCACGGAAGCTGAAACGCGCCAAGCGCTAATAGACACGCAACTCAAAGCAGCCGGGTGGGATGTGAACAATCTTTCCCAGGTTCGCCGTGAATTGCCGTTGCCTGTAGCGGGACGACAAATACGCGAATCTGCCTCCGACTATTTAACAGACAGTAACAGTGCCAATTTTGCAGATTATGTTTTATTCAAACGCAATGGCAAGCCGATAGCTATTGTTGAAGCCAAGCGGACTAGCCGCGATCCGCTGACGGGTGAACGACAAGCTGAGGAATACGCGGATCGCATTCAGACTCAGTACGGTGTATCACCAATAATCTTTCTCGCGAATGGTAAAAAAATCTGGCTACTGGATCAAGGCCGCTACCCAGTGCGCGAGGTCAGTGGGTTCTATACGCCGGATGATTTAGATCGACTCGATTTTCAACGCCGCTTTGGTGAGCAACTGACTGAGTTGGGCGCGCAAGCAGAAATTGTCAACCGTGATTATCAAACCTTGGCTGTCAAGACGGTAACCGAAAGTATTGCCAGCGGTCACCGGCGCAATCTGCTTGTGATGGCAACCGGCACTGGCAAGACCCGTACCGCGATTGCAATCATCGAAGTTCTTATGCGCGCCAAGTGGGCGCAACGTGTCTTGTTCCTTGCCGATCGGCGCGAGTTGGCACGCCAGGCATTAAGTGCCTTCAAAGAGTTTTTGTCCCACGAAAGCCGCGACCGAATAGAAGGCGGTGAGATCAATCACGGTGCCCGAATCCACGTGGCGATTTATCCCAGCATGATGCAGGTTTACCGTCAACTATCGGTGGGATATTATGACCTCATCATTGCCGACGAAAGCCACCGCTCCATTTACAACGACACTAGCTACCAGAAATTGTTCACGCATTTTGATGCGTTGTTGTTGGGGTTGACAGCCACGCCCACCGACTTTATTGATCACAATACCTTTGATTTGTTCAACTGCGCGGATGGGAAACCCACTTTTGAATATGGTTATGCCCGCGCTGTGGACGAAGGTCATCTCGCACAGTATCGTGTGTTGGAGTCCAAGACCAAATTTCAGTTGGAGGGAATCAAAGCTGGGCAGTTGCCTCCTGAAATTCAACGACAACTAGTTGAGCAAGGTATTGATCCCAGTGAAGTGAATTTTGAAGGCACCGACTTGGAAAAACGCGTGACCAACACAGGCACCAATGAAGCGATTGCGGCGGAGATTGTAGAAAAATGCCGCAGAGATGCAAGCGGTACGCTTCCAGCCAAGACCATCATCTTTGCGATGAGCCACGCGCACGCGTTAGAGTTATACAAAGCATTCAACAAACGCTACCCCGAATGGCAACGACGCGGATTGGCGCGGGTGATTGATAGCCAAATGGAACGCGCTGAGATTATGCTGGACGATTTCAAGTTCCGCGATATGCCGCGTGTGGCAATCTCAGTCGATATGCTTGATACTGGGATTGACGTACCTTCTATTCAAAACCTGGTTTTCGCCAAACCAGTATTTAGCCAAGTCAAGTTTTGGCAAATGATTGGACGTGGTACACGCCTCTGGGTAGACCCGCAGACAGCCGAACGCAAGACCGATTTCTTTGTGCTTGATTTTTGGGACAACTTTGCATACTTTAATTTGAATCCGCAGGGTGAGCGAGCCAACGCCGAAACGCCCTTGCCTGTGCGCTTGTTCCGTTTGCGCTTGGAAAAATTGCTGACTCTTCGCGGTTTGAACAAATTGACAGAAGCAACGGACACCGCCACGCAGTTGCGATCCATGCTAATGCAAATGCCCACAGATAATGCGCTGGTGCGCCAAAAGAGTGATGAGCTAGAAAAATATCTAGCGACCGACTTGAGCACGCTTGATGACATGTCTGGTATCAACGCACTCGCACCACTGTTGCGCTTTATGCCAGAGGTGAACTTTAACGTGATGGGATTTGAAGTTCGTACCGAAGAATTGACAACGGCGCAATTGTCTGGCAATGCTGAGAGTATTGAAAGATTGCACGAAAAAGTGCTGGGTGATTTAGATCGTCTGCCCACCGGCTTGCCCGAAGTCCAAGCCCAAGCCGAAAAAATGGCATGGGTGCGTGGCGCGGGCTTTTGGGAGTTTCTTGATTACAGCCGTGTGATGGAATTGCAAACTACGTTTGCGCCACTCATGCGCTTTAGACAGCCACAGACGCGCCAAATTATTCATCTGAATTTGCCGGACAAAATTGTCCAGCGGATGTGGGTAGCCTATGGACCAACAGGCGAAGGTGCGTTTGTGGAAACCTACCGCGCTCAAGTCGAAGCATACCTGCGCGATCTCACCGACCAAGTACCCGCTTTGCAAAAACTCCAACGTGGCGAAGACCTGCTACCGGCGGATGTGCAGTCGTTGGCGGCTGTGATAAATCGTCCGGACTTGTTTGTTACCGAAGATAATTTGCGGCAAGCATATGAACAACCTGATACAGATTTTGTGAAACTGTTGGGGCATGCTCTCAACCCAAATCATTTTCCGTTAGAGACTCGCGAGCAAGCCATCGCCAAGTCCTTTGAAGAGTTTATTGCCGCTCATCCACAGTACCGCGCCAGCCAATTACAATTCATTCGTCTGGTTCGCGCGGCAGTGATTAATCACACGCGCTTGACCATGCAAGAACTCTTGCTTCCACCTTTCACACGCGTGGGTCTCGCTGATCGTTTATTCAGTTCACCCGAACTCGATGAAATTCTGATGTTCGCAAATCAACTTGCCGAGTAAATCTTATGCTATCTCCTCAACTGCGTCGTAAAGTTTATAACCTGTGGACGATGTTCTGGGCGAGTGGTATCACCAACCCACTTACCGCCATTGAACAAATTACATATCTGCTCTTTCTCAAACACCTGGAATTGCTGGATGAAAAACGTGTCAAGCAGGGAAAACAATCCATCTATGCCGTTTCATGGATAGGCGAGAAGAAGACCAAAGATGGTAAAGACATCACTCCCCCAAATTACGAACAGTGCCGATGGTCAAACATCCGTTATGCAGCTGACTATGATCTGCTGACCGATATTGTTTTTCCGTGGTTGCGTGTTCTCGATAAAATCTTGATCAGCACTGGCAATAATGCGAACACGATGATCGAAGCTGGGCGTATGATGGAAGATGCTTATTTTCAACTGCCGCGCGAAAAAGCCGCCACGTTGAAAAACGCCATTAGCGATATTGATGCCCTGTTCACACTCGACACACATAGCGATTTGATCGGTGACATCTTTGAAGAGTTGTTGCGTGGTATTCAGTCAGCAGGAAAAAACGGTCAGTTCCGCACCCCGCGTCATATCATTCGCTTTATGGTTGAGTTGGTAAACCCAACGCCACAAGACCGTATCCTCGACCCAGCGGCGGGTACAGATGGGTACCTTATCGCCAGCATTCAGCATATCCTAAAACAAGCGATGCTCGACGCGAAACTCGAAAAGGACTTGCGTTTGGAATGGGACGGTACACCACACCGCTTGGTTGTGCCGGATGCCGACAAATTAATCGTTGACGAACACTTCACTGGCTACGACAATGACCGCACAATGGTGCGCATTGGTTGGATGAACATGATTTTGCACGGCATCGAGAGTCCGCACATCGAGCGCCGTGATAGTTTAGGTAAAGGATTGCCTGATTCAGAATCGGAACACTATACAGTGGTACTTGCCAATCCACCCTTCACAGGCAATGTGGATACGGATGATTTACATGAACGTCGTTTTCGACAAGAGGGTGGCAAAAAAGCACTTACCAACAAAAGTGAATTACTCTTTCTGGCATTGTTTATAGATTTGCTCGAACCTGGCGGACGCGCCGCCGTGATTGTGCCAGAGGGTGTGCTCTTTGGCTCTACCATTGCCCATCGCGCATTGCGCCGCCGCTTGTTGTTTGAACATGATCTGCGAGCCGTCATTTCCCTGCCTGCTGGAGTCTTCCAACCGTACACGGGGGTCAAGACATCGATTCTGTATTTCCACAAGCATCGTGGCAATAACGATCCTAAATTTGTCCCAGGCAATGCGCCTTACACTCAGCATGTTCTTTTCTACGAAGTCTTGGATGATGGTTTTTCGTTGGATGCCAAGCGGAATGAACTCTTCCAACCTGGCGATCTTCCCGACGCCTTGCAAAAAATCGAACAGCCTTCTACTTCTACGGATTACGTTCGCCCACATACCTACATTGATCGCTGGCAGTGGTCTGACGATATAGAGCGAATTTTCCCAAACTTGCCAAGAGGAAATTTTGATTACAGTGTCATCGAGAATTTTACAGAATTCGGATCATTCGTTACTGCCGAAAACATACCTGATTTGGATGCCATCACTAGCCACATAGTTGCCGAACAGACCTTGCGGATTTCTGAAACTTATACCGATTATTTGTCTACCCCTAATGGAACCAAAGCTACCCAAAAGGATTTGGAAAAACGTCTGAGTCAGATTCGGAGAATCTTTACCACAACCGCGCGTGAGTATTTAGACAACGAAGATGAACAACACGCACGTAAGGCATTTGATCCTGCCCTTGACTCGGCACACAAGCAAGCTGAATCTATATTGGCTGATTATCTTACTATACTCTATCTATGGGTTGATATGCAGCATGTGTTGCTTTCGGAAGAAGGCAACACGAATCTAGCGCCGTGTCATTGACGCGGCTTGTGACGCACCCCAGACGCCGTGTCGCTCGGCATTACGCCATGAAGAAACTCAAGGT
>JACRMI010000080.1 GCA_016215025.1 Chloroflexota bacterium
AGCGCCGACTCCAAGTCCTGTATCGGTTTCGGCATCATCCACGGCGGTGTCTCAAAGAATTGGAACGTCAATGGGCGGAAGCCGTTCGCCGCAAACCTTAAAAAACTTGTAGGTGGAATTTTGCGGTTACTGCTTTAAAATGAACAAGCCACTTGTACAAGTGGCTTGTTGTTTTTCTGATGAGCTAGGAGTTATCTTCTACTTTGTGATGAACGGGTAATAGCCGATAAACTGCCAGTTCACTTTTACAGGTGATAACGGCAAGGTTTGCCAGAGTGAGCCGTTTCGATAGAGCGTGACGGTCTCGTTTAGCGTGCCGGCGATCTTGGGTTTGACGCTAAAGGCAAAGTTCACCGAGTCGCCATGGTTGACATAGCCAAACCAACCCACGGACATGGTGGTGGCAGCCGTTCTTGCTCGCATCTGAGATAGCGGTTTGCCTTGAGCGGCTGCGCCGCCGACATTCGCGCACGTATCCGAGAGCGGAGTCGCCCCGTTCGTTGCGGAATTGTCGATGTAGGTTGATTTGCTCGCGTCAATCGAGACGCAGGCAAAGAGACTCATTGCGACGCCATCGTTGACGGGCAAGCGATAGGTCATTGTGACCACGTCGTTTGTCTTGACGACGGAAGCGCTGGGTGTTGCTGCGCCTTGATAGTGCGTGTTCCAAATTTTAACTGTCGCTCCAGTGCCATCGGCGTTCTGGCTGATGATTTGCACGCGCCAGCCAAAGTCGGCATTCGAGTCAACCGGATTACCGGTGTTGTTCGCATCGGCATAAGGCACATACCAGAATCCATACCAAGACGCTTGACAAGTACCCGCCGATGTATATCCACGCATGCGGATGCCTGTGCCGGTGGTCAACGTTGCGGGCGGAATGGGAGGCGTGCCCGTCACCGATGTTTTGGTGCTGTAAAAGTTGCGGCCTGGAACGACCGCGCTCGTATCCCATTGCTTGTCGGACCAAATCCATGTCGTGCAAGGGCTAGCTCCGCGCAACGTGTATTCCAAGCCCGGATAGTACGAGAGTCCATCGTCGAACGTACTTACTGCCGGGCGAGGACTGTAGTACAAACCTGTGTTGATCGGATACTGATAGGTAACCGTATCACTCAAACTGAACGTCGCATCGCGCATTTGGGATCGAGTTGTCCAGTTGGCAATCGCGTTCGGGTACGCCGAAGCAGGATTGCGCACTGGATCGGGATGTGAATCGATCACCAACATCTTGCCTTTGGGTCCGAAGCTAGGCCAGTCTTGCAGATAGTTGTAAACTTCGTTGTCGGTGTAAAAGTTATTGTTGTACCAGACGAGCAAGCCGGTGTTGGCGGGACCATATCGCCAGCGCGAATCAGCCAAGGCACTGTCATAGCCGCCGTTTGTGCTTACATTGCGCCATTGCAAATAGTAATTTTGCGAGAACGAGAGATGACCATTACTACGTTGCCACGGCGTCGCAAAAGCCCAGTTCGCATCGCTGGTTGTTTGGTTTTCGGCATTATCGAAGAGCAGACTACCGGTGCTGGCTTGGACGCCAACATTATCGACAAATGGACCTGCGCCAGTGGTACCCCAGTCGGTCATGTACCAAAAACGCAGCTTGATGCTTTTGCCAATCCATTTGCTTAAATCGAACGTCTGCGTAGCTTGGGTCAGGTGTCCGAATCCCGTAAACCCGCCTAGCCCAATCGCGCAAAGTGCGTTGGCTCCATCGGGAAAGCCGTAGAGTGCACCGACCCAGCCATCGACATTGGTACAAGCCGTGTTTGTGTTGGTGAGAGTATTGGCGATGGGCCAAGTAGCGCCGCCATCTTCCGAGACTTGAACAAACATAAAGTCCCAGTCCGTCTCAACGTCGTACGCTAGGTCGAAGGTCAGGGTTGCGGTTGTGGCTCCGCCCGGGATGGCAATCGAGTTCCTGGTGGTCATCATGCCATTTGCCAGGTCGGCTTTGCCGCCCCACCAATAGTAACTGCCTTGCCAAGGTAGTTTCGACAAGGGGGCTTGTCCATTCGGTAGTTGAATCTTGACACCACGATAAGTGTTGGCGGTACCGGGAAAGTTACTGGCTTGGCCCAAGTTTACCGTATAAACTTGATTCGGATCGACAATCACCTTGGGATTGAGCCAACCCCAATTGTCCAAATGTAATGGATCGGGAGCAGGCGGCTGGAAGCCAATCGGATAGCCGGTCCAGTCGTCCGCCATCAGCGTCCAAAAGCCCGCGGAGGTATTGCCAAAGCCATAGGCGTACAAGTCTTTGGCACCCAGGTTGTGCGCGTATTCGTGCGCAAACACTCCGATACCACCGTTCTCCGGCATGATGATGTACGGTCCGGCCTTGATACTTGAATCCACCGGATATTGAGGGGTGACCGATGAAGAATGTGACCAGACGGCCGATTCACCATAATTGGGTGTGCCGTTAGCGCCAAGGACACGATTCAGAACCGAACCTTCTTCTTCACCGTAACCAGCGTGGACGATCCAAAGACGGTCGATGACGCCATCACCATTCAGATCATAGTTCGCCCAGTTAAAACCAGGGATAGTGTTACTGATCGCGTTGACCGCATTCAGCGCATCGCGCACCAATTGTTTGGGACCGGCAGCGCCAGGAATAGCACCATCGGCTCCTGCCGACGAACTGGCGGAGATACCACCGGGGCAGTAATCGCCGCCATAGTACCAGGACGAATGTGGGACTTGGACCCAGCCCACTACGTCGCCGTTGATGTTGTAGGTGTTGCTGGAAAAATCTTGATAGTATTGTTTGACGGATTTGCCGGTAAAGTCGGCAGAGACTGGCGAACCATCGGTGCGGTTGTAGTTGATTACCACGCCATTACCGAACATGAATCCCTTGAACCAGTCCGGACTAAAATCGGGCGTCCAAGTACTACTCCCGCCGTCGGCGTCCGCAGAAGTAGCGGGGCGCGGTGTTTGGTTATGCAAGGGACCCGTGTACGTAAAGGTCTTGGTCTGCGTGATGATTTTGGAACAATCACCCCAGACCGGCGCGCCGGTCCCATCGAAAACCGCTTGGGTCGAATCGACTTTGCCGTAGGGGTCCCATCGCGACCCTGTCGTATAATCCGATGGCGTAATGGGCGCCGTCCAAGTAAAAACGTCGGTGCCTGCGTATTCGACGAGAATCACCAACACGCGGTCATTACCCGCCAAGTTGAGACTCGATGGAATTCTCATGCCCGATTCACTAGCAAGCTGCCGAGCTTGGTTGCGTTGGGCATCCTTCAGATTCGGACGATCAATGGGTTTGACCAAGATAGGTTTGATCTTACCATCCCCACCGGGCGGTGGTGGAAGTTTAACGGTCGGGGTGTCAGGTTGGGGGGGATTTGCCATGACGATCGTCGGCACGAGGTTGACCAGTGCTAAAAGGACTAGCGTAATGAGCAAACGATCTCGAACAGTGTGTTTCATTTCTCTCCTCTTCTTTGAATTGAGATCGATCTGTTGCATTGTGGAGCACGTGCTCTTTGCCTAGTTGTTCTTATGAGAAATTAAATAGAATGGACGATCACCTCCTTTCTGAACTGCAAACGATGAATTAAGCAAGAGAAGCGATGAGTTGCAGTCTAAAAGAGCGAATGTCAAGCAAAATAAAACTGATGGGTCTGCGAAAAACTAGAGAAGAAAAAATCGAGGGTACAAACGAAATGGGCGCTGACGAAAATGCACCGAGTGTTGCGCAAAAGTGAATTGACGTAAAGGTTATAATGTTGCGCCGCAAGATGATTCCTCTGAAACACAAAGGGAATGGACGAGGTAACAGTCTCAAGCTCCGCATTCATCGTGGTGTTTGTGTCCAATTCTGAAAGCGTGCGGATTATAGCATTCAAGAATTGGACTGTCAAAAAATAAATGAGATTAGGCAAACTCCTATGCCATGTGATCGAATGAATCATGCACAGTCTTCTTGCGAATATAAGCATTTACCTGTCGATATTTCAAGCCGTTTACTTTGACGAACATTTGCCGACGTGTTATAATCGCTCCGCTGTTTAACCGATGTCCAATCCACGTCTTTCCGTCGTCGTCCCCACGCACAATGGCGCAGAAACCCTCGCCAAGTGTTTGGACGCTCTGCGCGCCTCGTCGTATCCGCCTGATGAAATCATTGTCGTGGACGATGCTTCCACTGATAACTCGGCAGACATCGCAACGCGGTGTGGTTGCCGCGTGATTCGATTGGAGCAAAATATGGGCGCGGCGTGTGCCAAGAACTACGGCGCGCGCGCGGCAAGGGGCGACGATCTTTTTTTTACTGACGACGATGTGGTGGTGGCGCGCGACGCGTTGGCGCGTCTCGCCGAAAATTATTCCGATAGTAAATTGGCAGGCGTTGTCGGTTTGCTCGACAGCAAAATCCCGTTCGACGATTTTTCTAGCAATTTTAAAAATTTATGGATGCGATTTTCGTACGCCAAGCTGCCGACCGAAGGCGTTGGCTTGTTCTACACGAGCATTGCCTCGATGCGGCGCGAAATCTTTTTGCAGCTTGGCGGTTTTGACGAAAACTATCGTGGCGCGAGTATCACCGAAGACACCGAGTTTGGTCAGCGTGCGTGGACAGCCGGGCACTTGATTCGACTCGATCATCGCGTGACGGCGACGCATCTCAAGCATTACACGCCGCGTGAGGTTTTGCAAACCGATTATCTGCGTGCGCGCGCGTTGATGCTGATGCGGCTGCGCAAGTGGGGACAGCGATTTTACACGAGCGTCCCGCTGTTCTACCAACTCGCCGTGCCAACCATCTTTGCGGTGCTGGGCTGTCTCGCGCTTGCGATCTTGCATCCGATTTTCTTTTTGGCTAGTGGGCTCCTGCTTTTAGCTTTTTACTTTTTATTTTTGCCTTGGTTAGCTTTTCTTGCACGCGAGCGCGGCATACGATTTGCGCTCTTCGCCGCTCTCGTTCAACCCATGGATGCGATGGCGGTCGGATTCGGAATGTTGGCTGCTGTTATTGAGTTTGCACGCGGTGTTCGTTACTAACCCCAAAATTTTCGGGACGCGAATCGCGATTCCCGGATTGCATAGCACGGAAAGGAAAATCTCATCATGTCTGTCATGAACTATATGAAGTTTGCGCCGCGCATCTTGTACAAAAAAGGTGCGTCGCCTCTATACTTTGTGCTCTTTATTACCAAGAACTGCAACGCACGATGCGGGCATTGTCTGCTCGGTTCGCACGAACGCCACACCGGCGAGTTGACCATCGACGAAATCGAAAAAGTCAGCCGCTCGATGGACGACATGATCTTTTTTACCCCCACCGGCGGCGAGCCATTCCTGCGCAAAGACTTGCCCGAGATCGTCAAGATTTTCCACAAGAATAATCACGCGCCCAACGTCGGCATTCCGACGAACGGTTCGCTCACCAGTCGGGTGGTCGATGGCACGCGCGAAATGCTCGATTCCTGCCCGGACATGGACTTGCACATTGATATATCGATTGACGGCGTGGGCGAGGATCACGACAAGTTTCGCGGCTTCAAGGGTTTGTTCGACCGGGCGATTCGCACGTACCGCGAACTGCGCGTGCTCGAAAAACACTATCACAATTTTTCGGCGTGCATTCAGATCGCAGTCAGCCAATACAATCATGATCGCCTCGACGAAATCTACGATTACTTGAAGACGTACGTCGGCGTCAACACAGTATTCACGTTGCTGCTGCGCGGCGGACCCAAAGACCCCGCGGCAAAATTTACTCCGCCCATCGACCCCAAGGCGAATCAGTTCGACATCGACAACTATATGAACTTCCACTATCGTCTTGAGGAGGAAAATAAAAAGCGCGAATTGTCGGGCTATTACAAATTGCCCTTTGGCGATTTTATCAACGCCAAGCGCATCATTCGTCCAAAACTCATCACGCAGATGGTCAAGGAACGTCGATTTGTGATTCCGTGCAACGCCGGTACACTCGGCGGAAACATGTTTGCGAACGGCGATGTGCTGGCGTGCGAGCAAATGGGCGAAGAGCAAGTGCTCGGCAACGTGCGCGATTTCGATTACGACTTTAAAAAGATTTGGCGTTCGCAAAAAGCAGACGAGGTGCGCGAGTGGATTAGCAAGACCAAGTGCTATTGCACCTACGAATGCTTTATGACGGTCAATATACTTTTCAATCCGTTGATGTATCCTGTCATCCTAAAAGAATGGGCGACGTTGAAATGGGCGCAGTTGCGCCATGGTCTTTCGCCCGAAGTGATGCAGGCGGGGCCGCGCGCGGTCGAAAGTTATCGCGTCGAAACCTAAATCCATAAATGACAAATGACAAATTACAATTCTCCATCTCATAATTTGTGATCGGTCATTAGCTCATTTGTCATTTGCAATTTGTAATTGGTGGAGTACCTTGTACAAGAATCATCGCATTTCGCTCGTCATGCCGTGCTACAACGAAGAGCATGGCTTGCCCCAAGTCCTCGGCGATCTTCCATCGATTGTGGATGAAGTCGTCGTCGCAGACAACAATTCCACGGATCGTACCGCCGAAGTTGCAAAATCCTTCGGCGCAATCGTCGTCACGGAAAAAAAACAAGGCTACGGCGCGGCATACAAAACTGGGTTGTGCCGCGCGACGGGCGATATCATCGTCACGATGGATGGGGATGGGACATATCCGCGCAATTTCATTCCGATCTTGCTCGACGTAATGATCGACGAAAATTTCGATTTCATCACGTGCGACCGGACGGGACACAAGGACAAGCCCAGCAACCGTCTGCGTGTTTTCGGCAACGACGTTTTGAATTTCTTTATCTGGATTTTATTCTGGTTCAACGTTCGCGATTCGCAATCGGGCATGTGGGTGTTTCGCCGATGGGTGCTGGGACATCTCAGTTTGACAAGCGATGGCATGGCGTTTTCGGAAGAGATCAAGCTGGAAGCGATGAGCAAAAAGAAACTCATTCGCTCTATCGAATTGCCGGTGTACTACAAAGAACGCCACGGCGTTAGCAAGTTGCGTATCTGGCGCGATGGATTCTACAATCTATTTTTCCTCTTCCGCAAACGGTTTGGTCTGCTTGGTCAAGCGCCTCCGTTGGTCGAACCGAGTAGCAGAAATTTGCAAAAACAATCGAATGCGTAGAAAATAGGCGGGCAGAAATTTTGCCCGCTTTGTTTTGCGCCTTGTCATGCTGAGCGCAGCGAAGCATCTCGTTGTCATGGGACGAGACTCTTCACTCCGCTCAGAGTGACATGGCACTTTTGAATCTTTTTCTTCGATGGTTCTGTGACCGCATTATTTGCCTACTCGAAACTGAATCGTCCACTAACTCTCTTGCTGATTGTCTTTTGCGCGCTCGCGCTCTTCTACTCGATCATCGTTCCCATCTTTGAAGGTCCCGACGAAGACGATCATTTTCGCTATGCCAAATTCATCGCGGATCAACATACCTTCCCTGTTCAGCTTTTCGAACCCGGCGGTGGCGTCGCGGGACATCAGGGCTGGCAGCCACCGCTGTACTATACGCTCGCCGCGCTCATCATTTCGCCCATCGACACCTCCGATTTTTCGCAACAGCTCGCGCGCAATTACGCATCGACGTTTGTAGGCGATCCAGCGTGCTGTGGTCGCAATCTTTATTACCATCCCGACTCACAAAATTTTCCGTATCGTGGTACTACGCTGGCGGTTCACCTCGCACGCCTGCTCTCGATTTTTTTCGGCGCGGTGACTGTCTTGGCGACGTACTTGATTGCCGACACGGTTTTTCATCAAGCCGACGCATCACACATCACGTATCACGCATCACGAATTTTCCCTGCGCTCGCCGTTGCATCCGTTGTTGCTTTCAATCCTACTTTTCTCTTCGCCAGCGCGCTCGTTTCCAACGATAGCCCTCTCGCCGCTTTTTCGACTCTCACTTTGCTGATGTGGGTCAAGCTGCTGAATGGCTCATCTGCGCCGACACTTAGATCTGCGGCATTACTTGGCGCATTAATTGGGTTGGGTCTGTTAGTGAAAACAACCGCGCTCGGCTTGATTCCATTTTCTATTCTCGTGATCCTCGTCGTCGCGTGGCGCAAACCCGGATGGGAATTTGCGCTCACCGGGAACGTCGTCATGCTTGCGATCAGCGCGCTCATTAGCGGCGGATGGTTCGTGCGTAATTGGATGCTCTACGGCGATCCGATTGCATATCGTCTGATGACGACCTCGGCAATCTTCCCACGTTCTGGTCCGCTCACGCCCGACGAACTCTTTCAAATCTCCTTGCCCTGGCTCTGGCAAACCTTTTGGGGTGGACCCACGCCCGGCGATTTCTCGACGGTATTGCTAGCGCTATTGGGAATTCTGTGCCTGGTATCGGTTGTTGGCCTAGTCATCTTTTCAATTCGGAATTCGGAATTCGGAATTCGAAATTCGATCCTTGTCTTGGGTGCCTGGCTTGCTTTTATTCTCATCGCCCAGATCCAGTTTATTCAAACAACGACGGGCGCAGATCAAGGTCGCTATCTCTTTCCCGCCATCGCCACTATCGCTCTCTTCTTCGCTCTTGGCCTCTACTCATTCGCGTTTTACGTCTTACGCAACCCGCAACCCGCAGCACGTTTGTTATCTGTCATTTGCTCATTTATCATTTGTTCATTCTTCGTTTTGGCACTCTTTGTTCCCTTTGCGTACACGCTTCCCGCGTACGCTCGTCCATCATTATTTTCCGAAAACGATTTAGCGCGTGTTTCTCATCCGATGCAAGTTAACTTTGCGAATCAACTCGAATTGCGCGGGTATGATCTCGACGGTCGCTCGGTCAAACCAGGTGACACGTTGCGCGTGACACTTTACTGGCGTGCGCTCGCACCGATGAGTGAATCGTATCGCATCTTCATTCACCTGATCGGACAGAATGATCGAATCGCCGGCGGCGCCGATGTGATTCCCGCTCGAGGCGCATTTCCGACGCTCTACTGGAAACCGGGCGATCTGTTGCGCGATGAGGTGAACATTCCAGTTACGGCGAATGCGATGCCAGGAAAATATTCTATTGAAGTAGGTCTTTATCCGGTCGGCAAACCCAATGATCGATTGGCGACGGCTATGGGCGATGACCGTGCATTGATCGAAGGGATCAAAGTCACGTCGAGAGAAGCAATCGCTTTCAATCCGCGTAATCGCATTATGGCGACTTTTGCGGACCAAATCGATTTGAGTGGCTATGATGTCGCGCTCGATCAAAGTGTGTTACGCCTCACACTCTATTGGCGCGCGCGAACAACTATCGATACCGATTATCAGGTTTTCGTTCACGCGCTCGATGCAAATGGCAAAATCATCGCGCAAGCTGATCAATCGCCGCAAGCAGGAAATTATCCTACTTCGATTTGGGATGCAGGCGATCAAGTACGCGATGAGTATACTCTCATGGTGAAACCTGGGACTCAAGCCCAACGCATCGCCATCGGTTTGTATCGCGTGGACACCCTTGAACGGTTGCCGGTTTCTGGCGATGGCGCTGTGCAAGATCACGTAGAATTCGCGTTGCGGCTCGCAGGGATTCTACCGTGAGCCAAAAGAATTGGCTGTGGTTGTTGGCGATTCTTTTGCTTGCCACGGCATTGCGGTTTTATCTCGTGGCGCAAATGCCGTTGCGCGCCGACGAAGCCTCGAATATTTTTCTAGCGACGCAAGAACCTGATGCGATTATGCGTCCGTTCATTGCCGAAGACCCGCATTTGCCGCTTTTCTTTTGGCTCTTGCATTATTGGATGCTGGTTGCAGGTTCTTCAGAATTGGCAGCGCGCTTTCTTCCAATTAGCGCGGGGATAGTCGTCGTGGCATTAACTTATGTTCTGGGCAGGCAGCTTTTTCCAGCACAGAAAAATATTCCGATCATCGCGACTCTACTCGCGGCGGTGAATCCGTATTTGATTTGGGATGCGCAAGATGCTTATATGTATTCATTTCTTGCGGCGATCACTTTGTTTTCGTTTATTTCTTTCATGCGAGTGATGCAGCCGCGCGCATCCCGACGACACTGGGCGAGTTACATTGTCGCAAACGCGCTCGGACTCTTCGTTCACTATTTGGCGGGCTTGGTTTTGATCGCGCAGGGAATTTTGTGGCTTGCTTGGATAATCACTCGTCGAATCACGACGCGGCGTGCGGGAGAATGGATTATCGCGCAAGTCATTACAGTCGGACTCTATTTTCCCTGGCTGATTTTTGTTTTTCCGCTCCTAGCCAATTTCAAACTGAATTTCTTTCCGCCTGCAACCTTCTTTGAAATGCTAGCGCGTTCGCTAATTGCTTTTTCCGTTGGACGGGTTGACGGGCGCTTGATGCCGCCGATGATCGATCCGCCGATGGGCGGGATACTCGCCATTGGATTTCTCCTGATTTTTGTGCTGGGGTTGTTTGGGTCATCAACTTTCGACGACAAATACGCGCGGTTCATGCTCGTTGTCTATCTATCGATTCCGCTCGTCGTAATTTTTCTCTTTTCGATTTGGCGGTTTCCGATTTTCGATGAGCGCTATGTTCTGTTTTTGATTCCGCCGTTCTTGCTGGTTGTCGCTCGCGGTGTAACATTGCTTCGAGTGATGAGTGCGACCAAGTGGATGGCTAGCGGCGCGATGGTGTTCATGCTGGCGGCTAGCGGCTTTTCGCTCAACAATTATTTTCACGTCCCAGCTTACGCCAAAAGTCCCGACTGGCATTCATTTATGCGGCGTGTCGCCGCCGATGCGCGCGCTGGCGATGTAATGATTCAAAATTATCCCGACCCGGCGTTACCGTACTATTTGAACAATAGAATGCAACGCGTGTTGCTGCCGCGCACGAATTCGTCGACCGCGAGCGAGGTCGATGCCGACCTCGCTCGATTGACGACCAAGTTTACGCGTGTTTGGTTTCAGCCGTCGCCGTTCGCTGAGTGGGATACGGACGGCTTGGTCGCCAATTGGCTGCATCGTCATGCGCGCGCAATGAACGCCTATTCGTTTCGAGGCGTACAACTCGAATTGTATTTATCGATGGCAGATGCATTGCGGCAAGCCACCCCAAGCGATGCGACATTTTTCAATCAGATGCAATTGCTTGCGTTCGATTCCGATGCAGCGTTAGTGCGTTCAGGTGTTTTTCGACTAAACTTGTACTGGAAACTTTTAGAACATTCGGATCGAGATGCGACAGTATTTGTTCATCTCTATGACGCGAGCGGAAAATTATGGAGTCAACAAGACAATCAACCGGTCGGGGGCACGTATCCCCACAGCCAATGGCAATTGGGCGAAGGAGTCGTCGATTCGTACGCTCTGCAAATTCCAGCTGACGCGCCGAGCGGAAAATATTTCTTGATCGTCGGGATGTACGATTCGCAGACGCAAGTTCGTTTGCAGGTCAATGGCTCGGAGAACCAACTGTTGCTTAGATCATTTGAGGTTGCACCGTGAAACAAGTTGTCGCGTGGATGCGTAGTCGCGATGGTCTCTTGACGCTTGCGCTATCAATTCTACTTTTCGTGGGGGCGTTTGCGCTTTATGCGCGTACCATGGCTCCGGGTTTGCTTGATGGCGATGAGGGCGAGTTCCAAATCAATATTTATCGATTAGGCGTGAGTCATACCGGCTATCCACTCTTTTTCATGTTGGGGAAACTCTTTACACTGCTTGTCCCGGTTGGGTCGATGGCGACGCGCGCGAATTTGTACGTGGTCTTTTGGAGCGCACTCGCCGTCGTTTCGATTTTTGTTTTTCTCAAATTCCTCACTGGCAATCGTTGGATTGCTTTGATCTGCGCGCTGTTGTTCGCCGTCTCGCGCGTCGAGTGGTCGCAGTCGATCATTCCGCGACCATACACGCTCAATTCGCTCTTTGTTGTCCTCGTCGTCTTTTTCTTTTTTCTGTGGCGGATCGGCCAAGCAAATCTTGTCGTGCCGATATTTATTTTCGGCTTGAGCATGACAAACCATCGCACGATGATTTGGTTTGCGCCGGCGATTGCATTGTTCGTTCTCATCGCCGATTATCGTGCGACGTTCGCAGAACAAAAACCGCGCGGAAATCTGTTTTCGATTATTCGGCAATGGCTGGAGCAGAGTGAGTTATTCAAGCCACGCCGCATCATGTCGCTCGTCGTCGCTTTCATTTTGCCATTGTTCTTGTACGGCTATGTATTCTGGCGCGGCGATAGCGATGTCGGCGTGGAATTCCACCTGAAAGATTTCAACGATATGATTCTCGGCGGGAATGCCAATCGTTGGATGCGCTACGGTCCCTTTGATTGGCTCGTCAGTCGGGTCACCGATTTGTACATTCCGCTTTTGATCGAACAGTTCACGCCGTTAGGATTTATCGCCGGGTTGATCGGCATGGTTGCCTTGGCACTAAATCGTGTGGCGCACAGCTGGCCGGTTAAGTTGCCCGCACGCGAAGCGTTGCTGTTTATCGTTTTGGCAAACATCGGCAATAGCATCTTTTGTGTTTTCTTCTGGACGATGGATGTCGAAAAATTCTTTCTGCCGTCATACATCACGTTTTTATTTCTTACGAGTGTCGGTCTCGCTATAATCTGGGATTGGCTGGTGGCGCGATTGACAATGCTAACTGTTCGTTGGGCGGCGCAAATAGCACTCGTTTTACTTTTTGTTGGAACGAGCGCCTACCTCGTCGTTCAGAATTATTCGCGCAATGATTTCAGTGCCAAGACAGACGCGATGCGAACGTGGCAAGAGAACCTGTCGTTGCCGTTGGAACGAAATGCGTTGATCGTTGGGAATTGGGAATCGCTGACGCCGTTGGAGTACGCGCGCTATGTCGACAATCAGCGCGCAGATTTAGAACGCTGGAAAATTATCATCGAAAAAGAGCAGTTGGATTTGACGCTGTACGGCTCGCGTCAGCAAGACATTGAGCGTGAGGTGCGGGCGGGGCGCCCCGTTTATCTCACGGTGCATCCTAATGATACGGAAACGCTAAGCGCATTATCAGATACGTTCAGATTGACGCGCATGGCTGGCTTATGGCGCGTGCTCAATCTGCCGCCGCAAGCGCAAACACCAGAGAGCAGATCGAGCGCACGCTTTACGGACAGCGCTGAGCGCGCGCTAGATTTGATCGGCTATTCGACGCATCCATCATCAACTTTGCATGCTGGTGACTTGGGATTGCTCACGCTGTTCTGGCGCATTCCGCAGCCGGTGAGCGCGCGCTTTACGATTTCGTTTCGTTTGATGGATTCGCAAGATCGTATGGTGTATCAGCGCGATTTGGAGCCGGCGAGCGGTATGCGTCCGACGATTGGCTGGGCACCCAACGAAGTGGTGTCGGATGACATTGGATTTTTCATTCCCCCCGATGCGTCGCCTGGACCGTATCGCTTGGAGATCGTGGTCTATGATTCGGCGACTGGAGAAAATTTGTCGGCGAACGGTATTCATGTGTATACGATTGGTCAAATTAATGTTCGGTAAATTAAGACTCTTTTTTTCAAAGCTGTCATGGGATTGGCTAGCCGTTGCATCCTTGGCGCTATGGCCGCTGCTTTACTATTGGCCTGTCACGCTAGGGCAACAAGTGTTTTCCGAGGGGGATATCAATTGGCTGTTTCTGCCGATCCGCACGGAGTTAAGTCGTGCGCTCGCAGAGGGCAGGTTGCCGTTGTGGACTCCCGCCCTACAGGCCGGCTATCCACTTTTCGCGGAAGGAGAAGTGGCGGCACTCTATCCGCTTAACCTGTTGCTGGCTTGGTTGTTGCCCGCTGCATCCGCTATTTCCTATTCGATTCTTTTCAATTGGGTATTTGCGTCGGTAGGGATGTACATTCTTGTTCGATCTTCAGGACTGCGGGTTCCCAGTGCTTGGCTAGCTGGCTTAGTTTTTGGTTTTAATGGTTTCATGGTGGCACATGCTTCTCATGTGCCACATTTGACAGTTGCTGCTTGGCTACCTTGGCTCTTGCTCTTTCAGCAAAAGTACTGGCAAGCCAAGTTAATCAGCCAGCCGACAAGCGGCTGGTTTTTGCTAATCTGTTTCTCAATAGCATTTCAATTGCTTGGCGGATTTCCGCAAATGGCGTTTCTGAACATCATGACGTATATAACCATTGGAATCCTATGGCCCTTTCTTCGGAATTGTTCGACGAAAACAAAGCGCTTGCTCTGGATTAGAGAAATTGTCTCACAACTGATTCAATCCACGATCGCGACTCTGCTTCCTTTGGTTATTGGAATCGGGCTTGCAATGGTTCAACTCTTGCCGACGTTTGAATTGATAGGGTTTTCGAATCGTGGACAGGAACTGAGCAAGACTTTTTTTACCAGTTATTCAATGCCACCTTCGGCATTGATGCAATTTATTTCACCTTTCAGCCCAATGGGAATGCCCGATGCAAGTAATATGGAATATTGGGCATATCTAGGAATATTGCCCATCATGCTGGCATTACTCGCGCCGATTCTGAGCCACAACTTGCGAACGCGCCTGTTTGTTCTTTTCGCGTTTTGCGCGCTCTTGTTGGCTTTGGGAGATTCCACGCCTATTTATGAATGGCTTTATTACGTTCCAATATTCAACCGATTTCGGGTTCCCGCCCGATTCTTGTTTCTATTTACGTTTGCTTTCGTATTTCTGGCTGCGATTGGTTTTGAGGAAATACAAAAACGTCTCGACGATGATCGCCGAGCGCGAGTCAAGCCAGTTTTCTTTGCAAGTTTAGGTACAAGTGTCTTAATCGTGATCATCTATCTTGTCTATAATAATTCCATCGACTATTGGATCGATGCGTGGAAGATATTACCGGTATTGTTTGTCCTTTCAAGTGTTATTCTCGTGTTAGCCGGGATTTTTCGCCTAATTCCACGAACGCTCTGGTTTGAGCTTGTTTGTATCGTCATAGTCATCGATTTAGCGGCCTTCGCTAGTCCCTTCTTGTCCTCGCTCACTCGGATGTCTCTCCCTTCTGATTTGATGCAGTCTTCCCGAACAGTCGCGGCGATGGATACCCAACAATCAATTTATCGTGTGGTTGTTGATAAAGCCCCGATGACACTAGCGTCGATTCGCGCAACGTTGTACGCAAATTTATCAATACTCTATGACAAACAAGCGGTCAAAGTTTATCTTCCTTCCCTCGGCTTACAGCGAAATGAAAATTACATCGGTCAAATGACCTCAAAGATGCGTGACCTCATGAATATTCGTTATTATCTATTGCCCTTAGAAACGGTAGGTTCCTTCTCCTCGGCGCTAGACGAAACTGAACCCTTGAACGGATTGTCACTTGATTTACTCAGCAAAGGATTGAACGTTCCGCCACTATCGTTGACACAAATCGAATTGACTTCATACACTGATCAAACTGCAAAACTGCCCGACGGGTTTATGGCTGGGCGAGTCACGCTAGGCACGAGAGATGGGAGTACCATCACATTTCCGATTCGACTGGGTGTGGAGACAGCAGATTGGGCATACGACGCGCTAACTTCTGAGCAGATACAGCATCGTAAACCTGCCACAGCGATTTCGTTTCCTGCGTACCTAAAATCGATTGGACGTGCGTTCGATGGCTCCAAGTATGTCGCTCGCTATGAGTTAACGCAGAATAGTAAACCCCTCACTATCACATCGGTTCATGTGCAGTCATTTCTCCCCGGAACGGGGTTGACTATTGATCGAATTCGGTTGGTCGACGAAGCAGGACATGCCACATCGCTGGCTTCATTGCTCAATCAAATGGATTTGTCACTGGCATTTCGAAGCCATACTGCGGCGATGTGGGAAAATCTCAGTATGATACCGCGCGCATTCATGGTTCATTCGGCGCAGGTGGTGAATGGCGAACAAGTATTAACGAGTCTCAAGTCACCTGATTTTAACCCAACGCGTATCGTCCTGTTGAGCGATGTTGCACCTGCTGATTTGGTCCCAGTTAATACTAGTACCTCATCAAATGATGCGGTTTCCATTACTGAATATCATGCGGAACACGTCACTGTGAATGTGCAGACACAAGAGCCTGGTTATTTGGTTCTGACAGATACATGGTATCCCGGCTGGGTCGCGATTGTGGATGGTACGCTTACACCAGTCTATCGTGCCGATTATATTTTCCGGGCTGTGCCTCTGCCGTCAGGCTCACATTCTGTCACTTTTGAATATCGCCCTGCATCGTTCATTTTAGGTGCGGCGATTAGTCTAGGGAGTCTAGTTTTGTGTTTAGGGATCGTTGTGGTTGGAAAGAGGAATCGGAAATAAAAACTGCCTCTGTTCGAATTCGGTCAGAGGCAGTTTTGCTATTTCGATTTTGCAATCAATCGATCAGCGGCTTCATAACCCATCTTCATCGCAATGTGAGTATTAATGTATTGAAAACGTCCTTGGCGCCCGGCAGTTTCCATGTTCACCATGTCAGCAATGGCTTGCAGCAAAATCGCCAGATGTTGTTCGTAATGCAACGTATAAATTGGGTATGCATGTCTAGCGCGGAAAACATGCATTTCGATGACTTCTTCGCGCGTTAGCAGTTTTTCTGCGATCAGATCTTCTAACACACCTTGTTTCGCAAAATCATCATCGTTCCATGCGCGGTCTTTCACATCGCAACTGATCTCCGCCACCAACATCGTGCTGCCTTCCGGCGTGATGTGAAAGCCAAACTGCGCCAGATCAGATATTCGATTGAAGGAATGTTGGCGAAAATAGGTGAAGGACGATGGCAATACCTTCGGTCGGCGTACAAGCAAGCCGACAAAGACGAGCGCACGGAACTTGAGTGCTTGAGCCGCTTTTACGACATTCGCTTCAGGCAATGGCTCCATCATCAAGAGCGCTTCGTTGATGGGGAGTGTGTTGATGATGGCGCTGCACTCGATCTGCTTTTTCACTCCATCCTGAATATACTCCACCGCCTGCGCACGATTATCATCGCAATAAATTCTCGTCACGGTGGCATTGAGTTCGACCTGTCCGCCGCAATCAATCACTCTATCCGCCATGCGTTGCGTGATAAGCGAAAATCCTTGCCGCGTCGTGTAGAGATTGCCTTCAACTTTTTCTACGTACGAATCGGTTTTGACCGTGCTGCCGAATCGACGTTGTGCGCCCAATTTGAGCTTGCCCAGAAATTCGAGAATATTCATGCGCGGAATTCGTTCGCGCGCAAAGGCAGGCGAGAATTCGGCGGGCGTAATTCCCCAGACGCTGGTGATGTACGTCTTGAAAAAAATTTCATAGAGGACATTGCCATAGTAACGCTTGAGAATCGTCTCTGAATTTTCTTCTGGCGGTTTCCAAATTCTTCCGGCGATAAAGTGCCAGATGAAACTCAACCCAGCATGAATGACCGTTTGCGGCGGGAGCTTGAACAAGACATCGCTCATCGCGAGCGGAAACTTGAAATAGTTGCCGAGAAACTTGATCTTGATGGTGCGATTGTATGGAATCAGTTCATCGCCCATCAACGACGTAATATCTGCTAGTAATTGTGGATCGGTGGTATGGAAAGTATGTGGTCCATACTCGTAGGTATTGCCATTGATGCGAACCCCCCCGGCAAGACCACCAACATGATCGTCTTTCTCTAATAGCACAACTCGAAAACCGCGCTGGGTTAAGTGAATGCCCGCGGCGAGTCCCGTACAGCCCGCGCCCAGAATTGCAATGACTGGCTCATTCGAATTCTGATCGATCATTGCGTATCTGCCATGCTAATCGAATTCTGCATTAGATTTCCTTTGAAAATGCTTTGACCGTTGAGATGATTTTATCGATGTCGGCAGAACTTAGATTCGGATGGAGAGGCAGGTTCAATCCCTCTTCGTTCAATTGTTCCGAGTTGGGGAGTTTCGCCGTCGATTTATAAATTGGGTTGAGGTGAAGTGGATGATAACGGAATGTGGTATAGATACCTTGGGTGTAAAGGTATTTTGCAAATTGATCGCGTCTGCCGCCTGGCACGCGAACAAAATACGTGAAATAAGAATGTTGTTCGTCAGGTTCGGGATCGCATGGGAGAGCAAGCCAGCCGAGGTCGACAAATTCGCGTTGATACAAATTCCAAATTTGTTTGCGATAAGCTTGGAGTTGATTCAGTTTGCGAAGTTGGGCTAATCCGATAGATGCGTTGATGTCATTGGGCAAGAACTTGGGAAAGAAATCGACAATGTTATATTCCCACCATCGGTCTTTGTTTGCCGATGCTTCAAAACCCGACTTGCCAATGCCACAATAGCGCAAAGTCCGAGCGCGCGCCACAGTTTCTGGATCTTGCGCCGTTACTCCACCACCTTCGCCCATCGCCAAATTTTTCACTGCATCGAAACTGAATGCGCCTACTGCGCCAATCGTACCACACGCTTTGCCATCCAATTTTGAATCGACGGCGTGAGCGGCATCTTCGATGATCGGTATGCCGAATTCTTGGATCGGTTGCATACGAACGGGTTTACCGGCGTAATGCACAACCATGATCGCACCAGTTTTGGGTGAAAGGTGTGGCGCGATGGTTCGAGCAGAAACATTTTGAGTTTCGATTTCAACATCACAAAAGACGGGTTCGCATCCAGCCAGGATGACGGCATGCGCGCACGAAATCCAAGTCAAGGATGGCAAGACCACTTGCGCGCCTACGGGTAAATTCAGCAACCGAACCGCCATGAATAAACTATTAGAGCCGCTATCGAGCAAAGCGAATTGTTTTGTACCGAGTCGTTTGGCAAACAATTCTTCAAACGCGCGAGTTTTTGGACCAATACCCATCCATTGAGCTTCGATACTAGACCGAATTTCATCCAATTCTTCTTGTCCGACTTTGGAGCCGAAAACTGAAATCACGCTTACCTCCAGTTCGTAATATCTGCTACATTGTCCAATTAATGATTCTGATCTTGTGTTTCGGCTTCAAGGCGGGATTGGTATGCAAGAATGATATCACTCCGTCGTTCTCTCTTGGCTTTGGCAGGAATCCCCACGTAGATTTTCCAGGGCTCACAATTTGAACTGACCAATGCGAGAGCACCAATGGCGGTACCAATGCTAATGGTTACGCCCGGCAAGACAACCGCACCCACGCCGAGAATCACATGTTTTTCCAGTGTGACGGGACCTTTAATCGGATGGCGATATGCAGCTGGGATGGTAGGGTTTGTGAGTCCATTTCCCAAATAATCTTCCGATACTGTGTAAATCGAAACTCGAGACGAAAGACCGGAATAATCTTCCATTGTGATGCCTTCACTTCCAAACAAGCCAGAATAAGCGGCAATGTGAATATAGTTCCCCAATCTGATGCGACCGCTCAGAATGCAAAAGTCATCGATGCGGACATTGTTCCCAATTTCGATTTGGTCCGGATTGTAGATGGAAGCTTTTCGACTCAACCGAACATTCTTGCCGAAGCTTTTCAATCCCAATTCTGACAGTTCTTGATCGGAATAGAATGAAGTTTGCATGGCTGTTTCCTTTCCTATCGAATGAATCGACCCAAGTAATGTCCCGCCATTTCAAGGTATTGTTTCAAGTAGAATAGCGGTTCGTTTTCAAGAATGTCCCAGTTGTTATGAGTCCAATTATCCCAATGCCAGTGCCAACGAACGCCATAGTCCCATAATCCGAAACTTTGTAGAATGGCAGAGTATCCAACGGTTATTCCAAACACCATCTGATTCCATCCACTCAATTGCTGAACGACTGGAATCAACAATAGCGTGATATAGGGCATCACATCGACGAGCAAACGGGTACCAAATCCCCAGCCGCCATCCCATGCCTCGAAAGTACTTAAGATAATGTAGCACACGCTGAATGCTGCGGCTGAGAATGAATAGAACAATCGGTCTTTGTTGCGGTAGGCTAGCCATAGTCCGTATGGCGCAAGTATAAGAAAAGGCGAGTAGACAAACAAACCACGACTGGGACTAATGAGTAAGCCAAAGAGCCCATCGATGCGTGGCAGTGACATCCCACTGAGGAATCCTTCTTGATAACCGAACACCCAGGGCGATCCATTATAAACCGAATTGTAGACGAGTGTAAATGCCGCAGGTAGTATGGCAAAGGCCATCCATCGCCAAATGGCAGCGCGATGTTGAATCAAAACGTAAATAGTAAAAAGCAATGCTGTGAATCCATCATTCGCTCGTGAGACCGTTGCGGCAGAAAAAAAGAAAGCGGCCGGAGCGACTGCCATTGCACCCTTGCGACGACCGCGCAGCAGAAACCAGATTCCAATTGATTGAAATAGAATGCTTGGCGTCTGTTGCCATAGCGCTTGAGATGCGGTTGACCAAACACTTGTGCCAAAGCCAAAAACAGCGGCGATAGCTATGCCCGTTTTCAGATCGGCAAGTTCGTATGCGCAAAAGAAAATCATTACGACGGTTAACGCCGTAAAAAATGCTGATGCGAACTTGGCAGGAAAAAATGCGGACCAAGCGAAGGTTAGCCAGTCGTATCCCGGATGGCGCAGCCATCCTGTTCCCAAAGGGATACCATAAAACGGGGTTGCGATGATGGCGGCAGAAACAGGATAGCGTGAGACGAGATGATTGTTCACTTCTGCCACAAAGTAGGGACTGTGCCAATTAGCGGTAAAGAATGGCTTGTACTCTTCGAGATAAAAATCGCCGTGTTCCAAGATGGGTATTGGAAGAATGGATGCCGAAACAACATCCTGTCCATTTGCCCATGTAAAGAATGGTTTGTGGAGCAAGTCGTAAACAGGTGGAATGGAATAGATGGCGAAGGAAAGAATGAAAATAGAAAAAGCGGTTCGCAAAGCGGTTAATCGGACTGGAAACATAAGTATCAGGTTGGTCGTGGTCTCTAGAAAAGACTTGCTCATTATATGCGGATAGGGCGTAAGGTCAAAGACGAAACAAATGCAACATTTTTAGTGTAGCGTTGACAAGGACTTGAACTCTGCGTAAAATGCGCCCAAACGATTGGCAAGCGTACGACTCAGAACGTAGCATCATCGAGGAGCCATTGCACTATGGATATGCAGTCTGTGGAACTGCCCCACCGCCATGTCGGACGTTTTATTCTGCAAGTAATGACCAGTGCGTTTTTGTTGTTTGTGTTTTTCGCTACAGCGACTGCAAATGGTCAATCCTCAGCTCTGCGGAATGGTACCCCAACCATAATCCGGAATACATCGGCTCTTCAAGCGAGTACTCCAACCGCTACCGCTATTCGATTCAATCATCAGTTTTCGCCTACGCAAGTCGCTATTCCCCGCGCGGGCATCCCTGGACAGACTCAATACGATGGAAATACAGTAGCCCTTTACCATTTTGATGAACCGTCCGGTTTGAACGCCATTGATGCGTCAGGTAGCTTTACCGCTACACTTTATGGCAACGCAGTGATTACGACCTCCGGATTATATGCTGGAGTTTTGACTCTCGATGGCAACAATTCTTTTGTGCGCACAGGAAATTTGGGCGAATTTCCGGAAGGAACAATCGAGGGTTTTGTAGATTTCCATAGCGCATGCGCTAGTGCTAATGGCTTGTTTACGATCTTTGATTTCGTAAATGAAGGGGCTGGCCAGTCTGTACTTTTTGTTGGTGTAAATCCAAATATCATGACGAATGGTGCAACGGGATTGATTGCTGCAATATACGCGAATGGACAGTGGTGGACGGTGGATAGTGGAATTAATCCATGTAGGTATCTGAATGGTCCAAATCCTCCGGCGGCGTCTCTCTGGCCCTATGAGACATGGCGGTTTCATCATGTTGCAGTAACATGGGGGCCGCGTGGATTGGAGATTTGGGTTGACGGCGTATTGCACGGAGTTGGTGTAAATCCCCCGGAAGCTCTCAATACCCATCATTATAATTGCAATCCTCAAATGCAACTTGGTATGGGTGGACCTCCTCCCAATCCACTCTATCCCGTCTGCCAAACGCCGGTTATGGCTCCCCTTATGCCGGCTTATCCTCCCGGAGATTTCACCGGTGGATTACCAGCGTATACCACATTCCTGATCGGGTGCGATAATGCAGGTTCGTGTTTTAAAGGCAGAATTGACGAAGTGCGCATAAGCAATAACCAGCGGGTTTTTTCAGCTAGCGTTGATCCAACCGTTACGCCTACACCAACTCAAACGCCGGATAAAGTGTCCGGTGAATATCCGGGCGATACTTTTACTCAAGCACTTTATCACTTAAATTCAGCCATTTTCTATGGAAATGTTTTTAACGACTCTAGTCAACAGTGGGATGGTAGTTTGCGCGGTAATGCGTCAATTACACAAACAGGACACTATAATGGTGGATTGTCAGTCGATGGAAACTTTTCCTATGTGTATATCCAGTCAGGAGCACCTGGAGCACCACAAGGCACAATTGAAGCATGGATCAAGCCAGACAGTGATTCGCCCCGATGGGGTATTTTGGGAGCTGGTTCGGACCCACTGGGTTCGCCAATTTGGGAGCAATTGTTCTTGGGCAAATATTATGCCAACACGCCAAACTTGCAATTTGTTTTCATCACGTACTCGGATGGTTGGAAAGTGGTGGATAGTGGAATTCCAGCAAGTTCATTAGTTGGATGTTGGCATCATGTAGCAAGTACTTGGGGTGCGCGTGGTGTTGAAATTTGGATTGATGGAAAACTGCGCACAACTGATCCCTATTTCGGTTCGCCGTACATCCGCAATTATATGGACCATTTTGTGTTGGGATGTTCTCCATCACAAAGGTGCATGTCCGGCAAGATCGATGAGGTTCGGATTAGCAATGTGCAACGATCGTTTTCTCCACCCTTGTATCGTCCAAACCCTGATGCGCCTATGGCTTCAGGCACTATGACTTTTTTCCCAATGATTCTTAGTTCTGGCGGTTGTCAGTATCCATAAATTATCCAACGCGAGACAAAACCACCTCTTGTCTCGCGTTTTTGTTTATGCCAAATATTTGTTTGGCTGCTAAAACTCTGTTATACTGCGAACCGTTTCAAATGCTGATTCTTTCTGTTCGATGAAATAGCAATTAAAGCGTTTAAATTTCGGAGTGGCTCGGATTTTGAAGACCATCGTCTTACACAAATATCAGATTGGCGGCTTATTATTGATCGTTCTGGCGGTCTTCGTTACCTACCTCCCCGCATTCAAAATCCAATTCTACGATGGTTGGTGGTACATGATGTGGTCCGCCACCATGGACGTGCCTCGTTTTCTGATTCAATTTCTCGATCCGGCTAACATTACACAAGGGTATCGTCCAGTGCAAGGCATTTATATGTACTTGCTCTACCGCCTATTCGAGTTCGATCCGGATGGCTATCACCTTGCGCATAATTTGCTTCATGCCGCGAATGCCGCGCTTGTTTTTTTGCTCGTTGGCAAGTTGAGCAAGCGCTGGCGACTGGCATTTATTGCCGGCCTCATCTACGGCATCCTGCCGAATTATAGCTTGGCGGTTTTTTGGCACGCCGTAGTCGATCCACTTTCTGCCTTTTTTTATTTGCTGACGCTTTTGCTCTGGACGCGCTTTCTCGATACCAAAACTCTCCGCAATTATTGGATCGCGTTTGGCGCGTTCATACTTGCTTTGTTCAGCAAAGAAGTCGCCGTGTTCTTGCCCCTATTTCTGTTTTTAGTTGAATGGTGGTTCTATGGCGAAAAGCCAAACCTTCGAATTGATCTATTCCGTTATCTTCCATTTGTCTTGACGTTTGTTCCTTACTTGTGGCTCGTCTATCTAGTTCAAAGTCACGGCGAATTTGTTGGACAGTTCGGTTTCAAAATCGGACCGCACATGCTCAACAACTTGATTCCCTATATGACCATCCTAACTGCACCGTGGTTGGTCAACCTGCCAACTGAATCAAATTTCTTTGTTTGGTTGGTGATTGTAGTCTTTATTTATATCGGCACGATGCTCTACAAACGCAGCAAGGTTCTGCTATTCCTGGCTCTTTTCGCCGTGTTGAATATCTCACCATTGCTTGGATTCCCGCTCGATTACTTTAACTCGCGTTACCTTTATCTTTCGACGATTAGCACGGCAGTCGTGCTGGCGATGATTTTGGAAGTGCTGTGGCAGCGACTTGGGTCACGCCGACTTGTTACTGTGGCGATGAGTGGGATCGTCGCATGTATCGTCTTTGTCGGAAGTACGCGCGTTGCCGATGGAGCGGCTGGGCTGGCAGAATACACGCGACAGGTCCGTGTACCCTTTCGCGATATTTCACTCCTACATCCAACTTTTCCGCCGGATTCGTATGTGTACATCGTTTATTCACCGCTCACAAACTATTGGGATTTTGAAGGGCTGTTCTTTTCAAAATATCGAGATAGCGTGAAGGTGAATGCAACCGATTTGGGGAAACCGGCGGACTTGCGTGCCCACAGTAATTCGTTCGTATATTATTTCGATTCAACCAACAAGCCAATAGAGCTTGTGGTCGACAAAAACATTTCTCTGCGGACGACGCTAACGCTTCCCACTGTGTTTGAAATACCAATTGTATTAGAGCAATATGAGATACCGACCAATCGCTTGGAACGCGGTAAGGCGTTGGTTGCGATTTTGAATTGGCGCACGAATGTCAAAATCGATAAAGACTATACCGTCTTTGCGCATCTGGTCGATGCCAATGGCAAGCAGATTAGTCAGTATGATAGTCCGCCCGGTAAAGGACAAACCCCTACATCCCAATGGCTTGTCAATCGCACCCTGGTTGATGCGGTGGTGGTTCCCATTCCGGTCGATGCTCCGCTCGGTGATCATTATCGGCTCGAGCTTGGGATGTATGATGTCGAGTCAATGAAAAATTTGGCGATTGTCGATGCGCGCGGCAACTTGATCGACGACAAGATTGTGATCGAGTCGTTCAGCGTGGTGAAATAAATGTCCAAGCGGATTGCGATCTTCGGAGCGTTCGTGCTGTGCGTGGTGGTGTTCGTTTCCTACCAGCCTAGCTTCCGAATCGGTTTTTATCTGGACGATTACTATAACATCGAGCGCGCAGGCAGAATCGAATGGGCGGATGCGCTGCGGCAGATTTTCGATCCGCGCGCGCAAACGTTATGGTATCGTCCGCTGCAGGGTTTGCAATTCTTTATCGAGTACCAAATTCTAGGCGGCAACTCCAACGCCTACCACTTGGTGAGCAACGCATATCATGCCATCAATGTGTTGTTACTCTACGCCATCGCATGGCGCGTTTCCAAAAAATGGCTTGTCGGCTTTGCCGCCTCGCTTTTTTACGCCACATTTGGCGTTTATATCTCCGGGGTCGCGTGGATCGGTATCGTCGAACCACTGCTCGGCGTTTTTTATTTGCTCAGTATTCTACTCTGGTGGCTCTATCTCGAAAATAATCGCGCGCAAATTTATTGGCTGGTCATCATCGCCTTTGTGCTGGCGTTGATGGCGAAGCAAACCGCCCTCACGTTGCCGGTGATCTTTTTTCTAATGGACCGATTGCTCATGCGCCAAGCGATTTCCTTGACGGACTTGGTTCGCCGCTATGTGCCGGTCGGTGTCGTGGCAAGTTTGTTTGCGGCACTCCAATATATTGCGCCCAGCACTGCCGTTTTTACCGGAACCTTCGGTTGGAAGCTAGGCATGTCGATGCTTTCGATTTTGTGGGAATACATGACATTGCTCTTTGTTCCCTGGGGCGTGTTCCCTTCTATCGATTTAAATCCGCCGACGGTTGGAAATATTTTGACTTATGCATGGTCGGCATTGGCGCTGATTCTGCTTGGCGTCACAATATGGCGCACCAAGAGCCGTCTTTTGATTGTGCTCGGTATTTTTACTTTGATTACGCTGATACCCGTTTTGCCATTTCCTTTTCTTGAACATCGCTATGTTTATTTGCCGATCATATCGGTTGCGATTGTTTTAAGTTTGCTATTCAATCGATTGTATGAGCGCTGGGGACATCGGACGGTGGTCATGGTTGGAACATCGTTGGTATTCGTTATTATTTTGATCGTCAACGGCTGGGCATTGAATGAATCCGTCACGGAGGCGGCAGATTGGGCAAGGACGTTGCGTGTGCCGTACCGTGACATCGAGCGGCAGAATGCAACGTTTCCGAAAGACACGTTGCTCTATTTTATCGATCCTATCACACCCACTGAAGGCGGACTCTCGGGTATGTTCTTTTTGCGCTATGGCAAAGACATTACCGTGCGCAATTGGACCCAGTTCGCTGGGTTACGTGAGCACAACGCTGCGTACGTTTATTATTTCGATGACCAACGTCGCCCGCAAAAGATCGATGTCGAGAAGAATGCCAATACCCACATCACCCCCGATTTGCCGAAAGGTTTCCAGATTCCACTCCGCCTTGAAGGTTATGAGGTTGCAGGCTCGAGCATCAAGCGTGGGACGCCAATCGTTTTGATCTTGTATTGGCGCGCCCAAAGCAAAATCGATCGAAACTATACGACGTTTGTTCATTTGGTCGATCGGGCAGGAAAGATCGTTGCCCAATCCGAAAGCGAACCGCGCAAAGGGCAGGCTTCCGTATCGAAATGGGTGCCCCAATTGCCGATGACGGACGTGATTGTTTTGTCGGTCGATGCAACAGTGCCAGTGGGCAACGGATACAAGCTCGAATTTGGCTTATATGAACCTGAAACTCAACAGCGTATTCCAATTACGGATTCGACCGGGCAGACGATTGATGACAAGTTTTCGATCGAACCGATGCAGATTGTGCAAGGGGCGAAGTAAGTGACAGCATCGCAATTGAAATCCAATGTTTCCGCTGCAATCTACAAGTGGCAGCTACCCCTGATGCTCGGTCTCATCGGGGTTGTAGTTCTGTTGGCGTACAAGCCAGCCTTCACGTTGAGCTTTGTCGGCGATGATTGGATCTTTTATGAAATCGCCGGGCGATTGAGCTGGCAAGATTATCTCGCCAAGTACTTTGATCCGCGCATGCAGACGGCGTGGTATCGCCCGTTGCAAGGCATTCTATTTCGCTTGGCGTACGAAGTGTTTGGCACAGACCAAGTGGGTTATCACGCTGGGAATGTCCTATTCCAACTTGGAAATTCACTGCTTCTCTTCGCCGTCGCCGTGCGCGCAACGAACAAGTTGAGCATTGGACTCGTTGCGGCGCTGTTGTTTGCCAGCTTTCCAACGGCCGTCGAAGGCGTGTTCAAGCCCGGCGTAGTCGATCCCTTGACGACGTTTTGTTTTCTCGGAACGATTTGGTTCTGGCTCGGTTATCTGCGCAATCAAAAGTCGCGCGACTATTGGTTGGCGTTTGGATGCTTTGTTCTAGCATTGTCGAGCAAGGAAATCGCCGTACTGATGCCGATCACATTATTCTTGATTGATCGTTTTGTGGTGGGCGAGACCGTGACGATCAAGCAACTCGTTCAACGTTACGTTTGGTTCGGCGTTGTCATCCTGGGTTATATTCCAATCGAATATGCGGTCGTGAGCCGCAGCGTCTTTGTGCGCCATGAAGGATATGTGCCGGGGCTGCAAATCATTTCGAATTTGTTTGACTATTCAAGTTCACTGGTGTTTCCTTGGGGACTGCCAGCGCCGTACAATTATGCAGTGCTCGTCGCAGTTGGCCTGGGATTGGCGTACGTTATTTTGGTTCAAAAGAGACTGGCATTACTGCCTATTGTCGCAAGCGCGATTTTTGCCATCCTGCCGATCTTGGCTTTTCCGTTTGTGACGAATCGTTTTCTCTATCTTTCACTTACATCGACCGCGATTCTTTATGCCTTGGTAATTGATTGGCTCATGCGCAAGTTCTCTTTCAAGTGGCTGCCTCACGTGCTGAGTATTGTCATCGCTATGATCGTGCTGATAGGTGGCATAGGCATTTTCGATGCGGCGACGGGGTTCGCCGAGTTTGCGCGCGTATCGCGAGTGCCATTCCGCAACGTTTCGCAAGCACATCCTTCGTTCCCGCCCGATTCGTATTTGTATTTCATCAACCCGCCTCTGCCGGGACCCAGTTTGTCCGGAATGTTTTTTTGGCGATATGGTACGCGCGTCACCGTCAGCGTCGACGACTCGAATGGTCGGGTAGGTCTACGCGATCATGCCAATTCCTGGGTTTATATTTTCGATGAGCAGGGCAATCAAAAGGAACTCGCCGTCGAAAAAGATGACAAATCTATTTCATCGCCGCCGTTGCCCGTTGCCTTTTCCGCGCCGATTCGTTTGGATGGTTACGAATTGGTCAGCACTCGAATCAAGGCGTCGGATGCGCTCGTACTCGTTTTATACTGGCGTGGACAAGGTGGAATCGAGAAGGATTACACGGTTTCGGTTCAATTGATCGATTCGAAAGGCAACCGCGTCGCCGGATATGACAAAGAACCCAAGCATAGTAGATCGCCAACGAGTACATGGTTAGCCAATGATCTTGTCTCCGATGCGATTCAATTTCCGGTCGCCGTGCCGCCAGGGACGTATCGTTTGTCGATTGGATTATACGATCCAGGCACATCCGAGACTTTATATTTGCTTGCCGTCGATGGCAAAAAGCTAGGTGATAAGATTATGATCGAGCCGGTGAACATCGTCGAATGAACACCTGTTGTGTGAGACATCAATCAAAGGATATTTCATCGTGGAAAACGTAAGTCAAACCGGCAATCATGGTTTCAAGTGTGGCGTGAATACAGTCGTTTATCCTGGTGCGATTATAGAGTCCGGTGTGGTGCTGGGAAATGGGGTTGTCGTTCACGACCAAGTTTTGATCCATCGGGGAACGACGGTTCATGATAATGCCGTGCTCGGGCGAGTGCCCCAAGTCGCCGGAATTATTCAACGCACTCCCAAAGGAAACCTTTCACGGTTGGAGATTGGCGCGAATTGCGTAATCGGCGCGAATACGGTGCTCTATGTGGGGACAACGATTGGCGATAACACGCTCATCGGCGATTTGACCAGTATTCGGGAAGAGTGCCAGATTGGGAATCGCGTGGTCATCGGTCGAGGCGTCATGTTGAATTACAACATCGAAATCCGTGATCGCGCGCGCGTGATGGACGCGAGTCATTTTGGCGGTGACGTGATCGTCGAAGAAGACGTCTTTGTCGGTCCGCATGTCTCGATGGCAAACGATAACACCATCGGCTTGCAAGCAGGCGTGACGCGGCGCGGTCCGCACATATGCCGCGGCGCGTCGATTGGAATTGGCGCGATCTTGCTCGCCGGCGTGGTCATCGGCGAGCAGGCAATTATCGGCGCGGGCGCGCTCGTGCTTGAGGGTGTGCCGCCGCGTACGATTGCCATGGGTGCGCCCGCCAAAATCAAAGGTCCTGTGCCAGATCACTTGCTGCGGCCGATTTCTTGAGAGGATAGGCGGATGAAAATTTCTGTAGTTGTGCCCGTGTACTATAATGCGGCTAGTCTTCCGCTTTTGCACGAGCGGCTCGCCAAGGTCGCTGCCCAAATTGCCTATTCTGAATTTGAGTTTATTTTTGTCGACGACGGCAGTGGTGACGATTCCTTTGAGGTTTTACGAAACTTGACGGAGACAGATTCTCGCGTCAAGGCCATTCGGTTAGTGCGGAATTCTGGCTCCAACCCCGCGATTCTGGCAGGGCTAGCTCATGCGCAAGGCGATGCGAGTGTTGTGATTACGGCGGATTTGCAAGACCCTCCGGAATTGCTTCCAGAGATGGTGACCAAGTGGTGTGAAGGTTACAAAGTGGTGTTGGCTGTCCGAACGCAACGGAGCGATCCATGGATAACGCGCTTGACGGGCGATGTGTTCAATTGGCTCTACAAGCGATTGGTTTTTCCAAATTTTCCACAAAAGGGTTTTGATTTTTTTCTGGCGGACAAAGAAGTTATTCGGGTACTGGTACAGAATGCGGGACCGAATCTCTATTTGTTCGGCTTGCTGTTGTGGGCGGGTTTCAAATCGGTGACCGTGTCTTATGAGCGCGCCGAACGCAAGTTTGGAAAATCGCGCTGGACGCTGGGCAAAAAGATAAAGTATTTCATGGATGCGTTTGTTGGATTTTCTTACTTGCCGCTACGCATAACGTCAGTTGTCGGTATGTTGCTTGCACTTTTCGGCTTTCTCTACGCAGGTTTTGTAGTCATCGCTCGCATCGTTTGGGGCTTTCCGGTCGAAGGTTGGACTTCGTTGATGGTGGTCTTGCTCTTGGTTTCCGGAGTGCAACTGGTCATGCTCGGAATCCTTGGCGAATACCTGTGGCGCAATCTCGACGAAACGCGCCGCCGCCCGCTGTACTTGATCGGTGAAACGCTTGGATTTGAGAATCATCCGCGTGAGACCCCCGTCACTAGGGTCAGCATCGAGAAAATGGACGAATGAAATTCGACATTTTCCATTTGAATGATCTACGACTTGTCCGATCACCGAGTTGGTCGATCTTCACCGCGCTCACTCTTGGCATTGCGGGCTTGATTCTGTATGGTCCCATTCTGCAAGCAGGTTTTTGGACGGACGATTTTGTCTTTGTGGAATTGGCAGCGCGACGCACCTTCGCCGATTATTTCGCATTTTATTTTGATCCGCGCAATCTTGATTTGCAGTGGTATCGCCCGATGCAAGGAATTCAATGGTGGATCGAATATCAGCTTTTGGGGACAGATGCTACGGGCTACCATATCGTCAATCTTATTTTTCATTTGCTCAATTGTTTCTTGCTTTCGATGCTCATCACGCAGTTTACACGTGATCAAGTCAGCGGGTTGGTATCGGCGCTGCTGTTTTTGAGTTTGCCTCTCATTAGTGTGGCTGTTCATTGGCCTGGTGTTGCCGATGTCTTGATGACGCTGTTTTATCTCACCACGTTATTGTTTTGGGTGCGTTATTTGAAGGAGGGACGCAGGTGGATATATGCGCTGGCGCTCATCGCATTTATCTGTACCCTGTTGACAAAGGAAATGGGCGCGACGTTGATCGCCGTTCTGTTTCTGGCGGATCGTTTGTTGGTCAGAAAACCTGCTTCCATTCGTGAATTGGTCAAACGTTACCTCCCTTTGACCTTAATTATGATCTTTTACGCTGCAATTGAATATCTAATTTCAATTCGCGGGGTCTATGTGGGGCAGGTCGCTTATCGCCCAAGTGAACGGGTCTGGGCGAATGCGTGGCAATACATCCAAGGGCTTGTGGTTCCCTGGAATCTTGGTGAACCTTGGAACCAACTTGCATTTTTCCTCTTCGTGGTTGTGATATTGTTTTTGATTGTAATCAAGCGGCAACCGACTGTGATCTTCCTGGTCGCCGCCGGATTGATTGCGGTCCTTCCGGTCCTGCCGTTTCCTTATGCGCTGAATCGATATCTCTATCTTCCCATTCTCGCCACAATGACGTTGTTTGGACTTGGCTTTGCGATTGTGCGCGCGCGTATTCCTACGTTGCTTGGACGTACGCTTTGGCTAGGCGTGGCGGTTCTATTTTTGATTTGGAATGGAATGAGCGTAAACGAGGGTGCGGTGAACTTTGCAAATTTCATCCGCGACACGCGTTTGCAATTTCGTCCTATCTTTCAAAAGCATCCTGCTATTTCTTCTGATACTCTCTTTTATTTTATCGATCCCCCTTTTCCCACCCCAACGATTTCTTCGATGATGTTCGTGCGCTACGGAGCGAATGCCTATGCCTATGGGACGGATCGTGGAAATGTTGCAGGGCTGAGGAATCATGACGCAGCATATATTTATTATCGCGATGATAACCAAGTCTGGCAGGAGATTTCAGTTACCAATAACTTGGCGACGCGTGCATCGACAGCAATCCCTGCGCGGTTTACCGGAGGAATTCAGCTTGACGCCTATGAGCTAGCCGCGGATACGATCAAACGCAATCAAACGCTGGGTCTGATTGTTTACTGGCGCACGGTGGAACCGATTGCGGTCAACTATACGCTGTTCGTTCATTTGGTGAATGCTCACGGACAAGTTGTAGCGGGTCTGGATAGTCAGCCTCATCAAGGCAATGCGCCGACAAGTTCATGGCGCGTGAATTATCCGCTTGCCGATGGAATTGTTGTTCCAATTGATGCCACGGTTCTGCCGGGTAGTTATTCGATAGAATTAGGTTGGTACAATGTGGATACAGGGCAGCGTCTATCGCTCGTTGATGAAATGGGTCAACCGTTGGACGACAAGATTCTGATTAAGCCGATTCAGATTAGCGAATGAATATCCGAATCGTGCAGCACCATCGATTTTTGTTTTTGATTCTCATCGCATTTCTAATTCTCGGCGTGACTTATTCCATCGTCACGCCGATTTTTGAGGCAGGCGACGAGCTATGGCATTATCCGTTCGTGCAATCGCTCTCAACGGGACACGGCTTGCCCGTTCAAGACCCGAACATCGAAACATTGTGGGCGCAAGAGGGCGGGCAGCCCCCGCTGTACTATGTTGTCAGTGCGCTCGCCACATTTTGGATCGACACGCGCGATCTCCCCGACCGTCTTTGGCGTAATCCACATGCGCGCATTGGTATCCCGCTCGACTATGGCAACAAGAACATGGTGGTTCACACGAGTGCGGAAAACTTTCCCTGGCAGAATACGACGCTTGCCGTTCACCTCATTCGTTTTCTTTCGATCATCTTTTCGGCGATTACCGTGGTGCTGACCTATTTCTTTGCGCTCGAAATAAAAAACGATAAACGGCTCGCCGCACTTGCCGCTTTCTTGGTCGCATTCAACCCGATGTTTATTTTTATCAGCGCATCGGTGAACAATGATAACCTTGCGACGATGTTGGCAACACTTGCGCTCTTACTCCTCGCGCAACTCGTTACGCGCGGTGCAACCATGCAGCGATTCGTCATGCTCGGCGTTGTGCTTGGGCTAGGCGCGTTGACCAAGATCAGCAACACCGGATTGTTCGTCGTCGCAGTGTGTGTCTTTGCACATTTGCTTTGGCAATCGATTGACCGCAGACGGCAGACGGCAGACGGCAGCGATGAAGGGGCGGTCGGCAGTCGGTGGTCGGTGGTCATCACAGGCAGTTTAGTATGCGGCTTGCTCGTGATTGCTATTGCGTTCTGGTGGTACGTCCGCAATTGGTTGCTCTATGACGATTTGCTGGCGTTCAACGTTTGGGTGCAAATTGCAGGTGGGCGTCCCGCGCCGGTGACACTCGCGAGCTTGATCGGTGAATTCCAAGGATTTAGAATTTCGTTCTGGGGAAACTTTGGCGGCGTCAATCTCATCGCGCCGGATTTTGTTTACACCGCTCTCGATGCGTTCACCGTCCTTGCCATCGTTGGCTTGATCGTCGGCATCGTCCGCCGAACATTGCCGCACTTGCTCTGGCTTCCAACGGTGTGGCTCGTCTTCATTTCGATTTCGCTCGTGCGCTGGACGTGGCTCACTATGGCATCGCAGGGACGACTAATTTTTCCTGCCATCGCCGCAGTTGCAGTCTTGTTCGCTGTTGGACTCGACCAATTACGTTTTACGTTTTACGGATCACGGCGTTTGTCACTTGCTCATTTGTCATTTGTCATTTTGATTCCTTTTTCCTTTTTATCTCCGTTCGCTATCATCGCTCCTCCCTATGCTTTGCCTTCACGTTTTGCCAATGATGCAAAGGTGTCGAATCCCGTTCATCTCACGTTCGATAATCGAGCTGAGTTGGTGGGCTACGACTTGCCACAAATATCAGTTGCGCCGAGCGATGAATTACCCATTACGGTTTATTGGCGCGCGCTGGATCGTATCGACGAAGATTTCTCAGTTTCGATTCGGCTGCTCGACGCAGAGGGAAAAATTATCGGACGATGGGATGCGTTTCCCGGCGGAGGTCTTTATCCAACTCGCGTGTGGGAACCGGGCGAAGTGATTCAGGACAATTATCGTGTGCCCGTTTCGCTGGAAGCACACGGTCCCGCAGTTGGCTCGATTCAAGTAGGGTTGTATCGACGTGTGCCGTTGCAAGACCTAACGGCGCGTGACCCGCAAGGCAACCTCGTTACGCCGACCATTGCACGATTCAAAATCGACGGGCAATCGAATGTGCAAGTTGTCAATCCAGTCGATCACAACTTTGGCGATCAAATGGCGTTGATCGGTTACACAAGGCAGATTAGCAGCGATTCTTTATTGGTCAAATTGGATTGGCGCGCGCTTGCGTCGATGACAGAGGACTATACCGTTTTCGTCCACCTCATCGATGCGCAGGGTAACACACTCACACAAAACGATAGCCAGCCGCAACACTCCAAGTATCCAACATCATTTTGGGACAAAGGCGAAATCGTTATCGATCCGCATCCGTTGACGATTCCGCGCGATCTATCGCCCGGACAATATCGAATCGAAATTGGAGTCTATCGCGCGAGTGATGGCACGCGCTTGGGATTGTCCGATGGCAGCAGCTCGATCATTATCGAGACGATAAACTTGCCGTGATTTGAAAATCCCAAACTAGACCCTAAAGGTTTCTTTCCCTAAACGAATTGTAGGTAGAGGAAAGTAGGTTGGTCAATGCAAGTATTGACTGGCGAGGAAACCTTTTAGGGTCTTTTACTTGCTTGTCGTTGTAAAGAAATCAAATTATAATGTCCACCATCATGGATGAAAAACGACTTACGCCGATGCTGACGCAGTATCGTCAGATCAAAGCGCGCTTTCCCGATGCGCTTGTTTTGTTTCGCCTCGGCGATTTCTTTGAAACGTTCGAAGCCGATGCGCAGATCGCGGCGCGCGAACTTGAACTCGTGCTCACGTCGCGTTCGTTCGCGAAAGGGGTGCGCTTACCGATGGCAGGCGTGCCGCATCATCACGTTCAATCCTATATCGCCAAGCTGATCGACAAGGGTTACAAGGTTGCGCTCGTCGAGCAACTCGAAGACCCGAAAAAGGTCAAGCGCCTTGTCAAGCGCGATGTAATTCGCGTGATCACCCCCGGTACTGTTGTTGAAGATGCCTTGCTGCGCTCCAAGAGCGATAACTATCTCGCGGCAATTTCGCGAAATCTTTCCACGAAAGGCGCGAAAGTAAATTTCGGTTTGGCGATAGTTGATATTTCCACTGGTGAATTCGCGACGACGCAGATAGAAGATTCCGATGCGCTACAAAAATTGCTCGACGAATTGCAGCGTTTGCAAGCCAGCGAAATCGTCTTACCCAAATCATTTGCTACGGATGAAGAATTTGTCGCACGCATCAAGTCGATTCGTCCCGTACGCGTTTCGCCAATCGATGATCGCGTGTGCGATGAAGATTCCGCGCGCGCGGAACTGTGCAAGCATTTCAATGTGGCGACGCTTGAGCCGTTCGGCTGCGAAGATTTATCTCTCGCGATTGTCGCCGCGAATATTGCACTGCAATATCTCAAAACGAATCAACCGACGTCCAGTGGCGATGCGCCGCTACAACATCTGAAACATTTGTGGACATATTCGCTTGCCGATTACATGACGCTCGATTCGGCGACGCGGCGTAATCTCGAACTCACGTCGTCGCTCGCCAACGATGGCAAGTCGCCGCGCAGTTTGTTTGGCGTGCTCGATCATGCGATTACGGCGATGGGTGCACGCTTGCTCAAACGCTGGATTCAGCAACCGTTACTCGACCTGGCGCAGATTCACGCGCGGCTCGATGCGGTCGAAGAGCTGCATCGTGATTCGTTTTTGCGTGGCGATCTGCGAAAATTGCTCGACGGTTTGTACGATGTCGAGCGGCTCGTCGGGCGAATCGGCTTTGGTAATGCGAACGCGCGCGATTTGATCGGACTAAAACGCGCGTTGATTCGCTTGCCGAAAATAAAAGCGCGGCTCTCCCAAACCTCCCCACTCCCACACGCCAATCTCCTCCATACCCTCGAACAACAACTCGACGAATTGCAGGATGTGAAGGAGTTGATTGATCGCGCCGTCGTAGATGATCCGCCGATATTCATCAAGGAAGGCGGGCTGATTAAATCGGGCTATGATCCAACGCTCGACGAATTACGCGAGGGTGCAATTCGCGGTAAGCATTGGCTCGGCGAGTTGGAAGAAAAAGAACGCGAGCAGACGGGCATCAAAAATCTGCGCGTGCGCTACAACGAAGTGTTCGGGTTCTTTATCGAAGTGCCGCGCAGTGCGGCAAATCGCATCCCCAAAAATTATGAACGCCGTGCAACGATCTCCCATGCCGAGCGCTACGTCACGCCGGAGTTAAAAGCGCAAGAGACGCATATCCTCGCGACCCAGGATCGCGTCAAGGACTTGGAGTACGAACTGTTCGTGCAAGTACGCCGCGAAGTTGCCAAGCACGCCGCGCGATTGCAAACGGCGGCGCGAATCCTCGCTCAGATCGATGCGTTGTCAGCGCTAGCAGAAACGGCGGCACGTTACAACTACTGTAAGCCCATCGTCGACGACGGTGACGTGACCGAAATTCGCGAAGGACGGCATCCCATCGTCGAACGGTTTTTGCGGGATGGCGAGACGTTTGTGCCGAACGATGCGCGGCTTGATAATGAATCGCAGCGCGTCATCATTCTCACGGGACCGAACATGTCGGGCAAGAGCGTGTTCGTGCGGCAGGTTGCGCTGATCGTGTTGATGGCCCAGATCGGCAGTTTCGTTCCCGCGAGTTTTGCGCACATCGCATTGACGGATCGCATCTTTACGCGCGTTGGCGCTAGCGATGACATCGCGCAAGGTCGCTCGACATTTCTTGTCGAAATGAGCGAGACGAGTCATATTCTGCGTCATGCGACCGGGCGTTCGCTCATCGTGCTGGACGAAGTCGGGCGGGGAACATCGACCTACGATGGCATCTCGCTCGCGTGGGCAATCGCCGAAGAAATTCACAACATCATTGGCGCAAAGACGTTGTTCGCGACGCATTATCACGAACTTACGCAACTCGAAGCGGAATGTGACGCGGCGAAGAATTTGACGATGGCGGTGAAGGAGCAGGGCAGCGAGGTGATTTTTCTGCGACAGGTCATTGCAGGCGGCGCGGAAAAAAGCTTCGGCATCCATGTTGCGCGGCTGGCGGGACTGCCGTCGCGTGTGGTTGATCGCGCGGAGAGTGTTTTACACAAGTTAGAAGAATCGCGAGAGACGTCAGTCAACAGTCGCCAGTCGCCAGTCGCCAGTAATCAGTCTTCAGATTTCACGCCAAGCGTTCAAAATGAACAAGCTTTGGTTCACGAAGACCGTGCGGTGTACGATGCACGCGCGGAAATGTGGCGCGAGGTGTTGCGGCAGATTGCGGATGTGGACATTGCGAATATGACGCCGGTGCAAGCGTTAAATATGCTCAATGAGATACAGATCAAACTAAATCAACGGGTCGGATAACTGAATAATCGTGCAGTCTCGACGTTAGAGAAGGAGGCAAACTATGAAAATCCCCATTTTCGTTTCTCGTCCAACGACGTTGAATCCGAACCAAGAAGCGGCTTATAAAATTATTTGTGCCGAATTTGATCGTTTCGGGATGGAAGAGCGCCGCTTGGGTGGCTCGGACTATCCGACGGAGTTGCCACTCAAAGAAGTACTTGTGTTGGCGCGTCATTGCGCTGGCGGTGTGATCCTTGGATTTGAGCAGCTCTATATTCAAAGTGGAACGCGCAAACGCGGCACGCCCAAGGAACAAGTGATTGAAAAAGCGTTTCCTATTCCAACGGGGTGGAATCATTTAGAAGCAGGAATTCTCTTTGGATTGCAATTGCCTCTTCTCGTTTTCAAAGAAGATGGAATTGGAGACGGTGTGTTCGATCCAGGTGTCACCGATGCATTTGTTCATCGAATGCCCAGACCGGATATGTTGGATGATGATCGATACGCACTTTCATCTGTGTTCATGAAATGGCAGGCAAAAGTTCGCGAACACTATTATCGCTGAGTGACAATAAGATGGTTAGCACCACTCGCACTCGTATTTCGAAACGCTTGTCGCCTGCGCTGATCGCACTGGTCGCCGTGTTGATCGTCGGCACGGTGGGCTTTGTGGCGCTGGAGCAAATGGACTGGCTTGATGCGTTGTACATGACTGTCATTACCATCAGCACCGTTGGCTTTGGCGAAATCAAAACGCTATCGCACGAAGGACGCCTGTTCACCATCGGCCTGATTTTTGCTGCGGCACTCATTACGTTTTACGCCGCCAGCGTGATTACGAATTGGATTGCATCGGGCGAGTGGCGAGAGCAACTCGAGCGCGAAAGGGAACGTCGCATGATGAAACAATTAAAAAATCACACCATTGTCTGTGGTTACGGTCGCGTGGGGCGTCATGTCGTCCACACGCTGCTCGAAGAGAAAATGCCTTTTGTCGTCATTGATCCCGATGCGAATGCTATTGCCCACTTGCGTGAGCTGGGGCACATGGCGCTGCACGGCAACGCAGCCGATGAATCGATTTTGAAGCAGGCGTGTATTGAACGCGCGCGCGCGATTGTGGTGGCGGTAAATTCGGACGCGGAGAATGTGTTCATCGTGTTGACCGCGCGAGGTATTTGTCCTGATCTGCAAATAATCGCGCGCGCGAATTACGAAACATCGGAATCGAAACTGGTGCGGGCGGGCGCGAATCATGTCATTTCTCCATATCGCATCGCGGGACGCCGTATGGTGACGACGCTTATTCGTCCAGCCGTTGCAGATTTTCTCGATGAAGTGGCGCACGTTGGCAACGAAGAATTATTGATCGAGCAAGTTCTCATCGCGCCGAATTCATCCCTGGTCGGCAAGACGCTCGCGCAAGCGCAACTCACCGAGCGAATCGGCGTGACGTTGCTGGCGTGCAAAATGCCCAATGCGCCAACCCGCACCACGCCGAGCGCGGACATGGTCTTGCAGGCAAACATGCAAATGCTCGCGCTCGGTTCGCCGGAGCAATTGCGAACCTTGTTGAAGATGGCAGGTGAATGCGCGTAATGAAAATTCATGTTCTCGATAAGTTAGTCGCTGAACGCATCGCAGCGGGCGAAGTCGTCGAGCGTCCGGCGTCAGTGGTAAAAGAGTTGATCGAAAATTCAATCGATGCGGGCGCAACCGCGATATCGATTGAGATTCGCGAGGGCGGCGTCGCGCTCATTCGCGTGAGCGACAACGGTAGTGGCATGTCGCGCGAGGATGTGGCGCTTGCGGTTGAGCGTTTCGCGACAAGCAAAATTACGTCCGATACTGATTTGCGCGCCGTGCGCACGCTTGGCTTTCGCGGCGAGGCGATCCCATCGATTGCGAGCATGGCGCGATTAGAAATACTGACGCGGGTCAAAGATGAGGTCGAAGGCACGCACGTTCGCGTGATCGATGGCAAAGTCGAAGCACAAGTGGCGGGCGCGCCGATTGGGACCCAGGTCGTCGTGCGTGATTTGTTTTACAACGCGCCCGCGCGGCGCAAGTTTCTAAAAGCGCCGCTGCGCGAAACTGAGTTGATTCAGAAATCGGTGACGACCTACGCGCTGGCTTGTCCGCACATCGCGTTTCGCCTCGTCGTCGATGGTCGTGAGAATTTGGTTGCGCCTGCCGCAACCCCGTTGGAACGTATCGGCGCAGTATGGGGACGCGACGTTGCTGGCGACATGGTCGAGGTGAATTATTCGAGCGTCGATTTGCGTGTGCATGGCTTGGTGTCGCGTCCATCGCTGGCACGTGCGAGTCGCGAATGGCAAGCGTTTTTCGTCAACGGTCGTCCGATTCGATCAGGACTTTTTGCCGTGATGTTGGAGCGCCCATTCCTGGGACGATTACCGCTACAGCGTTATCCGCTTGCGGTGATTCAAATCGAGATCGATCCGCAATTCGTCGATGTGAACGTGCATCCACGCAAAGCCGAGGTGCGATTCTTTCAAGAGCGTGCGATCTACGGCGCAGTCCAGCAAGCCGTCGAACAAGTAGCGCGAGGTTTCCCCATAGTTCCCCAAAGCTCCACCGAGTGGCCCTTTCAGGGAATGGGGGAACTTGGGGGAACTCTGGGAACTCTGAGAGAAATTCCTAGTGGTTATGTTGTTGGTTCGTGGCGTGCGGTGGCACAAGTTCATAACCTGTTTATTCTCGCGCAGACACCTGACGGCATGGTGATTGTCGATCAACATGCGGCACAGGAGCAAATCTTTTACGAAGAGCTTACGTCGGCTAAGAGTGGTCAGCGGTCGGTGGTTGGTGGTCAAATCGGAGTCATGCCGCGCGAAGCCGAGTTGCTCAACGCGCATATCGACGAATACCGCGCGCTTGGAATCGACGTTGAACCGTTTGGCGAAAACACATTTCGCATCAACGCGCAGCCGGAGTTCGTCAAGCTGAATCCAAACGAGTTTCTGACTGCGCTCTTGCAAGAGCATGAACGTTATCGCATGCTTGAGGGCGATGCCTTGCGCGACAAACTGGCGGCGAAGGCGGCGTGCATTAGCGCGATCAAAGCCGGCGATGCGCTTGACCATGCGCAGCAGCAAGCGTTGCTCGACGAGCTGTTACAGACGTACGCGCCTGCGATGTGTCCGCATGGTCGTCCTGTGTTTGTTTCGCTGCGCTTGGAAGAACTCGAACGAAGATTTTTGCGGCGATGATTGTCGCCGGCGAATCACGCGAATGTTCGCGAAAAATTAAGTGTCATTTCGAGGAGCCGATTTTGCGACGAGAAATCTCACTTTGGATAGTGATTTCTCGCTTCGCTCGAAATGACAGAAGTTGAGCCGCTAAAATACATTAGCGGAGATTCGCGTGATTCGCGAGAAGAGTGTTTTACAGACCGAGGGTTTCTTGAATCATCGAGATATAGAGCTTCAAGTAGAATAGTGGCTCGTTGTTCTCAATGCTCCAGATGCTATTGGCCGGATCAGCGTGAAACGCATTGCCGTAATCGAACAAGCCAAAGCTTTGGACGAACGCCGCTAGAATAATCACCCCGCTGAGAGCAATGCGCCATCCGCCGCGAATTTTTTCGACCGCGGGAATAATCAAAAGGCAAAGTGCGGGCAGTGCATCGGTTAACATCCGCGCGCCGTATGCCCATCCCCCAAGCGATCCCCACGCTGCCATAATCCCCAGATAACCGATGAACGCAATCGCCACGAATGCATAGAAATTCCGATGCGCGGTTTTCCATCCTTGCCACAAACCAATCGGCGCCAGAAACAAAAATGGCGATAGGGTGAACACGCCGCGACTAGGGCTAAAGAGCAATCCCATAATCGTTTCCCACTGCGGAATGGAGAATCTCGTCGCTTCATCTTGATAACCGAACGACAAGGGCGAGCCGTTGATCGCGGCGTTGTATATCAAGACGAGGATCAACGGTGGCAATGCCCACAGGATAAAGGGAATGAGCGATTTGCGAAAACACAGAAGGACAAAAATCGTCGCGAGTCCGGCGGTGGTAAAATTCGGCTGACGCGCGATGGTTGCAAGCGATAGAAATAACCCAGCAGGTCCAAGTTCGTTTCCATTTTGGCGAACGCCGCGCAAGAGAAACCAAAACGCAATCGATTGAAACAGAATGCTGGGCGTATGTTGCCACAACCCCGAGGATGCCGTCGCCCACACGCTCGTTCCGAACGCGAACGCCAGCGTGACAAGTGTGGCCGTCGCCCGATCCGTCAGTTCGCGGGCGGCGAAGAAAAAAGCGAGCACCGCGCAGGTCGTGATGAACGCAGCCGCGACACGTGCCAGATCGAAGACGTTAAACGTGCGGGCGATCCAGCCGCTGCCAATGCCCCAACCCATGAACGGAAGTGCGAGCACACCGGCTGTGATCGGCGTGACGGAAACGAGGTGACCGTTGATCTCCATCGCAAAGTGCTGTTCGGCGTAATTGTTCGCAATGTAACGCCGGTACTGATCGAGGTAGAAATTGTCACGCGTGAGGACACTGTTGGGTACGAGTGAAGCCGAGACCACATCCTGGCTTGGAATGATGTGAAAGAAAGGCGTGACGAGATTGTTGTATAGCACGGGGATGAGATAAATGGCGAAGGCAATCGAAAATAGAATCAAGGCGCGGCGTTGAGTCGAGGTCATATTTTTGATCCGTAATCGTAGGCGCAATTATCGCATCTTGATAATGAAATGTCAAAAATAAAATTTTTGACAAATCCCATCGAGTATGCTATAAAATCCCCGCAACTGAATAGAACTGGACACTCATCCAGAGAGGTGGAGGGAACGGCCCTGTGATACCTCGGCAACCTCTCAGTAGTCAGCGGTCAGTAGCCAGTAGTCAGACAGCAAATGAATCTGACGACTGACGACTGACGACTGGCGACTGAAACAGGTGCCAATTCCGGCAAGCGACGCAAATTGAAACGATTTGCGATTTTGCGCTTGGAAGATGAGAGGCGTGATTCTCAATTCTCTCATCCGAGAGAATTTTTTGTTTAAGACAAGTGTCATTTCGAGGAGCCGCTTCGCGTGAGCGGAATGAAGTGGAGTCGAAGGATCGCGACGAGAAATCTCGGTCGCGCGAGAGATTTCTCGTTTCACTCGAAACGACATGCGGAGTTGGAATGCGAACGATAGAAATGAACAATGGCGTTGTGAAAATGATCGATCAGCGCAAGCTGCCGCGCCAATTTGAAATTGTCGAATGTCGCGATTATGGCGCGGTGGCACATGCGATCAAGGACATGACGATTCGCGGCGCACCGGCGATTGGGGCAGCCGCAGCGTTTGGTCTTGCGTTGGCGGCATTAGAATCGAAAGCAACGACGCGTGAAGCACTGTTGCGCGATTTGGATGTGGCAGAAAAGATTTTACGCGCGACGCGCCCGACAGCCGTCAACCTAATGTGGGCACTCGACCGGGTGATGAAGCAAGCGCAAACGCAAAATTTGGATGCGAGTGGTCTGCGCGACTGGGTCGTCGCCGAAGCGCAGCGCATCGCCGAAGAAGATGTACAGATCAACACGGCGATGGCCAAGAACGGCGCGGCACTCATCAACGACGGCGACACGATTCTGCATCACTGCAATACCGGTCCGCTTGCGACCGTTGATATTGGGACGGCGCTTGGGTGCATCATCGAAGCGCATCGCCAGGGCAAAAAGATTCACGTGCTGGTCGATGAGACGCGGCCGCGCTTGCAAGGCGCGCGTTTGACCGCGTGGGAATTGATGCAGTACGGCGTGCCCATGACGCTGATCGCCGACAATGCAGCGGGTCATTACATGCGCAAGGGCAAAGTCCAAAAATGTTTTGTCGGCTCGGATCGGGTGGCGGCAAACGGCGATGTGGCAAACAAAGTCGGCACGTACAAAGTTGCCGTCGTCGCCCACGAAAACGGAATTCCATTCTACGCCGTCATGCCCACCTCGACGATCGACATGACGCTTGCGCACGGCGACGACATTCCAATCGAAGAGCGCGACGCGCGCGAGGTGACGCACATTGACGGCGTGCCTATTGCACCGGAAGGTGTCCACGTGGGCAATCCCGCCTTCGACGTAACGCCGAATAAATACATTACGGCGTTGGTGACGGAACGTGGTGTCGTGCGTCCACCGTTTGGGGAAAATCTTCTAAAGACCATGAAGTAAATAGTGAACAGTCGCGACTGTTCACTGTTCACTGACAACTGTTCACTGGAGTATGAATGAGCGTCCTGATCACCGGTTCTATCGCGTACGATTATATCATGCAATTCCCCGGCTTTTTCCACGATCATATTCTGCCGGACAAAATCGCCAATCTCTCTGTTTCGTTTCTGGTCGATTCGATGAAGAAACAGCGCGGCGGCGTGGCGACCAACATCGCGTACAACCTGGCGTTGCTGGGCGAGCGTCCCAGGATCATGGCGACGGTCGGTCAGGACTTTGCCGAGTATCGCGCCTGGCTCGAAGAGAACAACGTCGATACGAGCGCGATTGTTGCTATCGCCGATGATTTCACCGCGTCGTTTTTTGTCAGCACCGATGGCAAGCAAAATCAAATTGCCATGTTTTATACCGGCGCGATGGCGCATGCACACAAGCTGTCCTTTAAGGAACACGCGCAGAAAGATCCAATCGATCTGGTGATCATTTCGCCGAATGACCCACGCGCGATGGTGAATTACGCGTGCGAGTGCAAGGAATTGAAACTGCCGTACATCTACGATCCGAGTCAGCAAATCATTCGCCTCAATGGCGAAGAGTTGGCAGACGGCGTGCGCGGCTCGACCATGACGATTGTCAACGAGTACGAGTTCGAAATGTTGAAGAACAAAACGGGCTGGTCGGATGACGATGTGGCGGCGCAAACTGAAACGCTTATCGTTACGCTCGGCGAAAAAGGTTCTCAGATTCGTACGAGCGGTACAGTGATCGACATCCCGGTCGTGACACCATTGCGTCAGGCGGATCCAACGGGCGTCGGCGATGCTTATCGCGCGGGAATCATCAAGGGCTATCTTTGCAATTTGCCGTGGGAGATTACGGGCAAATTGGGCAGTCTCGCCGCGACGTACGTTCTGGAAGAGTACGGTACGCAGAATCATCGCTATGATTTGAATGAATTCAAGCAGCGTTATTGCGCGACGTTTGGAGTGATACCACCATTGTGAAATTCAGACCCTAAAGGTTTCATGAGGTGGGCAAATTTACTAAAACAGCGCTCGTGCCAAGATGATTTGTCGATTTTTTTGCGACGGAAACCTTTAGAGTCTTGCCAGGAGTTCTCAGCGTGAGCGACACACCATACTTTGACGAAGCCGCGAAGTCAGCGACGTTTGAACCGGATGGGCAATTCAACATCATCGGCGTCCGCGCTTTCATCACCAGTTGCGCCTCGATTGCCGATTGGATGGACGATCTGTACATGGAATTAGGCGAGCGATTCGTCGATTCACGCTTGTATATGAGCGCGCGCCGCGCCGCCAAACGAACCGTGTCTGCCTTGCTGAACGAGTTCCGAGTTCCAAACGATTCGCAAGCGAAAGAAAAATTCTTTGCCGAATTTTATTCCGCGATTGGTTGGGGACAGATCGATTATCGCCTCGACTATGCCAACAAGAGCGGTCAAGTCGTGGTGAAAAATTCTTTTCTAGCTCAAGGTTATGCAACCAAGTTCACTGCCGATGGACGCAATGTCGCGACGAGCACCAAGTCGGAGATTGCGCGCTGTACGTTGTTGGGCGCATACCTCGCAGCGCAAGTATCGGATTTCCTCGGCGAAGAAATTGAGATGATCGAAAAGCAATGCGCGGCGATGGGACACGGCGAGTGCATTTTCCAAGTATCGCGTGAACAGTAATCACTCCAAAGCCAACGAGGACAGTCCGCTTAGCAACGGGTTATTTCGGCAATAGAAACAGCACGCCAAGACTGATGGAGGTCTTATGGACGCAAAAGCTGACCCCGTATCTTTTTTCGATGCGATGACGCGCACAGTAGAATTTGATCCTGACGCTGCGTTCAAATTCAGCGGAGGCGTACGCGCATTCATAATGAGCGCGTCCACGATTGCCGATTTGGTGGACGATCTCTATCTGGTACTGGGAGAAAGATTTGTCGATGCGCGGCTTTATTTGGGCGGCAAGCGCGCGGGCAAGCGAACCGCGGCGGCACTGACTGCCAAGTTTAGTCTTGATCCTGGTGACAAAGTCAAGTCAGAGCATTTTTTTTCAGACTTTTACGCTTCCTTAGGCTGGGCAAAGATCGAATTCGATCTTGATTACCCAAATCAGCTGGGTCAGGTGTGGGCGCGCAACTCCTTTTTGGCGCAAGGTGCAGTTGCCAAATTTACCTCCAGTGGAAATGCAATCGCCATTGCTGCCAAGCCCGTACCGCGCTGTGCGATGTTATCGGGTTATATCGCTGGACTGGTTTCGTTTTTGTTCGACGCAGAGGTTGATGTACGTGAGATCGATTGTTTGGCGCAAAGCGCACCGATCTGTCGATTCAATGTAATTCATAAAGACCGCACGCAATAGAAATCCAAATCGAGGAGATAAAATGGCAAAACGTGAGCACGATGTAAAAGACATGGCACTGGCGGAAAAAGGCCGTTTCCGAATCCAGTGGGCAGAGAATGACATGCCGGTACTGCGGCAGATTCGCGCGCGCTTTGAAAAGGAACGACCACTCAAGGGCGTGCGCGTCGCGGCGTGTTTGCACGTCACGAGCGAAACCGCGAACTTGATGTGGACGCTCGTCGCGGGCGGTGCGGATGTGGTGCTGGCTGCGTCGAATCCGCTATCGACCCAGGACGATGTGGCTGCATCGCTCGTCGCGCATTTTGAAGTACCCGTCTATGCCATCAAGGGCGAAGACAATGCGACGTACTATCGCCATCTGCGTTCCGCACTCGAAATCGTGCCGAACATGACGATGGATGACGGCGCAGACTTGCTTTCAACCTTGCACAAGGAACGCACCGATCTCTTGCCGAACATTATCGGCGGTACCGAAGAGACCACGACGGGCGTCATCCGCTTGCGCGCCATGGCGAAGGACGGCGCACTCAAATATCCCGTGATCGCGGTGAACGATGCGTTGACCAAACACTTTTTCGATAATCGATACGGCACGGGGCAGTCCACGCTCGACGGAATCATTCGCGCGACGAATGTATTGTTCGCGGGCCGTGTGTTCGTGACCGGCGGATACGGCTGGTGTTCGCGTGGTATCGCGAGTCGCGCACGTGGCTTGGGCGCACGCACCGTCGTAACCGAAGTCGATCCACTCCGCGCGCTCGAAGCGGTCATGGACGGTTTCGAAGTGATGACGATGGAGCAAGCGGCGAAGATCGGCGATATTTTCGTCACTGCCACCGGGGACAAGAACGTGATCGACGAACGCCATTTCCCATTGATGAAAGACGGCGCAATTATCTCCAACTCGGGTCACTTTAACGTCGAGATCAATATTCCCGAATTGGAAAAAATTTCTGTCGAAAAGCGGCACGTCCGCGAATTTGTCGATCAATATATTTTGAAAGATGGTCGCCGCATCAACTTGCTCGCCGAAGGTCGCTTGGTCAATCTTGCCGCCGCCGAAGGACATCCGTCGTCCGTGATGGATATGTCGTTCGCGAATCAAGCGTTGAGCGCCGAGTACCTCGTCAAGCATGGCAAGACGCTGCCGAAGAATGTCTTTGCGGTGCCAGCCGACCTTGACAAAGAAATCGCACGTTTGAAATTGGAAGCGATGGGCATCATTATCGACAAGTTGACGCCGGAGCAGGAAAAGTACTTGGCGTCATGGGAAGAAGGAACGTAAATCTATTTTCGATTGTCATTCTGAGCGAAGCGAAGAATCTCTCAATGCCTAGAATAGATTCTTCGACCCCGCGCCAACCCTTCGACTTCACTCCGTTCCGCTCAGAATGACAGTTGACATTGGAGTCCGCATGGAAGATCAAGCCATTTCGTCGAGCAATGACCAAACGCAAGTAGCTCCGCCAGTTCCATCCACGCAAACACCTGCGCCAACGTTCGTCGGTAATTTCAACGACGTGTTGGCCATCGTCGCGGCGACGTTAGCGGGCGTGACAGCATTCGGCTGTCTGACCATGTTCTATGGGTTGTATTGCCTTCCGGGCATTACGCTCATCATCGGCGCAGTCGCTTTGGTCAATGCCAAAGCGTCCGTCCAACCCGATCGAACAAAACGCTGGGGTTGGATCAGCTTGGGAACCGGCGGCGTCTTTCTGGTCATTATGGTCGCCTTAATTTTCTTGTTCGTGCTTTTCTACATCGCCATGTTTGCCATTGCATTTTCGAACATGGATTTACCGTCAAGACGTTATTAGAGAAATCCATAAAGGAGTAATTCGATGAGTACTACATTCATGTCTGCACCGAAACTGTTGCTGACATCGGAATCGGTGACGGAAGGTCATCCCGACAAGCTGTGCGATCAGATTTCGGACGGCGTGTTGGATGTGATCTACGCGCAAGACCCCATGGGGCGCGTGGCGTGCGAGGCAGCGGCAAGCGGCGGTCTCGTCGCCGTCATGGGCGAAATCACGACGACGGCGCATTTCGATCCGTACGAAATCGTTCGCAAAACGATTGAACAGATCGGGTATTGCGATAGCAAGTTCTGGCTCGATTACAAAACAGCCGGTATCATGACGGCGATCAAAAAGCAATCGCCCGATATTGCCCAAGGCGTGAATGATGCGCTCGAAGAACGCGACGGCAGCCATGACGCGATCGACAAGATTGGCGCAGGCGACCAAGGCATGATGATCGGCTTTGCATGCAACGAAACCCCCGAATATATGCCGATGACGATTTCGCTCGCGCATCAACTTGTCAAGCATATGGCAAAGCTGCGCAAGAATGGCACACTGCCGTATCTCGGACCCGATGGCAAATCGCAGGTGACCGTCGAGTACGCGTTTGGCAAACCGGTGCGCGTCGATACGGTCGTTATTTCGACGCAGCACACAGATGAAGTCGATCAAAAACGTATTCGCGACGACGTGATCGAGCGTGTGATTCGCACAATTATTCCAGCGGGTTGGCTCGACGCCAAGACAAAATATTTTGTGAACCCCACTGGTCGATTCAACATTGGTGGTCCCGTGGGCGACGCGGGGCTGACCGGTCGAAAAATTATTGTCGATACGTACGGCGGCATCGCGCGACACGGCGGCGGCGCGTTCAGCGGCAAAGACCCGACGAAGGTCGATCGCTCTGGAGCGTACATGGCGCGTTACGTCGCCAAGAATGTCGTCGCGGCGGGTTTGGCGGAACGCTTGGAGATCCAGGTGGCGTATGCGATTGGCGTCGCGCGTCCGATTTCGATCATGGTCGAAACGTTCGGCACTGAAAAAGTTCCGCATGAGCAAATCGTGGCACTCATCAACAAGCATTTCGATATGCGACCGGCGGCAATCATTCGCGATTTGAAGTTGCGCCGACCGATCTATCAACCGACGGCAGCATACGGTCACTTTGGGCGACACGACATCGACGCGCCCTGGGAAGTGATGGACAAGTCAGAAACTCTTCGCGCCGAATCCGGGCTATAAATCAAAAGAACTCCAAGTCAGTTCCCTTGGAGTTCCCTTATTAATACCTAATTCCCATTTATATTTTTTTTCAATCGGCGCATAATGGCGTTGGCATTTTGGTCGAACGTTTCCATTGTTAAGAATTGAATGCGTAGGACAATTTTAAAAATTGTCCTATTTTCTTTCAAGGGAGGCACTATCCGGTAACCGATCACAATTCTAATATTGTACGAAAAACATCAAAGGAGAAAAACATTATGCGTACAAAATCAGCGAATATTTTTTCGTTCGTTCTGATCATTAGTTTCATGTTCGTTCTTGCTATTGCTCTGGCGAATCCCGCCGCGGCGCAAGGGCCTACACCAACGCCGACCTTACCGAGTGGCTGGACGATGCGAACGGGTGTTGGCGTACAAATGGCGCTGCCCGCCGAAATGACCGACATCAAACCGACGGAAGACGATATGCTTGCGGCGGTGACAAAGCTGGCGGACAAGCCCAAAGCTTCCGGGTTGATCTCATCGACCTACACCAGCGGCAACTATGTCAAGAACGTTTTCTTCGCGGTAGACAATACTTGTCCATAATCACGACATCGTGTGCGGTTTACCTTAAATTTCTAGCCGGGGAAGTAATCACGACATCGTGTGCGATTTCGGCGAAACGCCGGTAGCACTTCACACACCGACTCGTTCAAACGAAACTGCCGCGTTTTGAG